>CAYSWB010000013.1:0-19122 GCA_964434575.1 uncultured Candidatus Peribacteria bacterium | reverse complement strand
GTCGGGGTCGGGTTTCCGTCTGGCCGCCTAGCGCCGCGCGCGAGGTGCTGATACCATCCGGCCATGGCTTCTTTTTCCGACATCCGCAAGTCCTTCAAGCTCCAGCAGCAGGCGAAGGCCGTCCGCAAGGAACTCAAGAACATCCACGTCGAGGCCGAGGCCCAGGGCGTGAAGGTGGTCGTGTCCGCCGAGATGGAAGTGGTCGAGATCATCATCGATCCGTCCGTGACCATCGATCGCGTGCCGGCGCTCCTGAAGGACGCCATGAACCGCGCCATCAAGAAGGCCCAGCTCATCTCCTCCGAGCGCATGCAGGGGATGATGAAGGAAATGGGAATGGCTTAAACGGTTTTGTGCTTATTCACGGGCAGGACATGTGTCGTGCCGTTTTTGATGTCATTACCTTCCGCACGCCCGTCTTCGAACAACAGCGCGATCATCCTGCCGGCATCGAGCAGGTGCCGCTCCATCGCCGCGACGGTTGTTTCATTGCCCGTGCGCATGCGCCCCAGCGTCTGGATCGCCTCGGTGATGGCCAACGTGGCGTTTTCTGCATTGGTCGCCGCCGCGCCCACCGCGGCCGGCGTGGACTGTCCGAGGCCCACGTCACGGCCGGCCGTGAAGACCAGCGCGCACTGCAGCCAGCACGTATCCAGGCACGTTGCGACCCGGGCGGCCTGGTCATTCTGCGGGAGCGCCACCAGGTAGCGGCGCGCGCCGTTGATGTTGGCTTCGACCGTTTGCAGTTTCCCGCTGGTCAGCGAGATCTGAAAGGCTTCACGCACCAATGGTCCCCGGTTTTTTTGTGCCATAATGAGAAACCAGTATACAAGAAAGTCAACTATCCGTGGAAGCCCCCGTCCATAGAATCCTTGGGATGAAACGCGTTCTTCTCGCCATCGCCGTTCTGGCCGTGCTTGGGTGCGGCTGGGCGTGGGCCATGCTCGGTCCGGTGAACGGTGCCAGTGCCGAGCCCATTTCCGTGGTCATCGAGAAAGGGGATTCTGTCGGCGTCATCGCGCAGAAACTCGAAGAGAAAGGACTGATCCGCTCCGCGTTCGTGTTCAAGGCCTACGCGCGGCTGACGGGCAAGCACACCAACCTCCAGGCCGGCAGTTTCTCCTTGAACCAATCGCAATCCGTGTCCGACATCCTGGATGCGCTCAAGAGCGGCAAATCCAACGAGATCAGCATCACCATCCCCGAAGGATGGACGGTTTCCGGCATCGATTCGTTCATGGCGTCCAAGGGCCTGGGTAAGCCCGGCGACATCCTGGATTGCGCCTATGCATGCGATTTCTCGGACATGGCTTTCCTGCCGCCCAAGAACTTCGCGCAGCGCTCCGACCGGTACGGCTCAAAGCTGGAAGGGTACCTGTTCCCGGAGACGTACTTCGTGGCGCCTGCGTCGTACACGCCCGAGGATTTCCTGCGCCGGATGCTGGAGACGTTCGAAAAGCGCGTCGTGGAAGGTCATGCCGCCGAACTGCGGGCGAGCGGACGCAACCTGCACGAAGCGGTGACCATGGCGTCGCTTGTCGAAGAAGAGACGCGCCATCCCGAAGAGCGTCCGGTGGTTTCCGGCATTCTGTGGAAGCGCGAGGAAGCAGGCACCGTGCTGGGCGTGGACGCCACGGTGCGCTACATCGTCGGCAAACCGTCGGCGGCCATCACCGTCACGGACCTGGACACCGACTCCGAGTACAACACGCGCAAATCGGCCGGCCTGCCGCCCGGTCCCATCGCGTCGCCGGGCGAGTCGGCAATCATGGCCGCGCTCAATCCCGAGGCGTCCGAGTATTGGTACTACCTGCACGGCAAGGACGGCGTCATCCGCTACGCCCGCACGAACGACGAGCACAACGTGAATAAGGCAAGGTACCTGCGCTGATGCTGGGCTAAGGGCTGGGAAAAAACGCCATTTTCTGCTATACTTGTTGGATGCGAACATTCCTCGTCTTCGCCGTCATCGCGCTCTACATCGCGGTAGCCTTCGTGCCGCCGTCCACGCAAAATCTCCAAGCGGCGATGTTGCAGCTTGGCGAAGCGAAGATGTTCGACGGTTTGAGCATCGGCGAGATCTCGCTGTCCGGCGACAAGGTCGATCTGATGGCGACCGCCGAGGCGCTGAAGGATCTGGCTTCCAAGGTCACCGCCGCTTCGCCGTTCCAGGCCAACGGTTCTTCGGCGAAGGAATATGCCGAGACGCTTGCCGACGCCGCCGGCGTTTTGTCCAAGGTGGCCGGAAAGACGCCGGATGAACTGAAGGCGGACATGCGCAACGAGTTTGCGAAGCAGGCCGCCGAGGCGATCCAGAGCATCGGACGCTCCGCTCCCGCAGGCAGCCCGGCCTGGAAGAAGCTCATGAAAACCGAAACAGATCCGGTGGTTCTCGAGCAGCTGCATCTCATCCAGGACGCCATCTTGTCCGGCGACGTCCGCGCGTGCGGCGCATTGCCGTACCCCGTCCAAGTCGAGCGGCTTGCCGCCGATGGAGCGACGTTGCATACCCCGTCGCACGGAGACTACCTGGCGTACTGCCTTGCCCGTCTGACCGGCGAGAGCGGCCGTTGCGAACAGGTGGATGAGAAGCTGTCACCGGATCTGCGAGGCGTGTGCCGCGCGGACTTCGGCACGGATGTCCAGTAGCACCGCAACGCCTTTCCTTCGTATACTTTCCCCACCCGTATGATCGTCAAAAAGCGCAAACTGAAAATCGGCGTGATGGGCTCCGCAAGCGGACCTCAGATCGAAGATCCCATCGCCCGCGACAAGGCGCGGCAGATCGGTCACGAGATCGGCAGCCGCGGACACATCTTCATCAACGGGGCGTGCCCGGGCTTGCCGCATGACGCCATGCTCGCCGCCAAGGAGGCCGGCGGCCTGACTATGGGCATTTCGCCGGCGTTTTCGGAATTCGAGCATGACAGCGAGTACAAGTCGCCTGCCGGACACGACATCATCGTGTTCACGGGCATGGGTTTCATGGAGCGCGACATCATCAACATCCGTTCCAGCGACGCCATCGTCATCGTCGGCGGCGGCATCGGCACGCTCAACGAACTGACGATCGCCTACGACGAAGGACGTCCCATCGGCATCCTCACGAATTCGGGCGGCATCTCCAACGCCGTGCCCCACATCGTGGAGGAGCTGTGCAAGCGCAGCATTCCGCCGAACATGGTGTTCGATGACGATGCCAAGAAGCTTATGGACAAACTGGAGGTGGTCATCGAGGCCTACCCGCTGCCGATTCATGAGGACGGCCGCGTCAAGGACTCGAAGGAAAGCAGCGCCCGCGGATAGTGCGTCACGCAAGCGTATGAACGCCAAGGCGGCGGGGATGCGAACGCTCCCGGCCGCTTCGGCATGCGCTTACTTCGTTCCGATGATCCCGCGCCTGGCCATTTCGTTGACCAGCGCCTTGGCTCCGGCGTTTTCCGGGTCCTTTCTCAGGACGGCCTTCAGGATTTCCAGCGCCTCGGCCGGGCGACCCTGCGTGAGTTCCGATGCGGCCAGGTCCACCGCCGCTTCCGTCATGCCGGGATTCAATTCCATCGCCTTGCGGAAGGACGCCGTGGCGCCGGGGAAGTCCTTTTTGCCGATCTGCACGACTCCCAGCGAGTACCAGCCGTCGGCGAACGACGGGCTGATGTCCAACGCTTTCTTCAGCTCCGCCTCGGCTTCGTCGTAGCGCCCCAGATGCTCGTAGGTGCTTGCGAGGTTCACGTACGCCGCGGTGAACTTGGGTTCGAGACCGATGGCTTTCCTGTAGGCGGCGATCGCTTCGTCGTAGCGTCCTTGCTCCTGTGCAATGATGCCGAGTCCCATGTGCGGCTCCGGTTTTTCCGGGTAGCTCGCGGCCGCGATGCGGTATTGCTCGGCGGCAAGCTCGGTGCGCCCCTGCAGCTTGTACACGTTCGCGAAGTTCGTATACACCTCCATGCGCGGGTGGATGGCGAGCGCGGCGTGCGTTTCGGCCAGCGCCTCTTCAAGCCTGCCGGTTTCGCGCAGGATGATCGCGAGGTTCAAGTGTGCCGCGATGGAATCGGGCTGTTTGCGGATCACGTCGCGGAAGAGCGTTTCGCTGTCGCGCCAGATGGTCGTTTGCACGGCTGCCAACAGGCCGAAGCCCATCGCCACCGCGGCGAAGGACGTCGCGGCGATGCCGGCGAACCTGTCCGTAGACCGGCCGCCGCCGGCGCGCATCGCAAGGCGTTCCAGCAAGAGCCCCGCCAGCACAAAGATCCCGATCGAGGCGATGTAGGCATAACGGTCGGATGCCACGTACAGTTCGCCGTCTTTGGCGAAGTTCGTGAACGACGGGATGATGTTGAGCAGGAAGAACGCCAGGCAGAACGCCGCTTCGCGCCAGCGCAGCGCCAGCCATACCGTCAGCGCGACCAGTCCAAGCGACAGCGCCGCCGGCACCCAGAAATCCGGTGACGACAGCGTGATGGGCTTCACGTACGGGTAGATCACCGTCAGGTCGATCGGGACCAGCAGCTTCTGCAGGTAAAACACGGTGCTCTTCCCCGCCATCAGGATTTTCTCCCAGGTGCCTGTTTCGGCCAGGATCTGCTTTTTGCCGAACAACGCCACGATGCCGAAGACCACAGACAGCGTCACGTACGGCACCTTGTCCGCGATCGCCGCCTTGCTCATCGGGCGCCGTCGCATCCAATCCAGCGCGACGAGCAACACCGGCACCATGACCACCGAAACTTTGGCCATCAGCGCCAGCGCAAACAGCGCGACGGAAGCCCCGTACAGCCACCATATGCCCCGCCGCCCGGAACCCGCGTAGTGGGCGTAGGCCGTCATGCTCGCCAGCGCGAAGAACGCCGACAGCACGTCTTTGCGGGCACTGGCCCACGCCACCGCCTCCACGTGCAGCGGGTGCACGGCGAACAGCAAACCGGCCATCCAGCCCAGCCACGGCTTGCCGGTGACCTTGCGGACGAATAGCAGCGTGAGCAGCGCGCACAAGGCATGCAGCACCATGTTGCCGAAGTGGTACATGAACGGCTGCAGGCCGCCTGCCATATAGTCGAATTGCCAACTGACGAACGTGAGAGGGATATACAGCTCGGGGTCGTACATCGAAAACGCCTGTTTCACGTTCGCGGCGTTCAGGCCCCGGATCACCGGGTTGTTGTAGATGAGTCCGGTGTCGTCCCAGCTGACGAATTTGTTGTTCAGCGACGATCCGTAAATCACCAGGACTGCAGTCACGAGAACGGCGGCCGGCATGCCGACTTCCAGCAGCAAGCGCCGCAACCGGACGCCGGCTTGCTTCATTCCTTGTCCAGGTAGGCGGGCCGTTCGCGCTGCGTGCTCTTGGTGATCCACCGCACCGGAGTGCCGTCGAAACCGAACGTTTCGCGCAGCCGGTTGTCCAAGTACCGAAGCTGCGACACGCCGACGTTCTTTGGGTTCTTCACGAACACCACGAAGGTGGGCGGGATGTCGTCCGCCTGGGTGATGTACTTGCTGCGCGCGATCTCGCCCAGCGGCTGGCCGTACGTCACGCGCTCGAACCATTTCTTCAGGTCCCGCATCGGGATGCGCAGTTTGCGCGCGGCCTGCACGCCATCCGCGACGTCGAAGATCTTCGTGATGCCGTCGCGGGTCTTGGCCGATACCGGCATCATCTTCGCGAAGCGGCAGAAGTTCAGCATCAGCTGGACGTCGGCCATCTTCTCTTTGCGCGCCTCGCCTTTCAGCGTGTCCATCTTGTTCACCAGGATGATCATGCCTTTGCCCGACTGGACGATGAGGCTGGCGATCTTCTTGTCCTGCTGCGTCACCTCGGCCTGGGTGGCGTCCAGAACCAGCACGGCGATGTCGCAGCTGTCCACCGCCTGCACCGTGCGCAGCATGGCGTAGCGCTCGATTTCGGCCAGCGTCTTGGCGTGCTTCTTGATGCCGGCGGTATCCACCAGCATGTACGGGCGGCCTTCGTAGTGCACCAGCGTGTCGGTGCTGTCACGGGTGGTGCCCGCCACGTCGGACACCAGCAGCGCGCTCGATTCGCGCTGGGCGTCGTTCATCATGGCGTTCACGAGTGAGCTCTTGCCGACGTTTGGCTTGCCGACGATGGCGATGCGCAGCACGCCGTCGTTGGTCTCCTCCAGCTTGCCGAAGTGCAATGTTTTCAGCTCCTCCGCGATCGCCTCGCGCAGCTCGTCGATGCCGCGGTTGTGCGTGGCGCTGATGTGCAGCAGCCGGTCGCCGATGCGGATTTCGTGCGGCTGCGGCGAGATCTCCTCCGCGATCTCGTCGTTGTCGATCTTGGTGAGTGCCACGATCACCGGCACGTGGCGTTTGCGCTTCTTGCGCAGCACGTCGATGACGCGGTGGTCGTCTTCGGTCATCTCCTCCTTGCCGTTGATCGTGAGCACGATGAGATCGGCGTGTTCCACGGCGAGCATGGACTGTTCGTAGACGTCCTCCTCGAAATCGGTGTCGTAGGTCGCGCCCATGCCTCCCGTGTCCACCAGCAGGTAGCTGACGTCTTCCTCGTCCATGCGCTCCGAGATGTGGTCGCGGGTCGTTCCCGGCACTTCGCTCACGATGGCGCGACGTTTGCCCACCATGCGGTTGAACAGCGTGGACTTGCCGGTATTCGGCCTGCCGATGATCGCCACCGTGGGCAACTTCGCCATGAGCCGGGACAGTGTACACCCCCGCTCGGTTCTTTTCAGGACTTTTTCAGCGGCAGTCCTTCACGGGCATCGACGATCTCCACCGCGCGGTCGCCGTACTGTCTCAGAATGTCGTGGATGATCGCCAACGGCACGCTGTATTCCATGTCGCCCCAGCCGAACGCTTCCACCCGCAGCGCGTCCACTCCGGCGGCGCTTTTGTTGATCCGCGCCGTGCGGCCGCCCAGCGTGACCTCGGTCGTCGCGGGCGTTTTTGCGGCGGCGTAATCGACGGTCGTACCGGCGTAAAAACCCTCCGCCGTTTTGAAGTGCGCCGAGCGGTCGTCCAGCGCGACGCGCATGACGGGGGACAGGCGCAGCTTCTTGGCGAGCGCCTCCTTGTCGATGTCTCCGCCGCGCAGCCGGATGTTGCCGGTGCCCATGGCCATGCCCATGATGCGGCCGCTGTCCGTGACCGCCGCGCCGGGTTTCGGCAAGTCGTCCGGCTTGCGATTGCGGAACACGATCGGCGTGGTCATGTCGCGTAAACCTCTTTCTTTCGCGCCGCTGAGGTTCAGCAGCTCGCGCACGGCATGCATCTGGGACGCCACGCGGTACACCAACCCCAGGATTTTGGCCTGATCCTCGAAACCGCTCAGACGACCGGGCGGGATGGTCGCCCACACGCGGTCGAAGGCCTGCCGCACGCAGGCGGCCAGGTGGTCGCCTTGCATCTTGTCTACGTCCAAGTTCGCAAGCGCGACGCTGCGCATGTGGTCCTTGTTGGCATCCCAGTGGTCCAGTGCGTCTCGCGGCGCCATTGGGCTCATGGTTTGCAGATGGCCCGCGAAGAACGGAGTCAGGTTATCGACGGCGTTGATGGTGCTTGGCATGCGGTTACGGAATGATGTCGGCGGCACATACAAAGGGAATGCTTCCCGTGTGTCAACTTCGCCGACGGCTGACGACGGGTTTCCCGCAAAAACTGGCGGAGGGCCCCGCAAAGCACTAGGATACCGCCATGCCGAATTACGAGCCTACCTCCGTCGAGTCCAAGTGGCAGAAGAAATGGGATGATGCCAAGGCATTCAACGCCGATCTCTCCAAGGCCAAGGACAAGTTCTATTCCATGGTCATGTTTCCGTACCCGAGCGGCGACAAGCTGCACGTAGGCCACTGGTACAACTTCGCTCCGGCCGACAGCTACGCGCGCTTCCAGCGCATGAAGGGCCGCAGCGTGTTTTCGCCCATGGGCTTCGACGCGTTCGGCCTGCCCGCCGAAAACTACGCCATCAAGACCGGCATTCATCCCAACGAATCCATCGCCAAGAACGTGCAGACCATGATTGCGCAGCTCAAGCGCATCGGCTGCATGTACGACTGGGACAAGATGGTGAACACGTCCACGCCGGAGTATTACCGTTGGACGCAGTGGCTGTTTTTGGAAATGCACCGCCATGGCCTGGCCTATAAGAAGAAGGGGAACGTGAACTACTGTCCCAAGGACCAGACCGTGCTGGCCAACGAGCAGGTGTGGGAAGGCAAGTGCGAGCGTTGCGGCACCGAGGTGGTGCAGAAGCCGTTGGAGCAGTGGTACTGGAAGATCACCGACTACGCCCAGAAGTTGCTCGATGGCCTGGACGGCCTGGATTGGCCGGAGAAGACCAAGATCATGCAGCGCAACTGGATCGGCCGCAGCGAAGGCGTGAATATCAAGTCCAGGGTGAAGGACTTGGGCGACGAGTTCGAGGTGTACGACTCCGTGCCGCAGACGTTCATGGCTCAAACGTTCACGGTCATCGCGCCCGAACATCCGCTACTGTTGAAGATGATCAAAGGCACCAAGCAGGAGCCGGAGATCCTGGCGTTCATCGACAAGATCAAAAAGAAGAAGGCTGCCAAGCGTTTCAATTTCGACGAGGACGTGGAGGGCATCTTCACCGGCCGGTACGTGGACAATCCGTTCGGAACCGGCGATCTGCCCATCTGGGTGGCGTCGTTCGTGGTCATGGACTACGGCACCGGCATCGTCCACTGCTCGGCCCACGACCAGCGCGACTTCGCGTTCGCGAAGAAGTACGGCATCCCGCTTCGTCCGGTGATGTTCCCCGCCGATCCGAAGGAGGCCAAGAAGGTGAGGGATCTGGAGATCTGTTACTCCAAGGAGCCCGAAGCCGTTCTGCAGCAACCCGAGAAATTCAAAGGCCGCAAGTGGGGTGAGGTTCGCAAGGACATCATCGACCACATGGAGAAGGAGATGAAGATCGCCAAGCGCGCCGTGCATTACCGCCTGCGCGACTGGCTCGTCTCGCGCCAGCGCTACTGGGGCGCGCCGATCCCCATCGTCTACGACCCCGAGGGAAACCCGCATCCGGTCCCCGAAGAGCACCTGCCGTGGACGCTGCCGACCGACGTGGAGTTCCGTCCCACCGGCGAATCGCCGCTGAAGCTGAGCAAGGAGTTCGTCGAGCGCACCGAGAAGATCTTCGGCAAAGGCTGGCGCCCGGAATACGACACCATGGACACATTCGTGTGCTCCAGCTTCTACTACCTCATGTACCTTGCCGGTCACCAGCAGGAATCGCTGAAGCAGCATCCCGGCGTCACCGAGCTTATCGACGTGAAGACCGAGAAGAACTGGATGCCGGTGGACATGTACATCGGCGGTCCCGAGCACGCCTGCATGCACCTCATCTATGCCCGCTTCGTCATGATGGCGCTGAAGGACTTCGGCTGCGTGGAACACGCCGAGCCGTTCAAGCGGCTGGTGCACCAGGGCCTCATCACCAACCAGGGCGCCAAGATGTCCAAGAGCAAAGGCAACGTGGTCAGCCCCGACGCGTTCGTCGACCGTCACGGCTCAGACGTGTTCCGCCTGTACCTCATGTTCATGGGTCCGTTCACCGACGGCGGCGACTGGAGCGACACCGGCATCCGCGGCACCGACCGTTTCGTGCAGCGCATGTGGCGCGCCGTCAGCGAAAAAACCAAGCAGGGCGCCACGGATGACGCCGAAACGCTGGCATCGCTGCACCGCGCCATCAAGAAGGTTGCCGAGGACGTCGAGAAGCTGCACTTCAACACGGCCATCTCCACGCTCATGGAACTGCTGAACGTCATCGACACCAAGGAGTCCGTCTCGCCCGAGGCCGGCAAGGCCATCGCGCTCATGTTGTCGCCCATCGCGCCGCATCTGGCCGAGGAACTGTGGGAGACGCTCGGCGGCAAGGGCTTCGCCATGGACCAGTCGTGGCCCGCGTTCGACGCCAAGTACCTGGTGCAGACCACGCTCACCATCGTCGTCCAGGTGAACGGCAAGCTGCGCGCCAACATCGAGGTCGCCGCCGACACCGCGGATGCCGAGATCATCGCCAAGGCGAAAGCCGATCCTCACGTGCAGAAATTTCTGGAGGGCAAAACCCTCAAGAAGGAAATTTACGTGAAGGGCAAGCTGGTCAGCCTGGTGGTCGCCTAGCCGGCGACGGCCAGGCGGTCGTACGTGCCGCGCAGGGCTTTCATCAAACGCGCCGCAGAGGCGATGTTGGCCCGCTCCTTCGTCGAGTGCTCGTCCCGGATGGTCGCGACCGGGAGCACGGTGGCCTGCGGCGTCACGTCGCCGTGGATGGCGGCGAGCTTGTTGCGGATGGCGCCGATTTCCACGAAACAGTGTCCGCCGACCGGTCCGGCGCCGCCGCTGTTTTCCGTTGTCGCTTCAAGCGCGGCCTGGATCAACCGTGCATCCGGAGGAGTGAAACAGCCGGGAACCACCGGTTGCGCTTGGACATGCATCCTTGATGCGGTGAGCACGCGCCGGATGGCCAATCCGTGCTCGGTCAGCTTATCTTCAGCGTCGCCTCGGGCGTAAATCCCCACTTCCAGCGAGGCCGGGCCGTCCCCGAGCGATATGGTTTCCATCCAGCCGAGGTTGCTCGAAAGCGATGCCTGCATGCCATGCGGGGCGATTTCCACCGCGCCGTCGGGGATGTCGCGGAACAGGCGCATCACGTCATCATGCACGCGGGCCATCAAGGCGCCGCTGGTGCGCTCCACTGCCTGCATCTGTAGCGCGTCTTCGCCTACGCGCGCAGCGTCACGCAGATACGCATTCACCCGTTCGCGCCACGATTCGTCCGCGTCGTCGGGTATCCATACCGTGGCGTAGGCCGCCTTGGGCCACGAAGATTTCCCTTCGCCGCCACCCATGTCGTTCAGAAGACGCGAGCCAGGCGGGAGCAACGGCAGCACGCCCTGGAACAGCGTGCGGGTAGCGCTGGGGGGTCGCAGGTGGGCCGTTAGCCCCGAGTGTCCGCCGGGATGATTCTTACCATTCACGTCCAGGCGGTATGTTTGGCCGCCGGCGTAGGAAAATTCCTCGTCCTCCCACAGCGTCATGGATCCGTGGATGTCCTGGTATCCCGCGCAGTAAATACCCACATGACCTTCGGTGTTGCCGTCCAGGCTGACCAAGTAGGGGATTCCTTTTTCGATGCCGTGGACCTTCGGGTCGAAGTTCAGCGCCGGCTGGTTGTCGGTCTCTTCCCGCGCGGTCAGGAGGATGGTGATCGGTCCGTGATTACCCTCGGCATCCAGCTCCTCGACAAATGAGACCGATCCGGCCACGCCCAAGCCGTTGTCGGCGCCGAGCGTCGTGCCGTCGGCAAACACCTCTTCGCCATCCGTTAGCAGCGCAATACCGTCTTTGCCGAAGTCATGGGCTTTGTCGGGTTCTTTGATGCCCACCATGTCCATGTGCGCCTGGAGCAGGAATTCCGGCGCATCCTTGCGAGGTCCTTTGCCGGGAATGCGCACTGAAATGTTGCCGTGTTCATCCTCGGTCACCCGGGATTCCGCAAACCGCTTCGCCCACGCGGCGATGTACGATCGGACTCCGGCTTCGTTGCCCGACAAACGCGGGATGGAGCTTACGTCGCGGAAGACTTCCCAGAGACGCCGGCTGGAAGATGTCTCGGGAGAGAAGGGGACCGGGGCGGGTCCGGCGGAGTTGACCATATGATTCCGCACGATAAATGGTGCGGAATACTTGTCAAAAGATTCCTAGTCACTACGTGTTAATACGCCACGAAAAACTCATTGGCACGCCCAACAACGACCGCCCCCCGCATGCTCTTATCGTCCAGCGGCTGCACGTCCGACTCGCACACCGGCATACCGGAATCCCCCAGCATGTTGCACAGTTCGCCGACGTCGAACCGCGTTCGCGTCCGCACGAACTCGGCGTCGCCGATGCTGCGGCGCCATTTCACTTCCTCTTTCGCCACAAGGAGTTCCGCCAAGTCCAGTCTTCCTTTCAGCAGATAATCCACGATGATGAACTCGGCATCCGGATGAGCCTCCCGAAGAGCCCTCAGTGTGTTCCGCGCTTCGTGTGGTTCCAGCAGGCTCAGTACGAACGCGATGCTGACGACGTTCACGCCGGCCGGCATGGGGCCGAACACTTCTTCCCGCCCTACGACGCGCTCGTGCTTGCGAGGAGGGGCGATTTTCGCCGCGGGGTCGTACAGACTCACCGTGTCGCCCGGCTCGACGTAGGTGTCCAGGATGCCGCGCGCCACTCCATCCTCGCCAGTGCCGAAGTCCAGAGCGTGCACGGCCCCTTCACGGCGTCGTACGGAGCCCATTCTCTTGCGGTACAACTCCTGCATTCTGAGGTATGCCTGCATATGACGGCCCTCGCGGTAGACGGATTCCATAGCTTCATCACGGCGTTCATCCGGGTCGCCAGGCCTGAACATGTGGTTCTCTTTGACCATGATTGTTTCATGAACTGATGCCGACCGCGGACGGACAGCCGCGGTAGACCACGACGGTCGGCATCGGCAATAACGAGTCGTCGGCAATCTGTGCTTCATCCGTCCAATCGGCCTCCAAATCCGGCGTCCAGAACACGGGCGGGGCGCCCGCGACCAGGGCTCTTGCGGCCGGCAGCCGGTGGCCCCGGACACTGGAGAATCCGTAACGCATCATCGCCACAAGATCGGCGTAGGTCGTTTGGCGGTGATGCTCCAGGAAGTGCCCCGGAGTCATGCCCGACTTCCTTTGGTGCTCCATGTTGGCTGTAAACAGCAACTCCGCTTCATTCGAGGGCATTTCTCGCATGGTGTAGTCGGCAACGAGAAAGAGCGCATCAGGACACTCTGCGCGCATCTCGGCGATGAAGAGGTCACGTTCTTCTGCCCGAATATCGTGCATCATGTAGTTCAATAGCACGATCCCAACATTCCTGAGTTTGTCGGGGGTGCTTGCAGCCATCTCGCGCACCCGGGCAAGAACATCGGGTCCTTCGCACATCACGCCCAGCGACTCTGCTCCGGTCCGTTGCGTGAGCTTGAATGCGCGTTGACCCAGCGGGCTTTTTTGTGGGAAGTCGACGGCCAAATTATGCGGCGGAAGCTTGGTGCGTGCCGCCGAGGACTGGAGCCGCTCGATCACGCGCAGCATTTCTTCGGCCGCATCCATCGAGGTGCCGCTGGTGTTCTTTGCATGCACGACGGCAAGTCTAGCATACTTTTCCACACCGAAATTACCAAAAAGCAACCATCATATATGTATACAAAAAGAGATCATGTATTTTCTCTTTAATAAGGGCTAAATCATTACAAATAATCTTTATATATTTGACGAAGCAATGCAATTGCACGCGATCGAGCCCTTTCTTCTGCGGCAAATAGCCTGTTGAGCAATATGGATGCCGTAGGGTGGCCATCGAGCAGTGTTGCAACCCGTAAGAAACCCAACGACGCCAAGCCCCGCTCCCCAAGCTCAAAGCCGTTGGGGTGGTAGGCCTCATCATGGTCCATCATCGCTTCATGGGCTTCCGAGAGCACCGTATCTTCACCGCGGTGCTCCTCCAGGTAGGCACGCAGGGTATCCATCATCGAAATGACGGTGTCATAGGAATCTTCCGCCGCCTCTTCGGCGGTTACTGGCAGATCGTCAGGCGGCGTTTCGGGACTCATACGGCGGGTCTGGTTGGTTGAATGGAGGTTCGCTTAGGTAGCGGATCACGCCATCGATGCAAGGTCCGGCTTCCATCAGGCTCAAATGCGCCCTGCGTTGCAGGGCCAGGAGCACGGCCGCGCGGACAGTGCACTCGACGCCGAGCTCCTCGGCGTCACCGTGCAAGCGCAGGCCTTCGTTCTGCAGACGGCCCGCAATGACGCCCGCGACCACGTTCCCCATCATCCTCGGGTCGATATCCCACTCAGCGGCGCTTACTTGGGCAATTTCATCCTCCGCCACTTCTTCCATGTGTTCGAATGTCGGAGTATTCATGATCATCAGTATCGTCATCACGGCGGGCGTGGCAATTTCTTTCCCGGCCGGAAGCCGGGATGCGACTTCCCAAGCGACAACATTGCTTTCGCCACGCTCTTCGATCATGCTCCGACCGTGCCGAAAGAACATCCCTTCGACCGATACGCGCCCGTCACGGACGTGGCCGAACTCAAGCGCATGAGCGAGTTGCCGTTGCGAAAATCAAAGCGTGTTAATACGTTGAAATCGAC
Source organism: uncultured Candidatus Peribacteria bacterium (assembly GCA_964434575.1). Classification (GTDB taxonomy): domain Bacteria; phylum Patescibacteriota; class Gracilibacteria; order Peribacterales; family Peribacteraceae; genus DAORHV01. Next base: position 4,949 of record CAYSWB010000013.1, on the reverse strand, counting down.
GGTGGGGGAGTTCAAAACCTGGGCCGAAGCGCGTCAGTGGAAGTTGCAACCCGTCACGTGGTGCCCGGAGGCGTTCTACGTCGACCGCGAGGACCGCGAAGAGGCACTCGGCAAGGACCTGCTTCACGTTCTTGGACATACCTACATGCAGGAGGCCGCCAGCATGCTCCCCGTCGCCCTGTTGGATCCCCAGCCCGGCGAGGCGATCCTGGATATGAGCTCCGCGCCCGGCAGCAAGACGACCCAAATCGCCGCGCGTTTGCAAAACAAGGGGGTGGTCGTCGCCAACGACGTTCAGGAGAAACGCATGTGGGCGCTTGCCTCCAACATTCAGCGGGCCGGCGTGATCAACATCGTGGTCACCAAGAAGGTGGGCCAGTGGTTTGCGCGCAATATGACCGAGAGGTTCGACCGCGTGCTTTGCGATGCGCCGTGCACCGCCCAAGGAACCGCGCGCAAGGATTCGGATGCGCTGATGTACTGCTCGGACGACAACATCGGCAAGATGTCCCGCCTGCAGCAAGAACTCTTGGAGGCGGCGATCCATGCGACGAAAGTCGGCGGCCGGATCGTGTACTCCACTTGCACCCTTACACCCGAAGAAAATGAGACCGTCTTGGGCTCCATCATGAATAAATTTGGTGATCAACTGACGATCATCGACCCCACGAAAGAACTGGGGATGGATCTGTCCAAGGCGCTTGAGGAATCCGCCCGCGTGCAAGAGTGGATTCAGACCAAGCAGCCCTTCCCAGCCTTCCGTTTATGGCCGCAGACGTACGATACCGAAGGCTTCTTTGCGGCCGTATTGGAGAAGCGCGCTCCCACCAGGCATCCGGAACGCATCGAGGGACAGTTTCCCAAGCTCGACGTCTTGCCAAAAGCTCGCCGTAAGGAGTGGGTTCAGCGAATCGATGAATGGTACGGAGCCCTTATGGTAGAGGAAAACGAGCAATTGTTTGCCAGCAAAGAAAACTTACACGTCATCACCCAAGAAGCGCTCGATTTCTTCATTCCGGCACCCAAATACATGGCCGGCCTGCCGTTTGGAAAGCAGACCGAACACGGCTTGGCACGGCTGTCGCATGAGATGGCAACTTTGCGTGGAAATAGGGCTCGCCAGCATGTCATGCACCTCACGCCGGACCAGCGAAAGCAGGTACTCGCCGGCAGGGACCTCATAGTCGAGGATCCGGGTCACGGCGACTTGCTGCTGAGCATGGATCATCCGGCCGGACGCCCGATGCTGCTGGGCCGGGGCATGCTCAAGCAAGGCAGGATCTTAAACCGTTTGCCCCGCGAGATCGTGAGAATGTTCTCTTAGGGCGCCGAGGTATATACTCACCCTCCCATGGACGCCAAAGAGGACATCCGCGCACGGCTCCCGATCGAACAACTGGTCGCCCAGTATTGTCAGTTGCAGAAGAAGGGGCGCAACTACGTCTGTCTGTGCCCGTTCCACAACGATAAAAAGCCCAGCCTGCTGGTCTCGCCGGACAAAGGGATCGCGTACTGCTTCGCCTGCCAATCCGGCGGCGACATTTTTTCGTTCTTCCAGCGCATCGAGAACGTCGATTTTCCGACGGCCCTCAAGCTGCTTGCGGAGAAGACGGGGGTGGAGTTGCCCAAGGACCGCGAGCGCCCCAACGCCAAGGTCGAAAAAGACGCCAAGGAACGCATGCGCGATTGTTTGGACAAGGCAGTCGAGTTCTTTCAAGCCCGGCTGCGTTCCACCCCGGCGGCTGCCGAGTACGTGAAGAAGCGCGGCGTCACCGAAGAACTCATGCAGACGTTCGGCATCGGATATGCGCCGGATTCATTCTCCGAAACCTATGACCATCTGCTCAAGGCGGGATTCAGCCGTTCGGAGATCGTGGGTGCGGGACTCGGCGTGCAGAAGGAGTTGTCCGAGGAGCGCATCTACGACCGCTTCCGTCAGCGCATCATGTTCCCGATCGGTGATGCGCAGGGCCGCGTCATCGGTTTCGGCGGGCGTGCGATGGGGGATGCCGACGCGAAATACGTCAACAGCCCCGATGGTCCGCTGTACCACAAGTCGACCGTTTTGTACGGCTTGCACCAGGCGCGCGAGGCCATCAGGCAATCCAAGAGCATGCTGCTGGTGGAGGGGTACTTCGACGTGGTCGCCGCGCACAAGGCCGGCGTGAAAAATGCCGTCGCCGTTTCCGGCACCGCGCTGACCGAGGATCACGTGAAGCTCATCAAGCGCTACGCCGACAAAGTTATCCTGTGCCTGGATCAGGACCAGGCCGGACAGAAGGCCGCGGACCGCGCCTTCCAGCTGCTGGTGAAAGAAAACGTCGCCGTGTTGTCCATCACCATCCCGGCCAAGGATCCCGATGAATTGGTGCAGGAGAATCCGGCCTTGTTCCACGACATCGTCACCACCAAGACCGTGCCGTTCCTGGACGGCATGCTCAGCCAGCTCATCGCCATGCCCGACGCCGCGCAACCCGCCGGCAAGGAGCGCATCCGCCACAAGATGTTCGCGCTCATCGCCTCGTTGCCAGACGCCGCGCAACAGCGCGCATACCTGGAGAAAATCGGCGGACCCTTGTCGATCACCATGGGCGAGGCCGAGCGGGACTTCAAGAATTTCCTGTCCGGCGACCTGGCCAGAAAGAACACGAAGGAGCTCATCGACACCGGTTCATTCAGCCGGTTCGAGCTCTGCATCGGCATCGCCATCATCCATCCGCGCGTCCGCACGATCCTGGGCGAGTTGATCCCGTCCGAGGACCAGGCTTGGGAGAAGATCCGCACCGTGCTGGCGAAGGCCGAGGACGTGCCGTTGGATCAGATTCTGGAGTCCGCCGGAGCGGACCCGGTGCTGAAAGAGAAGGTCGGCGTTTTGGCGTTGTACTGCGAAGAGACGTTCGGCCTGCAGGCCGATACCCTCGCCACGAGGACGCTGCGCAAACAATGTGCGGAGTCCAACCGCGAGCTGATGGTGCGCAAGCAAAACGAGATCGTCGCCGAACTGAAGGAGGCTCGAAAAGCCGGCCGCGCCGACGAGGAGGTACGCCTGCTCACCAAGTACCAGCAGGTCCTCAAGCTGGCGCAGATGGCGAAGTGATCAGCGTTCGAACGGAGACGGTTCGGCGAACATCGTTCCCAGGACTTCGCGCATCGCGCTCCATGTTTCACGGCACGGTTTCGTCGTGTCGTCGTTGATGCAGAACAGGTCGCGACGATTGCCCGCGAGCCATCGGAGTCCTTCGATGTTCTTGCCTTCGTCGTCGCCCAGGCACAGCGCGGAAAACGTGAGCGGACTTTCGAACGCCCGTCCGGTATGCCAGGCGTAATACGGGTGGATGCATGCCGCGAACGACACGTCGTTCCGGGAGCGGAAGGCATTCGAGGACGTGTGCGCGAAGGCCTCGGGAAAGTCGCGAGCGAATTCCAGGAAGACCGACCTGAGCATCGGTCGCGCGTGATGCTGGAGCTGGCGGCGTCCGGCTTTGCCGAAGCGCGCGTCCAGGAGTGCCCCCGCGTTTTTCAGGCCGCAGGCGAATGCCCCGTCGGCGGGTGCCGGGGCGCCTTGCGGAAGATCGTGTTCCGAAAACAGGGTCATGATCTTGCCGTCGCGGAAGAAGTCGCCTTGCACGAGCGGCGTGCCAAGGAAGGTGTCGTCGTTGAAGTACAAGAATTGTTCCGACAATCCTTCGATGCCATGCAGACGCAGTTCGATCGCCCTGGAGTTGAAGGTGGGCAGATCCTTCGCGTTCGCGAAGATCTCGCGGTGGGTGACGACGCGCAATCCCGGGCCTTCCTTCAGCCATGCCGGGCGTGAGCCGTCGGTCACGAGGAACACGGTGCGGACCCACGGCGCGTTGGCGCGCAGTGACCGCAGCGCGTACCGCAGCTCCTCATGATCCGCATACCGCCGGCGCATGTCGGAGTCGGCGCATGCGGAGCGGAGCGAGCGCCGGCGCAACCAGCGAGAAACCCGGTGGCCGATGCGGCCGCCGTCGACCCAGGTGATAACGGCGTCGATGGATTCCATCACGGCCGTCACTCTAGCATGCCGATCGCGCGGCCAAAAAAGCGCTTGCAGGTAAGAAAAACCCGCTTGGGCAGTCAGAGAACCCGGAGGGTTGGCGGGGTGTGGGATTTTCCACATGGCCGACTTCCGGTTCTCGGCTTGCCTCCCGCAAGTTCTGCCTCTATTCTCTGACCCCGTACTATGGCCTCACACCCCCGAAGTTTCATCCACCAACCGAGTGACAACGACATGAAGGCTTTTCCTGAAGAGGTAAAGCACTTGGTGAAGAAAGGCCGCGAACAGCGCTACGTGACGCACCAGGAGGTGCTTCGCGCCGTTCCGAATGCCGAAGAAAACGTCGATCTTCTCGACTCCGTGTACACGTTGTTCATGGATCTCGGTATCGACGTCATCGACGTGAAGGACACGCTCATCTGGCAGCGCAAGCAGAAGGGCGAGGCCGCCCCGACCACCGACGCCGAGGGCACCGGCGGAGCGATCACCGCCGCCGACAGCGACGACGAATCCCTGGAAGTCGTGGCCACCGCCGGCATCCGCATCAAGGACGACAAGCAGAGCGCCGCAGAGAAGAAGCGCCGCAAGGAGCGCGAGGTCGACCTGCTCGAAATCTCCAACGACTCCGTGCGCATGTACCTGTCCGAGATCGGCCGCGTGCCGCTCATCGACGCGCGCAAGGAAGTCGAGTTGGCCCGTCGCATCCGCAAGGGCGACGCGTCCGCCAAGCAGCAGCTGGCCGAGGCCAACCTGCGTCTCGTGGTGTCCATCGCCAAGAAGTACATCGGCCGCGGATTGTCGTTCCTCGACCTCATCCAGGAAGGCAACATCGGTCTGTTCCGCGCGGTGGAGAAGTTCGACCCCGAGCGCGGTTTCAAGTTCTCGACCTACGCCACCTGGTGGATTCGCCAGGCCATCACCCGCGCCA
>CAYSWB010000012.1:0-46459 GCA_964434575.1 uncultured Candidatus Peribacteria bacterium | reverse complement strand
TTTGTGCTAGAGTGACGTCCAATGTATTCCTCCGACGACGAATTCGAGTTAAGCCTCTCCTCCCAGCGTGGAATGGAGGCCGGGGCGAACCGCAAGCAAAAGGGTGCGCAGGACAAACTGCGCAGCGAGGGCAAGGCGCTGCTGGCGCAGCAGGTGGTGAAAATCGACAACTCGGCCAAGCTGCAGTCGCTGCGGCAGCAGCTGGAGGGTTTGAAGGGCGACCAGGACAAGAAGGACAAGCAGAGCAAGCAGGAGCAGAAAATCTCCAAGTCCGGCACCAAGACCCGTGAGCAGGAATTGGCGCAGGCCAAACAGTCCGCCGCCGAAATCCGGCCCGACGCCGGTCAGATGGCCAAGCAGGGCGAGCAGGAACGCAAAGCCACCGAGGAGCAGCGCCGTGAAGAGGTCGCGACGGAAGGAGGCTGAACGGAGTCGTGGAGTCCAAGGAGCCCCGGAGTCCGGAGGGACCGTGGGCGGGATTTACTCCCACTTCGTGTGGAACGTGCCGCTCTTGTCGGTGCGTTCGTAGGTGTGCGCGCCGAAGAAGTCGCGCTGCGCCTGGACCAGGTGCTGCGGCAAGCGCTTGCGGATGAGCGTGTCGTAGTAGGCCAGCGACATGCTGACGGCCGGCATGGGCACGCCGCGGCTGACGCCGATCTCCACCACCTGGCGCCAGTCCAGCTGGCGTTCGCCGGCGAAGCGCGCCTGGATGGCTTCCCATCCGGCCTGCGACGCGTTCTTGTCGGTGGAGTAGGCCTGCTCCAGGGTCTTGAGGAACGTGGACCGGATGATGCAGCCGCCCTTCCAGATGCGGGCGATCTCGGACAGGTTCAAGTTCCACTTCTCGGCCTTGTCGGCGGTCTTCATCAGCTCGAAGCCCTGCAGGTACGCGCAGATCACGGACAGCTCCATGGTCGCAGCCACCAGCGCGCGCAGCTTCTGCGGGCGGGGCAGCGGGTCGTGGATGTCGATGCTGAACGGGAACTTGGCGTGCTCTTTGCGCAGATCGGCGGCGCCAGACAAGATGCGGGCGTCCACCGCGGCGTTGATGGTGGGGATGGCCACGCCGTAGTTCATGGCGGTCTCAGTGGTCCATTTTCCCGTTCCTTTCTGGCCGGCCGCGTCCTTGATGACGTCGATGACGTACTTGCCCGCTTCGGCGTCCTTCACGTGGAAAATCCTGCCGGTGATCTCCAGCAGGAACGACTGCAGCTCGGGCAGCATGTTCCAGGATTCGAACGTCTCGGCCAGCTGCTCGTGGTCGTAACCGCCGATGCTCCGCAGCACGTCGTAGCATTCGGCGATGATCTGCATGATGCCGTACTCGATGCCGTTGTGGACCATCTTCACGAAGTGTCCCGCGCCGCCGGGTCCGATGTGAGCCACGCACTTGCCGCCGTCGCCGTCGTTGGCGGCCATCTTTTCCACCAGCGGCTTCAGCGCCTGCCAGGATTCCTCGCTGCCGCCGGGCATCATGCTCGGGCCCTTCAGCGCACCTTCCTCGCCGCCGGACACGCCCATGCCCACGAAGTGCATGCCTTTCTCGGCCAGTTCCTTCTCGCGGCGGTTCGTGTCGGTGAACAGGCTGTTGCCGGCGTCGATGATGATGTCGCCCTTGGACAGCACCGGGAGCAGCTCGGCGATCATGTCGTCCACCGGCTGGCCCGCCTTTACCATCAGCACGATCATGCGCGGGGCGGGGAGCGCCTTCTGCATGTCTTTCAGCGTCTTGCACGCCACGAACTTGCCCTCGCTCTTGTGCGCGGCCATGAACGCGTCGGTCTTTTCCGTCGTGCGGTTGTACACCGCCACGGTCGCGCCGTTGTGGGCCGCGTTGCGGGCCAGGTTGGCGCCCATGGTGCCGAGTCCGATCAATCCGATGTGCATCGCGCGAAGGGGGAGTGGATGGAATCTATTTTTTCTTGGCTGCGGCCTGCACCTTCTCCCAGTCCTCCTGGAACTTCTTCAGACCGGAGTCGGTGAGGGCGTGCTTGGGCAGCTTGGTGAACACGTCGTACGGCAGCGTGCAGATGTGCGCGCCCAGGATCGCCGCGTCCAAAATGTGGCGCGGGTGGCGGGTGGAGGCCACCAGCACTTCGGTCGGGAAGTTGTACTGGCGCCAGATCTGCATGATCTCGGCGATGAGCGTCATGCCGTTCTCGCCGATGTCGTCCAGGCGGCCGATGAACGGGCTGATGATGGTGGCGCCGGCCTTGGCGGCCAGCACGGCCTGGGCGGACGAGAACACCAGCGTCACGTTCGTGCGGATGCCCTTGGACGAAAAATACTTCACCGCCTTCAGGCCTTCCACGGTCATCGGCACTTTCACGTAGATGTTCTTGTGCCAGCCTGCGTACTCCTCACCCTGCTTCTTCATGCCCTCGAAGTCCTTGGCCGTCACCTGGGCGCTGACGCAATCGACGTGCTTGCACATGGCCAGCACCACCGTCTTGAAGTCCTTCCCTTCCTTGGCGACCAGGCTCGGGTTGGTGGTCACGCCGTCCAAGACGCCCCAGGCGGCGATTTCGGCGACCTGATCGACGTTGGCGGTATCCAGGAAGAGTTTCATAAGGCGGGGAAGCGGTAGAATATGAAGGCAGTATAGGCCGAGGTCCATCAGTGCTACAATCCGACCCCATGATCCACCGTCGCTTCCTGTTCGGAATCCTTCTGGCAGCTTCCTGCGCAGCGTTCACTGCGGTTCCGGCGCATGCCCAAGAGGAGGAAATCGACATGGAACAGGTGCGTTTGGGCGTGGAGGCGTGCACGAACAGCGACACGCCGGGAGGCCGGACCGACTGTTACGCCACGCTGTGCGCCCCCGGATACCGCTGCGCCGAATCGATTCTGCGGGCGGCCACCACCATCGGCGGCCCGGTGCTGGCGGTGACGGTACTGGACGACATGATGACCGTGCACGCGGACTTCGGCATCTTCTCCGACGGCCACGAGCTGGCCCACGTCATCGGACGCCAGCTGGCCAAGGACTACGGGTATTCCGGCGAGACGTTCATGCGCTGCCCGCGCGATTATTACTATGGCTGCCAGCACGGCTTCTTCGAGATCGTGTTGGCCAACTCCGATTCTCCGGTGGACGCCGCCCAGAGCGTGTGCGAATCCGCGCCGCCCGATCAGCGTTTCTTTTGCTACCACGGCGTGGGTCACGGCTTCATGATGTCGTACGCCTACGATTTGGACGACGTCATCGCCCGGTGCGACGAGCTGCCGACCACGGACTTCAAGCGGCAGGCCTGCTGGCAGGGGATGTTCATGGAGAACATCAATTCCTTCCTGCGCAACGAACAGCGCGACGGCGTGTTCGACGCCAAAGACCCGCTGCTTCCGTGCAGCAGGCTGGGCCTGGAGTACCAGTGGGAGTGCTACTACAACCACGCGTCGTACCTGCTCCGCATGCACGATCACGACGTGGCCAAGGCTGCGGCCGAATGCCTGGCCGCCGATCCGTCCACGCGGCCCGCCTGCACCCGCGGCATCGGCCAGCTGGTGGGCAATTTAGGCTGGCAGAAGATCATCCTGGGCGATGCCTTGTTCGACGAAGCCAAGGTGGTGGAGCGCGGCGTGGAGATGTGCGAGACCTTCCCGGCCGATGAGCGGAAGAACTGCGTCACCGGCATGATCGAGAACCTGCTCAACTACGACCAGGAGGTCGACGCCATGCGCACGTGTTCGCTGCTGGCCGATTTCGACGGCCAGCGAACGGCCTGCTACAGCGATATCGGAGCCGCCATGCTGCGTCCGGTGTATTTCAAAGAGAAGCGCGTGAAGCATTGTCCGCAGTTCCCCGAGGAATACCGCAAGTTCTGCGACCCCGACGGCACCCTCATGAACCCGCCTCCGCCCGAAAATATCTTCGTACGCATCTTCCGCGGCATCGGCGATTTCTTCGGCGGCTTGTGGCGGATGGTGACGAACCTGTTCTCGGTGTCGCAGTCGGTGCCGCTCTCCGGCATGGATTCTTCGGAACCGAATCCGTCCGAGATCCTGCCTCCCCCCACGCCCACCTCCGGCGCCATCGAGTCGGTGGAAGGCGCGGTCATCCGGTTCGACGGCCAGGAGTTCTCGCCCGAGGAGGTGACCATCGCCGCCGGCGAGTCCGTCACGTGGATCAACGATTCCGAAGATCCCATGTGGCCGGCGTCCAACGACCATCCCACCCACCAGGTCTACGACCAGGGCGCATTCGACCCGCAGAAGGGCGTGCTGAGCGGCGAGAGCTGGACGTTCACGTTCGATGAGCCCGGCGATTGGGAGTTCCACGACCACCTGTACCCCACCGCGGGCGGCGTGGTGCACGTGGAATAGCGAGTATTGCAAGGACACAATCCGTTCCCGAGCGCAGTAGCGGCACGGGCGCGGGAGGTGCAAACTGTGGCCCGCACATGATGTTGCTTTTTCAGCGTCGTCCCGGGATGCCGAGCCTGTTTCGGCCTTGGTCGCTGGCATTCGCCGCGGTGGCTTTCGCCATCGTGTCCTGTCTCATGCTGCCGGGCTATTTCGGCCTGATGAAGTTCACGCAGTGGGGCGCGATGTACACCGACAGCTGGTGCCGCGTGGAGGTGTACTCCGGCGATCCGAGCGATGAGAACGCCGCAACCCAGTCCGTGACGGCGAGCACGTACGGTCCCGGCGCCGTGTTCAGCGCGCCGATGCACAACCATTTCAGCTGCGCCATGTGGGCCCGCACCATCCAGTGCGGACGGACCATGTCCGACGGCTGGACCGTGGTGTGGGCGCGCCCGGTCTACAAAGGCAACTTCTTCCTCGATCCGAACAACGCCTGCGACATGCCGCTCGATCCGAACGCCGAATGGTTCCGCAATAAAGAATGACGCCACGCACGCCCAAGCGCCGGCCCGCGTTCGTCCCCGATCCGTTCTGGACGAGGATCGCGCAGTTGTTCGTGGGATTGTTCTTCGTGGCGGCGGCGTACTTCAAGCTCACCGACAGCTTCTTCGGCGCGCGCATCGTGCCGCTCGCCACCGACATCAACTACTGGCTGGATGCCGGATTCACCATGAAGGGCTACGACGCGTTCCTGCGGTTCATGCTGCCCTACGCCGACGTTCTCGCCGGCATCGTCATCTTCTGTCAGGCCACGGTGGGCGTGTTGCTCATCTACAACAAGAAGGTCCGCTGGGCGGGCGTCGTGCTGCTCTTCGTGCAGACCAACATCCTGCTGTCGTCGTTCCACGGTTTCGGCTTCATCGTGTTCAGCGGCGTGGCCATCTGGCTGGGCTTGCTCTACTTCTTCCGCGATTCCATGACGCCGCGCAAGTGGGCGCTGCTCACGTTCGTGCTCATCCTCATCGGGTTCAAGTACCAGGAGCAACGGTGGATCATGGGAGACCAGTGGCTCTCGTCGTTCCCGGGACAGTACGACCACTTCCAGATGGACATCATGAGCGTCCACCCGGTGCTGAAACAGTGGGTCATGAACCTGGTGGACGCGTATCCGGATGCCGTGTCGTGGTGGTGGGCCGGTTCCTGGTGGCTGCACACCGCCGCCTTGTTCCTGATGTTCACGCGGTACCGCCTGTACGCCGGATACTTCTGGCTGCTCATCTGGGTCCAGCGCTCCCTGGTCTGGACGACCGGCGTCACCGGCGAAGGCACGTTGTACACCCTGGTGCTCTTCACGTGGGTCACGTTCGAGGAATACATGCAGCAATCGCGTGCGCCAGGCTGGCTGGTTCCCAGCCGCGACACGCTCTTGTGGCCGTGGCGGCGGTTGACGCGCAAAAAGAAGAAGCGTTAGACCGCGGCGTGCCGTGCTAGGCTTTGCGCATGCAGGCCGGTTTGACCGTCGTCGAATTGCACAAGGAAGGGCAGTCCGTGCTCGTCGGCATCGACGAAGCCGGACGCGGCGCCTTGGCCGGTCCGGTGGTGGCGTGCGCGTGCGCGCTGCCGAAGCGCAAGCGCCCGAAAGACATCCGCATCGACGACAGCAAGCGCATGACGGCCGATCAGCGCGAGGCGTCGTTTCAGTGGATCTCCAAGCACTGCGTGTACGGCGTGGGCGTGGTGTCCGCCGCGCAGGTGGATAGCATCGGCATTTTGGCATGCACCGAGATCGCCATGCAGCAAGCGGTGGCGCAGGTGGCCGCCACGGCCGGCAAGCTGTACCTGCTCGTGGACGGCCGCGACGCGTTCTGGTTCGACCATCCGCACAGTTCCGTCGTGCGCGGCGACCAGTCCGAACCGTGCATCGCCGCCGCGTCCATCGTGGCCAAGGTCACGCGCGACCGCCTGATGACGGACATGGACGCCGCGGCGCCGGGGTACGGTTTCGCGGATCACAAAGGCTACGGCACATCCGAACACTACGCCGCCATCCGCAAACACGGCTGCTGCCCGGAGCACCGCCGCACGTTCCTCACGGAGTTTCTTCAGGATCTCGGTACTTCCACGAACCGGATGCTCGGGATGACGCGCGCCGGCTGATCGACCGGGCCGCGGAAGGGGGTGGAGCGATCGGACATGCCGCCGGGGCCGGTCTGGATTCTGCCCGTGTAGCGGACACTGACGTTGTTGAAGGTGACGGTGGTGGCGCCGGCCGCCTGCTGTTTTACGACTTCCTGGACCATGTTGATGAAATCGTTGCGCGGGATGTACGTGCGTCCGCCACGGGGGCCTCCAAAGGGGTGGTTTCCCTCGCCGATGATCACGACGCTGCCGTCCTGGAACTGGACGCCGGTGTTGGAGAACATGCCGCCCTGGTTGGCGAACAACTCTCGGCTGACGTCCGTGTCCGCCAGCGGGCCGCCTTCGTACGCGTTGTCGTTGATGACCAGTTGGTAGCGCTTGGTGCCGATGTCGAAGAAGTACTTCTCGTTCACGCCGGTGCCGGCGCGGACGATGGACAATCGCGCGTCGCCCAGGCGGAGTAGTCCGCGGTTGGCAAACGTGGTGAGCAGGTTTTGCGGCTGGCCGCGCACCAGCGGAAGCGTTTCGATGTCCGTGCCGCCGGTCGTGGCGGCCGTTTCGGGCACCGGAGGCGGAGGTACGGCCGCAGGGCCCGTGCCGCCGGCTGTGCGGCGGCGGAACAGCGAGCCGATGCGGTGGAGCATGTAGCCGACATGCCGGAGCGTCCAGCCGATGCCGGTGCGCTGCGCGGGGTTCGGAAACATGCTGTCCTCGTACTGTTGCAGCGTCATGGCCGGCTGGCCGGCCGGAGCGGCGCCGGGCGTGGCTGCCGGTGCCGGCGCGGCCGCGGGAGCGCCGTGGGTTTTGATCACCTGATCGCGGAGCAGGTTCAAATCGCCGTGGATTTCGTCCTGCACCGTTTTCGTGCGGGATTCATACTCCGAGATGCAGGCGTGCAGGCGCTTTACCTGCGCCGGCGTCAGCTGCGTGATATTCGACTGCAGTTCGCTCATGGCCTTGCGGACGGCCTCGAACGTCTTTTTGCGCGCATCGGCTTCGCCCGGCAGCGGCTGGCGCATCAGCGTCAGCAGCGCGTCGAGCTGGCTGTGGCCCGTGGGAGACGCGTCGTTTAGCGACATAGCATCCCATTATTGTAGCACAAAACGGGAGTTTTTGCACTGCGCGAAGCCAACCTTAGTCCTTCCAAGGGTGGGAAACAAAGAATGGTGCGCCCGGCAGGATTCGAACCTGCAGACCCTTGAGCTCCGCAAGCTGATGCTTCGCGACGTTCTTTTTTGATCGTCCCGCTCCGCGGGACTTGGCCAGCTGAGCTACGGGCGCAAAAAAGGCACCCTGGGATACAGGATGCCTTTGAACTTCAAGATGGTGCGCCCGGCAGGATTCGAACCTACGACCCCCAGCTCCGCAAGCTGATGCTCTATCCAGCTGAGCTACGGGCGCATAATGAAGCGGACGAAGGGTACAACAGGCTCCGGGGCTTTTCCAGTCGTTCCGGACGATTGGATCGGGGATTGAGGCCCCCCGCAATTGCTTTTGCATGCCCGTGTTCGCATCATGGTGTCCATCACTTCCCTTTTTTCGTCATGCGCCGATTCCTGCTCGCCGCGTCGCTGACCGCGACCGTGGTTCTTTCCGCGTCGTCCGTCCTGGCCGAGAGTCCCGTGGGGGGCTGCCCGTCCGTGGACACCGAGATCCGCAAATGCGAGGCCAACAACATGCGGTACGAAACGTATCTCGACGAGATGCAGTGCAAGCGCGCCAAGTGCATCGAGCCGGGCTTCACGTGTCCGAGCGCCGACGAGATGGAAGAGCAGAAGTTGGGCTGCATCGCCGCCGGCAAGACGCCCGAGAAGTTCTGGAACGGCGTCTGCAACGTGGTGCGCTGCACCGAGGCGTCCAAGTGCCCGACCGAGGCGCAGAACAACGAGCGCATCGCCAAGTGCAAGGCGGCCGGCATGGATTACGAATATACCGAGACCGGTTCGTGCTTCATGGTGCAGTGCACCGGCGGCATGGCGTGCCCGTCCAACTACGAGCTCGACAAGCAGGCCCTCGCCTGCAAGGCGAAAGGCGGCGTCCCCGAGTACGTGAACGACGGCGTCTGCCGGCGCCTGAACTGCACCGAGGGTACCTGCGACGAGGAGGCCGGTTACCGCACGGCGACGTGGGAATGCCATGACGGACTCGTCCGCGACGAAGGCGGGGATTCCTCGTGCAAGCCGTCCTCCACCTGGCTGAAGTACGCCACCGACGACTGCAAGGGCCGCTGCAACCGCGAGACCGGCAAGTGCGGCCTGAACTCGTTCGTCGTGGACTGGGAGTGCGGCGGCGAGAATGCCTGCGACAACCCCAGCCAGACGTGCCCCAGCATGGAAGACAACGAGCGTTTGGCGAAGGCTTGTCGCGCCAAAGGCGGCACGCTCGCCAAGACGCAGGACCGCAACGACTGCGTGCGCCTGAGCTGCGAGCATGCCGAGGACATCCCGGATTCCGGCGACGTATGCCCGGTGCTGCGCAAGCGGATCGATGAAGTGTGCACCACCAAAGACGTGACCGAAGAACGCTGCGAGGCCGCGAAAGCCGCCTTCAAGGAGCGCTGCCTCGGCGACGCCGACGACAAGGAAACGGATGACGCCTGCTTCCGCATGAGCGACGTCCTGGACAAGGAGTACGCCGACGGCGAGTACTCCGATGACGAGAAGCTTGCGTTCTACAAGACCTGCTTCCGTGGCAACAATTTCCGTGCCGAAGCCGATGCATGCAAAGAAATGCGCTCCAAGCTCGCCCGCCTGAAGAACGCCAGTCTCACCGAAACGCAGGATTTCCGCCGCCTGGCTTCCGCGTTCGAGGAGGAGTGCACGGGCGAGGCCGCACCGGTGCCGGTGGCGTCGTTCGACGAGCCGGTGCTGGACGAGGAGGAGTGCGGGGATTACGACAACCCGTATCCGGACGTGGACCAGTGCAGCCCGGAGGGCAAGGCCGCGGTGGAGTTGTACCGCCGCGACATCGCCACCGGCATGCCGAGCGGGGAGTTCGACGGCGACGAACCGCTGAACCGCGCCCAGACGGCCAAGTTCCTGCTGCGCGCGTGCAACTTGAGCGAGGAGGAAATGTCCTCGCGCGGCGCGCCGGACATCGATGAATCCCAGTGGTACGCGCCGCTCATCCGCGCCGCCATGGCTCACGGCGTCATCCAGGGCAACCCCGACGGCACCGTGCGACCGGGCAACACCGTGAACCACGCCGAATTCACCGCCATGCTCATGCGCGCCTGCGGTCTGGAGCCGGCCGGCTGGCCGGTGTGCGCGGAGGACGTGGAGCCCGAGGATTGGTTTGCCCCCGGCGCGGCGGTGGCCGAGGCATATGACTTGTATCCGGATTCCGGCGGCATGTTCAACCCCGGCGCCCTGCAGACGCGCGAGGAAACCGCGGTGGCCATCTACCAGTACCTGAAGTTCCGCGAATTGGGAGCCTACATGGAGGCCGATGACAGCTGCTTCCTCATTCCGGAAGTTTCCGAAGGCACCGAGGACCTGGGTGTCTCGGTCGAATAATCGCCCACAGAGAAGCGCCCCTCGTCCTTGGTAGGGACGAGGGGCTGACCAGACGGCTCACGCCGTCTGGCAAGGCCCTTTCGCGCCGGCTTCTCTTTGGTAGAGGTTCTGGTGGTGTGTTACGCGTGCCCGTACGCGCGTACGCTCGTCACCTGCAGCGGCACCGCCGCCCCGTTCACGTCGGCCGTCAGTCGGAAGGTCTCCGACGGCGTGGTGATGGGGAAGGCGATCCCGTCGATGGTCAGGATGGTGCCCGTGGGGTCCACCGTGTACGTCGCACCGAGCGTCGGGTCCGAGGGCAGAGCCCCCTGGATCTTCAGCTTGATGTCCGTCACGTTGGTCCACAGGCCCGTCCCGAGCGTCACGACGAGGCGCTGGAAGGTGACCGGCCCGATGCCGACCGCAACGTCCATGACCGGCTTGTCGTCTCCCGGGGTGTCAACCAGGAAGAAGAGGCCGTTCGCGGAGAGCTGCGTCAGCGGCGGGGGCGCGGGCGTCGCGGTCACCGTCACCGCGGCGGTGTTGTCGGCCGTGTCGGGGTCACCGACCGCGGACGCAACACTCGCCGTGTTCACGATGTTCCCGGACGTCGTGATCGTCCCCGTGATGGTCAGCGTCGCAACCTGCCCGTTGGCCAGCGTCCCCACGTTCCAGATCCCGGTGACGGCGTTGTATGCGCCGACCGAGGCCTGGACCGACTGGGAGCTGAAGCCGAAGGGCAGGTTGTCCGTGATCACCACGTTGGTCGCGCTGTCGGGACCATCGTTGCGCACCTGGATGGTGTACACGATGGTGTCACCGACGGTGACCGTGTTGTCGTTCACCTGCTTCGTCACGTGCAGGTCCGCCGACAACGGCGGCGGGGGCGGGGGCGGCACGGGGGTGCCGGTCACCGCCACGGAGGCCGTGTTGTCGGAGGGGTCGGGGTCACCGACACTCGCCGACGCGGTCGCCGTGTTGGTCAGGTTGCCCGTGGCGCTGACCGTCGCCGTGATCGTGAGCGTCGCCGAGCCGCCGTTGTTCAGGCTTCCCAAGTCCCACCGTCCGGTCGTCTCGTTGTACGAGCCGGCCGACGCGGTTGCGGACTGGAAGCTGAACCCGGAGACCAGCGGGTCGTTCACGAACACCCCCTGCGCCGTGTTGGGCCCGTCGTTGGTGACGGACACGGTGAAGGTCACGGACTCGCCCACCTGCGCGGTCGCCTTGTTGGCCGTCTTGCGGACGGACAGGTCGGCGGTCGGCGGGGGCGGGGGCGGGGGAACGGGGGGCACGACGGCGATGGGGTCGCAGTCGTACCGTTGGAAGTCGTAGCCGGGGAGCTGGTACTCGAACACCTTGTCGCCGCCCTCCAACCAGGCGGAGATGAAGATGCTCGGCCGGTCGGCCGCGGTTCGCGCGGAACGGATCGCACCGAAGGCCCCCATCTTGGGCCAACCGGGGATCTGCCCGCTGAACAGCAGCTGACCGTTCAAGGGGTTCCACCCCTTGAACCACGTCGGGTCGAGGCTGCCGGGGCGCGACGACGTGATGACGAGCGGGGCACCACAGGGGTCACCCAGCAAGCCGACCACGGCGTTCGCACCGGCGCGCTCCGCGGGGTTCTCGGCGAACCACTCCACGAAGCTGCTCACGGTCCCGCCGGTCTCGATCAGAACCTTGCCCCGGATGACCTTGATGTGGCTGCTCCCGCCCTTGCCGGGGGCGGTCACCAGGTCGTCGAAGCCGTCGCCGTCCACGTCCTCCGTGTCCACCGTCCCCCCGTCGCGGAGGTTCGGCGCGTACACGAAGATGTTGACGAGCACGCGGCCTTCCAGGGTCTTGATCGTCAGGCGGGGGCCACCCCCTTCGCCGGCGATCGTGATGATCACGAACTGGTTGCCCATCTTCCCGAAGGCGGCGTAGGCGCCGCCCCGGAAATCCGGGTCATCGATGCCGAACGTACTGAGGATCGTCTGGTAGCTCGCGCCGTCGATCGCGATCACGTGCGGGCCGCCGCCGTCACCGGGGGAGGTCAGGAAGTCGTCGATCCCGTCCCCGGTCACGTCCTTGGCGTCCACACGCACCCCGCCCTTGAACGTGCCCGCGTACACCTCGATCTCGCGGATCAGGGTACCGTTCACGTCGAAGATGCGGAGCATCGGGGCGCTGCCGGGCAGCGACCCTTGCGCGATTCGGCCGGTCCCGTCGTTCGTGTACGCGATGGGGCCCCCGTTGGGGAGGCTCACCGCGGCCGCGTCGATCAGGACCGGGTCACCCGTGTAGTTCTCGTTCTGCGGCAACACGTGGGTGAACGCGTTGTCGTGGTGGGGGGTCAGTCGGTCCTCCAAGCGGACCAGGTTCAGACTCACCGGGCGCTGGCCGGTGCTGCGCGTGGATCGCGCCATTGTACCCTCCCGTCTTCCGACGGGTGGTGCGTCTCCCACCCTGAGGTGCTGAGACTAGGGACCCCGCGTTGATCGCGGGAACACATTGGAAATACCCGACAGGCGACCGCCTTTTTGGCGTAAGCAGTCGCGAGGCAGGCATCTCATGCACGCATGCATGCGCAAGATGCCGGCCTCGTGTTCTGCCCGCCGATTTCAGTCTGTATGGATGTCAGTCATTTGAATACACAATTGAAGAGAAGCCGGTGTTGCGAAAGGGCCGTTGCCTGTGCGGGCAAAAGCCTTTTGGCGGTTGCACAGCGGAGCAGTCTACAATGTTAACTAAAATTGTCAATACATTGTTTGGCTTCCGGAAGCCACCGAATCAGCAAAAAGCGACATGGGTTGCCCACCAAAAACACGGCAGTCTTTTTACTACATACCGTCAGCAGACCCGTTCTCACTCTGCATGGCGGGATTCGGATCACTCTTGTGCG
The DNA here is from genome assembly GCA_964434575.1 of uncultured Candidatus Peribacteria bacterium. Lineage (GTDB taxonomy): Bacteria > Patescibacteriota > Gracilibacteria > Peribacterales > Peribacteraceae > DAORHV01. The sequence goes on along the minus strand of CAYSWB010000012.1, from coordinate 33,640 downwards.
TTTTCACTGCGCATCATGCTGTCATTGCTTGGCTTCAGGACGTAATGGCGGGCCGTTGCCAGCGCCACGAAGGCAAGGACGCTCAGAATGATGTCCACCGATGTCAGGTCGGGCTTGAGCATTTTGCGGGCGATGACGAACGACAGGAGTTCGAGCACCGCTGAAATGCTGTGGGTCACGAGCATGCGTGCCAGCTCCAGTCCGATGATGAGCAGCAGTACGCGGTAAATGAATTGGTAGAACGTTTCGCTTTGCGACCAGTCCATCTGCACCAGTGCTTGCACGCTGCCGATTCCGTAGACGATCACGCCAAGAATCACGATGCTCGCCAGGACCTTCTCGGCGTACAGAATGACGGTATGCCACAGATGTGCGCCTTTACTTCGCATGCGCGGACAACAGTATCACATCCTTGGCTGTCTGTTCAGCCAAGCGACAGTGATCCGGGCATCGTACGGTTTGCACGGCGAGACCTCCCGCTCCGCCATCAGACGAAGAAAGCGGTGCATGCTTGGACAGAAGCATGTAGAATCGGTCCATGCCGAAGCCGCTTGTCGCCATCATCATGGGCTCGCAGTCGGATTGGTCCACCATGTCCAAAGCCGCCGAGATGCTGGAGAAGCTGGGTGTGCCGCACGAAACCAAGGTGGTATCCGCGCATCGCACGCCGGATTTGCTGTTTTCGTTCGCGGCCGAAGCCGAGGGCCGGGGGTTGCGAGTGATTATCGCCGGCGCCGGTGGTGCCGCGCACTTGCCGGGCATGTGCGCTTCCAAGACGCAGTTGCCGGTGCTCGGCGTGCCGGTGCAATCCAAGGCGCTCAGCGGCATGGATTCGCTCTTGTCCATCGTGCAGATGCCGGCGGGCGTTCCCGTCGCCACGTTCGCCATCGGTGAAAGCGGCGCCAAGAACGCCGCGCTGTTCGCCGCGTCCATCCTGGCTCCCGAGGTTCCCGCCATTCACAAGGCCCTTGCCGAGTTCCGCAAGCGGCAGACCGACGACGTGCTGACCAATCCGACCCCGAAGCAGTCATGATCGTCGGCATACTCGGCGGCGGCCAGTTGGCGCAGATGCTGGCGCTCGCCGGCATTCCGCTCGGTCACCAGTTCCGTTTTCTTGATCCGGCGGAGCATCCTCCGGCAGCCGCGCTTGGCGAACACATCCGCGCCGCTTTCTATGACGCCTCTGCCCTGAAGAAGCTTGCGGCGGATGCCGATGTGGTCACGTACGAATTTGAAAACGTTCCGCATGCCAGCGTGCGTGAAGTGGCAAAGAAAACCGTGGTGCATCCCTCGCCGGATTGCTTGGCAGTTGCGCAGGAGCGCTTGGCCGAGAAGCAGGCATTCGTGCGGTTCGGTATACCCACGCCGCGCTTTGCTGCCATCGATGGTCCCGGCGATGTCGCCAAGGCGCTCCGCGAGGTGGGCATGCCGTGCGTCGTGAAAACCCGCCGCAGCGGCTACGACGGCAAAGGTCAGCGTGTGGTGCGCACCATGGCCGATGCCGAAAGCGTGTGGCAGCAACTCGGTGAAGTCCCTCTCATCGCCGAGCAATTCGTGGCGTTTTCACGCGAACTATCGATTGTGTCCGCACGCGACGCGGCAGGGAACGTGGCGCACTATCCACTTACGGAGAACGTGCACGAAAGCGGCATCCTGCGCCAAAGTCTGGCGCCCGCGGCATCGTCACTCCAAAGCGATGCGGAAGGCTATGCGGCGAAGCTGATGGAACACTTTGGATACGTGGGGGTGCTGTGCATCGAATTCTTCGAGGCCGGCGGAACGCTGCTTGCCAACGAAATGGCACCGCGCGTTCACAATTCGGGGCACTGGACCATCGAGGGTGCGGTCTGCAGCCAGTTCGAAAACCACATCCGCGCCGTCTGCGGCATGCCGCTTGGTTCTACGAAGACGGTGGCACCCTCCGCGATGCTGAACATGATCGGTGTAGTGCCGGACATCCTGCCTTTGCTCAAGCAAGAAGGCGCGCACGTGCACCTGTACGGCAAGTCCCCGCGGCCGGGCAGGAAAATAGGTCACGTCACGTTCGTGGGCAACGACGCGTGGAACAAGGCGAAGACGCTGCGGACGGGAGGCAGCTGGCCGCAAGCCTAGGGGTTGCACCATCGGCACTCGCCGGGCTCCGCGAACTCATCGGAACGAGGAGTTGCGGTTTCGTTGTGCCCGCAGCGTACGCAGCGCGATATGCGCTCACGTACATTCCGTGTTGGCATCCGGCACTGCCTGCACGGCAGGCCCGCCCGCGTCTCGGCCAGTCCGAAGCCCGGCGTACCGCACTTCACGCAGGCGCGGCACATTCGCTGTATGAGGTCCTTCGTCGCTTTCTCGATGGCCAGCATGCGCGTGGGGTTGCGATGGGCGCGCATGTCCGTTTCCAGAAAAACCTTGCGTCTCCATGGCCAACGCAGCAAATGTCTTGCGTGGCGTGCCAGCTCGTCCAGCGATCCGATGTCTTTTTGCATGCCGCGGGCCGAATCCGGCGTCGCACGCACCACGATCCCATGCCTTGGGAAATCCCATTCCTGCGCAATCGAGATCGCCTCGTCCGCAGAGTGCGCCCATTCTTGTCGCGTATGCACGTCCAGCGAATGGTGCCATCCGGCGATTTCCAATCCGTGCCTGCGGTCGAGCAGGAGGACAACCTCGGCTGACTCGCATACGAACGGAACGTCCGGATGGGGGTTGAATGCCCCTTCGCTGGCAATCGCGATATCCGCCTGCGACAGTTGCAGCGCCAGCAGGGCTTTCTTCCTTGCCGTTTCTCTTTGCGTGCCCGGCCGTCGGACATCCCTTGTAAACGTACCGAAACGGTCGGTATCTATACCGGCGCATACCTCCGCGCTCATGCCGAACGCTTCGTGCAGCAGCGGCCCGATGACACGTTCCTTGCCGTGCATCGTGGCGATGACGGCATGTCGCCGGCCGAACCATTCGTCATGCTTGGAGTGCATGGAGCAGGGATTCTCACATTTTTTTCTCGGCTTTGCTACAGTGCCGGCCAATGCATTCTCCACGCACGTCAACTTCCTGGCACGCGCAGCCGGCACAAGACACCGTATCGGCCCTCGGAACCAACAGGGAACAGGGTTTGTCGTCTGCGGCCGCGGCCGATCGCTTGCGTCAGTACGGGCGCAACGCCATCGCTTCCAGCAAGCCGACGTATTGGTATGAGCGTGCGTGGGGGCAAATCAATCAGCCGCTGATCTACGTTCTCATTGCCGCCGGCTGCATCAAGCTCGGCATACGCGAATGGACCGATGCCGGCGTCATTCTCGCTGTGGTCGCCATCAACGTGTTGGTGGGCTACGTCCAAGACATGAAGGCCAGCAGCGCAATCGCCGCCTTAAAGGGGATGATGACGACAACCGCGCTCGTGCGCCGTGGCGGCGTCAACACGTCTGTGTCGTCATTGGACATCGTGCCGGGAGACGTTCTCCTGCTGCGTGCGGGTGACAAAGTCCCGGCAGACGCCCAGCTGTTGGAGCTGCAAGGACTGCGTATTGATGAATCCTCGCTTACCGGGGAGTCCGTTCCCGTGGAGAAGCGGATAACTCCGGTTTCCCAAGAGACGACACTCGCCGATCGTCATAACATGGTCTATTGCGGCACGCTGGTCACCAGCGGCGCCGCGGAGGCGGTGGTCGTGGCCACCGGCATGCAGACCGAGCTCGGGACGATTTCATCGCTCATCGCCGATGCGGATGAGATCGCAACGCCTCTCACCAAGAAGCTGGAGGCGTTCAGCCACAGGCAGATGTTTCTCATCCTGTCGTTGTCATCTATCACGTTCGTGGTCGGTCTTCTGCGGGGCCAGCAACTGACCGATATGATCAAGGCGGCCGTGGCGCTGTCGGTCGCCATGATTCCCGAGGGCTTGCCCACGGTCGTCACGGTCACCCTTGCCTTCGGCGTGTCGCGCATGGCTCGCCGCAACGCGCTCATTCGCCGCATGCCGGCGGTGGAAACGCTTGGCAGCACGACGGTCATTTGCAGCGATAAAACCGGCACCCTCACGCGCAACCAGATGACGGTGAAGCGCGTTTGGTCCGGAGGAGAACTGTTCAGCATCGATGGCGACGGGTACGCGTGCAGCGGGGCCATCACGCCGGCACCGGGGCCCGGTGCCGCCGGAAGGGCGCTTACCGAGACGCTGCGTTGCGGCGTGCTGTGCAACGATGCATCGCTCGGCGGCAAAGAAGACGGCAGCGCGGTGACCGGCGATCCGACCGAAATCGCCATGCTCGTAGCTGCCGGAAAGGCACGCTTATTCCAGCAGCAAGAGCTGAAGTCTCTCCCGCAGGCCGGCGTGTTGCCGTTCGATTCCGATACCCAGTACATGGCCACGCTGCATCGCGGCGGCAGCGGTTCAGTGCTGTATGCCAAGGGTTCTTTGGAGGCGCTGCTCCCGCGATGCACGGCCATGATCGATGCCGCGGGGAACGACGTTGCCATCGATGCCGCGCACATTCGCTCGCTGTGCGAACGCTTGGCATCGGAAGGCATGCGCGTGATTATCTGTGCGGCACGGTACGATCTGCCGAAGAGCGCCAAGCTGGATGCGGCGCAGTTGTCGCAATTGGTGTTTCTCGGCATGGAGGCGATGATCGACCCGCCAAGGGCAGAGGCGATAGAAGCGGTGCATGCCTGCCACACGGCGGGTATCCGCGTCGCCATGATCACCGGCGATCATCCTCTGACCGCAGCTGCCATTGGCGGACGCATAGGCCTGCGCGGCAAGGAGGCCGAAGGCAAGTTGCTGGCCGTGACCGGCGTGGAGATGGCTGCAATGGACGACGCCAAGCTGGCGGATGTCGCGGCGAAATATGCCGTGTTTGCCCGCGTGATGCCGGAGCAGAAGTTGCGTTTGGTCAAAGCGCTCCAGAGCCTGGGTCATGTGGTGGCCATGACCGGTGACGGCGTGAATGACGCGCCGGCGATCAAGCAGGCGGATATCGGCGTGGCCATGGGCAAGGGCGGCACAGAAGTGGCCAAAGAAGCGGCTGCACTGGTACTCGCCGACGATAACTTTGCCAGTATCCGGGCGGCGGTGGAAGAAGGCCGCACGGTATTCGATAACATCAAAAAGTTCATCGTGTGGGCACTGCCCACCAATCTGGGCGAGGGAATGGTGCTCATGGTGGGCATCTTGGCCGGTCTTCGCCTGCCCATTCTCCCGCTGCAGATTTTGTGGATCAATATGATGACGTCGCTGTTCTTGGGCTTGGCGCTGGCGTTCGAACCCAAGGAGTCCGACATCATGCAGCGCCCGCCGCGCCCGCCATCCGCCCCGCTGATCGACCGTCATCTGGTTTTCCGCATCGGCCTCGTCGCGCTCGTCATGCTTGTCAGCGCGTTCGGTATCTTCGAATGGCTCTTGCTGCACGGCAGCAGCGTGGAGACGGCGCGAACCGCGGCGGTCACCGTGTTCATCTTCATCGAGCTGGCGTACCTCTTCCACTGCCGTTCACTCACGCATTCAGCCCTGAGTGTCGGCCTGTTTACCAACACGTGGGTGTGGGCGGGCATGCCGATCATGATCGGACTGCAGCTGTTGTTCGTCTACGCTCCGCCGTTCCAGTTTGTCTTCGAGAGCGCCCCGCTTTCGCTGATGGATTGGGCGTGGGTTCTGTTTGCGGCTGCGGTTGCCTACTGCGTTGTGGATGTGCAGAAGCGATTGGCGCTGCGCGGCACACGCGGATAGGCATGGGTCCGGGCACGTAAAAGTGGTGGGCCAGAGGGGACGAAACACGAACGGTGGCCTACCTCGACGAGGCAACTCGAACCTGGGAAGCCAATGCTGTATTCGAGATGAGAACGGAGATCAGCGAGACGCTCCAGGGGATAGACGATTTCATGTCTATCCGTGAGTGGGAGAAGGAGCGGGCGGCGGAGAGAGCGGCCCTGACGAGAGCGGACATGCCGTCACCGCCGTCACCCTCGCAGATTTCCGCTCCGGGAAGACCAGAAGTGGGTGACGGCGCGAAAAATGACGAGCCGTCACCCGAGTGGCTGCCTACCAGTTGATAGGGGGTACGGAAGCTGGCCCAAGTTGCCGTCACCGCCGTCACCCGTCCGTGATTTCCTCAGCAGGAAGCCGCGAAATGGGTGACGTTAGAAGTGACGATAGGCAAACGAGTGTCGTCACCGCCGTCATCCCCGAGGGGGTAGGGTGCTTACACGGGATTCTTTTGGGCGTAGAATATGAACCCATGCCTGGCGAGGAACAACAACGGGTAGCAAAAGACCCACGAACACTCGTTTTCTACTCACCACGCGAGGAGAGGTTGCATGGAAAAATTCAACTCCTGCTCGGCTACGGACCTGCCGATTTTTTTCACGATGCCTGCGCATTGATGTCGAATCCCAGGGGGCTTGCTACCTCTGCGCACCTAGTAGCCCACCTTTTGCGCGAACTCGAAAATCGTTTGAAAGGAATGCTCGTTGTACTGACCAAGGCCCCAGAACTCGAGGATCACAAAGAGATTGCGGATATACGAATTTACTTCAGCCGCCTGCTTGCGGCGTTAGTTGATCTCCCTGCTTCAGATAGTTCACAAGGGGCAGCGGAGGGCAAGGTGCGAGTCATTCTTAGAGCGCTCGATATACCTGTTGGCTCGGAGGAAGCTCGGTCTTGGATCCGTCTCAATCGTAAGAACCACAGCTTTGCGGGGCGTGCGCATATGCGCGGACTCGGGCCGACTCTGGCGCGGAACTCAACCTTGGAGGAGGACTGGAAGCAGCTACTGAAAATATACGAGGTCGTCCTCGATCGATTTGAGAAAAAATACTCGATAGTCGATCCAGTCCTGGACGCGCTCCTTGCGAAAGATGTGCCCACTACAGAAGACCTGAAGATTCTCAAAGAGGGTGTGCCGAATAATGAGGCCGCGTATGAGTATTTCTTCGGTCGACTTCAAAGCCCCAAGTGGCTCAAGCCCTTAGCCAAGGAAAGATTCTTCGAGCGGATTCCAGCCCCGTCACCCTCGGGAACGCATTACCGGTGCCACCAGTTGAAATACTTGAAGCGAATGGCGGCATTGCCCGAGTGCCAAGAGGCAGTGCTTGAAGTCGTTATGTCCGTGGATACGGAAAACATCATGGCGCTCTGCGATCTCGCGGAGACCGCGGTCGCGCTTCCGCCGCGCTTAGCCGTGAAAACCGCGTCCAAGTTCGCGCGGTGCCTGGAAACATCATCGAATTTGTTTGTCCTGCCCTTTGACTTGGGTGATCTCACGAAAAATCTCGCGCCCGCCCATCCCAAAGAAGCTCTTGAGCTTGCAGCAGCCCTGCTCGTGATCAAGCCCCACGAAGGTGCCCCAGATTACTGGCGAAAACCTAAAACGCGCATCCAGACGCACGAATACGAGCATGCCCTAGAGGAAGCCATCCCGCCCCTTGCTGAAAGCGGCGGATTGCCCGTGCTTGAACTCCTTTGCGATTTGCTCGCTACCGCCGTGGAAGCGCGGCACGGGGAAGGTGAAGAGAGGGAATTCGATGACGGCTCGAGTTGGCGGCATGCCATCGATGGATACGACGGCGTGTACCACTCCCACGAGATCACAAACGGTCTCATCACGGCGGCTTATCAGACGGCGGGCAAGATCATTGCAAAGGATGCGTCGGCCATGGGGCGCGTCATTGCAATCCTCGACACCAAGCGCTGGACGATCTTTCAGCGGATCGCAATACAACTCCTCTGCGACTTTGAGAATCCGCCGCCAGAACTGGTCGCAAAGAAGCTCCTCGACGAAAACCTCTGGGACTACGACGCCACACAGCGGGAGTACTTCCAGCTCGCCGCAATACACGGCGATCTCTTGTCTCCAGCGCAGAGGGAGGAGATCGTTCGGAAAATCGAGGCTGGCCCCGATTTAAAGGGTCTAGAACACCTTGAGCAAGAGCGGGAGAGGTTGGATAGAGTCGTGCGCGGCTGGCGCTGGAGGCGTCTCGTGCCGTTTAGAGGTATTCTGCCCGCCCCGCTGCAACGCGAATGCGACGACTTGGTCACAGACCTCGGCGAACCTGTTGATGAAGACCCGAGCGCATTCGCTCGATCGGTCAGCAGCGTCAGTCCGATAGAAAAAAGCGAGCTCCAATCAAAGAGCGTCGAGGAGATCGTCGCATATCTTCGCGATTGGGTGCCAACAGGCGAGTGGGAGGAACCCGATCCTGATGGGCTTAGCGGCGTCCTAAGAAGTGTGGTTGCAGAGGAGCCTGTGCGCTTTGCAGACAACGCGGCACTGTTTTCGGAGGCCGATCCTACGTATGTTCGTAACGTCCTCGGAGGATTTGGAGAGGCGATAAAGGCAAAGCGACCCTTCCCTTGGGAAGGAGTCCTGAAACTGTGCGCTGCGGTCCTCGGGAAACCTATCCAAATACCGGGGCGCAACGCACGGCGCATATTTGATTTTGATCCCGATTGGAATGGGGCGCGAAGGAGTGTGGTTGAACTTGTCTCCAGTGGGCTCATGGAAGGGGCGGCCAGTATACCGCTCACCTGCCGTAGCGAGGTCTGGGCAGTCCTGCAGCCTTTTACGCAGGATCCCGACCCTGCGCCCGAGAAAGAGACGAGGCAGAATATGAATCCGTATGACGAAGCGGTAAATACGGTGCGCGGCTCCGCGATCGAGGCCGTCATTTTCTACATCTCATGGGTCCTGCGCGAAAAGAAAATTATCGAGGGCCCAGGGGGGACGATCGAAAGGGGTATGCGGCATGTACCCGAGGCCGAGGCCGTCTTGGCTGCCCATCTCGATCGGCAACAAGAGACCTCGCCGCTCATTCACACGCTCTATGGCAGGTGGCTTCCGACCCTCTACTACACCGATCACGATTGGGTCGAGCGAATGCTGCCCCAAATATTCCCGAGTGATCCCACGCTGCAAAACCTGCGTGACGGAGCTTGGAACACATACTTACTCTATAGCGGAGGTCCCTACAATAAGACGGCGACGATGCTCATCCCCGAGTACCGCCTCTGTTCTGATCGCATCGAGACCATACCCGACTCGGATCGTGGCGACTTGAAAAGGGCGCTGTGCATTCATCTCTCTTACCTCTACCTGCGCGGCATCCTCAAGCTCGACGGGGATGACGGAACGATTGCGGCTTTCCTGCAGCGCGCAGACGCGAAGCTCCGCGGGCAACTCATACTCATTATGGGGGACATTATCCGTCACACGGAAAAGCCGAGCCAGGAATGGATCAAGCGCGCCGTAGCATTCTGGGAATCGCGCCTGGCGGCAGCGAAAGCTGCAGCCGACCGAAGCCAGCATGTGCACGAGATGGACGCCTTCGGATACTGGTTTGTATCTCGCAAATTCGACGACGACTGGACTCTGCAGAACCTTGAGAATGCCCTGAAGCTTGGGTCCGATATAGAGTTCGACTATCACGTGTTAGAGCATCTAGCGTCGATGGCGAAGACGAGGCCAGTGGAATGCGCACGCTGCCTCCAGCTCATCGTGACAAGCGATGTAAAGAGCGACTGGGACATCCGCCTGCTCGTAAAGCAGGCACGTGAGTTGCTGGACATCATCTTCGCTACTGGCAACGCGGAGGCAAAGGTGATCGCGGATGAAGTCGTCAGTGCCTTCCTCGCGCGGGGGCAGCAGGATATTCGAGGGCTGTAGCTGGGCGTGCTTTGTTAAATCAGGCCTAGTGCAAAGGAAAGAGCGAGCAATCCTGAGATGGCGACGCATAACCCTACGAATTCATCGTGTTCTTTTCGCCAGAGTCTGATTCCTTCATTAATAGCGGCCAGTCCCGCAAACAATGCGACTAGATGCAGAAAATACACCAGCGCTGTTTTAGCAATTTGCATTGCTTATGCAGGTATACCGTTTATGGATAATAGACAGGGATCTTGAACCGAAGCCTAGTCGCCACAGAGTTTTTGGACTCGCTACTCATTTCACCGTGAACACCGAGGCCGATGACTCGAATACCAGCCCCAGCCTGGCCTTTCCCCGCTTCACTCTGGGCGGCCGTCACAGCGACGTCAAATTCAACATCTTCCTGCAAGGCACCGATAATATCGTGTGGGTTCACTTGGCCAACGCCCCCTGTTTGCCCCAACTTTTTCTGTGCATTACTTATTCCCGTGGTAATGCCGAGCAGTGACTTTTCTACGAACTCTGCAAGCTCCATATGCGACTAGTGTAACACTTCGCCGCGGAATGGGGCATTCACATCATCGAGATTATCTCTTCAGCACGAACATCGTCTTGATCCCGTCCAGTCGCTCCCAAGGGCAGTTGTCCGGGTCCATGTCGATCCGCGCGTTCATCCACTCCTTGGCGGGGTTCTTGGTGATCTTGCATTCGCGCATCACGTCCTCAACGAAGACAATGCCGCTGCCAGTGCTTTTCCGCTCGAACAGGGCCAGCACCTTTTGCATGCGCGCCTCGGTTCTTTCCCGTTTGGACATGTACGGCTCGCCGGTCATCGCGGTGCCGACCACCACGTCGGGCGTCACTCCTCGGTCCAGCTGGTCTTCCAGGTCGTCGGCTTCCTCCTTGTAACGCAGGTACTGAGTGTAATGATGTTCCGCTTGCTCGCGCTTGTGGGTCAGGAGTTTCTCGTAGACGGCCGTGCTCATCGTGGTGAGGGGAGGAAATGAAGGGTGGGATTCTTCCCTTCCCCGAAGGATCGATCAACCCCAGATGGGTGCCTTCTGGCGGTCATCTGGTGCCACGCTTACTGGTCAAAAATGCATGAATATTGTATAATAGAATAATACGATGTTTGCCAAAGAGGACCTTCAACGGCTGACCACCCTCGAGTCATTGTCAGCGATGTCCGACAGGGATTTCGAGTATTGCTGCAAGTATCTGCTGGAGCAGGCTGGATACGAGAAGGTGATGGTGACGCAGAAAGGACCCAAGGGCGGCGACGGAGGAGTTGATCTGGATCTGTATTCGCCAGACGGCACACTCATCGCGTGTGGCCAGTGCAAGTGCTGGAAACACCGCTCCTCCTATAACTTCATGGCTCCGATTCGGGAGCTTGCCGGCAGCATGCAGGTTTGCGGCGTTTCTCGTGGCATCTTTCTCGCGACTTGCGAGGCGACATCCGGTGAAAAGGAACTGGCCCGCAAGCTGAATATTGAGTTGCTCGATGGACCGGCGATTCTCCGCCTGGTGCGTACCCATGTCCTTAGCCCAAACGCACAACCGCAGATTCCTCCCGGAGAGCCTGTGTCAGCGGTGACCATGACAAGAAAGCGCCTGCTTACTTCGAGCGGAGCAGTTACTACGCAGAAAAGTGCCGATCCTGCCGAAGAGTCTCAAGCTAAGGTGTTCTTCACGCTCATTCTGATGTCCGCCTTGATTGCCATGGCGGTGTTTGCCGTGGTTTATGTGATCCAGCACGGTTGGTGGGTCTGGTTTGCTTATGGGGCGTTTTTTCTCTGGGTAGTGCAGAAACTGCCAGAGTCCTCTGTTTCAGGTTACAGCCGAAGAAGCTACCATCGCTGGCGACCCCATCGCCGCCGTTGGCGATCGTATTCTCGTTGGTAAGACAATCTCTGCAATGACGCATTATCCATCGAACTGCCGGCGTCACCTGTGCCGTCACCCCTGGCGTCACCCTTGCCGTCACCCGTCGCGACCTGAGGGGACGGTCATCGAACCCGTCACCTCTGAAAGCTTCGTATACCGCAGAATGACCACTCTCCTTGGTGGAAGAGGAGGCGGAAGTCTGGCACGGCATGCGATTTTTGCCTGTTTTTTGGTGGTGGTGGAGCTCAGGGGACTCGAACCCCTTACCTCTTCCATGCCATGGAAGCGCTCTACCAGATGAGCTAGAGCCCCACGCGGGTTACTGGTAACGATGCTCGCGGATCGCGCTGGCGCCTTTTTGTTCGACGCCCCGCAAGCGGGGCTAGGCAGATGAGCTAGAGCCCCACACGGGGGTGTACGATCTATGAGCCAAAGGATCCTAGAACAACCCTGTACGGCTTGCAACGGTTTCGGTACAGTTCGGACAAGCCTTCGGACACCTCCTTTTTGGGTCTGACACAAAGGAATATCCGAGTACGAGGCCGGCCCGCCCAGCAGCTCAAACCGGCGGGGCCGCGAACGCTCCCATGCTCCAGCTATCGCTTCTCATCGTCGGCTTCGTTCTCCTCTCGGGCACCATGTCCCTGGTGGACGCGGCGATGCTCAGCGTGTCGCGCGCGGAAATCGAGGAACTGGTGATCCGCAAATTGTGGGGCGCCGCCGCGCTGAAGAAGCTTTCCCGGCACATGACCCGCGCGGTCATCGTGATCGTCATCTTCAGCAACTTGGTCAACGTGCTGGGTCCCATCCTGGTCGGCGAGCATGCCATCAACCTGTTCGGCAGCGACATCATCGGCGCCATCACCGCGCTGCTGACGTTCTCGACCATCATCTTCTCCGAAATCGTGCCCAAGTCGCTGGGCCGCCACTACGCTCCTGGCGTGGCCCGCACCGTGGCGCCGTTCCTGCTGGCGTTCGTGTACATCCTCTACCCGGTCGTCATCCTGCTGGAGTGGTTCGTGGGCCGCATGAAGGGCAGCGGACGCCGCGTGGTCGGCACCGAGGATCAGATCCGTGCCCTCACCCGCATCGGCCGCATGGCCGGGCACATCCACGCCTACGAAGGCCACATCGTGCAGCGCGCGTTCGTCCTCAACGACAAGACGGCCGGCGACGTCATGACCCCCTCGGACAACATGGTGTTTCTCAGCGACAAAACCACCGTCCGCGATGCGGCTGAACTGGTGTTCAAACACACCTATTCCCGCTTGCCTGTGGTGGGCAGGGATCTGGACGACGTGCTGGGCGTGGTCATGACCCGCAACGTCCTCACCGCGCTTGCCGAAGGCAAGGACAACGCGTCGGTCACGACCATCATGACCAATTTGCAGAATGTGGACATCGGCATGAGTGCCGACCAGTTGCTCTTGTTCCTGCGCCGCAAGCGCACGCACATGGCCATCGTGAAGAAGGACTTAAAGACCGTCGGCCTGGTCACGCTGGAGGACGTGCTGGAGGAACTGGTGGGGGAGATCGAGGACGAGGAGGACATCCGCCGGTACAACAACAAGGCCGCCATCAACGATCTGCTGAATCACAAGCCGGTGAGCAGGGGCCCCGGTCCGGAGAAGAAGTAGCTCTGGTACACTGCGTCCCATGGAACTGACGCTGGACCAGCTGCGTGAGAAGCTTTCGGCCTGGAAAGGCTGCGAGCTGGCGAAGAACGCCAACCCGGTGCTCGGTGAGGGCAATCCGCACGCCAAGATCATGTTCATCGGCGAGGCGCCCGGCCAGAAAGAGGACGAACTGAAGCGCCCGTTTGTCGGCGCGTCCGGCAATTTCCTCAACGAGCTTTTGGGCACCATCGGGCTCAAGCGCGAGGATGTATACATCAGCAACGTCGTGAAGTACCGCCCGCCGGAGAACCGCGATCCCACGCCGGAGGAAAAAGAGCAGTGCATGCCGTGGCTGCAGATGGAAATCGCCATCATCAAACCGCGCGTCATCTGCACGCTCGGCCGCCATTCCATGGCCCACTTCGTCAGTAACCGCACCATCACGCAGGCCCATGGGAAGGCGTTCAAGCTCAATGACCAGCTGACGATTTTCCCCATCTATCACCCCGCCGCGGCGCTGCACAACGGCAACCTGCGCGAGAGCCTGTACGCGGATTTCCGCGCGCTGGGTGAGTTCCTCGCCAAAGAAGGCATCCGATGAAACCGCTGCTCCTACGCATCGCGATCGCGGCCATCCTGTCGGTGGCGTCCTTGCTGGTCATCTTGTTCCGCGTCAGCCCGCTCACGGCCCCCACCATCGCGCTGCCGTTCTTCTTCCTCACGCTGCTGCTGGCCACCGCCAGCGTCGGCACGTTGCTGTGTTACGGCTTCTGGGCCACGGTGTCGGTGGAGGGTCTGGATGCCGGCAAGAAGATCACCATCTCGCTGCGGGAGGGGATTTTCCTCGCATGCGCCACCGCGCTGACATTCGGGTTCCTGATGCTGGGGATTCTCACCTGGTGGATCGGCCTGCTGATCTTCGCGGTGTTTTTACTCGTGGAGCTCGCGCTCCACTCGTAGGGATTCAGGGGAAACAGGGGAGACGGGAGAGTCAGGGGATTTGGCGATCCCTTGTTTCCCCTGCTTCTCCTGCCTCCTGTTTGCTTTTGGCATAGCAGGACTTCGCCAGTACACTTCTCACGTATGGCCGTCGCCCCCCTTCCTTCACCGTGGGACTCCTACGTCGAGCGCATCCGCGCGTGCGCGGACGCCGCGGCGCTGGACGCGCTGGAGCATGAGATTTTCGGCCGCAAGGCCGGCGCGCTGACGGTGGCGATGAAAGAGATGACCACCAAGTCGCCGGAGGAGCGCAAGCTGCTGGGCCAGACGTTCAACGTCGTCAAAATCACGCTCACCGGCGAGCTGGATGCCCGCAAGCAGTCGCTGAACGCGGCCAAGCTCGGCAACCTGGCATCCTCCGACGCGCTGGACGTGACGCTGGATCTGCCGCATGCAGAGCGCGGCCACCACCATCCGCTGCACGAGTACATCCGCCGCGCCCACGAGGTGTTCGGGCGCATGGGCTTCGACGTGGCGGCGGGCCCCGAGATCGAAACCGAGGAGATGAACTTCAACATGCTCAACATCCCGGCCACGCACCCGGCCCGCGACAACCAGGACACGTTCTGGATTTCATCGCTGGATCGCACCGTGCTGCGGACGCACACCTCCCCCATGCAGATCCGCTACATGCTGGAGAAGAAGCCGCCGTTCCGCATGATCTGTTCGGGAAAGGTGTTCCGCAAAGACGAGGACGCCACCCACTCGCCCATGTTCCACCAGATCGAGGGCCTGATGATCGGCAAGGACATCTCGCTGGCCAACATGAAGGGCGTCATGGAGACGGCCGTGCGCGAGCTGGTCGACCCCAACGTCGATTTCCGCTGGCGTACCGGGTACTTCCCGTTCGTCGAGCCGGGCTTGGAAATGGATCTGCGGTGGCGCGGCGACGAATCCAAGAGCCGCGAAGGCCGCTGGCTGGAGGTCGTGGGCTGCGGCATGGTGCATCCCCAGGTCCTGAAAAACGTCGGGATCGATCCCGATGAGTGGCAGGGCTTCGCGTTCGGCTTCGGCGTGGAGCGCATGGTCATGATCCGCCATCAAATCCCCGATATCCGCCTGTTCTTCCAGGGAGACCGGAGATTCTTGCGCCAGTTCTAGGATGCACGGCTAATCGCCGTCGTGGTCTTCAAAGTGTTCGTGTCCCATGGGGTGGTTTGTTATCTTTATTATTATACAATATTTTACTATATTTGTATAGCTTTTACTCTGCGAGCGCCTTTTTCAGCTCGGGCGCTTCCAGTATGGAAAAATCGGGGTTGGATGCCGCGGCTTGCTTGAACAGCTGCATGGCCTCGGTGGTCTTGCCGGCGTCTTTGTAGATCATGCCGGCATGGAAGAGGATCGCGGCGTCCTGCGAGCCGGTCGCCAGCGCCTTTTCGGCATATTCCAGCGCGGTGGCGCGGTCGCCGTTCTTGTGCGCGGCCCATGCCAGCACGTCGGCGGCGTAGATGGTCGGCCGGTCCGCGTATACGGCCTTGGCGCGTTCCTGGTTGGCTTTCAGGTCCAGGCCGCGTTCGGCCAGGAACTTGGCGCGTTCGAGCTCCACGTTGGTGCCGGCGGCGGCGATGCGGTCGTAGCCTACCTGCACGAGCTTGTAGTAGACGGCCGCCTTGTCGGCGTTCCCCGCCATTGTTTCGATGTCGCCGAGCAGCGCCACGTACTCCGGCAGCGGCAAGGCGTCCACCACGCTTTGCGCCAGCTCGCGAGCTTTTTCTTCATGACCACGGAACAGTTCCAATTTCGCCAGGCCCGCGGTGGCGGCTGCGTGGCCCGGGTAGATCTTGCGGGCTTCGTTGTAGTAGATCTCGGCCTGCTCGCGGTATGTGCCGAATGCCAGGCGGCCCAGCTCGGCCAGGCCCCATGCGGTGTTTTCCTGCGAGCTTGTGTTATCGCTCAGCGCGGTTTCCATGATCTCCATCGCCCCGCGCACGTCGCCGGTGATCTCACGGACGTAAGCGATGCGGGTGAGCGCGGCGTAATCCGGCCGCAGGTCCGCCATGGCCTGCAACGAGACGATCGCCTCGTCGTACTTGCCCAACTCGATCTGCGCGTCGGCCAACAGCCCCAGGTACCGCTGCACGTCCGGGTGCTCGGTCCTCAGCCGCTCGCCGATGCGCAGCGCTTCGTGGAAATCGTGTCTGCCGGCAGCGATGCTGCCGCGCAGGAAGTCCGTTTCTGGATTGTTCGGTTCGATGCGATCGACGTACTGCAGCAGCGACTCGACACGCTTGTAGAAGTCCGTGTCGGCGTTCTCGCGCAGGCCCTGCATGTACAGGTGGCACAACCGGAAGATGCCCTTGGCGTCCTTGGGGTTCTTTTTCACCGCTTCCTGCGCGGCGAGGATGCCCTTTTGTGTCTGGTCGGACAGTCCCTGCGCCTGGTCGGCGATGAATGCTTCGGCCGGCAGTCCGGCGGTGAACGACGTGTAGGCCTTGCTCGCCAGCACGATGATCGCGAAAGCGACAAGAGGGGTGGCGATGGACGCCACCCCTCTCGGGAAGAATCTGGAAGTCGCTTTGTTCATGACTACTTGGTCTTCATGTTCGGAGCGGCCATGTACGGGAAGGTGGACATGAATTCCACGTCGTTCGCGTTCACGCCGTCGCCCAAAGCGGCATCGACCTTGTAGCCCTCGACGAGCTTGCCGGCGACCGCCTGGATGGCGATGTCGGTCACGTCGTCATCGAGACGGCGGCCGTTCGGGAAGCCGGCGGTGTCGCCACCGAAGACTCCCAGGCGGCTCCACGTGTCCTTGGAGGCCGGAGCGATGGAGGTGTTCAAGCGCAGCATTTCGGCGGCGCGGACGTTCTTGGGCTGGTTGAGGCTCGGCACGCCGGTCAGGAAGACGGTGACCAGGTCCGTGCGGTTCTCGGTCGGAGCCTTCAGGCCGAGCACGGCGCCGAAGAGGCCGGCCAACTCGGGCTTCAGGACGACGTCGGCGTACGCCTGCGTGTCGGCATCCTTGCTCGGGTGGGAACCGTTGAAGTAGTCCTTGTATGCGAGCGGGACGACCACCTCGTTGACGAGGGGCATGCCCAGGCGGGACACCTGGACGAGCTTGCCGCCGCCGGCGGTTACGCCGCCGCCGCGCAGCACGCTGCGCTGCCAGCGGTACGTGGCGCCCCAGACACCCACGACCGGGTCAGACTTGCTGACCACGCTCGAGGCCGGGATCTCCATGACGATGGACTGGACGTTGGCTCCCTTCAGGGAGTCCACGCCGGCGCCCAGGTTCAGGAGGTCGAAGACGTTCAGGTCGACGAAGAAGGAGTCGTCGCGCGGTCCGGCGAAGAACTTACCCTTCGTGCCGGCGTCCAAGACGGCCTCCTTGGCCAGCTTGGCGTAGTCCGGCTGGGACTTGCCGCCGATCACCGGAGTGGCGACGGTGCCCTTGGCGACCACGTTCTTGTTGTTCCACTGGCTGGTAGCGCCCGTGAACTTGCCCGTGATCTTGTAGGCGGTCCAGGTCTGGACGACGTTGGCGTCGGACAGGGTGGCGATCGGCTTGGTGTTGAACAGGAAGGTGTTGCCGTTCTTCACCTTGGTGGAGAACTGGAACGCGTAGGTGATGTCCTCCATGGCGTCACCGTTGGTGTCCAAGTGGAAGGCGTAGACGACTCCATCGCCGAAGCGGTAGTAGTTCGGTCCTGCGCCGGGGCCCGACAGCGGGTAGTAGTTGCCGGCAAGCACCAGGTTGTCCTTGGAGGACATCCAGGCGTAGAGGTCGGTCTGGTCGGCGGCCGGATCCTGGCTGATCATCGGGGCTTCGCGGTGGGAAGAAGCGAGACCCGTGGACGACCACAGGAACAGCGCGCAAGCCGACAAGGCGAGCACGAGGGCGAGGCCCGTCATGCGCACCATACGAAATGACGCGGAGGTCATAGTGGATATGGGGAAGGAAAAGGGTATTGGAGCGTACGCTACGGCTTCGCGTTCGCATCGGCAACAACGCCGCCGTGAAATTCGCTAGACAGGTGAAAATAGAGTTGATGCCGTGCCGTTGCCGGCACGCGGGTATGGCACTTGTCGCAGTAAGCCGTTTAGCGTCGATAAACACGGGGTTTTGCACGAGAGTAAGAGGAAAATCTGCATGTTGACTAAACTTTACAATACAGGTATATTCGCGCGCTCGTCATATGTCCGCTCCCCGTCGTGGGGAGGGATTGCCGAGGATCGACCGATCCTTTGGTACACCGGCAGTCTGAAAACCGGGTCCCAACAGGAGTTTTCGCAGAGGAGTCTCCGCTATGTTCCGTTCCATGCTCGCAGCCTTGTCGTGCCTCGTCACGCAGGCCCGCAGCCCCGCACCCCGTCCCCGCCGTACGAGCCGCCCGCTCACCGGTCCCGAATTGCTCGAAGACCGCGTCACCCCAGCGGTCACCACGCACGTCGAACTGTTGCCCCTGACCGACACGCACCTCACCCCGGGCAACACCGTCACCGTCGGACGGATCAACGTCGACGGAAACCGCAGCAACGCCGCCATCAGCTCGGTGGTGATCGATGACGTGCGGCAAGGTGCCTTCGACTTCGTCGGCACCGCAGCACTCTATCGGCTCACCCCGAACGGCCGCGTGCTGGTGGACACGTCCCCCGTGAGTCACCCGACCCTCGGTGGACTCATCGTCTTCAACCAGTTCGGCTACATCAACGTGGCGAACACGGTGGCCTTCGAAGTGGACGTCACGGGCAAGGCTTCGGCCACGCCCTACAACGTCCATGCCGAAATCGCTCCGTCGGGCGCACTCGGTGTGGCCTTCGCCGGGCGGAATCTCGGCGCGTTCAACTACCAAGCGCACCCCGGCGTCGGCAACACGCAGGAAGAGAACCGCGTCCCCAACCTCGGTGGCGTGCAGCGGACGCTGTACAACATCGAAACGTTGGACGACACGACCGTCAGCGCCACCGACCGCCAGAAGACCGTGTGGTCGGGCTACGTTCAGTCGTCCGATTCCCGCGCCTTCTTCCGCTGCATTCGCTTCATGACGAACGATAGCAGCCGGCTCGACTTCATCAACACCGCCTCGGTGTGGAAGGAGATCGCTCCGGGTCAGTGGGATCGGCTGATGACCGTGCGGCCCAACGCGCACGGGCAGCTCATCTTCACGATCTACCAAGTCGGCCGGACCGTGGCCACCGGCGGAGCCGGGGCCCACATCCGTGTGACGGTGGACGCCAACCCCACCATGGTGGGCGTGCGGAACGTGGACGTGGGCTTCTACTTCAGCACGTTCCCGTACGCCGGGCGGTGGAGCTTCGCGGCCTACCAGCCGAACGCCCCCATCCCGCCGGTCACGCACGGTCCCTTGTCGGTCAACAGCCTGTTCTACGCCGCCCAGCCGGGTGTCGGAGTGCGGGTCGCTGACTTCAACATCGGCACCGGACCGAACGCGTCGTTCACGCGACTGGACCTGACGGTCGGGACGGGAAGCTTCTTCTCCGCCTCGAACGTCAAGCTCTACCGCACCGACGCCAACGGCAACGCGTACGGCCCGGCGCTCGGCAGTGTCACGTTCAACAACGGCGGACAGCTCGTCATCGATGGCATCAACACCATCATCGACGCGCCTTCCAACCGCTTCTCGTTGTTCGCGGACCTGACGAACCCCCTGCAGCTCTTCGGGGCCTCGGCCATCGGCTGATTCGTTAACGACACCGGCTTCGTATGTCGGCTAGTTGACGCGTCTGTCGCAGGGCCGGCATCACTTCAGATTGCCACATCGCCAAAGGGTCTCCCTCTCTCCTCCGCTCGGAGGGGAGGGGGAACCTTTCGTATGCGGATTACGCGGCGCGATTCCCCCAGGCCTGGGGGTCTTTGATGAACTCGTCGATCATTTTGGCATCCTCGGCCGACACCTTCAGCTGGCTGAGCGCCACGTTGGTGAGCGCGGTGATGGTGGTGAGCGGGTGCAGGCGGACCTTCAGCTCGCGCGCTTTCTCGAACGCCGACGAAAACTCGTAGCTGAAGATGGACACCACGTCGGTCACGTACGCCTTGCCCTCGTCGCGCAGCGCTTTCACGGTCACGGCCGAGCTGCCGGCGGTGGAGATGAGGTCCTCGATGACCACCACGTGCTGCTCGGGCTTCAGGTCGCCTTCGATCTGCTTCTTGCCGCCGTGTTCCTTGGGCTTGCCGCGGACGTAGACGAACGGCAGCTTCATGCGGTCGGCCACCAGGGCGCCCCAGCCGATGGCGGCGGTGGCGGTGCCGGCGATGACGTCGGCGGGGATGTGCAGGGCTTTCACGCGGTGCACCAGGGCGCTCACGACCAAATCGCGCGCCTCCGGGTGGCTGTAGATCATCCGGTTGTCGCAGTAGATGGGGGCCTTGATGCCCGACGTCCAGGTGAACGGGGGATTCACCGACAGCCGGACGGCATCGATGGCAAGCAGGTATTCGGCGATGCGTTCTCCGTGTGGCATGGCCCGAAGCTACCATTTCGCCGTCCTTGTGTACAATGTCGCGGCCCCATGATCACCCCCCTCAAAGAACAGCGGCTGAAAGAACTGACCGCCGTTTTCTTGGCGGAAAACAAGAAGCTCAACCTGTCCGCGTTCCGTTCCGAGGAGCATTGCTGGGTGGGCAACGTGCTGGATTCCGTGTCGTTCCTGCACATCGCGCCGACGGTCTTGGGCCGCAACTGGGCCGAGCAGCCGGTGAAACTGTTGGACTTGGGCACCGGCGGCGGATTCCCGCTGTTGCCGCTGTCCATCGTCTTGCCGGAGGCCAAGTGCGTGGGCGTGGACGCGGTGAAGAAGAAAGTGGAGGCCGTGAAGCGCATCGCCGCGCAGATGAAGCTGCAGAACGTGGAACTGGTCTGCGGCCGCATCGAGACCATCGCGCACCAGCCGGATTTCCGCGGCGCGTTCGACGTGGTCACCGCCCGCGCCGTGGCGCCGATTTCGGTGCTGCTGGAGTACATGATCCCGCTGCTGAAGGTCCACGGACGCTGCGTGCTGTGGAAGAGCAAACACATCGCCGAGGAGATGCGCGCGTCCGTCACTGCGACCAAGGCCCTACGCGCCAAACTGATCGAAAACCACACCTACACCCTGCCCGGCGACTGGGGAGAGCGCACGCTCCTGGTGTTCGAAAAAACCGGCCCGACGCCGGATGAATATCCCCGCGAGGTCGGCGTGCCGAAGCACAAGCCGCTCGGGTCTTAGAACGAGCGGGTCAGGGTCGAAATGATCACCACCAGGCAGGAGATTGCCACCACCAGGATCGGGGAGATTTTCAGGGTGCGGGACGAACGCATACGCTCACGGAGGAACAGGTAAAACCGGATGCTCTCGAAACGCCGGCACGGAAGTATAAGCCGGGCGGGATGTTTGTCACTTGTCGGCTGTAACAGGGTGTGGTGTGGTCGGGTTTGCTTTCCAGACAACCGGGAGTCCGGAGTCCTTGGGCACGTCAGGGAAAAGCGACTACAATGCCCGAGTCATGCCCAAGCCGTACCAGCCCAACGACAAGTGGTCCAAGCGCGCAGCCGAAGAGGGCTACCGCGCCCGTTCGGTGTACAAGCTCATGGAGTTGGACCAGAAATTTCACCTTATCCAGCCGGGCATGAAGGTGCTGGACATCGGCGCCGCGCCGGGCAGCTGGCTGCAGTACGCCTCCGAGGTCGTGGGTCCGACCGGGCAGGTGATCGGGCTGGACCTCACGCCCATCAAGACCGTGGCTCCCAACGTGAAGACGTTCGTGTGCGACATCTTCGACTTCAAGGCGGTCGGCGGCATCGTGTCGGGCGAGGGCTGGAAATACGCCGACGTCGTCATTTCGGACTTGGCTCCCAACACCACCGGCATCAAGGACGTGGACCAGTGGCGCAGCGTCGAGCTGAGCCAGCAGGTGCTCGAGGTGTCCAAGCGCTGGCTCAAACGCCACGGCACGGTGGTGATGAAGGTGTTCCGCGGCGCCGATTTCGACGAATTCACGCGGCTGTGCAAGGCCACGTACCCGCGCTTCAAGATGCTCACCGTTCAGGCCAGCCGCGACCGCAGCCGGGAGGTGTATGTCCTGTGCGGCGGGTAAACCCGCGACCGGCGATCAAAAAAAGCGGGCAGTCAACTTTTTCGCGCGTCTAGATGGGCTATCCTGAGGTCCATGATTTCGTTCGAGAACGTCACCAAGTCGTTCGAGGGGCGCACCGTGTTGGACAAGGTGAGCTTTTCCATCGATCCCGGTGAGTTCGTGTGCATCACCGGTCCCAGCGGCGCCGGCAAGTCGACCGTGGTCCAGATGCTCGTGCGCGCCGTGGCCCCGACCTCGGGGACGGTGCAGGTGGACGGCGTGGATTTGGCCAAGTTGCCGCCGGCCGTGCTCCAGCTGTACCGGCGCCGCACCGGCGTCATGTTCCAGGACTACCGCCTGCTGCAGCATCTGACCGTGGAGGAGAACGTGGCGTTCGCCATGGAGGTTTGCGGCGATCCCGACGAGCTCATCGACGCCCGCGTGCCGGAAGTGCTGCAGGCGCTCGGATTGGACGATTGTTCGGCGTCGTTCCCGCGCGAACTGTCCGGCGGCGAGCAGGCCCGCACCGCGCTGGCCCGCGCCATCGTGCATCAGCCGGTCATCCTCATCGCCGACGAGCCGACCGGCAACATCGACCCCGAGCAATCCATGGAGATGCTGGAACTACTGAAGGCCGTGCACGCCGAGGGCGTGACGGTCATCTTGGCCACGCACGACCAGGCGATCGTGGACGCGCTGCAGACGCGCGTGCTCCGTCTGGAGAACGGCAAGCTGGTCCGTGACGCGGTGGGAGGCTACGCATCGTTCACGCCCGCAGCGGTCGGCGAACACAAGAAGAAGCACCAGATCTTCGATGCCGCCCCCGAGACGCCGCACGTCGAAGAGGCCGCCGCACCGGTGGCGATCACGGAGCCCGAGATCCCGGCCGAGACTGCGCCCAAGCGCGCGCCGAAAAAGAAAGCGGCCGATGCCGGCCAGCCGTCGTCATCCGGACACGTGAAGCCGATTGCGATCAGCGAGTAGTTTCCTCTTCCGCCGGGGTTTCCTCCGGCTCGTCTTCGCCGAACGTGGGAGCGGCGGCGCCGCGCTCGGAGCGGGCGCGCATGTCCATGTCCACGATGCTCTGCCAGAACATGCGGGAGCTCTGGGCGTGGCTGCGGTTCAGGGTCGGGCTGCGGGCCAGGTCGTCGATGCTGGCGATGAGCATGCCGATCATCCGTTCGGTCGCGGGCAGCAGCGGGGAGTTGGCTTGGACGTAGCGCTGTATCTCGGTGCGCAGTCCGGCCAGCATGGAGCGTGCCTCGCCGGCTTCGCGCGTTTCGCGCACGCCGTTGAACGGACCCGGGCGTGCGGGGCCCTCCACCGAGATTTCGGTCGGGAAGCCGCGCGGCTGTCCGGCCGGGAAACCCGGCATCGGCGGCGGTCCTTCCATGGCGACCGGCGAGCGGCGGCCGAGCATGGAGCCGATGCCGTCGGTCACGCGCTGCAGGGTGCTGCGCGGCAGCATGTTCATCGGCGAGTTCGGGTTCATGGGATCGATGGCGCCCTGCGGTCCGAACGGGAACGCGCCGGGGTTGCCGGTCTGGCGCGTGGGCTGGCGGAAACGCAGTTGTTCGATGGGACTCGGCGGCGTGCTGAGGGCTAAGTACCGGAAGCCGGGACTCTTGCGCTGGTAGTACTGCCACATGGGCAGGTGGGGCGGCATGCGCTGGAACAGCCTGCCGTCGACCACGCCGCTGTTCATGGTGTCGTAGGCGGTGAGCACCGGCGAGCGCGAGTTATAGAGCAGGTTGCGGTTGAACGGCAGCAGGTTGAATTTGTAAGGGTTGCTGATGGCCGCCTGCAGGAGCGAAGGATTCTGGCGGCCCCAACCCGGGTAGTTGTTCACGCCCCACGCGCCGCCGCGCAGGTTGTTGATATGCCAGGCATGGTTGTAGCCCGGACGCGAAGGCGTCCAGACGTTGAAGCCGGGGAGTCCCTGCGGATAAAACTGCGGCGGATGACGCACGCCGCTGTGGTAGCGCAGGTTATTGAGGTGGGTGGCGAGCGTGTTCGGCGGCATGATTAGTCGAGGGTGGCGGCAATGGCTTCCGCTTTGGCGTGGTCTTCCGCTTCGGCGACGGCGGACTTCTCGTCCTCGTCGCGCTTTCGGTAGAACTCGATGTCCGACTGCCAGCACTGCACCGAGTACGTGTACGCGGCGACGAACAGGTTGTAGGCGTGGTTGTAGCGCATGCTCCTGTCTTTGCGCTGTTCGGGCGTCTCGTTCTTGTACTTCTCGTCCAGCCCCGCGATGTTCTTGGTCACCAGGTCGGGCTCCACGGATTGCATGAACGTGTCGTAGAACTCGCGGATGGCGTCGTCCAGGCCGGACAACTGCTGCACCCTGCGGACCTTGGGGCCGGTGAATTGCTTCTTGGGAGACATGCGTTTACTGGCCGATCACATGGGAAATATCCTGGCTGCCGGCGATGCGCGGCGGCGGAACGGGCTTGGTTTCCGGCGGAGGCTCGACCGACACGTCCTCGTCCTGCGCGATGGGGGTCTGCGGATCGTCCATGTTGTGGGGTATTTGTTATCTATATTATACAACAAAATCACTGTTTTAACAATGATGCTTTCGCGCTTCTACCAGGCCAGTTTGCCCTCCATATGCACTTCCTGGTTGCCGCCGCCCACGATCGTGCCGATGGGGTAGCAGTCCATGTCGTGCTTCTTGAGGTGCGCCATCGCCTTGTCGGCGAACGCGGGGTCCACGACCAGCGTGAGGCCCACGCCCAGGTTGAAGGTACGGATCATGTCGGCGTCGTCGTTGCCGCTCTCCGTGCGCACGGCCTTGAAGACGGGAAGGATGCGGATGCTCGAGGCGTCGATCTTCGCGTCCACGCCCTTGGGCAGCACGCGGTTCAAGTTGCCCGGCACGCCGCCGCCGGTGATGTGCGCCATGCCGTGCAATCCGGCGTCGCCGAACAGGTCCTTCACCGCGGTGTAGTAGCAGCGGTGCGGTTCCATGACGGCGTCCAGGAAGGTCGTGCCGTCCACGTCCATCTTCTCCAGGTCCGGCTTCTGTTTCAGCAGCGCGCGCACCAGCGTGTAGCCGTTGGTGTGCAGGCCGGAACTCGCCACGGACAACACCACGTCGCCGGGCCGGATGGCCGAACCGTCGATGATCTTGCTCTTCTCCACCACGCCGATGGCGCTCGCGCCCAGAACGTACGTGCCAGGCTGCAGCACGCCCGGCTGCTCGGAGGTCTCTCCGCCGGTCAGCGCGCAGCCCTGCGCCTTGCAGGCCTTCGAGATGCCCGCGACCAGGCCCTTGATGACCTCGCGCTCCATCTTGCCGCAGACGATGAGGTCCTGGATGAACAGCGGCTTGGCTCCCATCACGATCACGTCGTTGATCAGGTGGTTGATCATGTCGAAACAGATGCCCTCCACCTTGCCGTGCTGGAACGCCAGCAGCTGCTTGCTGCCGGGTTCTTCGGTCTTGCACACCAGCACCGGGTGGTCGTAGCCCGGGAATTTGCCGTCCACCAGCGACGCGAACGCGCCGAACGCGTTGAGCACCAGGGGATTGTCGGTCTTCAGCGAGTCACTCATCTCGCGCTTGGTCTGGTCGGCGTTCGAGATGTCGACGCCGGCGTCTTTGTAGGAAATTTTCTTGGGGGCGGGCATGGGGCGAGGATAGCGAACGGGCGGCATCCGCGAAAGATCGGTGTTTCGGCCTTGCTCCGTTCCATTCTGATGTACAATGATCCGGTCATGGACGCCTGTCTTTGCCTTTGCAACGCGATTAAAAACGCAGCGAACACGCTGGACCGTCAGCTGAACGCGGCATTGGACGGCATGGACATCAGCCATTGCCAGTCGATGGTGCTCCTGGAGCTGGATAACGGACGCGCGACCGTCTCGCACTTAAGCAAGGTGCTGTGCTGCTCGTGCGGCAATATTTCGCAGATCGTCGACCTGTTGCAGAAGAAGGGGGTCGTGGAGCGCGTGAAGTCCGCCGAGGACCGCCGCCGCGCCGAACTGACGCTCACGCCCAAGGGCCGCAAGCTGAGCGCCCAGGCCAAGGAGGCGTTGTCCAAGCGCGCCGGCAAGTGCTGTGAGGTTTTCAGCGCCGCCGAGAAAGCCGAGCTCAAGCGCATGCTGGAGAAGTACGCCGAAGCCGCCGCTGCGGCGGCGTAAGGAAAGGAGTATCCTGTGCCGCATGGAGAACAACGAGAAGATCGCCGCCATGCTTCGCGAAATCGCCGACCTGCTGGATTACCAGGGGGTGTCGTTCAAGCCCGCCGCCTACCGCCGCGCCGCGCAGAACATCGAGGGCCTGTCCAAGGACATCGCCTCGTTCAAGACCGAGAAAGAGCTGAAAGAGTTGCCCGGAGTGGGCGACGCCATCGCCAAGAAGGTGCTGGAGTTCTTCGAAACCGGCGAGATGGAATTCTTGGTCGAGCTGCGCGCCGAAGTCGGCGGCGGAGCCAGCGGCCTCATGCGCATCGACGACCTGGGCCCCAAGCGCGTGAAGCAGTTGCAGGAACTGGGCATCCACGACGTGGCCTCGCTCATCAAAGCCGCCGAAGCCGGCAAGCTCCGCAGCCTGCCGCGTTTCTCCGAGCTTATGGAGCAGAAGATCCTCAACAACGCCAAGCACGTCACCGAGCGCGTGAAGCGCTATCCGCTGGCCGACATCGAGGACGACGTGAAGAAGCTGCTCAAGGCGCTGCGCGCCGTGAAGGGCGTGAAGAAGTGCGACGCGGCAGGTTCGTACCGCCGCCGCAAGGAAACGGTTGGCGACGTGGATATCCTCATCGCGTTCGACGACGCCGCCACCAACGAGGAGCGCAGCGACCGCATCGCCAAGGCGATCAAGAAGATCCCGTCCGTGGACGCCATCGTCGCCAAGGGCGAGACGCGCCTGGCATTCAATTTGAACACCGGCCTGCGCGTGGACATCCGGCTGGTGAAGCCCGAGGAGTGGGGGAGCGCGTTTTTGTATTTCACCGGCGACAAGGAGCACAACATCACGCTGCGCCGCCTGGCCATCGTGCAGGGCATGAAGCTCAACGAATATGCCCTCACCAAGAAAGACAAGGTCGTCGCCAGCCGCGAGGAAGAGGACATCTACAAGGCGCTCGGCTTGCCGTACATCGAGCCCAAGGACCGCACCGGCGACTTGCCGGACTGATCAGGCCTGCGGCAGCTGCGGCGAGGAAGGCTGCTTCGGCCTTTCGTCGATGAGTTTCAGCGTGTTGAACGCGATGTGGATGTTGCCGGCGTCGCGGAAGCGGTCGAGCAGCTTGTGCCACATGCGCGTGACCACGTCGCGGCGGAAGCCGATGGGCACCGTGAATCCGAGCGTGAACTGGTAGCCGTTTTCCACCGCGTCCAAGTGCACTTCCGGCTCGCCGACTTTGCGGGACAGGTAGAACAGTGCCGTGCGCTTCTGCTGCTGCGTGCGCGCGGTGGCGGCGAATTCCTTCGTTTCTTCCGTCACCAGTTCCTTCAGCAGCGTTTCGGCTCGGCGCCAGTCGCTGTCGTGGGTCACGGTGACCTTCAGTTCGGCGGTCACGTAGTCCGACGTCGTGTGGAAGTTCAGCACCTCGGAGCTCAGCACCAGCGAGTTCGGGAAATACAGCATTTTGCCGCCGCGTTCGGGCGCGGACGGATACTGCGTCGAAGAGACCTCCAGCATGGCGGTGCGCAGCGGGCCGATGTCGATGACATCGCCGGTGAAGCCGCCGATGGAGATGCGGTCGCCCGGCGCGTAGTAGCGCCGCTGGATGATCATCAGCCAGCCGAAGATGTCCTTCACCACGCTCTGCAGCGCCACCGCGATACCCGCGCCGACGATGGCCAGCGAGGCGAACGCGCCCGGATGTTCTTCCAGCAGGCGGCTGACGATCCACAGCAGCGCGATGCCGTACACCACGCCGGTGAGTGCCTTGGACGCCAGGTAGCGCTGCTGGTTTTTCTCGATCCTGCCGACGAACATCCGTTTCAGCAGGCGGTCCGCCGCGATGGCCAGCAGGATGATGACCGCGTACCAGAGGATGTCGAAGAACGTGCCGAACTGTTGGAAGCGCTGCTCGTTGGCCAGCTTGTCCAGGCGGTCGCGCTGCAGCGAAAGAACGCTGTCGTACGCCGCGATCCGTTGTTCCAGGATCGCTTTCTTGGCCAGGAGTTCGGCGTAACTTGCGGTGATGCGCAGGTCATCCAGCGACGTGCCGGTGCCGGCCGCCGTGTTCAGGTAGTACTTGCGCTCTTCTTCCTCCAGCAGGTCCAAGTCGACTTTGTGCTCGCTTACGGACTGCTCCAGGCTGTCCACCACGCCGCGCTGACGGTCCAGCGCGCGCGGGAGCGCTGCGGGGTCGGCGGCGTCCTCTGCGGTCTGGGTGGCCACGGACTGCTTGAGTTCGGCATCGATGGCTTTGCGGATTTTGCGCAGCTCTTCCTCGATGCGCTTCTCCAGGTACGCGTCGGACTTCCCCTTCGTCAGGTACGCGTCGTACAGCTGCACGAGCCTGGCCTCGTCGCCGGACGCCGGCGTTTGGGCATGCCCCGTGGGTGCGGTGAACAAGCATGCGCACAACAGTGCCGAGCCGATGATCCGGAGAGCGGTCTTCACAGGGCGCCCATGATAGCACGGATGTGAGCCCCAGTCGTCCGGACGACTGGGGCTTGGGGATGTGTGGGGGAGCGCGTCAAGAAGTGAATGCGCTCCCGACATGATTCCCCTCACCGGGGAGGTGAAGGGACCGGCAGTCTAGGCCCTGCGCCCGATTCGTCCACTTCGTCACGAGGCGGATATCTTTTCGCGGCTTGATGCAGCCATTTTCACCTCACGCGTGCATTTCGGTTTCCATCCGGTTGTGGGGGAGTTTTCGTTGGGTATACTCGATGCCTATGCGACAACTGAACCGAATGCGTCTGCGCACCGCGGTGCCGGGTGAAGAACGCCCCAAGCCGCTGCGCCGGCTTCCGACTGCCGCCGAAGAATGGATCGTCACGTTCTTCTCGTTGTGGTTCGTGTTCGGCGTGTACTTGGACGGCTGGGCGCACAACCATCTGGCCGCCGAGCTGGAGACGTTCTTCACGCCGTGGCATGCCGTGTTTTATTCCGGCTATCTCGTGTCGCTGCTTTCCTACTTCGTCATCACGTGGCGCAACAAGCGCCGCACCGGCGGCGATTGGTCCACCGCCATCCCGGTCGGGTATGGCTGGGCGTTCATCGGCGCGGCCGTCTTCGCCGCAGGCGGACTCGGTGACATGACGTGGCACATCGTGTTCGGCATCGAGGCCGGCGTGGAGGCGTTGCTCAGCCCCACCCATCTGCTGCTGGCGCTCGGCATGTTCCTTATGGTCTCCGGCAACCTGCGCGCGTGGTGGGCCCGCCCCACCGCCATCGGCGCGCCGAAACTTGTGGAGCAGCTGCCCATGATCCTGTCCCTGGCGTTCGCGTACTCGGTCGTCACGTTCATGACGCAGTTCGCGCATTACATGGAGGTCTACGCTTCCGTTCCGCGTCCGCACGAACTCCAGCAATCGCTCGGCATTTCACTCGGCATCGCGGGGTACCTATTGCAGACGATGTTCCTGATGGGCACGATCTTCCTCATCATCAAGCGCGCGCGTCTTGCCCGCGGTTCGTTGCTGATCCTCGTCTTCCTGAACGTGCTTGCGATGGGTTGGATGCGCGATGGATTCGCGTTCCTGCCCGCAGCGGCGGTGACGGCGTTCCTGGCCGAATATTCGGCCCGCAATCTGTATCCGCTGGAGCAGCGCCTGCGCGAGTTCCGCGCGTTCGCGTTCGCCGTCCCGGCGGCGTTCTTCGTGCTGTACTTCTTCACGCTCGCCCTGCAGAGCGGCATCTGGTGGTCCGTCCATCTGTGGGCGGGTTCCATCGTCATGGCCGGCATGGCCGGACTGCTGCTGAGTTTCGTGGCGGTGCCGATGGACGAGCGCGCCTAAGGGCGCTGCACCAGGTCGAAGCTGACCGTGTGCACGGTTCCGTCGACCTGGAACTGCACGAACGACCGGTAGAACGCGTCCTCGGCGGGAAGCGTCACCTCGAACGACAATGCTTCGCCGGTTTCGGCGTGGGCGTGCAGGTACTGGCCGTCGGCCGTGAGCACCACGGCGTGGCCGTTCGCACCCAGGTACGGTTCCAGCGTCACGGGCTTGCCGCCTTTGGTCACGACGTACGTGAGCGCGGCTTTCTTGCCGTCGAACACGGCCGAGAACTCGACGTTCATCCCGCCGACGGTCTTCTTCACGCTCGCATCGGGTTTCACGCCGTACGGTTCCAGCTTGCCTTCGTACGCGCGGATGAAGCGCTGCACCACCGGCCGCCCCTTCGTGTCGGCGAAGTCGGCGTACATCCAGTACGTGCCGCCGGCCGCCGGCGTAAAGTCCACGTTCCACATGCCACCCGAACCCATCACGGGGTGCAGGTGGGAAAATTGCGTCAGGTCGTCGCGTACGACGATCAGGTGCATCGGACGCTCGTGGATCATCGGGAAGTCGGTCACCGGTCCTTGGCCGTTGAGCACGGTGAACGCGATGCCGGAAGCGGAAGACACGCTCTCGACGGTATAGGTGTCCATCGACGCCATGTCATGTCCGGCGTGCTGCGATTGCGGGGCGCAGCCGGTGATCAGGAAGCCGACGATGACCACGATAAGGGTGATGTAGTACATGGAGGAAGAGAAAGAATGACTGCGGGGCGCAAAGGTTTGGTTATCGGACGGTGAAGGAGCCCATCATGCCGTTCGAGAGGTGTTCGGCGATGTGGCAGTGGATCATCCAATCGCCGGGATTCGTCACCTGCAGGAGGATGTCCACCGTGGCGTCCTTGGGCACCAGAACGGTGTCTTCCCAAGCGTGGTTTTCGGTCGGCTTGCCGTTCACGGCCAGTACCAAGAAGCGCTGCCCGTGGAAATGAATGGGGTGCTGCATCGGATGGTCCGAGCCCTGGGCGCTGCTGTCATTGATCAGGCGGATCTTCACGTTGTCGCCCTTCTTGAATGCGTAACGGATGTCCATGTTCTCTTTTTGCGTCGCCGCGTCGATCAGCTTCCATTCCGTGTTCGCCTTTGTCGCGGCGGCGTTCATCATCGGCATGGGGTCTTCCCATTCGATGCCGTCCGCCGTACCGCCGTGGTCCATCATTCCGTGGTTCATCTGGCCCATCATCTTCTGGATGACGGAGAGGTGCAGGGTCTGGTCCGGCGGTGTGTCCAGATACCTGTCTGCGAGCGCGGTTTCATCGCGCACATCGTCATGTGTCGCAAGCGTCTTGAACTCGTCGGAGTGCGAAGGCGACGCGGCCGCCGCATCCACCACGACGCGCCCCAGCGCATAGGATTTCGTGCCGACATGCCGCAGCGTCGCGGTTCCCGCTTTCTCGAACAAGACGTCCACGATCGCGCGCTCGGAAGGCGAAATCGTCACGCTGTCGGCGAACGACTCTTCCGCATATCGTCCGCCGTCGCTGCCGACCAGCTTCATCTTCGCGCCGTCCATTGCCAGCTTGAACGTGCGGGTATTTGCCGCATTCGTGAAGAAAAACCGCACCACGTCACCGCTCTTTACCTGGGCCAAAACGGGGTCACGCTGCCCGTTGACGAGCATCGTGTTGCCGAACCGTCCCATGAGCGCGTGGTCGGCTTCCTGGGCGCCGTACGACAGCGGCAAGCCGCCATTTCCGAGCAGGATGTCGTCCAGGAAGACGGCGATCTCCTGATTTACCGGGGCGTATGCGGTTTCGTCCGCGGGCGTCACCCACAGGTTGCCGTACAGGCCGAGGTCTTGCTGGATGTCTTCACGGACATGGGGGTGGTACCAGTACATGCCTTCATCAGGCACCGTGACCGTGTACGAGAACGACTCGCCGGGCTGCACGGCCTCCTGCGTCATGCCTGCCGCGCCGTCGAAGCGGTTTTCGAGCCGGATGCCGTGCCAATGGATCGTCGTGGGCTGGTCGATCTCGTTCTTCATGCGTACCGTGAACGTGGAGCCCTGTTTCACCTTCAGCGTCGGGCCCGGAAATTGGCCGTTATAGGCATAGAACGCGAAGGACTTCCCGTCGATCGTTTTCTTCACGAGACGCGGATGCAGGTCGATGACGTCGCCGTCCCGTATGTCCATCAGCTGGGAAGGCTGCGCCTCGCGCAGCGTCGAGATGTCGATATCGTCGCCCGAAAGCAGGGTGTTTTCCTCGCCGGTGGAGTCGTGGCGCATCATGCCGTGGTCCATTTGTCCGTGGTCCATGCCGCCCATGCCGGACGGCTCTTTTGGTGAACAGGCTGCAAGCAGCAAGACGGCCAGCTGGGCGGAAAGAAGGCGTTTCATGGGAATGGGGGAGGAAGGGCTCATGTCATGCGCCGAGGCGCGCGAAGAAGAAAAAGAATGCGGTGAAGAGGAGGGTCATCGCGATGGGAACGGCATCGGAGATCCAGTTCCTGTCGTGCGGGCGGAACCATTTGAGCGTGAGCGAATTCGCCACCACCGAGACGGAACTCATGGCCATGGCCAGTCCGGCCAGCTCGGGCCGCAGCACGAAGCCCCACGTCGCGAACAGTCGCATGGCGATGGGAATGCCGATGGCGTTGTAGAAGAGCGCGAAGAACAGGTTCTGGCGGATCTTGGCCACCGTCGTCCGGCTGAGCCGCAGCGCGGTGGCGACATGGCGGGGGTCGTTTTTGGCCAGCACGATGCCGCCGGTTTCCATGGCGATGTCGGTGCCGCCGCCCATGGCGATGCCCAGTTCGGCCTGCGCCAGGGCCGGCGCGTCGTTGATGCCGTCGCCCACCATGGCCACCTTCCGTCCGGCGTGTTGCAGCTTCACGATCTCGCCGGCTTTTCCTTCCGGCAAAATTTCGGAGAGCACGTCCGTGATGCCGGCCTGCTTGCCGATGGCGGCGGCGGTGCGCGCGTTGTCGCCGGTGATCATGGAGACCCGGATGCCCATGGCACGCAGTTCGCTCACCGCTTCGGCGACGCCTTCTTTCAGGGTGTCGGCCACCGCGATGGCGCCGATGACGTTACGCGCGTCGGCCAGCAGCATGACGGTCCGGCCTTGCTCCTCGTGCAGCCGCAGCGTATCGCCGACATCCGCCATGCCGACGCCTTCACGGCGCATGAGCCGCTCGTTGCCGAGCAGGTAGGTTTGCCCGTCCACCGTGCCGCGCACGCCGTGCCCCGGGATGGCGGTGAAGCCGGTCACTTCCGGCCAGCGGATTCCTTTGGCTTTGGCATGGCGCAGCACGCTGTCGGCCAGCGGGTGTTCGGAGGTCTGCTCCAGGGCCGCCGCGATGCGCAACACGTCGTCGGCCGCGCCGCCGAACGCCTGCACGTCCAGCACGTCGGGCTTTCCTTTGGTGAGCGTGCCGGTCTTGTCGAAGACGATGGCGTCGATCTTGGCGGCGGCCTCCAGCGGTTCGCCGCCGCGGATGAGCACGCCCAGCTGGGCGCCGCGGCCGGTGCCCACCATGATGGCCGTGGGAGTCGCCAGTCCCAGCGCGCACGGG
>CAYSWB010000011.1:0-48189 GCA_964434575.1 uncultured Candidatus Peribacteria bacterium | reverse complement strand
GGCTTAACTCGAATTCGTCGTCGGAGGAATACATTGGACGTCACTCTAGCACAAAAACCGATTTCTGGACGTTTTGGTGATTGGTGCCCCCGGCAGGACTCGAACCTGCGGCCCCCTGGTTCGAAGCCAGGTGCTCTAATCCACTGAGCTACAGGGGCACAGCAAAAGGATAGCTTCTTCGCGGGCATTTGTCCCTACGGACGGGATCAGACGCCCTTCAATCGGTGCTCCATCTTGTCCTTCTTGGCCTTCATGTACTTTCGCTGCTTCTCGCTCTTCAGCTCAATCTCCAGCGGCACCTGCTCCTCGATGCACAGGCCATAGCCGTCCAAGCCCACGATCTTCTTGGGGTTGTTGGTCAGGAGCTTCATCTTTCCCACGCCCACGTCCTTTAAGATCTGCGCGCCGATACCGTATTCGCGCAGGTCGTCGGGCAGACCCAACGCGCGGTTGGCTTCCACGGTATCCAGGCCCAAATGCTGCAGCTCGTAGGCGCGGATTTTGTTGGTGATGCCCACACCGCGGCCTTCCTGGCGCAGGTAGACGATGACGCCTTTGCCTTCGGCCTTAATGAGTTCCATGGCCTTCTTCAGCTGGCCGCCGCAGTCGCAGTGCAACGAGCCGAACACGTCGCCGGTGATGCACTCGGAGTGCATGCGCACCAGCGTGGGCTCACCGGGCTTGATGTCACCCATGACCATGGCCAGGTGTTCCTTGCGGTGCAGCAGGTCGTCGTAGACGATCACGGTCCACTCGCCGGTTTCGGTTTCCAGCTTGGTGGAAGCCTCCTTGCGGATGAGCGTCTCGGTGCGGCGGCGGTACGCCACCAGCTCGCCGACGGTGATGATGGGGATGCCGTGCTTGGCGGCGAACTCCTTCAGCGCGGGCGTGCGCATCATGGTGCCGTCGTCGTGCATCAGTTCGCTGATCACCGCGCCGGGGCGCAGTCCGGCCAGGCGGCACAGGTCCACGGAGGCTTCGGTGTGGCCGGTACGCCACAGCACGCCGCCGTTCTCCGCGCGCAGCGGGAAGACGTGGCCGGGGCGCGAGAGGTCGGTGGCTTTGGCACCGGGGTGGATGGCGGTGAGGATGGTATGGGCGCGGTCGGCGGCCGAGATGCCGGTGTCCACGCCCCTGGCGGCCTCGATGCTCACGGTGAACGACGTACCGCGCTTGCTGGTGTTGCGGTCCACCATGGCCGGCAGGTTCAGCTGGTCGGCGATCTCGTTGCTCAGCGCCAGGCACACCACGCCGCCGGTGTGGCGGATGATGAACGCCAGCTTGTCGGCGCTCGCGTGCTGGGCGGCCAGCACCAGGTCGCCTTCGTTCTCGCGGTCGGCGTCGTCGATGACGATGACGAACTCGCCGGCGCGCAGGGCGTCGATGGCGGCGGTGACGGGGGCGAACTCGGGTTTCATGGGAACGTCATTCTAGCATGAAAAAAGCCGCCCGAGGGCGGCTTTTTCGGAATCTCATTTCAGGATCAGCGCCAATTGATCACGTACGTCAGCCGCTTGGCCAGCGTGTCGGTGCCCTTGCGCGCGACGCCGACGGTGTACGTACCTTCGGTGTACTCGTACTCCTCGCCGCACTGCGGGCCGGCGAAGCCGAACTGGTCGAAGCTCTTCGGCGTGTAGATGGTGCAGGTCAGCGGCTCGTCGCCGGACAGTTCGACCTTGACCTTCTGGTTCTTGTCGACGGTGAAGGTGTACCAGTCGGCGAACTCGTTGGATTCCAGCGTGGCGGTCTTGGGCTTCTCGCGGGTGAGCGTCACCGCCTCGATGAAGCCGTCGTTGCCGTCGGTGGACGTCTGCTTGAACGCGGCGACGGAGTAGAACGTGTCGGCGACGCTGGGCTGGATCTGCAGCTGGTATTTGCCCTTCCCGACGGCGACGGTCATGGTGCAGCTTTGCTTGCCCTCCAGGCCCAGGTAGTACTCGCTGGAGAAACCTTCTTCATCCAGCAGGTACAGGCGGCAGCTCACGTCCGAGGAGTAGAAACCGGTGATTCCGGCGTTGATGGTCATGACGGTCTTGGCATCCTTGAGTTCGAACATGTAGGCGATGGGCTTCTTCTGGGTGAACTGGCCTTCTTCGCTGAACGGGAAGACGACGTTCTTGATGATGAACGCGCTCGGAGCGGAGCTGGACGACGATGCGGCAACACTGCTGGACGACGACTTGTTCTTCTGGGCGGCCAGCGCCTGCATGCCTCCCACGATGTACGCGGCGGCCTCGGCTCGGGTCATCTCCTTCTCTGGGTAGAAGCGCGTGCCGTCCTGTCCGTGGATCGGCAACATGCCGTTCTGGTAACCGGCGCTCAGGTAGCGCGAGTACCACGCGGCGGTGGACACGTCGACGAACTTGATGATGTCCTTGTCGGCTTCGGTGAGATTCGGCGCGTCCAGGCCCAGCACGACGAAGGTCATTTTGAGCGCCTCGATGCGGTTGACCGGGTTGCCGGGCTTGAAGGTTTTGTCCGGGTACCCCTGCACGAAGCCGTTCTCGCGGGCGGCCGCGTCGCAAACGTACATTTCGAACCAAGCGCCGCGCGGCACGTCGGAGAAGCATCCGGCGTAAATGGCCTTGGGCGTGCGGCCGGCGGCCAGGTAGACCATCTTCAGGAACTCGGCGCGGTTGACGGTGCGGTCGGGGTAGTACTTGCCGTCCGGGTTGCCGTGCACGACGCCGGCGCGGACCAAGTACTCGATGTCATCCTTGAACGGATGTCCGTCGGGCACATCGCCGAAAATCCCGGCTGCGACCGCCGACAGCGGCTGGCTGAGCAGGATGACGGAAATTGCGGTTGCGATGTGTTTGCGGAGCATGAACTGGAGGGGAAGCAGTTGCCCCGCATGCTACGTTGAACACTTTTGTTATACAATACGAGATCAACCCAAATGCTTCAGCTTTGCAAGCGTTGTCAGCACGGTGCGTGCGGCCAACGGGCCTTTCCCGTGTTCACCCCCCGACCGCGCTTGGGCGTGTTCGATCTTGTCGACGAACAGGATTTCGAACGCGACCGGCGCGCCGGTTTCCAGCTGCACCTTCATGATGCCGGCGGCGGCCTGCTCGGCCACCAGCCGCGCGTGGTGCGTCTCGCCCTGGACCACGACGCCGAACGCGATCACCGCGTCGGCCTTGCGCTCGCGAATCGCCCACTGGCACAGAAGCGGCACCTCGAACGATCCGGGTGCCTCCACGACGAAGATGTTCTCCTTGGGCACGCCGAGTTTCTGGAGTTCGGCCTTGGCGCCGGCGACCATGGCGTCCACGCATTCGGGATGCCAAACCGACCGCACGATGCCGATCCTCCATCCGGTGTCCACTTTGCCGACGGGGATCGAAACGGTTCCTGCCATGAGCGGAAATGATACCTGTCAGCCCTGTTTCTGTCTCGCGTATTTGCCGAGGATATCGGCTTCCAGATTCACGTGGTCGCCGCGCTTGAGCGCGTGCAGCGTGGTGTGCTTGAGGGTGTGCGGAATCAGTGAAACGGCGAACGTGAACTGGTCCAGCGCCGACACCGTAAGCGACACGCCGTCCACCGCGACGGACCCGTGCAGCACGACCTGGCCCTTCAGCGCGTCGGGCAGTTCGATGACGATGGCGCGGTGATGGCCGTTTTCGTCCTTGCGGTCTTCCAGCGAGCGGACCAGGCCGACCGCGTCGCAGTGCCCCTGCACCACATGGCCGTCGAACCGGCCGTTGGCCGGCATCGCGCGCTCCACGTTGACGGCGTCGCCGGCCTTCAGGAACCCGAGCTTGGTTTTCTTCAGCGTGGTCGGGATCACGTCGAAGCTCATGGAACGATCGTCGAAGGCCGTGACCGACAGACACACGCCGGAGATGGAAACCGAGCTGCCAAGCTTGATGTCGTCGAAGATGCGCGGACGCTCCAGCTTCAGCGAAGAACCGTTCTGCTCCAGCACCGCCGACGTCGCTTCGATGATTCCGGTGAACATGCCGCGATGATACAGGATCAGCTCCAAACGACGATACCCCGCTTGGGCGACGGTTTCGGCGACAGCATGCCGTTGAGCGTGATGCGCTTCTTGGCCGGGCGCGAGGCGAGCACCTCGTGCACCAGGCGGCTGTTGATGAGGATGAGGTCGCCGACCTCCGGTTCCACCTGCAATTTCGGCGCGCTCTGCAGCGGCACCTTGGAGTCCAGGCCCCGGCCGTACACGACGGTTTGGCCGCCCTGCTCGCCGACGGACAGGTAGATGTTCCAGGCGAACTGTTCGCGCAGCGCGCCGATGTCCCAGCTCCCGTTCTGACTGACGTCGTCCACGTGCGGACCGACGTAATCGATGGAGCGCACCACGGCCGGCCACAGTTCGCGCCCATCCTGGACGCCCATCTCCACCGGCCGCTGGAACGCGGCCGCGAAGAACGCATGCAGCTCTTGGGTGACGTCGGAATCCTTCCCCGTGACCTCGGAAAACGCGGGATCGGCGGCCCACGCGTCTCGCTGGCGGAAATATTCTTCGGTGCCCCGGTTCACATGGGAACCCTGAGTGGCACCCAGCGTCCATACTTCGCTGTCCAAATTGGCCGATGCGATGGATTCACGGCGCACGCGGCGCAGGATCTCCAGCACGTGGCGGCATCGGGCCTCGGCCAGGAATCCGGGCACGCGCAACACCGCCGCGCCGTCGGACGGGTCCAGTAATTTCCTGCCGGCTTCGGCGGCCAGATCCGCTGCGGGTTTGTTGCCGTGCAGCGTCATGGCCTGATGGCCTTCGGCACCTTCGACGATGAGGGAACAACGGGCTTTCTGCACCTGGAAAAAGGAGGAAGCGGCGGCACAGATTTCATCAAAAGAGGAGGCGTGTCAAAGAATCCGGGCGGAGGGACCTCCCCGCCGCCCGGAGAGCGGTTATTCGGCGACGCGGATGGGGGCGCCGAGGCGCGGTTTTCCGGCCAGGACCCACGCCGATGAGGCGTGCTTGGAATCGGCGTCGTCCTGGGCGGTCCATTTGCGGACCAGGTCGATGCCGCCGTTGCGGTACACCGTCGGCTGGCCGGGCTTCGACGAGCCGAGTGTGGTACCGATGGTGAACGGCCGCGGCTCGCCGTCGCCGAACACCAATCCGACCTGCCCGCGCGTGTCGCCGGCCCGGTCGGCCACGCGCTGGATTTCCTCCCACTGTCCGTCCGGGTCTTCGGTATGGGTGATGACGTTTCCGTAGCGGTCGACGAACGATACGTGCCAGCCGCCGTCAGCGGCCGGGATCACGGCCGGATCGGCGTCGACCAACTCCAGTCCGTGGCGCGGATCGAGCAGTCGCGGCGTGTACTTGGACCGAAACTGCTGCGAGGAATCGTACAGACCGTTGTGCGGATCGCCCTTCTGCGGGTTGGGCAGGTACTGCAACGTTTCGATGTCATCGCGGATGGCCGACAGCGCGCCGAGCGGCGTGGCCACCACGCGCACTTCGCCGCCGCGGGCGGTTGCCACCCAGAACGGCGAGGCGTTGGTACCGTCGATGCGCGGCGCGTAGTTCACGAACACGCCGGTGCCCAGCTTCTGCGCGGCGCGCTGTCCGCGGCGGGACAAATCGGGGCGCGTACCCAATTCGTCGTGCTGCTGCAACACCAGCCGGAGCACGTGGTCGGTGACGCGCTCGTGGCCGAACGTGTCGTACGTCCGGCGGATACGCTCGTGGGGATGGCCGGCAAAATCGGTGGAGATGGCCACGTCGATGTCCGGACCGTGCAGCGGGTCCCAGCCGGGGCCGCCGAACGTGTCGGAGCATTCGTAGACGCGGCCGGGCGCGTGCGCGCCGGACAGCAGATGGCCGAGCGAGCGGCGTGCGCGGACGATGCCGCCGGAGAGACCCGACGGCTGCGGGACGGAAGTCAGGAGTTCCGGAAGCGGTTTGACTTCGCGGGGAGAGGAACGGAGCGTGTTGGACATGAGGGAGAAAGGAAAAGGGGTAAGAAAGGGTCAGCGGAGGATGATGCGACGGGGTCGCATCAGGTTGGAATCGGTGCGCAGGTACAAGATGTAGAGCCTCATGTGATGGAAAATGGAACACGGAAAAACGCCCCGCTGAAGCGCGAGGTGGGATGTCGGGGAGAGCCTTACCGGCTCACGACAACCTCAGCCCTCGCGAGAGGCATCATCATGGACATCATCATGCCGGCGAGGACGAGGGTCTTGGTCATGGAACGGGGAAACTCTACGCCGCGCGGTCCTTCTGTCAAGAATTCGGTTTGCACGACTGCTTCCGGTCGCCGTAAAACCGCAACCTAGGCGCCAGATCGGGGAAATCGTCTTCCAGCGAATCCAGGTCGTCGATGGACGAAAGCGACCGGCCGGGCTTGTGCAGTACGAGCGCTGTACGGTCCGGCGTGGCCCCCAGGAACACCGCGCTGTGCATGATCGCCATATCCGGCGCGATGCCCTCGGGATCGCGGCAACTCACTTGTACCGCGCAAGGAAGCTCCAGCGTCTGGATGGCCGCGCGGACGCTGCGGACCGATAACGGCACGTCCACGACCGGACGCTCCCAGCGATGCTCGCCGACATACGCTCTGAGCGGTGCTCCCAGCACCACGTGCTGCGCGACGGCATGACAGTTGTAGTTGCGCGGATCGACGGCCTTCCAATCCTGCGCCAACAAGATCGAGTGCGCGCGCTGGGCGGCCGCGCCTCGCAGCTGCAGGAGCACGCCGGACGAATCGCCGACCAGCACGGTCTCGCCGGATTGGTCCACCCAGAAGCGGCCGCAGGGAAGCTTCATGTACTCTTTATAAAATTTTTTTAGTTTTTGTCAATTTTTGCAATCTTCTCGCACAGCTCTTCAATGCGCTTCTTGGGAATGCCGGCGATGTTGATGCGGCCGTCGCGGGTCAGAAAGACCTGGTGCTGGAGCTTCAGTTCGTCCACCTGCTCCGGGGTCAGCGGCAGCATGGCGAACATGCCGTTGCCGGATACCGAGTTTCGAAACCGCTTGGGCAGATGCGTGAGCATGAGCGAACGCTTGTCGCTGATGATCGTGCGTGCCTCCCGGAGGTCGCCGAGCCACTCGGTCTGGTATGCCTGCTGCACGCGCGCGACCACCATCTGGCCGAACACGGCGGCGGCAGAATGGATGCCGCGCGTGAGCGTGGAGTAATGACCTTCCAGCGTCTTCTGCATGGCGGCGTCCTGCACGAACGCGCAGGCCAGTCCGCAGCGCAGGCCGTAGATGGAGTGGTTCTTGGATGCCGACCAGGCCACCAACAACGGGATGCCGGAATCGGCGAACAGGTGCACCGGCCAGGCGTCTTCCTCCGGCTCGCGGTGAAATCCCTGGTACGCAAAATCCAGCAACGCGACGCATTCCTTCTTCTTCAACGCGACGGCAAGTTCCTTCCACTGCTCGGGCGTGAAATCCAAGCCCGTGGGGTTGTGGCAGCCGACCTGCAGCAAGATGGAAAACGGACTCTTCTGAGCCTCGATGGCCTTCAGCAGGCCATCGATCTGCGGGCGCTGGTCATCGGACAAGTACGGCACCTCGATGATCGGGATGCCGGCCGCGCGGCATACCGGCGGATGGTTGGCCCATGCCGGCAGCGGCAGGATGACCGGCGCATCGGGGTACAGCAGTTTGATAAGGCGGAGGTTGATGGTTACCGCGCCGGTACCGCCGGTGGTGGCGAACGCGGTGACGAGATCGTTGCGGCCCTGGAGCAGCAGCGAAGTCACCGACGCGCGGAAGTCCGGCAATCCGGCAAGCGCCGGATAACTGAGGCTGTAGTCCGCTATGCCGTCGCCGATGTCCTTCAGCGCCTTGGCCACGCTCGGGAACATCAGCACCTTGGAGTCCTCGTCCATGACGATGCCGATGGTGCCGTTGATGGCCTTCGGTCCGGCAGCCAGCGCTTCCGCCGTGATCGCGAAAATGGGATCGGGCTTGGGAGCGGGCAGGAGACTGAACGGGTGGGACTTCGACATGCGGATGGATCGTACTGGATGGGCGGACGGACGGAAAACAAATCCCCTACCACACGCCCAGAATTTGAATCTCGGCGAGCTTGGAAAGCTCCTCCATCGCCTTCTTCACGCGCGGCTCGTCGGGACTGCCGACGAAGTCGATGAAGAAATTGTAATCGCCGAGCTTCTTGCCGGTCGGACGGTTTTCGATGCGGCTCAAGTTCAGGTCGTAGATCTTGAACGGCGTGATGAGCATGTGCAGGTAACCGGGACGGTCCTCGTACGGATGCGGGTGCAGCGCGATGCTCATGCGGGTGCGCGTGGCACCCGGGAACGGGTCGCGTACGGACACGATGGCGAAGCGCGTGGTGTTGGCGTCGCCCTCGATGTCGGTATCCACGATCTTCAGTCCCGACGCGCGGATGAGGCGCTCGGAGGCGATGGCGCCGACGGAATCGTCGGAGCCGGCCAGCTTCACCGCGGCGGCGGTGCTGGTGGTGGGCAAGTGTTCGGCCTTGGGGTAGTGCTCCCGGAGCCACTTGCGGCTCTGTCGCAGCGCCTGGCTGTGAGAAGCGACCTTGGTGACCTTCTCGGGATTGCGCGCGCCGAAGGAGTGGCGGATGGCGACCTCGTGCATGCGCCAGATCTTCACGTCGCTCTCGCGCAGCAGGTCCAGGATCTCATCCACCGATCCGTGCAGGCTGTTCTCGATCGGCACCACGCCCACGGCTTCCGGATGCTTGGTGAGCGACGCGAACACGGAATCGAAATTGGGCTCGAAGTGCACGTCTTCGTTCGGGAAGATCTGCTGGACGGCTTCGTGCGAGAACGTGCCGGCGGGTCCGAGGGTGTAGATGTTCATCGGGAAAGCTTGGAGAGGGTGGCGATGCAGGCTTCGCTGTGCGCGCGGGCGCGCTTGGAAAACGGGGCGAAGGTGCGTTTCAGGCGGTTGTAACGGCGCGAAGCGGCCGGCAGATCGCGCGATTCGGCGATGCGGACGTAATCGTCCAGCAGGCTCCTGAGCCGGCGGAGGATAGCGGGCGCGGCGGGGTTTCTAAAGATGATCGGCATGTACAGCTCGGGCTCGTCGTCGAGGAAGCGGCCGATGACGTTGAACTCCAGTTCGTACGTCGGCGTGCACGCCTTCACGATGGACTGCAGATCCACGTCGAGCGACGTCAGCAGGTCGGCCATCAGAAGACTCTTGAAATGCGGCACGGCCTGGACCACGGCCATCAGGTCGTCGTGGGCCCTGGGCGCCATCTCGATGGTCTTCAAGCCCGCGGCCTTCAGCACGGCTTTCAGCGATGACAGCGTGGCCGGCTTGCAACGGGCCGGACACAAAATGACGGTCTGGCCTTTGAGCGCGGTGGTCGGACTGAACAGCGGGTGCATGCCGATGACATCGGCTTTGCCCTTGAGCATGGCACGCACCTGGTCGGACTTCAGCGAACTCACGTCCAGGACCAACTGGTTCTCGCGCGCGGCGCCGATCTCGGCGCGGATGACATCGGCCGAGTGCTCCAGCGGCACCGCGAACACCACGATGTCGGAAGCCTCGATGAGGGCGCGGTTTTGTTTGGCGGTTTTCGCGCCCGTCACGCGCACGCGGAACCCGGCGTCGCGGA
Source organism: uncultured Candidatus Peribacteria bacterium (assembly GCA_964434575.1). Taxonomy (GTDB): domain Bacteria; phylum Patescibacteriota; class Gracilibacteria; order Peribacterales; family Peribacteraceae; genus DAORHV01. The sequence continues at coordinate 38,635 of CAYSWB010000011.1, read as the reverse complement.
ACAGCTTCGCAAACTGCGCTCCGGTTTTGCCGCTGCCGCCGACGATGCCGACGGCCATGGACGGAACGAGCTTCATGACTGGAGACGCTTGGATTCGGCGAAGATGATGGCGAGCAGCGCGGTGGCGAACTCGGGCGAGAGGCCGAGCTTGGCGGCTTCGTCGGCCCACGCGGCGCGGACGGCGGTTTCGCGCTCCGGGTCTTCGACCATCCCCTTCTTCAGGGGCTTCAGCATGGCAACCGTGCGCATGCGCTCGGCCAGCAAGCGGAGGATGCCGGCGTCGAGGGCGTCGATGCGGGCGCGGATGTCTTGGAGGGAATCGGACATGGGAAAAGAGGAAAGAAGCGAACGGTTCAGCGGGCGTAGGCCTGCTGGAGCAGGTGGCAGTCGGCCAGGACCATGGCGACCATGGACTCGACGACCGGAATGACGCGCGGGACGATGCACGGGTCGTGACGGCCCTTCTTGGCGATTTCACCGACCGAGGTGGACGGCTTCACGCTCACGTGGAGCACGATGTCCTCACCGGTGGAGATGCCGCCCAGGATGCCGCCGAACACCTTCTTGTCCCTGATGTAGTCGAGCCCCTTCATTTCGGCGGTCTTGAACCCGGCGCCGTACGAAAAACCGTGCACCGCGCCGATGCTCATCACGGCATCGGCCAGGCGGGCCTTGAGCTTGCCGAACACCGGGTCACCCAGGCTCTTGGGCGGTTTGACCACGCGGATCTCGATGAGACCGCCGGAAGAGTTGTACTGGGACTTGAGCTTCAGCACGTACGCCTCCATCTTCTTGGCGGCGGCCGGATCGGCGCAGCGCATGGGGTTCTGCTCGATGGTCTCGGGCTTGAACGCCTTGGCCTCGATGGCCCCCACCTTCACCGTGTGGCCGTAGATCTTCATGGACTTGGGCAGGATCTTGCGCGCGACCACGCCGGCGATGACGCGGGCGACGGTCTCGCGGCCGGACTGGCGGCCTCCGCCGCGATGGTCGCGGTGGCCGAACTTCTCGTGGAAGGTCTGGTCGGCGTGGCCGGGACGGAACACCATGCGGAGCTTGTCGTAGTCCTCCGAACGCTGGGCCTTGTTGGCCACCACCACCGCGATGGGCATGCCGGTCGTCTTGCCCTCGAACACGCCGGACAGGATCAACGGCGCGTCGTCTTCACTGCGCGCGGTGGTCACGGCGCTCTGGCCGGGACGGCGGCGGGCAAGCTCCTTGAGGAAATCCGCCTCCTTCAGCGGGATGCCGGCGGGGCAGCCGTCGATGACCACGCCCAAGGCCGGGCCATGGGACTCGCCGAAGGTGGTCACGCGGAACAGGGTTCCGAAACTATTGCTTGCCATGCTTCTGGAGGGATTGGAATAAAGACAGGAACAGGTTGTCGTCGGTCCGGATGCCGGTGAACGATTTGAACTGCGCGAACGCCTGGTGCAGGAGCATCGGCAAACCGTTGACGGTGTCATACCCCAGTTCCTCGGCGGTGCGCAGGAACAACGTGGATTCGGCGTAGCGCAGGTCCACCGCGAACGAATGCTTTTCCCCGACCGGCGGCAGCGTGACCGGGATGTCGTCCGGAATCGCCCAGAACACGGCGTCGTGAAGCATGCGGCCCAAATCGTCGAGCGGCCGCGCTTCCACCAGGAAATAGTCGGCCAGTTCCTTGCGGGCCGCCTCGTTGCGGCCGTAGACCGTGATGGATTTCACGCCCATTTTCCGCGCGGCGTAGATGACCGCAGGCACCACGCCGCCCGTCCCGGCGATGCCGATGGACTTGGCTTTGGACAGGAACGGGTAGCCTTCCAGAATGCCGCCGACATCGGTGTTTGACCCGATCCATTTGCCGTCCTCATGGACCAGCGTGTTCACGGATTGGATCTCCGCAGCCAGCGGCTCGAGTTCGTCGGCGAACTTGATGATGTCTTTTTTCCACGGCGTGGTGACCGAAAAGCCCTTCACGCCCAGGTGCGGCAGGTTGCGCAGCGCGTCCTCCAGGTCGTCGGTCGGGAACACGGTGTACAGCGCGTCGATACCGTTCGCGTCGAACAGCAGGTTGTGGATCATCGGGCTCAGGCTCCCTGCCACCGAGGGTCCGCCGAGCAAGCCGAAAATGGCCGGATCCTTGCAGCGGGAAAACTCGCGGTACGTTTTCAGCGGCAGCTGACCGGGCGCGGCCGCTTCTCCGTCGTCGATGAACGTGTACGTCATCGCGTTTCGCAGCGGCGACGTCAGGCGTTGCACGCGGGCCAGGTCGCCCATCGCCAGGATGACGTGCTTCTGTCCTTCGGGCATGTTCTCGCGCAGTCTCTCCAGCATGACGATGTCGGCGTACGAGTTTGCGACCGTGGCGATCTTCACCACGTCGGGTTCGCGCGCGAGCAGGTTTTTGAGGATGGTCCGCAGCTGCGGGAGCGACGGCGTCTCCTGGTGGTTGTGGTAGCTCAGGATCAGCTTGCAGCCCGTCGGCACCGGCGTCTCCGCTTCGTGCAGTTCCAGGTCCAGCCACGCCGGATTGATCTTGCCGATCAGCGAAGGATCGGCGCCGCGCAGCGACAGCATCACCGGGATGCCGGGGTTGGCCAAGCGAGCGTCGGGCGTGAGGTCGGCGCGGATTTCCAGCACGTCGGCCGCGGCGCGCTCGGCCTTGCGGACGAACGCGTTCGGATCAGCCTCGGCCGACTGGGGCAGGGTGACGACGAACATGATCAGCGGCGACGGCGGCGGGAGTGGTGATCACGGCCTCCTCCGCGGCGCGGGGGCTTGGCGAATTGCTCGGCGGGCGGAATGAAGCGCTCCGTGTGCGGATCGTACGAGGACGTCAGGCGCTTCAGGCGTGCCAGCAGCTTTGGCACCTGGGCCGGGAACGGAATGCGGTGCGACAGTTCGATGGTCGCCACTTCCTTGTATTGCGGATTGCGGCGCTCGAGCGTGGTCGTCACCTCTTCCTCCAACGACAGGTCGGTGAGCGCGGGACGCTTCTTCTTCACGTTCTTCAGCCGCTCGACCGTGCCCTCGACCGTGGCGTGCAGCCACACGACGATGGCGCGCTCCTTCAGGACGCCGCGGGTCTTGGCGGACTCGCAGGCACCGCCGCCCAGCGACACGATGGTGCCGGGGCGCAGCGACGTTTCCACGGCCTCCTCTTCCGCGGCGCGGAACGCGGGCCAGCCGTGCTGCTCGATGTACGAATCCAGCGGACCGACGCGGCCTTCGATGACCTGGTCGGTGTCGAGCTGCGGGAGCGAAAGCGCCTTCGACATGCGCTTGGCCAGGTTGGTCTTGCCGCTGCCGCGCATGCCGACGATGGCCACGGCCTTGGGCGACGCGCGCAGGTGCTCCACGTGCTCGAAGAAATTCGGGTAACTCTTGGCCACGCAGCCGGGGTTCTCGATGGAGATGCCGCCGCGCACCAGGCCCAGCGCCGCGAACACCATCGCCATGCGGTGGTCGTCGTGCGGGTCCAGCGTGACGGGCGTATGCGGCAGGTGGCGCTTGGCAGCCGGGCCGCCGGTGACGGTCACGCCGTCGTCATGCTCGCGGATGGCGATGCCGGCCTTGGACAGCTCGGACGTGATGACGGCCAGCCGGTCGCACTCTTTGAAGCGCAAGTTCCGGGCGCCGATGATGTTGAGCGTGCCGTCGCGGAACGCACCCAGCAGCGCAAGGTTCATCACCTGGTCCGGGATGTCGGTGCAGTCCACCGTGGCGTTGCCGGGCTTCATGATGGCGGCGATGGCCTGCGGCAGCAGGCGGTCGGACTGCGAGGAATCGTGGTGCAGGTTCGTGAACATCGCGCGGCCACCGCTGATTTTCTCCAGCATCAGCCACACGCCGGCCGCGCTCCAGTCGCCCTCGATGTCGTACGAAGCCACGGCCCTGGGATGTCCGTGGGCCACGACGAACGCGCCGCCTTCGCGGGTGACCGCCACGCCGAAATCCTTCAGCACGCGCTCGGTGAGCTCCACGTAACCGGGCGAGGCAAGCGTGTCTTTCACCGTCACGCGCAGGCCGTCTTGCAACGCCGGGGCGATGAGCAGCAGGGAAGACAGAAACTGGCTGCTTTTGGCGGCGTCCACGGTCACGGAACCGCCGGCCAGCGTGCCGCCTTGGATGGTCACCGGGGGCTTTCCGCCGGTGTCCCAGATTTCGGCCCCGAGCGATTTGAGCGCCTGGACCAAGTCGCCGATGGGACGGCGGCGCATGTGCTCGTTGCCGGTCACGGTCCAGCGTCCGGGCACCAGCGCGGCGACCGAACACAGGAACCGAAGCGTCGTGCCGGCATTCTCGCAGAACAGTTCGCCGGAGGCGTCGGGGACGTTCGGGATGCCGCCGACCACCCGCAGGTGGCCCGCCGCCTCGTCCATCCAGGTGACGTCGAAGCCGAGGACCTTCAGGTTGTCGACCATCACGCGAACGTCGTCGCACGGCGTGGCGTTGCGAATGAACGTGGTGCCGTCGGCCAGGCACGCCGCCACGATCGCGCGGTTGGCGTGCGATTTGGAGCCCGGCAGGGTGAGCTGCGCATGAAAGGGCAGTGCCAGGGGCGCGACGGACAGGGGGGCGATATTCATGGGAAAAGCCGGTCGAAATCGGCGCGGTTCAAGGAGCGCACCTCGGCGGAACCGAGCGTCTTGGGGACGGCGGCGCGGACCTGTCCGCCGGTGTTCTTTTTATCGCGGCGCATCAGCTCCCACAGCGCGTCGGACGAGACGTCCGCCGGCAATTCGGTCGGCATGCCGACCGCCTTCAGCAGCTTCTCGATGCGCTGGATGCCGTGTCCGCCCGTCATGCGGGACTCGGCGATCATGCCAATGCTGACGGCTTTTCCGTGCGAGAGGGTGAACTTGGCGTTCGCCTCCAGCGCATGGCCGACGGTGTGACCGTAGTTCAGATGCAGGCGCACGAGGTCGTCGCGTTCGTCCTGCTCCACGATGCGCGCCTTCAGTTCGACCGCCTTGGCGACGCAATCCGTGCACGCGGCCAGGTCTTTGTCCATGACGCGGCCGACGTGCTTCTCCAGCCAGGCGAGGAATTCCTCGTCGGCGATGGCGGCGATCTTGATGACTTCCACCAAGCCCTCGGCCAACACCGTCGCGGGCAAGCCCGACAGCAGTTCGGGGTCGATGGCGACGGCGGACGGGTGCGTGATGACGCCCAGGATGTTCTTGGTCGAGCCGAGGTTCACGCCGTTCTTTCCGCCGATGCTGGCGTCCACCATGCCGAGCATGCTGGTCGGCACGTGCACGCACGGCACGCCGCGCATGAACACGCCGGCCACGAGGCCACCGAGATCGGTGATCATTCCCCCGCCCACGTTCACCACCACGGTCTGCCTCGTGCAGCCGCCCTCGAGCATGAGCTTGGTGATGCGCTCCACTTCCGCAAGCGACTTGGATGCGTCGCCGCTCTTCACGGCGATCATCAGGCAGCCGGGCAGGCCGGCACCCACTTCCTTGGCGATGGACGCCACGCCTTCATCGAACAGCACGGCGATCCGGTCGGGATTCATGCCGACGATGACGTCGCCGATCCGGTTCCGTAAACCGGCCTCGATGAGGATGCGCGTGGGGACGCGCTGCAATGCCGGCGGGATGAGGGTGATCGTACGCATGGATACAGTCTAGACCACCCGCTTGCCGAGTGCCGAGGCGACGGCGGCGATGCCGTCCATGCAGTCGTTCCAGTGTTCGGCATCCAGGAGTTGCGACGCGTCGCAGCTGCTCTCCTCCGGACGGGGGTGGATCTCGATGATCAAACCGTCGCCGCCCACCGCGACTCCGCCCAAGGCGGCGTCCTTCACCCAGCGGGTCTTGCCCATGGCGTGGCTGGGATCGATGATGATGGGAAGATGCGTCAGCTCGCGCAGGGCCGGCACGGAGCCGAGGCACAGCGTAAAGCGGACTTCCTCCTCGAACGTGCGGATGCCGCGCTCACACAGCATCACGTTGTGGTTGCCGCCGGCCAGGATGTACTCGGCCGCCAGCAGCCACTCGTCCAGCTTGGCCGCCAGGCCGCGCTTCAGCAACACGGGCAGCTTGGATTTTCCGACCGCTTTCAGCAGTTCGTAGTTCTGCATGTTGCGGGCGCCGATCTGCAAAATATCGGCGTACTCCTCGAACTTGGGCAGATCGGACGCGTTCATGATCTCCGAGATGGTGGCCATGCCGTATTTCTCGCCGGCCTTCTTCAGCATCTTGAGCGCCGGTTCGCCGTGGCCCTGGAACGAGTACGGCCCGGTGCGCGGCTTGTACGCGCCGCCGCGCAGGATCTTCACGCCCCTGGATGCCGCCATGGCGGCGGCTTCGTCCAAGTCGCCTTCGGAATCGATGGAACACGGGCCGGCCATCATGACGACCTGGTCCGGCGCGCCGATGACACAGTCCCTGGAGATGGCGATCTCGGTACGGTTCTTGTTGCCGCGGCTGGCCAGCTTGTACGGCCGGTCCACGCGGTCCACGGCCTTCACGCCCTCGATGCTCTCGATGAACTCCTTCTCCACGGCGGACGTGTCGCCGGTGACGGCGAGCACGCGGCGGTTCTCGCCGATGATGTGCGAGTGGCAGCCGTACTTCTTCTCGATCAGCTCCTGCAGGTGCTTGATGAGGGCCTCGTTCTTCTTCTCTTTCAGGACGATCAGCATGGGATGGGTAGGAAGGATGTGGGGAAAACGGATGACAGTGCAAAATCCGCCTCCTCACTCTCGAGGAAGCGCGCTGCTACCAGGAGAGAGTGATTTAGGCGAAAAAGTAAAAGAAGAAGCCGGCAAACAGCGCGGCGAAGAAGACGGGCACCGTCCAGGTGTCCTTCTTCATGGCGACGGCGATGGCCCGAGCCTGTTTCTTCATGGCGTAAGGATATGCCCGGAACTCCGGAAGTCAAGGAAAAGGGCGCGTTACGGGCGATGCGGGGAACGATTTTCTCGTACACTGAGAACCGCATGACAGCGGTCTTCCGGTACCGGCAGCACCTTCTGGTCCTGGCGTACGTATTGCTGGCCTCCGCGCTCAGTATCCACCGCGGCTCGTACAGCGATACCGGTTTCGCGCTGGCGTTGCTGGCGTTCGGCGCTGCAACCGCGGCCGTTTGGCGCAGCTCCAAACGCATGGAACAGATAACGGCGGCGGACCTGCTCGGCACGCTGGTGGTCACGGGCATGCTCGGCATGGCCGAGCATCCGGTGACGTATCCCGGCACCGAAGGATTCGCCCGGATGGTCCATGGCTTCCTGTCCGTGGCGGCCGCCGTGATCGTGGTCGCATACGCCTCGAACGGTCTGCCGCAAGCGCTACGCCGGAGCGCGGCGATGGGCGTGGCCGGCGTGGCGGTGTTGCTCCGGCTGGCGCTGCCCGTCTTCGCGCCGGACCCGCTGATCGACGTGTTCACCGTACAACAGGAATCCGCGCAGCATCTGCTGGAAGGCAAAAATCCCTTCAGCACGCCGACCAGCGACCCGTACGTCGGCAAAGGCATCGTGCTGCCGTACGTGGTCGGCACGCGCTTCGCGTATCCCCCGGCGTCGCTCTTGGGCTCCACCGCCGGATACGTGCTGTTCGGCGACGTGCGCGTGCTGTATGCGCTGTGCGACTTGGTGCTGGCATGGGTGCTGTGGCGCATCGCACGGAAAGCGGGCAAGGCGGCCGAACTGCTCCCCCTCCTGTGGCTGCTGCATCCGCAGGGCTACCTGTTCATCGGCCAAAGCTGGACCGAGCCGCTCATCATCGCCGGCTTCGCGCTGACCGCGCTGGCGCACCACGAAAAGAAACCCTGGCTGGCAGCGATCGGCCACGGACTCACCGTCGGCCTCAAGCAGTACCTGGTCATCGTCACGCCGGTCATCCTGCTCCTCGAACGCCGCTGGAAGATGCTGGCCGTATCGGCGGCGGCGCTGCTGCTGCCCGCGCTGCCGTTCATGCTCTGGGACACAGAAGCGCTGGTGCTGGGACAATTCGCGGTGTTGCAGGCGCTGCGGCTCGACAGCCTCTCGCTCAGCGTCGCCATCTACCACACCGGCATCCGTCTGCCGCTGTGGTTCACGCTGTCCGTGGGTTTCGGCACCATGCTCGCGATGTCGCTCGCGCTCAAGCGCGCCCGGCCGCTGCACGCCTACCTGGCCGCCGCCTGCCTGCCGCTGTTCGCCATGTTCCTGTTCGGCACGCAGGGGTTCGCCAATTACTACGCCCTCGTCAGCGGACTGATGCTCCTGTTGGTGGCCGACCTGCTGGCGCACGGCACGACGGACGCGCGGTGAACGCCTACCAGGAACCGACCTTCTTCTGGAACAGTCCCGAGTACGGGAAAGATCCCAACGTGTACTTTTCGACGTACGTCACATGCGCGCCGTAGTGGTCGGTGCGGATCCAGGCCAGCATCTGCTCGATGTCCGGGTGGTAGCCGCGGCACTCGATGTGCAGGCGCTTGCCGTCGGAGTGCATGCCGATGCGGCCTTTGATGCGGGTGTCGGTGCCGCCGTTCGGGACGGCGTGCCAGATGTACATGATGTGGCGGATCAGCTCGGTCACGAAGTGGTCGATTTTGCCTTTGTCGGTGGTGGACATGGTCCACAGCATGCGCCACGTCTCCAGCGCCGGGGCGGCCGGCTTGGCCTGCTGCGGGGCGGCCTGCGGCTTAGCGGCGGACTCCTGGCTCACCTCGACGGTGCGCTGCGGCTCGGCGGAAGACTTCTGCGCGGATTGCGAAGAAGAGGAGGTAGAGGTGGAAGAGGTTTTGTTCCCTCCCATGAAATCGAAGAATCCCATGGCAATTATTATACCATAAAATAGCGTTTTTTCCTACCTGCGGACATCGAAGCCTTCATAGCCGCCGTGAGGCGCTTCTTCCACGTCCACGCCGGTGACGTTCGCCGCTTCCGGTCCCCGCCGGCACCATGCCACCAGGGCATCGACGGCCGCTGCCTCCCCTTCCGCCCGGGCGCTTACGCTGCCGTCGGATTCGTTCTGCACATACCCGCGCACGCCCAATTCCTGCGCCTTGCGCTGGGTCCCCTGGCGGAAAAAGACGCCCTGCACGGTGCCGCGAACACGGATGGCAACACTCTTTCGCATGGCTGGAATCCTAGCATATCCCTTGACCGCATCCGTCTGGCACTCTACAATGTGGAGTGCTAATTCGCGTGGGTTTTGTGCTCAGGTTAGCACTTCCCACTTTTATCTCTTCCCCCCCCCCACCGTATGTTTTCCGTCACGCCGTTCCGGCGTCGGGGCGAAGTCACCACCCGCGACTTTCCCTCCGACCCGCTCGATATCTTCGATTCGTTCTTCCGGCCCATGCACTCCTTCGTGCGTGGCTCCGGCACGTTCCCGCGCATCGACATCCACGAAGACAAGAAGGCCAACCGGTACGTGGTGAAAGCGGACCTGCCCGGCGCCGACCCGTCGAAAGTCTCCGTAGACGTCTCGAACGAAGTCCTGACCATCTCCGGCGACTATGAGGAGCGCCGAAAGGAGGAAAATAAGGACGGAACGCTTGTCTACGAAGAGCGCCGCAACGGCTCCTTCTCCCGCAGTTTCACGCTGCCGGGCATCTCCGATCAGCATGTAAACGCGCAGTATAAAGACGGCGTGCTCACGGTCACCCTTCCCAAGGCCCAGGCGCAGAAAAAAGCAATTCCCATCGAAATTTCATAAGACCACGCATGGATTTCTCCAAGTACACAGAACTGGCACAGCAGGCGATCGTCGCGGCGCAATCGGCCGCGACCGAGCGCTCCCACGGCGTGCTGACCCCGCTGCACATCCTGCACGGAGTGCTCGCGCAATCCGAAGGCCTCCCCCGACAGCTCTTGAAGGACCAAGGCGTGGACGTGGGCCGGCTGGACGCCGCCGTCACGGACAAGCTCGATGCCATGCCCACCGTCTCGGGCGGCCAGCTGTCGGCCGACCAGCGCTTCCAGGCCGTGACCGTGGAGGCCGCCAAGCAGATGAAGGCGATGGGCGATGAGTACGTGTCGCTGGAGCACCTGCTGCTGGCCATGGCGAAAACCGATGGTGACGCCAAGGACCTTTTGCGGTCCTTTGACGTGAACGAAGCCGCGCTGCTTGCTACGCTGAAGCGCATCCGTGGCTCCCATCGCGTGACCGACCAGAACCCCGAAGCCAAGCTGCAGGCGCTGTCCAAATACACCGTGGACTTCACGGCGCTGGCGCGTGACGGCAAGCTCGATCCGGTCATCGGCCGCGACGAGGAAATCCGCCGGACCATGCAGATCCTCTCCCGCCGCACCAAGAACAACCCGGTGTTGGTGGGCGAACCCGGCACCGGCAAGACCGCCATCGTGGAAGGCCTCGCCCAGCGCATCGTGCAGGGCGACGTGCCCGACAGTCTGAAGAACAAGCGCGTGCTCAGCCTGGACTTGGGCGCGCTGATCGCCGGCACCAAGTTCCGGGGTGAATTCGAAGACCGCCTGAAAGCGCTCTTGAAGGAAATCGGCGAAGCGGCTGGAAGCGTGATCCTGTTCATCGACGAGATGCACACCATCGTGGGCGCCGGTTCGGCCGAAGGTTCCACCGACGCCGGCAACCTGCTCAAGCCCGCGCTCGCCCGCGGCCAGCTGCATGCCATCGGCGCGACCACCGTGAAGGAATACCGCCAGCACATCGAGAAGGACCCGGCCCTGGAGCGCCGCTTCCAGCCGGTGCCCGTCTTCGAGCCGACTGCGGAGGACACGCTGTCCATCCTGCGCGGCATCAAGGAGAAATACGAAGTCCACCACGGCGTGCGCATCCGCGACGAGGCGCTGGTGTCGGCGGTGGAACTGAGCCAGCGTTACATCAGCGACCGCTTCCTGCCGGACAAGGCCATCGACCTGGTGGACGAAGCCACCAGCGGACTGAAGCTGGAAGTGGAGAGCAAGCCGGTCGAACTGGACCAGCTGGAACGCAAGCTGCGCAACCTACAGATCGAACAGGCCGCGCTGAAGAAGGAGAAGGACACGGACAGCAAGGCGCGTTTGAAGACGATGGAGAAGCAGATCGCCGACCTGCAGGAAAACGTGCGCGGCATCTCCGCGCGCTGGCAGGCCGAGAAGCAGTCACACAACAAGCTCAAGGAGGTGAAGACGAAGATCGACAAGCTGAAAATGGCCCAGGAGAAAGCCGAGCGCGAAGGCGATTTCGAGCGGGCCGCGAGCATCCGCCATGGCGAACTGCCGCAACTGGAGGCCGAACTGAAGAAGGTGGAGAAGGCGCTGGAAAAGGCCGCCGACGGCTCCACGCTGCTGAAGGAGGAGGTGACCGCCGAGGACATCGCCAAAGTCGTCAGCCGCTGGACCGGCATCCCGGTCACGCGCATGTTGGAAAGCGAGACGCAGAAACTCAAGAACCTGGAAGCCGAGCTGCATAAGCGCGTCATCGGCCAGGACGAAGCCGTCACCGCCGTGAGCAACGCCGTGCGGCGCTCGCGCTCCGGCATCGGCGACGAGCACAGGCCCATCGGCAGTTTCATCTTCATGGGCCCCACCGGCGTGGGAAAAACCGAGCTGGCAAAGGCGCTGGCCGAGTACCTGTTCGCCGACGAGCGGGCCATGATCCGCATCGACATGTCGGAGTACATGGAGAAATTTTCCGTGCAGCGGCTCATCGGTTCGCCGCCGGGCTACGTGGGCCACGACGAAGGCGGACAGCTGACCGAGGCCGTGCGCCGCCGGCCGTACGCGGTGCTGCTGTTCGACGAGATCGAGAAGGCGCACCCCGACGTCTTCAACATCCTGCTGCAGATTCTGGATGACGGCCGCCTGACGGACGGCAAGGGCCGCACGGTGAACTTCACCAACGCGATCATCGTGCTCACCACCAACATCGCCTCCGAGAAGATCCAGGAGATGATGGACGGCTCGAAGCAGCCGGCAAAGAAGTCCAAGATCGAGAAAGAGATGGGCGGCATCCTGGCCAAGGAAGACATTTTCGCAGAACTCAAGCGCCACTTCCGCCCCGAGTTCATCAACCGCATCGACGACATCATCATCTTCGAGCCGCTGAAGAAGGAGCAGATCCGCGCCATCGTGGACGTGCAGCTGCAGGGCGTACTCAAGCGCCTGGAAACCAAAGGCGTCTCGGTGAAAGTCACCGATGCCGCCAAAGACTGGCTGGGCGAGAACGGCTTCGAGCCGGCCTACGGCGCGCGGCCCCTGAAGCGCCTCATCCAAACCGAGCTCCTGGATCCGCTGGCCATGAAGCTGATCGATTCCAAGAAGGACAAACACAGCTTCAGCGTGGACGCGAAGGGCGGCGGGATCGTCATCTCGTAAACATGCCTAACCTCCTGCCCCGCGAACGGGACAGGAGGATTCGGCAACGTGCGCTCACTCGAAGATGAACTCCGCCTCCCACAGGAGGGGCGACGTGGTTTGCTTGATGTCACTCATCCCTTTGGCCCGGACGCCGCCGTCCCAGGCCAGGTTCAGGAGCGCCTCGGTCATCCGGCCGGTGTCGGCCGGCTGCACGGGTCCGGCCACCACGACGGTCGCTTTGACCTTGCTGATCGCGATGCGCAGGATCGTCCGCTCGGGCTTGTCGCGGAACCACAGGGCGCAGCCGCCGTTCATCGACTCCCACTCGGCGGGCTTGCAGCCGATCGCGTCGTACAGTTCGGCGATCTCCCGGCAATCCAGCGGCAGCCGACCCTTCGTGCCGGGGTAGAACACTTGGTACCGCTTGCCCAGCAGCCGGTCGTCGCCCCAGCCCTCGCTTCGGATCTGCGCGGTGAAGAACGGCACCTGCTTCAGCATCTCCCGCCGCTCTTTCTGCTCACTGATCACGTGCAGACCGATGCCGAGGACCACCAGCGCCAGCGCACCGAACCGCAAGAACACACCCAGCCATCCACGTCGCATAACATCACCCGTCGTTCGAGGAAAGAAACACGCTGCCAAGGAACACTTCCAGGCGAGCCTGGAAGTGCGGCATCTTGCACTTCCGGCAGCCGCGGGTCAACCGCGGGCATACGAAAGCGGCCTCCCGCGCGCACGTCGCACGGGAGGCTATCGCCAGGTCATCTCTGCAACTCACAACCAACCTTGCAGCCAACCGTTCACGAGCCCCTGCACGTGGCGCAGCAAGGCCAGCGCGATCACCGCGAGCGCGACGGCACCGACGACGATCCACCACGCAGAGGTCTTCTTCCAGCTGCTCATACCGCCCCCATGACAGAGTCAACCTGACAAAGATCCCTTCCGGCGGACCGGAAGCGCGGCATCTTCGGGTAAATGTCCTTCCGGGTCAATCCCGCTGCACATGCACCACAAGACAGGGGCCCATCCCCGCCCCGTTCAGAACGGGAATGGAATGGGCCCCGAGGCATCGGTTGCGGCCGGCCTTTGGGTCTTTGCTTACTCCACGACGATCGTGCCCTGGTGCTGCATATGCGTGTTGTTGGTAAACGTCCACGTACCCGCCTGGCTGAACTTGAACGTGTACACGCCGCCCTTGGCCACGCCGGCACCGGCGTCGAAACCGCCCTGGGTCTCGCTCTTCACCCACATGACGGAATTGGACTCGTTGCGGAACGTGATGCTCTCACCCGCCTTCACCGTGATGGTGGACGGCGAGAAACCCGACTCGGTGTACGTCACGACGGCGGCCTGCTGCATGCCGGACGACGAAGAGTGCATCGTGCCGTCGCCGTGCGAGCCGCTCGACGACATGGTGCCGGACGACGAAGACATGTGCATGGAACCGGATTCTTTCGGGAAAGACTCCTCGCCGCGGTCGCCGTACTCGGCCCAGGCGGCCATGGCCATCTTCACGGTCTCGGCACGGTTGATCGGAGCGCCGGGACGGTATGTGTAGGCCAGCTCGCCGTCGGCCTTCACGTCACCGGAAACCACGCCGTCACGCGTCAGGCCGGCGATGGCGAAGGAGAAGGCGGTGTCATCGCTGACGTCGGTGTAATTCTCGTCTTCCATGGAGCCGCTCTCCACCTTGAACGCGTCGGTGATGATGAGCGCGACCTCGGCGCGGGTGGCCGGACGGTCGATCTGCTGCACGTCACCCTCGGCGGACACGAAGCCGTTCTGCGCGCCGATCTCCATATACGTGGATGCCCAGTGATCGCCGTACACCTCGGACTTCGGATACTCCTCCACCGGGTAACCGGCGGACTCGATGGCGATCTTCATGGCCTGGGCGACCGTGACGTTATCGGCCGGACCGTACAGGTTGCGGGGATTACCCTGGGCGTCGGTATAGCCGCCGACGATGCCGGCGGTGACCGCCACTTCCAGATACTCGGTGTACCAGGCGTCGGACGGGACGTCGTTGAAGGTGGTGACTTGGCCGTTGACGTTCACGGAGAACGGGGCGGCGATGGCACCGGCCAACGAAGGCAGCAACACGGTTGCCGAGGCGATGGACGCGAGGAAGCGACGCATGGAATCCGGGGGAAAGGACATGTACCAAGCTACCAGAGGCAGGCAGGCATTCCAATGAGGGCGGGCTTCTTCTTGCTTTCGCGACGCGGCTGCCGCAGGGTATGCCGCCATGCGAAACAGCCCCTCCACCATCGATGACGGCGCGTTGCTGGACGCCTTCGGGCATGGCCAGCTGCGCTACGCGGTGGCATACGGCTCCGGCGCCATGAAACAGGAATCGTACGGCAAGAACGACACGCCGATGCTCGATCTCATTTTGGCAGTGGACGACCCGGTCCGCTGGCATGCGAAGAACCTGGCCGTGCGGCCGCAAGACTACTCGCTGCTGAGCCTGCTCGGACCCCACGTCGTTGCCGACGTGCAGGAATGGGGCGCGGGAATGTACTACAACCCGCACGTGCGGTTCGGGAAGCAGGAGATCAAATACGGCGTCACGTCCACGCGCCGGCTGCTGGACGACCTGCTGCACTGGCGGGACCTGTACTCGGCCGGCCGCCTGCAGAAGCCGGTCAGAACCCTGAAGGACGACCCCGAAGTCGCGGACGCCAAGCAGACCAACCTGGCCGCGGCGGTGTCGGCCGCGCGCTTGCTGCTGCCCGAAACGTTCACCGAACGCGACCTGTACGCCACCATCACCGGCCTGTCGTACGGCGGCGACGTCCGCATGGGCGTCGGGGAACATCCGAAGAAAATTTCGAACATCGTCAGCGGCAGCCTGCCCGCGTTCCGCGCGCTGTACGACGACGCGCTGGCATCGTCGCCGGAGCTGGCCGCGCGCGGCGAAGGCTACGTGCAGGACCGGCGTCCGGACATCCGGCAGCAGCTGGTCCGGCGGCTCCCGCCCGACGTGGCCGCGAACCCGGGGCTGCACCCCGACGAGGACATCGCGGTGCAACAGGAGGCGCTGCGCGCGCAGCTCGCCGCCATCGTGTCGGGTTCCAGCCTGGTGATGACCATGAAAGGCATCCTGACCGCCGGCCCGCTGAAATCGCTGAAATATGTGGCGGCCAAACTCGGCAAACGTTGGCAATCCTCCTAACTCGTCCCCAGAGCCGCCCGGCATGAAACCCTGGACATCCGTTGTAAAGTTCGATACACTCGTTCGGCTATGTTTTAGTACTAAAACATCATTTTTTTATGGAGTACATCAAGGTCAAAGGCGCACGCATGCACAATCTGAAAAACGTGGATGTGACCATCCCGCGCAACAAGCTCACCGTCATCACCGGACTGTCGGGCTCGGGTAAGTCGAGCCTGGCGTTCGACACCATCTTCGCCGAGGGCCAGCGCCGCTACGCCGAGTCGCTTTCCGCCTACGCCCGCCAATTCATCTCCCAGATGGAAAAGCCGGAGGTGGACAGCATCGAAGGCCTTTCCCCCGCCATCTCCATCGACCAGAAGACCGCCGCCCGAAACCCGCGCTCCACCGTGGGCACCGTGACGGAAATTTACGACTACATGCGTCTGCTGTGGGCCAAGGTCGGCAAGGTGCACTGCCCCATCACCGGCAAGCTGCTGACCAAACAGTCGTCCACGCAGATCGTGGACATCATCACCAAGATGCCCGAGGGCCGGAAGATTTTCCTGCTCGCGCCGCAAGTCATCGGCCGCAAGGGCGCCCACCAGAAGATCATCGACACCATCAAGCGCGAAGGCTTCGTGCGCATGCGCATCGACGGCCAGATCGTCACCACCGACGAGGACCTGCAGCTGGACCCCAAGAAGTCGCACGACATCGAAATCGTCGTGGACCGCCTGATCGTGCGTGACTTCGACCCGGTCACCGAGAAGCTCTCGGACGGCACCGAAGTCGAGCAGCCCAACCCCAACCGCGTGCGCTTGGCCGACTCGGTGGAACTGGCGCTCAAGAAGGGAGAAGGAATGCTGTTCGTCATGGACGCCGAGTCCAACGAAGTCGTGAAGTTCAGCGACCGCTTCGTGAACCCCGACTACCCCGAAATGAGCATCCCGGCCATCGAACCGCGCAGCTTCTCGTTCAACTCGCCGCACGGCGCGTGCGAAACCTGCCACGGCATCGGCAGCATCCTGCAGGTGGACAAAGGAAGCATCGTGCCCAACCAGGAACTGACGCTGAACGAAGGCGCCATCCACCCATGGGCCACCTCCGCCGGCCGCATGAGCTTCATGATGCAGGCGCTGGAAGCGCTGGCCAAGAAGCAGAAGTTCTCGCTCGACACCCCGTGGAACAAGCTGTCGCCCGAGGTGCAGCAGGTCGTGCTGTACGGCCACCCCGACAAGCTGGACGTGGAGTTCACGTCCGAGAAGTTCGAAGGCCAGTACCAGACCGTGTACGAAGGCGTGATTCCGAACCTGGAGCGCCGGCACCGCGAGACCGAGAGCAGCTACACGCGCAGCCAGATCGAGGGCTACATGTTTGAGCTGCCGTGTCCGGACTGCAAAGGCAAGCGCCTGAAGAAGGAGATCCTGGGAGTCACCGTGGGCGACAAGAACATCGTGGACGCCACCGGCATGAGCATCACCGGCGCCAAGACGTTCTTCTCGTCGCTGGTTCCGCCGAAGGGCAAGGGCGAGAAGGCCTCGGCCTCCGCGCTCTCCGAGTACGAGTACGCCATCGTCCGCAAAGTCATCACCGAGATCGTCGCGCGCCTCACGTTCCTGGAGAACGTGGGACTCAAGTATCTCACGCTCAACCGCAGCGCAGCCACCCTGTCCGGCGGCGAAGCCCAGCGCATCCGCCTGGCCACGCAGATCGGCTCCGCGCTCCAGGGCGTGCTGTACGTGCTGGACGAGCCGAGCATCGGACTGCACCAGCGCGACAACAGCAAGCTGATCGCCACCATGAACAACCTGCGCGACATCGGCAACACGGTCATCGTGGTCGAGCACGACCAAGAGACGATCGAGGCGGCCGACTACCTGCTGGAAATCGGTCCCGGCGCCGGCAAGCACGGCGGCACGATCATCGCCCAGGGCACCCCGGCCGAACTGGCCAAAGTCCCGGAGTCGGTCACCGGCCAGTACTTAAGCGGCAAGAAGAAGATCGAAATCCCCGGCAAGCGCCGCAAAGGCAACGGCAAGGTGGTGAAGGTCACCGACGCGCACCATCATAATTTACAACACGTGGACGTGGAGCTGCCGCTGGGCTGCTTCATCGGCATCACCGGCGTGTCGGGTTCCGGCAAGTCGAGTTTGATCCACGGCATCCTGGCCCCGGAGCTGCAGCGCATCCTGAACAAGGCGCACAGCAAGGGACAGGACTTCGGCAAGATCGAAGGCATCGAGCACTTAGACAAGGCTATCGTCATCGACCAGTCGCCCATCGGCCGCACGCCGCGCAGCAACCCCGCCACCTACACCGGCATCTTCACCGAAGTCCGCGACGTGTTCGCCTCCACTCCGGAAGCCAAGACCCGCGGCTACAAGCCGGGCCGCTTCTCGTTCAACGTCTCCGGCGGACGCTGCGAAGACTGCGAGGGCGACGGCCTCAAGCGCATCGAAATGCACTTCCTCCCGGACGTGTACGTCATGTGCGAGACCTGCCACGGCCAGCGCTACAACCGCGAGACGCTGGAAGTCACCTACAAGGGAAAGAACATCGCCGAGGCGCTGAACATGACCATCAGCGAAGGACTCGATTTCTTCGCCGCGTTCCCGGCCATCAAGAACAAGCTGCAGACCCTGGACGACGTGGGTCTGGGCTACATCCACCTGGGGCAGAGCGCCACCACGCTGTCGGGCGGAGAGGCGCAGCGCATCAAGCTGGCCACCGAGCTGACCAAGCGCGCCACCGGCAAGACGTTCTACATCCTGGATGAACCCACCACCGGACTGCACTTCGACGACATCAGCCGGCTGCTGGACGTGCTCCAGCGCCTGGTCGAGAAGGGCAACACCGTGCTCGTCATCGAACACAACCTGGACGTGGTGAAGTCGGTCGACCACATCGTGGACATCGGTCCCGACGGCGGCGACGGCGGCGGCAAGGTCGTCGCGCAGGGCACGCCCGAACAGGTGGCGAAAGTAGCCGAGAGTTACACCGGGCAGTATCTGAAGAAGATGCTCTAAAACGGAAAACAGGTGAGACAAAGGAAACAGGAGAGCCGGGAATCCCCTGACTCCCCTGTTTCCCCTGGCTCCCGAATCCCCGTCATGGCTTGCGCCAGCCCCGTACTCTGGTAGCGTATACCCCAATCCCTTTCCTCCCATTTCCCATGCGTCGTTTTGCTTCTCTGGCGGTCGCAGCCACCCTGCTTGCAGGACCGGCCACCGCGTTCGCCGAGTTCACCTCGCCTTCCGACCTGTTGATGGCGGTCGAGGCCGAGACCAAACCCCAGACCTTCTCCGTCACGGCCAAGGGCCACGTCGACCAGACGTGGTTCGCCATTTGGGCCAACGGCGCCGCCGAGGGCCTGAAGTCCGACATGATGACCGGCAAGATGAAGATGAGCATGACGGTGGACGTTGTCTACAACGACTTCAAAATGCGTGCCAAAGGCCAGGTCTTGATGAAGGACGGCATGGTGTACGCCAAGCTCGACAGCATCACCGGCGCGTACAGCGACCTCTTCATGACGTTCAACGCCGCCTTCGGCCAGAAGCTCTGGCTGCAGATCCCGATGGACCCCTCCATGCTCGAGATGCACGCCGGCATGACCGGCATGGGCACGCCCGAGGAGGCCAACGAGATGTTCTCCATGACGCACACCAAGTTCGGCGCCGGCCACAAGTACGTGCTGACCATGCGCCCCGAGTACTCCCAGCAGTTCAGCGACCTGATGCGCGACGCCCTGGGCGCCCAGGCGGTCGGACAGTCCGATGACTTCTTCCCGTTCCGCGACCTGGCCTACGACAACGCCGACTTCACCGTGAAGGTGGACACCAACGCGCAGGACCAGTTCCAGTACAGCAGCTTCGACATGCACTGGAAGGCCGGCAACGCAGAGCTGACCATGACCGGCAACAGCCAGCGCCAGGCCACGACCGTCTACGTCGAGACGCCGAAGAACGTCTGGACCATGGAAGAGCTCGAGAAGCACTACAACGAGCTGATGGGCATCCCCTCCTACGAGGAAGAGATGATGGAGTGGGAAACCGAAGAGGGCACCGAGTGGGAGATGCCCGTCGAGGAAGACATGATGGAAGGCTCAGACTTCGACACCGTCGACAGCGACGAGTGGTGGGAGCCCGCCACCGACGGCAGCACGCAGTACTACAGCGACGAGTGCTGGAACCCGGAACTTGATCCGCTGAAGAAGCTGATGATGCAGCGTTCCGGCGAATGCCCGGTCGAAGACACGAACAACCGCACGTTCCGCCGCTAAGCTTCCCGCCATCGAGACCGAAAAGAAACCGGTGACCCCGGTTTCTTTTTTTGCGTGCGTCATGCACCATGTCCGGGCCCGACCGGCGTTTTGCGATGCTGTTTTCCTCCACCTACACCTTCGCCTGGGACCTCGTGATCGCCCTGCTGCTCGGCGGCAGCGCGAGCGTGTGCATGGTGTGCGCCGTGCACCTGCGCCGTACGATCGGCATCATCCGCTGGGCCGGAGTCTCGATGGTGGCGCTCGCGGGCGCCGCGTGTTTCGCCATCGTCGCCTACGGTTCCTTCGTGGAGCCGCAGCTGCTGTCCGTGACGACGATCCGCTTGGAGATGCCGGTGAAGGAATCCCTGCGCATCGCGGTGCTGTCGGACCTGCACATCGGTCCGTACAAGGACGCCGCGTTCGTGCGCCGCGCGGTGGACCGCGTGAACGAACTGGTCCCCGACATCGTGCTGCTCACCGGCGACTATCTGATGGGAGAGACGGACACCGGCATGGCCGCCGACGGCCTGGAGCCGCTGAAGCACCTGCGTCCCGCGTTCGGCTCGTATGCCGTGCTCGGCAACCACGATCACGGCTTGTATCGCACCCTGTTCGGCTTGAACCGCCCGTCCGACGACCCGGGCGAGACCGTGGCGGAAATCCTCGAAGGTCTCGGCGTGCGCGTGCTGCAAAACGAGAACGTCGTGATCGATTTGGGTACCGGACGTCTGGCCATCGCCGGCATCGAGGACCGTTGGATGCCGAACTCCAGCGTGGACGCCGCGATGGAAGGCATCGAGCCGGGGACGCCCATCGTGCTCGCCGCGCACAACCCCGACGTGTTGCTGGAGCCGCGCAGCGCCAGCGCCAGCCTGATCGTGGCCGGCCACACCCACGGCGGCCAGATCCGCCTGCCGGGCTTCGGCCCCGTGCCGCGGCTGCCCACGCGTCTCGGCCGCGTGTTCGACCAAGGCGCGTTCACCGTGGGCGAGAGCACGACGCTGGCCATCACCCGCGGACTCGGCGAATCCGGACCGCGAGTGCGCCTGTTCGCGCCGCCCGAGATTTTGGTCCTGCAGATCGAGCCGAAAACCGCCGACTAGGCTATTTCCACTTGATGCTGCAACCGATCGCGTTCGCCTCGTGCGCGGGCGGCTCTTCGCCTTTCACCAGCGCGGCCAATGCGTCGCGCAGGTTGTGCTCGGTGACGGCGGAGGGATCTTTCCAGCTGTCGTCGATGCGGCCCTTGTACTTGAGCGTGCGGCTGCGGTCGAAGACGAAACAATGCGGCGTGCACAGCGCGCCGTAGGCCTTGGCGACCTTCTGGGTTTCGTCGTAGCAGTACGGGAACGGGTAACCGAGCTCGTCGTGCTTGGCCTTCATCGCTTCGAACGAGTCTTCGGGGTAGTTCTTGGCGTCGTTGCTGCTGATGAGCACGAACTGCACGCCTTCCTGGTCGAAATGCTTGGCCAGCTCGATGATCCGCTGCTCGTAGGCGATGGCGTACGGGCAGTGGTTGCAGGTGAACACCACGGCCAGCACGGGATCTTTGATCTTCGTGGCGTCCACGGTCATGCCGTCGGTGGCGGGCAGCACGAAGCCGGGCATCGGGTCGCCGATCTTCAGGACGGTGGAGTTGTCGTTGATGAGGACCATGGGACGAGGGGAAACAGAGGAAACAGGAGAGTCAGGGGAATGATACACTCAATACAGAGGACGTTCATCTCAGGGGCCGACTTACACCCCTGTCTCCTCTGAGTCCCCTGTCTCTCCTGTTTCCCGCCGTGCAACGTCACTTCACCGCCACCGCGTTCATCGTCGATTCGAAAAAGCGCACGCTGCTGCTGTGGCACAAGCGGCTGGGCCGCTGGATGCCGGCGGGCGGCCATGTGGACCCGAACGAAACCCCGGAGGACGCCGCCCTGCGCGAGTGCAAGGAGGAAACCGGCTTGGACGTGGAAATCGTCGGCGAGCCTCAGGACGACCTGTTCCAAGGGGACGCGACCGAAGGCCGGATGCTCAAGAAGCCCATCGCGATGCTGCTGGAAGAAATCCCGGCCAGTCCCGAACGCGGCGAGCCGGCGCACCAGCACATGGACTTCCTGTTCATCGCCAGGCCGCTGGACGAAAGTCAGGCCGCGCGCATCGCCCCGGCCGAGAGCGACAAGATGCAGTGGTTCACCCGCGACCAGGTCGCGGCGCTGGACCCGAAGACCGAAATCTTCTCCAACGTGCAGCGGTACATCCTAAAGGCCCTGGCCTGAAGGACTGGCTTTGCAAAGCCGAAATGTGATAGACTGGGCTATCCATGCAATGGAATGAATTCCGCTCCCATCTGAAGCATCTTTCCGCGAAGGAACACGCGCGGATCGAGCAGGCGTTCCAGCTGGGCGCCGCCATGCACGCGGGCCAGACCCGCAAATCCGGCGAACCCTACTACAACCACCCCATCGCGGTGGCGGACATGCTTGCCGACTTGAATGCGGACGCGGACACGATCATCGCCGCCCTGCTGCACGACACGGTGGAAGACACCCCGCTCACGCTGCCCGAGATCCACGCCAAATTCGGCGGTTCGGTCTCCGAGCTCATCGACGGCCTGACCAAATTGAGCGCCGACGAAATCCGCTCCCCGCAGCTCGACGAGCAGGTGGAGAGCCTGCGCAAGATTTTCCGCCTGATGCAGGCCGACGTCCGCATCATGGTGATCAAGCTTTACGACCGCCTGCACAACATGCAGACGGTGGAATTCCTGTCCGAGAAGCGCCGCTTCGGCCTGTCCACCGAGACCATGGAAGTGTTCGTGCGCATCGCCGACCGCCTGTGCATGCAGGACATCCGCGACGAACTGGAAGGCTTGTGCCTGTCCGCGCTGGAGCCGCAGCACTACCCCCAGATGGTGGCCGCCAGGCTGGAGAACGAACAACAGGGCCAGAAAGTCATCAACGAGCTGCAGCGCCATATCCAGTCGGTGAACCCGTTCTTCTCCAAGAACGTGGACATCGTCTTCGAGCACAAGACATGGGAACAGATCCGCGCCAACGCGGACGCCAGCTCTCGCACCATCGCGGTCGGCGTGACCGACGTGGTGGCCGTGTTCGTGTGCCCGACCATCGAGAAGTGCTACGAGGCGCTCGGCGTGCTGCACAGCTCCTGGCCTCGCGTCACGCTGTCGTTCGAGGACTTCATCAACGCGCCGTCCGTGAACGGCTACCGCGGCCTGCATACCACCGTCATCCTGCCCAGCGGCGTTCGCGTGCGCTGCAAGATCCGCACGCACGACATGCACGAGTACGCCCGCAAGGGCGTGACCACGCTGTGCTTCAAGCACAAGTCCGGCGTGGTGGAACTGCTGTCGTGGACCCAGCGCATCTCCCCGCTCACCGACAGCACGCAGGGCCGCAGCGACGTGTTCTTCGAAAGCCTCAAGAGTGAAATCCTCGGCGAATCGATCATCGTCTACGGGCCCGGCGACGAGAGCGTGCAGCTGCCCAAGGCCGCCACCGCGCTCGACGGCATGTTCCACCTGTTCCCGGACCGCGTCATGCGCATCACGAGCGTGCGCGTGAACGGCAAGGACGCACTGTTCTCCTCGCAGCTGACCAACGGCGCGGCGCTGGATGCCACCTTCAGCGAACAGCCTACCGTGCAGCGCGAATGGCTGCAGCTGGTGAACACGCACCTCTCGGCGTCGCTCATCCGCGAGGCGCTCATGCGCCAGACCGAAGAGCAGAAGGCCGACGTCGGCAAGCGCCTGCTCCAGCAGGCCATGACCGAACGCAAGCGCGGCTTTATCGAGGAATTCGACGAGTCGCAGCTGCGCGTGAAACTGGCGTCGCTGGGACAGAAATCGCTCCAGGACGTGTATGTGGCCATCGGCGACGGCCGCCTGGAAGCCACCGAGGTGTACTCGGCGCTGTTCGACCGGCACTCCCGCCCGGGCACAGGCGCCAAGCCGTGCGTGATCCGCTACGCCGTGGACATGGCCGACCTGCAGGCCATGGACCAAGTGAACCAGTCCCATCGCAAGTACGGTCCGTACCTGGAAGAAATCCGCTACAAGCGAGACGAGTCGACCGGCAACGCCACGGTCACGCTGCGCGCCCGCCTGACTCCCGAACAGCTCGTGACGTTCCGGCGTGAACTCACGCTGGCCGGCGCCAAGCACGTGGACGTGAACCTGCAGACCGTCAGCCATATCGTGCTCATCGCCATGGTCATCGTCCTGTGGGGATTGGACCCGGTGTTCGCCCGCTCGCTGCTCAACGGCATGATCTCGGCCGCGGACCTGACCGTGATCCGCTTCGTGACGTTCTTCGTCGCAGCCGTGACGACGTACGGCATCCATCGCTCGGCATCGCAGGTGCCCACCAAGCCGCTGTGGCCACTGCATCCGTCGCTCATCCTGTCCGGCATGATGGTGTTCATCACCGCGTACCTGTCCTACCTGGCGCTGGAAATCATCCCCGCCACCCAGTACATCACGTTCATCATCGGCGGACTGGCCATCGGTTCCGCGTGGAAGCAGTGGCGGGGTCCGGGCCCGTCCTGGATGGGGCTCGTAATGCTGGCGGGTCTCGCCGGCGCCGTGGCCATCCTGATGTCGCTGCAGGGATACACGCCCATCAGCGTGCTTGCCGCCGTCGGCAGCTCGCTGGGCTTCGCGGCATACTCCGAATTCAGCAAGCGCTTCCAGGTGCAGGACGCGCGCATCCACGCCCGCTACCCCGCGTTCGTCCTGTGGCTGGCGATTCTCGCGCTGCCGCTGGCGCTGTTGCTCGTGCCGCTGACCGGCTCGCAGGTCTGGACGCTGCCGCCGAGCACGCTGGCGCTGGGCGCCGGATTCGCGTTCGTCTTCACCTTCCTGCCGTACGTGCTGTTCTTCGAGTGCATGCGCCGCACCGACGAAAAGATGCTCGACCGCCTGCTGCCGCTGGTATTCATCGTGGCGCTGACCGGCGAAGTGGTGGTGACGTACTCCCCGCTCGGCTTCGCGGCCATGCCGCTGATCATGCTGTTCCTCTGGGCGTACATCCGGACGCGCGAAAACCGCTGAACGCCCGGATGACCGGCGCTGCGGCTTCTAGTAGTCGGTGTTGTGTTTCGGCTGCAGGACCGCAGTCTCCCAGCCGGTCTCGATGTAAAACTCCTGCGAGCCTTCGTCCTCCGTCGTAATGGTCACAGGGATGTCCGAGGCGGGAACGCGCCAGCCCAGGAACGCGCCGAAATGCGACGACATGGTATGACGCATGACGCTGACGGTGTTGATGATGGGCTCCGGCAAATCAATGCGAGTGCCGTCGGCGCGCCGGATACCCTCGATGCGGAACATGCTGGCCAGCCAGATGTCCACGGAGTTCCTGCGGGTGGGATTCACCTGCTCGCGCACGACCCTGGACACGTGACGGCGGGCGCGGGATGCGAAGCGGTGATCTCGGTACTCGACCGGATACACGCTGACATCGGTGACCACGCCGACGCGTGCGTGGTTCTCGTGGATCTGCCGGGCGATCGCGCGCGCGGCCTCCTGGTGGGCGGGGTGGAACTGGTCGACTTCGTCCGGATGCGGCACATGCGCGATCATCGGGGCCTTCGGGTCATCGGGGGCCATATGGAGCGCCATGTCCGACACCCATGCGAACGGCCGCTTGATCAGGGTGGAGTTGTCGGTGATCACGCCGCCGGAATGCACCAGTACGTATTCGTCCGGGCGGGCGATTTTGCCACGGATATCGTCCACGGCGTACCCGTCGCGCTCCAGGAACGCTCCGGTCATGGGCAGCGTGCTCCTGAGGCCCGCAAGCATGCTCTGGTCGCCCTTCATGGCCAAATGCGCGGCCAGCGCGATCCGGTCGGCCATATTCAGAGCCTCGTGGCGTCCGGCCACTTCTTCGGCGCCTCCGCCGTACGGGTTTACGATGCGTTCGACTCGCACGTCCGTGGTCTCGCTGACGCGTATGGCTCCGGCCCGGCGCAAGCGGTCGAGCTCGCGAGCCTGCGCTTCCTGGGCATCTGCTTCATCAAACAGATGTTTCAAGAAGTCATCGACTCCGTCGTCTCCCGGCAGATTGAGGTCTTTTGGCATTGGACGCGGAAAATCAGGCCTCCCGGTCAGCGGGAAGGGGCCAATTGTAAGGATCTCTCGCTGTTTAGCAACAGCAAAATTGCCTGCAAAAGCATGCCGGGAAGCGACTTACGCCACTTCGGGGGTAGTGCGAGGCTCATTCCGAGTGGAAGCCCTCCGCGCGCCATCCGAGGAAACGGCGCGCTCGTCTCCGGCGATGCCGGAAAGCACCTCGCGCATCAATTGGGCAATCTCCGCGCCCTTAATCTGGACGACAAAAGCGATCAAGGCGTCATCCGTGATGATTTCCGTAACGTCGCGGACGACCAACTCTTGCGTTTTGGAGGCGGCATATGCGCGAGCGACCTTCTCGGTGATCATGCTCGCAATGTCTTCGTTGCTGGCATTTGCAACCACCGCAACCGCCCTGGCACGCACCGCATCCATGCCGCCGTAATCCGAAACAACGGTGGGCAGGATGAAGATCACCAAATGCCGGACGGCATGGTAAATGGCCTGTGCCGCGCGGTTGCGCTGCTCGGCTGCCAGCTGACGGTGAGCAAGCACCTGCTCCTTACCCTTTTCATAGGCAGCTACGGGCGCGCCGTGGATGTCGTGGGTAAGCGTAGTTACCATTTGAGCGCCAATTTTACCCATATTTAGATTCAAATGCAATGATTTGTCAAAAAAAATTTCTGTCAAGTCTGCTCATCTCCGCGACGCATCAGCGTCTGCAGCCCCATTTGGTCTTCGAGCAACATTTTGATGGCAAACCGTACCCGGGCGGTATCCATGCGGGATACCCACTCGCCGGGGTGGTGGGCAAGGTCACCGTTGATGGGGATATTCACGATCCCTTTGTGCGTGTCGGCGAACGAATGCACTCCGGCTCGCAAGAGCATGTCGGCGGCATAATCGCATTCGTCGGCGACCGAACGGGCACCTACGACATGCGTGAGCACGCCGGTGATGCGACTGAGCACGTCCGTGCTCAGCATGAGCAAGCGATGGTTCGGCGGCATCGCGTACGGCGCGTACGACGACACGCCGGGGTTCTGGCGCAACGAATAATCGATGCCGAACTTGCTCCAGTCACCCCGCTTGGCGATGCCTTTCACGATCCGCTGCAACACCGCCTCCATCTCGGCAAGCCTGCTGGGCGGCACCGTCCGGATGGCAAAGTCGAAGTCGGCCGCGTGCGGTGGGAAATATCCGGGCCGCTTATGCGTGCGGATCTCGCCGGTTTCGAACATTTCGGTGCCGAGCAGGGCGTCCGTGCGCTGCAAGGGCGGCTCGAACGGGGAGCCGATGTCGAGCGGATCCTTGTAACCGCGGTAGAAACGGTCTTGCACCTTGGATAGCAGTTCGATCAGCGCGTCGGACGCATTGGGCATCTTCTCTTGCGAGCCGTGGCCCTGGAATTGCGGACTGATGGTGATGTTGCCCACGAACTTCTGCCGGCCGGCGCGCGCGCCGATGATGCGCATGTGCTTGTCGCCGGACTTGAGCGGCGGGACCGGGCCGATCTCCGACGAAATGATGCAGTCGATTTCCGGCCAACGCTCCCATCCTTTCATCAGCAAACGTGCGCCGAGGGAATGCATTTCTTCATCGGCGGTGAAGACGAAGTGGACCTTCATGCCCTTCGGCACGCGTACGTCCACCGCCAGCGCGATACCATTGAGCACCGCGGCGCCCATGTCGTACACGCCCAACCCCTCCCAGCGGTCGCCCTGCCGCGTCAGAGAGGTGTGGGTGCCGGGGACGGTGTCCACGTGGGCCGGAACGCACACGCTGTACAGCGGGCGCTTGCGCACCAGGCCGTTGCCATCTTCGTGTCCGGGAAGATATTCGTCCTCACCCTTGCTGACGATCAGGTTGAAGCGGCCGTCACCCAGGTCGATGCGCTGGAACTCCAGCGGCTGCACGATCTGATCGATTCGGGCTTCGACCTCGTGCCTCTCCATATCGCTCGTATCGCCAAGCTGCCGCTCGGCCGCGTAACGAGCGGCTTCGTAGCGGGAACGTATGCAGCTGCCGACCAACGCCATTTTTTCCGCCTGCCCTTTCACCGTATGGCTTTCCTGATGTGTCAGGATCGCCATTTGCTCGTCATCGACCTCCCGCAGCTGGGGGATGTGCATTGCTTCTGGCATATTCGTAAAGCAAACTTTACTAACTTTCGCTTGGTACGTCAACCATGTCGCGGAGCGCGGCGGCATGCCGGAAAACGCTTCGCGCGGCAGCGCAGTTGCCCTACACTGGGCTCATGTTCGATCCGGTCGATCCCAAGCAGTCGTTCCCCTCGCTCGAGGAAGGCATCATGAAGTATTGGCGGGAAGAGGATACGTTCAAACGGTCCATCAAGCGCCGCGAGAACGGCGCGACGTTCAGTTTCTACGACGGCCCACCGTTCGCGACCGGCCTGCCCCACTACGGACACCTGCTCGCCGGAACGATCAAGGACGTGATCCCCCGCTACCAGACCATGCGCGGCCACAAGGTGCGCCGCCGCTTCGGCTGGGACTGCCACGGCCTGCCGGTGGAAAACCTGGTGGAGAAAGAGAAGAACCTGCGCTCCAAGAAGGACATCGAGGCCATCGGCACCAAGGCCTTCAATGCGTTGTGCCGGGGCTCCGTGCTGCGCTACACCGACGACTGGCGCCGCACCGTCGAGCGGCTCGGCCGCTGGGTGGACATGGACTGGGACTACCGCACCATGGACCCCGACTACATGGAGAGCATTTGGTGGGTGTTCAAGAACCTGTTCGAGCAGGGATTGATCTACGAAGGGTACAAGCCGATGCACGTGTGTCCGCGCTGCGCCACGCCGCTGAGCAACTTCGAGGTGTCGCAGGGCTATAAGGATCGCGACGACCAGTCGGTGATCATGACGTTCCCGCTGAAGGATGACCCGGACACGCTGCTGCTGGCCTGGACGACCACCCCGTGGTCGTTGCCCGGCAACTTCTGGCTGGCAGTCGGGCCCAAGATCTCGTATGCGAAGGTGAAGCACGCCGGCAAGACATACGTGCTGGCGACCAAGCTGGTGGAAAAGGTGTTCAAAGGAAAAGAGTTCGAAGTCGCCGGTGAGATCGACGCCAAAGACCTGGTCGGCAAGCGTTACGAGCCGCTGTTCCCCTACTTCAAGGACGTCGTGCTGCCGTCCACCGAGAAGACGGCCAAGCCCGAAACGTACGGCGAGCGCGTGTTCAAGGTGATCGTGAACGACGCGGTGGAGGTGAGCGACGAAGAGGGCACCGGCATCGTGCACCTGACGTCGTGCACCGGCGAAGACAGCTACGCCGTGGCGCAGGCCGAGAAAGTGGATGTGTACCCGCACCTGAACGTGGACGGCAACTTCATCGAGATCGTGACGGACTTCAAGGGTTTGAATGCCAAGCCCGAGGGAGACGACCCGATGGGCACGGACAAAAAGATCATCGAGAACATGAAGACCCGCAAGCGCGCGTTCAGCTCGTACACCATCCGCCACAGCTATCCGCACTGCTGGCGTTGCGACACGCCGCTGCTGCCGTTCGTGACCGGATCGTGGTTCGTGGCGGTGGAGAAGGTGAAACAGAAGATGCTGGCCGCCAACGCGCAGACGCGCTGGGTGCCGGGTACCATCCGCGACGGACGCTTCGGCAAATGGGTCGAAAACGCCCGCGACTGGGCCATTTCGCGCAACCGGTACTGGGGCACGCCGCTGCCGATCTGGCGCGACAGCGCCACCGGCAAGGTGGAAGTCATCGGCTCCAGAGACGAACTGATGGCCAAGGTCCCGGGCCGCTTCTCCAAGATCATCGTGGCCCGCCACGCCGAAAGCCAAGGCAACGTGGAGAAGATCTACCAAGGCAACGTGCCGGGCACGGACCTGACGGAAACCGGACAGAAACAAGCCAAGGAGCTGGCGAAGGAAATCGCCGCCGGCGTGAAGCGCGGCGTGCCCGCCACGGTGGTCTACTGCTCCCCGCTCAACCGCACGAAGCAGACCGCGCAGGCGGTGGCCGACGCGCTGGGGCTGGAGGTGAAGGTCGACGAACGCCTGCGCGAGGTGTCGTTCGGAGACTACGAGGGCAAGCACATCGACTTCGACGACCTGACGTTCATCCGCGAGCGGCGCGCCCACAAGCTGGCCACCGACCAGGTGGAAAGCATCTACCACTTCCAGGGCATGGAGCAGTGGAAGGACATCGAGGTCCGCTGCCGCTCGTTCTTCGACGAGGTGCTGGAAAAGCACAAAGGCGAAACCATCGTCATCGTCACGCACGCCGACCTGGTCATGAACTTCACGAACATCGTGACCGGCGAAGATAAACACAAGATCGTCCACCAGCCGTACCCGGACCTGGCCCGCTGCCGCACCTTCTACTGGGACTTCGTCGAAGGCGCGCAGATGGACATCCACAAGGAGACCGTCGACGAGCTTTCCTGGGACGCCCCGGTCGCCAAGGCGAAAACCAAAAAGGCTGCCGACCCGACGGCCAAAGTGACGCTGGTGCGCCACGGCGAGACGGACTGGAACAAAGAAGGAAAGCTGCAGGGCGGCGACGCGGACATCCCGCTCAACACCGCCGGCAAGAAGCAGGCGCTCAAGCTGGCCGAGACGCTCCTGGCCGCCGGAGAGAAGTACGACGCGGTGATCTCGTCCGGCATGCTCCGCGCCTCCGAGACCGCCGAGATCCTGTCGCAGAAGCTGGGCGTGCCGGTGGCCGGCAAGTGGTCCGACTTCAACGAACGCCTGGTCGGCACGTGGAGCGGCCTGCCCATCAAGCAGGTGCTGAAGGACCACCCCAACAACGTGGCCGGCTCCGAAAGCCTGACCATGCACCACATGACCCCGCCGGACGGCGAGAGCCTGCAGACCTTCACGCAGCGCGTGCAGCGCGGCTTCGACAAGATCCTCAAGGACTACGCCGGCAAGCGGGTGCTGGTGGTGGCCCATGGCGGCGTCATCCGCGCCGCCCACGCGGTCATCAAGCGCGCCTCCTACGAGGAAGCGGTCACGCTGGCCATCCCGAACACCGTGCACTACGACTACGAGCTGAAACCCGTCATGCGCCGCATCCCGGAGGTGCTCGACTGCTGGTTTGAAAGCGGCTCCATGCCCTACGCCCAGGAACACTTCCCGTTCCAGCGCGGCGATATGAAGAAGGGCGCCCTGCCGCCGAACTTCCCGGCCGACTTCATCGCCGAAGGATTGGACCAGACGCGCGGATGGTTCTACACGCTCACGGTCCTGTCGGCGGCGCTGTTCGACCAGCCGGCGTTCAAGAACTGCGTCGTGAACGGCATCGTGCTGGCCGAGGACGGCAAAAAGATGAGCAAGCGCCTGAAGAACTACCCCGAACCCACCGAGGTCGTCTCGCGCCACGGCGCCGACGCGGTGCGTTTCGCGCTCATGAGCTCCCCCGCCGTTCGCGGCGAAGACCTGCGCTTCTCGGAAAAGCTGGTGGAAGAACAGCTGCGCAACGTCCTGCTCCCGCTGTGGAACGCCTACCGCCTGCTGGTGACGTATGCCAACGGCTCGGGCTGGAAACCCAGCATCGACTTCTCGCTGATGAACGCCAAATCCGACGATCTTTTGGATAAATGGATCGTGGCGAAGACCCAGGCGCTGGTGAACCGCATGACCGAAGAGCTGGAAGGCTACGACCTGTCGGCCACCTGCGCCGAGCTGGCCGGATCCATCGATGACCTCACCAACTGGTACGTCCGCCTGTCGCGCCGCCGGTTCGCCGGCAAGGACGGCGCGTCGGCCGAGGCGGCGCTGGACACCCTGCACCGCGTGCTGCTGGCCAACTGCCAGCTGCTGGCCCCGTTCTGCCCGTTCATCACCGAGGCCATCTACTTAAACCTGGTGGAAGAGGACCACGGCAGCATCCACTTCACCGACTGGCCCGCCAGCCGCGAGCTGACCGACGAAGAGAAGAAGATTCTGGCGCTCATGGACAACACGCAGACCGTCACGCGTTTGGGCCTGCATCTGCGCAGCGAAGCCAAGATCGGCGTGCGCACTCCCCTGCACTCCGTGACGTTCGCGCTGCCGCCGTCGGACGAAGCCGGCACGCTGAAGGAAATCGTGAAGGAAGAACTGAACGTGAAGCAGGTGACGGAGATCAAGGACGCCAAGGGTCTGGCCACGCCGCTCGTGCAGGTGGATGCCCGCAAGGTCGGCCCGCGCCTGGGCCCCAAGGTCCAGCAGCTCATCAAGGCAGGCAAAGCCGGCGAGTTCGAAGAAAAGGATGGCAAGATCCACATCTTGGGAGAAGAGCTGACCTACGACGAAGCCAAGATCGTCTACGTCGGCAAAGAGGGTCAGTTCGTGGCCGCCGACCACGGCATCGTGGTCAGCATGGACACCACCGTGTCCGAAGAACTGAAGATGGAAGGCATGGCCCGCGAGCTCATCCGCGCCATCCAGCAATTGCGCAAAGACGCCGGCCTGGAGTTCACCGACACCGTGACGCTCAGCGTGGACGGCGCCGACGACATCCTGAAGGCGCACGAGAAGCTGGTGCTGGAGGAAACGCGCGCAACGCTCGGCAAGAACGACGGGGCGGAGAACAACGTCGACATCGACGGGAAGACGGTGACCATCCGGTTCAAAAAGGCGTAAGCAACTGGAAGCAGGCCACAACGTCATGTTGTGGCCTTTCCTGTCGGCGATGGTTAGTTCGAGGAGAGAGCGAAAGTGGCGATGAGGCAGAAGATGCCGAACTGCAGGCACTTCTGCATCCAGCCGATCAGCAGCGTGGTCGCGGTTGCCGCATCGGCCGCGCGGTCGAAGAAGTCTTCGACCTCGGAACGGAGCTCCGGACGGACCAGGACGAGATGCAGGAGGATGACCTGCTCGTCGCGCTCGTCGTCGGGAGACACGCCCCAGCGGTGGTAGCAGCGCTCGCGGTGAATGTTCATGGCCAGCAGGATGAGGCCGGCGCAGAGCATGGAGATCAGCGCCAGGGCCAGCGCGGCGAAGCCCGCGATGGCGCAGGCGACGCGAAGTTGAACGATAGTCATGGAAGGTGTTCCCTGAGCGTCCCTCTCGGGAGACTCGTTTTTCGATGCGTCAGTTGCCGGCATCGTGCCGTGGTTCGCTTTGTGAAAGACCGACAGGAGCGGCGATTCTACGAATCCCGCGGGGAAAGGCAAGAAAATGGCGCATGCGGAAGCGGGCCGTGACGTCATGTCACGGCCCTCCCTGTCAGCGGGAATCAGCAGCAGAAGACCAAAGCGAGGAGCAGGATCCAGAAGGCCCAGCGGAAACAGATGGAAGCCAGCTCCCGGAGCAGCTCCGCCGTGCGGCCGTAGTGGTGGCACCAGTGGACGTAGCTCTTGGCCAGCAGGAAGTCGGCGTGGTCGATGGAGAAGACCATGACGGTCTTGCCGGAGATGGTGTATTCGACGCGCGCGAACCAGCGGTCGCGCAGTACACGGACGGTTTTGTACGCCAGGTCCGTATAGAGGCCATGCCCTATGCAGAACGCGGATGAGAGGAAGGCGAGAGCGACTGCGACGAGCAGCAGCATCTCGTAGACCTCGTGGTCGTGGTGGTAGTACATTCGATCAGTTGACCCTCGGAGGTTTCGTTCCAGTGCGTTTTCGGCCGTCCTGGCCGGGTTCGCTTTCGCTGTGAAGGAGCTGACAGGGACGGCGATTGTATGGACGGGAAGACGAAAGGCAAGAAAGTCCTGTAAGATAAGGCGCATGGCAGACAAGGAATCATCCGCAGCAAGTCCGATGCGCATCGCGCTGAAGGCCGGATTGAACATCCTGTTGGTCTTCCTGATGGACCGTTATCTGCCCCAGTATTTCGCCGTGTTCGGCGGCTGGGCGGCATTCGTGGTGGTGGGCGCGCTCATCACGCTGCTCAACTTCATCCTGCGTCCCATTTTGGACATCCTCACGCTGCCGCTGAAGCTGTTTGCGACCGTGTTCGCCATCATCCTGGTGAACGGCGCGTTCCTGTGGCTGACGTACCAGATCACGCTGCGCATGGACCCCAGCCTCATCGCCATGACCATTTCCGGCGGCCTCACCGGCTGGATCGTGCTCAGCGTGGTGCTCGGCACCGGCAACTGGATCATCCGCCACGTCGTGAAGTAACAAAAAATGGGCAGCGACAGAAGTCACTGCCCGTCCTGCCTAGTCCGGTTGGACTAGATGCCTGCGGTGAGAACCGCAAGCAGGAGAATCAGCCAGAGAACTCCGGTGATGCTCCCCCAGCGGACCCACCAGCGGGCCCATCCATCCAGCGTTTCGCCGAACGTCGGTGCGGCCGGTTCGCCTCCCCAGATGCTCCAGGGAAACATGCCGTCCGCCGCGTCACCCAGAATGAGCCTGAGACCCAAGCCGAGAGCGGCCGCGATGAGAAGGCAGAGGGCGGGGATCGCCCCAAGAACCAACGTGACGATCAATACGATACTCATTTCGATGCTCCTTTCGTGCATACGAGTGTCGGACTGACCGGGAGCTGCGAAGCTCTGCGTTGCGTTGCTTTGGAAAGACCAGGCAGGAGTATATTTATACCATAATTTTAGTATTTGTACATGAATGACTGTCGGCGGTTTTCAACAACAGTGCATGTGAATTTAAAGCCAGCATATTGGCTATTTATGCGTATATGCCGAAGAAAGCAGAACGAATTCGACTGCTGGACGCCCGGTGCGACTACGGTAGACTTCGCGCATGCCCATCCTTGAAAAAGAGCGCGGATCCGAAGGCCTCGGCTGGTTCGTAGGCATTCTCGGCATCATCGCGGTCTGCCTTGTCTTTTGGAACTCGTTCACGGTCGTGCTGTACCTGCTCGCCCAACTGGGCGGCGTGGAAACGGACACCACCGTCCTGAACTTCTTCGCGTCCGCTCTCGGCCTTGCCGGCAGCATCGCACTGCTCATCGGCCTGATCCTGCTGGCGCGCCACATCCACGCCAAGAAGCCGTGGCTCGCCATGGCCTGCATCCTGTTGATCGCCAAGAACGTGATCGAAATCCTCCACGGCCTCCTGTCCTACATTGGCGAGCCGGACAAGAGCCAGGAAACGCTGTACCTCTACGCCGGCAGCATCGGCGCCGAGCTGGGACAGATGGTGTTCTGGGCCTTTGTGCTATGGCTCACCAAGAGCTGGCTGCCGCACGTGATGGCCGCCAAGACCGAGAAAAAGACCGAGGCTCCCCGTTTGCAGGGCGCCCAGTAATCCCCCACCCATGCTCATCACCACCACCAACTCCGTCGAAGGAAAGAACATCGAGAAGTACCTCGGCATCGCCACCGGCGAAGTCATCATCGGCATCAACTTCTTCCGCGACTTCCTCGCCAACATGCGCGACTTCTTCGGCGGCCGCTCCGGCAGCTACGAGCGCGCGGTGGAAAAGGCCCGCCAGGAAGCCATGGCCGAGCTGGAAGAAAAGGCCAAGGCCGTCGGCGCGGACGCCGTGGTCGCCGTGGACATGGATTACGAAGTCCTGGGCGGCAAGGGCAGCATGATCATGGTGTCCATCTCGGGCACCGCGGTGAAGCTGTCGGCCTAACTAGAGCGTCAACATCAGCGCGACCGTGAGGCCGGCGATGAGACTGCCGAGCAGCTTGGCATGCGCGCTGCCGATGGAGGAGGTGTTCCGCATACACCTTTCAAGACGAATGAGCGGGCGGTCCGTTACAAAAAACGGTGACTTTTACGGCAAGGCAAGATCGGCGGAAAGTGCTATACTGACAGTCCGAGTTCTTTGACAGGTTCGGCCACTGAAACCATGCACCCTCCCCAGCAAAACGGCGAAGGCAAGCTCCGCTTGCCTGGAGCCGC
This sequence comes from uncultured Candidatus Peribacteria bacterium, assembly GCA_964434575.1. Lineage (GTDB taxonomy): Bacteria > Patescibacteriota > Gracilibacteria > Peribacterales > Peribacteraceae > DAORHV01. The sequence continues at coordinate 3,099 of CAYSWB010000011.1, read as the reverse complement.
ACCGCTTCGGGGAGAGCCCGCGAGAGGGGCACAGCCCCTTTTGCGAAATGTATGGGGATGACAGGCTTCGACAGCGTGATTCTGCGTTGACTGCGTCTCGATCCGGGATTGCTCTGGTTCCCGATACCCACCGTTGCACCAATTAATTGCCAAAAGCAATTTCATGGCTCGCGTGCAGGACATTGCGAACTCCGTTCGCTTTGGCCAGCTCGTTGCAGCTTAGTTCTGTTTTTTAACGGAACACGCCTCCCCGCCGATCCTCGCTGAGCGGATGAGGCGTCACTAGCGGGGCTGGCTTTCCGTCCGACGGTGCGGATAGCCAACATTCTTCCGTCATCACTCTCACCCTTTCCTTGTTCCTTCCTGACGGGCTGAGAGAACTGGAAGGAACATGATCGTACTGACCTTCGGCGTACACGTTGGACCCGGGTTCAACTCCCGGCATCTCCACCATTTTTGAAAAAGCCGCCCGCTTGCTGGAATAGCGGCTTCTTTTCGTTACACTGCCACGACAATGAAGACCCTTATCCGCGGCATCCACCGGTTCCAGGAACACGGCTTCGCGGAGCAAAAGGGCCTGTTCGAGGCGCTTTCGCACGGACAACAGCCGCAGACGCTGTTCATCACGTGCAGCGATTCGCGCGTGGTGCCCAACCTCTTCACCGACAGTCAGCCCGGCGACCTGTTCACCGTGCGCAACGTGGGCAACATCGTGCCGCCGGCGGGCGTGGAAAGCGGCGAGACGGCGGCGATCGAATTCGCGGTGGAGGTGCTGAAGGTGCGCGACATCATCGTCTGCGGGCACTCGAAGTGTGGCGCCATCAAGGCGCTGCTGGATGAGCGCGAAACGGAAACGCTGCCGAACGTCCGCACGTGGCTCCGGCATGCGCAGCGCACGCGCGAGATCGTGAAGCGCGTGTACGCCGAACGCACCGAGGAAGAGCAGTGGAACGTGGCGGCGCAGGAGAACGTGTTGGTGCAGATGGAGCAGCTGCAGACGCTGCCGGTCGTTTCCGCGGCGATCGCGCGCGGCGAACTAGACGTGCACGGCTGGATGTACAAATTCGAGACCGGCGAGGTGTTCGCCTACGACGACGCCACGCAGCAATTCCTGACGGTCGGGGTGCGGGGCCGGAAAGCGTGACCTGCTCCGTGGTACCATGCGACCCCATGCCGAAGACACCCATCGCCACCGGCGTCGTGCACGAGGTACCGCCGGACATGAAGAAGGTGCTGCTCGCGCACCCGGAGGTGCTGGAACAGTGGAACAGCCTCACGCCGCTCGCGCGCAACGAGTGGATTTGCTGGACGACGATCGTAAAGAAACCCGAAACCCGCGCCGAGCACATCGAACGGATGCATGAACAGCTGCTGGAAGGAAAGCGCCGGCCGTGCTGCTGGCCGGGCTGCCCGCACCGCCGCGACAGCGCGAAGAAGTGGTTCAAGGGTATGAAATAACCACCCACTGAGACGGGGTATGTCTAAGCGGGTTTTTTCTGATCCTGGCGTTTCGCCGCGGCGGCAATGCGCCATTCCCGGACGATGTTGAACAACAGGGCCAGCACGAACCACGGCAGCATGACGTACACGCCGTAGAACACCCCCAATGCGGGCAGCACCTGGGCCCACGTCGTCCCCGTGGCGTCGAACGCGAATGGCAGTATGAATGGCAGGCTGGCGATGCTGAGCGAAAAAATCGCGAGCATGAACGTCAGCGTGCGGCGCAGGACTGTACACATGGCTCCCAGTGTACTCCCTGCGACGCTGCTACGCCTTGCAGCCGCCGAACATGCATTTCATGCTATTCAGCATGGAACCCATGGCGTTCAGCATGCCCTTGAGCATGTTCATCATGCTCTCCATCATGCCGCCCAGGCTGGCCATCAGACCACCGTCACCGGCAGCCGAGCTGCTGGCGCTGGACGACATGGAGCTGCTGACGGACGAAGCGGACGAGGACGAAGACGCCTTGATGCTCGAAGACGAGGACGATACAGGCTTCAGTTCGGCCTTTCTCACTTCCTTCACTTTCTCCACCACCTTCTCGACCTTGGGCTGGCAAACGCCGGGCACCACGCCGGTGGTGACGGACGTGCAGACGGTGCCGGCGGCACAGTCGCTGGGCGAGTAACAAGTCACCTGAGCGAAGGCCACGCTCGGCAAAAGAACCAACGAGGAAAGAAGGAGGGTGCGCATTGCGGCGCAGCATAGGTATCATGCCCCGGCCATGCAAATGAAAATCGCCGTCCCCGTCCTCGCCCTGTTGTTGTTCGTGGGCTGCGCGCCCGAGCCGCCCGCGCCATCAAACTACGTCGGCGTGATGATCGATAATCACGAGGATGCCCGGCCCTGGCAACGCGGCCTCACCGGCGCGGTGCTGGTGCAGGAGCATCTGGTGGAAGGGTTCATCACCCGGTTTCAGGCGGTGTTCGACGTGGCGCGCCTCCCGGACTCCGTGGGGCCCGTGCGTTCGGTGCGGCCGTATTTCATCGACGGCGTGGAGCCGCTTGTGTCGGCCATCTTTCACGTGGGGGGAAGCCCGGAAGCGCTGCAAAAGCTGTACGACAGCCCGACCGTGACGTCGTTCAGCGGCATCACCGACGACGCGTCGTTCGACTACGACAAGACCGCGCCCGCCCCGCACAACCGGTTCATCACGCGGGAGAATGCCTTGGAGCTGATCGCCACGCTCCCCGGACAGACCCCGTTTCTTCTGCCGTTCACGTATGGCGATGCCTTCACGTCGTCCGGCGCGGCCGCCGGCATTTTCATCAACTACTTCAGCCCGCTCCACGACGTGACGTACGCATACGATCCGGAAGATGGAAACTATGACAAATACAGCGACGACACCCTGCGTCCGCCCTCCCCCGCCAACCTGGTCATGCTTGAAACGGACGTGGAAGTGGTCGGACCGCTGGGCCGCCTGGCGGTGGACATGCGAAGCGGCGGCAAAGCGCTCCTGTTCCGCGACGGCGGGATGACGGAGGGTATCTGGAGCAAATCCGGCACCGGATTCCTCCTGCTGCAGGATCTGTCCGGCCAACCCTTCCAGTACAAACACGGGCAGATCTGGATGATCGTGCTGGACTCGCTGGA
>CAYSWB010000010.1:51219-61571 GCA_964434575.1 uncultured Candidatus Peribacteria bacterium | reverse complement strand
AACACGCCCGTCAGTTTGCGGGCGTCGTCGAGCACGTAGATGTAGTTGATGGTGTTGAACCAGCTCGAATGACGCTCGATCACCGCCCGCACTTCGGCAAGCGTATGCATTTCATGCACGATCGGCACATCCACGACCATCCTGCGCCCTACCGTCCCTTTGGGGTAGCGGTGTTGCACGACGCCGTTCTGTTTCACGGGTGGAACCATGGACTTCCAGCCATTATAGCACATTCCGCGGCTCCGGTCCCGCCGTTCAGCGCCTCTGGCGCTTGCGGTCGGTTTCCTTCAGGAGCTTCTTGCGCAGACGGATGAAGTTCGGCGTGATCTCGACCAGTTCGTCGTCCTGGATGTACTCCATGGCGCCGTCCAGCGTCATGATGCGCGGCGGCGTCAGGCGGATGGCCTCGTCGGTGCCGGAGGCGCGGACGTTGGAGAGCTTCTTCTCCTTGGAGATGTTCACCTCGATATCCTGACCGTTGGGCGACTCGCCGACGATCATACCTTCGTAGACCTCGATGCCGTCATTGATGAAGAACGTGCCGCGCTCCTGCAGCTGCCAGATGGCGTACGCCACGGCCTTGCCGGTGACGCCGGAGATGATGGAACCGGTGGTGCGGCCCGGCATGTCGCCGACGTACGGAGCGTACTTCAGGAACGAGTGGGTCAGGATACCGTTGCCGCGCGTGTCGATGATGAACTCGTTGCGGAAGCCGAGCAGGCCACGGGTCGGGATCTCGTAGGTCAGGCGGGTGACGCCGTTTTTGGCCTCCATGTTCTGCATGATGCCCTTGCGGCGGCCAAGCTTCTCGATGACGCCGCCGACGAACTCGTCCGGCACGTCGATGTACGCGTTCTCGATCGGCTCCAGCTTCTGGTTGCCGTCCATCTGCATGATCACTTCCGGGCGGGACACCTGCAGCTCGAAGCCTTCGCGGCGCATGGTCTCGATGAGCACGGCCAAGTGCATTTCGCCGCGGCCTTCCACGCGGAAGGCGTCGGTGCGGTTGTCGAACAGGATCTTCAGTCCCACGTTGGTCTCCAGCTCCTGCTCCAGGCGCTCGCGGATGGCGCGGGTGGTGACCTTCTTGCCGTCCTTGCCGGCGAACGGCGAGTCGTTGACCATGAAGTCCATGGCCACGGTCGGCGGGTCGATCTTGATGACCGGCAACGGCTCGGCGTTCTCGTCGCTGGCGATGGTGTCGGACACGTACACGTCGGGCAGGCCCGAGAGCATGACGATGTCGCCGGCCACGGCCTCCTTCACCTCGCCGGTGCGGATGCCCTGGTAGGTGGCGATCTTGGTGATGCGGCCCTGCTTCTTCACGCCGTCGGGCTTGATCAGCCAGATCTGCTGGTTCTGCGTGACGGTGCCCTCGATGACGCGGCCGATGGCCATGCGTCCCGAGAACTTGTCGTAGGCCAGGTTCACCGGCTGCATGCGCAGCGGGAGCGTGGCGTCGTTGGCCTTGGGCGTGACGTGGCGCAGGAACAGGTCGAACAGCGGGGTGAGGTCCTTGGACTCGTCCGTCATCTTCAGCTTGGCCACGCCGTCGCGGCCGATGGCGTAGATGTACGGGAAGTCGGCCTGCTCATCACTGGCACCCAGCTGGACGAACAAATCGAACACCTGGCCCAGGGCCTTCTCCGGGTCGGCGCCGGGGCGGTCGATCTTGTTGATGATGACGATGGGACGGATGCCCATTTCGAGCGACTTCTTCAGCACGAAGCGGGTCTGGGGCATGGGACCGTCGAACGAGTCGACGAGCAAACACACGCAGTCGCACATGCGCAGCACGCGCTCCACTTCGGAACCGAAGTCGGCGTGGCCGGGCGTGTCGACGATGTTGATCTTGGTGCCCTTGTACAGGATGGAGCAGTTCTTGGCGTAAATGGTGATACCGCGCTCCTTTTCCTGGTCGTTGTTGTCCATAACGCGCTCATCGACCTGCTCGTGCGAGGCGAACGCGCCGCCCTGCTTGAGGATCTGGTCCACGAGCGTGGTTTTGCCGTGGTCGATGTGGGCGATGATGGCGATGGTCCGGAACTCCATAAAAACACTGGGGAAAACTATGAATCTGCGATGCGCAGTCGATCCAGTGTAGCGATTTTCCGGGTGCTGTACAGCCTAGAACGGCCTGATTCCGTCTTGCTGCAGGCTCTCCCTGCGAGGGTGAGCCGGAGCGACGCGGGTCAGGGAGTGACGGAATACGAACACCGGCGGCGCCTCGCGCCGGGGATCGGCGATGGCGCTCACGGGCTCGGCCGGAATGAACGATCCCACCGTCACGTCGGAGCCGGCCTCCATTTCGCCGAAGTCCTGGCGATATTCGCCCAGGTAATTGCGTACGCTGCCCCAGCGCGGAAGCTTGGGGATTTCCGGAACGGCCAGCACCAGCGCGTTGAGCATGGCATTGCGGTCTCCCGGGTAGCTCAGCTTGCGGAACGCGTCGCGGCCCTGGCGCAGCGCGTTCATCAGCTCGACGCCGTTGGTCTGCTCCGGCGGGATGGCGGTGAGCCAGATGCGGCCGTGGTTCAACGACGGCTGCACGAACGGGCAGTGCTTGGCGATGACGTCGCGCAACCAGCGCTGGGTGTCCGCCAACGGCTTGAGCGAACCCAGCGGGGCTCCTTCCGGGTGATCCTGCGTGAACTCATCCCAATTGACGTAGACCAACTCGTCATCGCGCTGGCCCGTGATTTCGCGCATGACGCGCTGGAACTGCGCGCAGCCGCGGCCGCCGGCGACGGCCTCGTAGATCTGCAGGCGTGTCTTATCGTGAATGCGGTCGATGCCGAACCGCTCGGCAAGACGCCAGCGATCCACTTCGTCGAACATGCGGGTCGCCTCGTTGCTGCGGTCGGAAGTATACGGGCGGATGAACTGGCGTACGGACATTGGAGGTCGATTTAAAAGAGCATGCGCCGGTTTGTCAAAATGTCGGAATGCCGAAGTCCGTCCGGGGCCTTCTTTTCGTGAGAATCGAGCCGTTCGGCCCTTGCGGGCGAAGCGCAACTCTGTACAATGCCCCCATGGTAGCCCCCTACCGCGCTTTTCCGGCCTCCCCGATCTCGGGACGGCCGTGCTTTGCCGTTTCCTTCATCTAAAAATCATGTGTGGAATCATCGCCGTCTCCGGCTTCCGTGACGTCATCCAGGATTTGTATGACGGCCTGATCGTGCTGCAGCACCGCGGGCAGGATGCCGCCGGCATCGTGACCTACGACAGCCAGTTCCACCTGAAGAAGAGCAACGGCATGGTGACCGAAGTCTTCCACGCCCGCTCGCTGGCGCGCCTGCGCGGACCCATGGGCATCGGCCACGTGCGCTACCCGACCGCCGGCTGCAGCAGCGAATTCGAGGCCCAGCCGTTCTTCGTGAACAGCCCGTTCGGCGTGGCGCTGGCACACAACGGCAACCTCACCAACTCCAAGCAGCTCTCCAAGGAACTGTTGGAAAAGTCGTTCCGCCACTTAAACACCACGTCGGACTCCGAAGTGCTGCTGAACGTCTTCTCGTTGGAGCTGGAGAAACAGAAACCGAGGAACCTGACGCCCAAGCACATCTTCGGCGCCATGAAGAACGTCTTCCGCCGCTGCAAAGGCGCGTACTCCGCGGTCGCCCTCATCGGCGGCCACGGCATCCTGGGCTTCCGCGACCCGCACGGCATCCGTCCGCTCCAGCTGGGCAAGCGCCGCTACGGCCTGAAGGAGGAATACATGATCACGTCCGAGAACACCGTGTTCAAGGCGCTGGACTTCGAGTTCGTGCGCGACATCGCCCCGGGTGAGGTGGTCTTCATCGACAAGCAGAACCGCATTCACAGCCGCCAGGTCGTGCCGGGCAAGCTCAATCCGTGCCTGTTCGAGTGGGTATACCTGGCCGCTCCGGACTCCACGCTGGACGGCGTGAACGTGTACAAGGCGCGCGTCCGCATGGGCGAGGCGCTGGCCAAGCAGATCAAGGCCGCCGGCATCCACATCGACTCCGTCATCCCCATCCCGGACACCGGACGCCCGGCCGCCGCAGGACTGGCCGACAAGCTGAAGGTCCGTTACCGCGAAGGCTTCGTGAAGAACCGCTACATCGGCCGCACCTTCATCATGCCGGGCCAGGCCGTTCGCAAGCGCAGTCTGAACTTCAAGCTCCACCCCATCGAGCTGGAGTTCAAAGGCAACAACGTGCTGCTGGTCGACGACTCCATCGTGCGCGGCAACACCTCCCGTAAAATCGTGGAGATGGCCCGCAAGGCAGGCGCCAAGAAGGTGTACTTCGCCTCCGCCTCGCCGCCGATCATCGGACCGGACCCGTACGGCATCGACCTGCCGACCACCACCGAGCTCATCGCGTCCGACCACAGCATTCCCGAGATCCAGAAAGTCATCGGCTGCGACGGCCTGTTCTACACCACCATCAAAGAGCTGCACGATTCCGTGCGCGTGGGCAACCCGTCCATTAAGAAGTTCAGCGACGGCTGTTTCACCGGCAAGTATCCGACTCCCGAGGTGACGCCCAAGCTGCTTCGCGAAATGGGCGCCGGCCGCAACGAAACCCGCGAGACGTACAACCAGGAACTGGAGGAACCCGCCGGCGACCAGACCAAGATGATGGCTTTGGTCTAAGCGCTGCTCGTTACCGGGGTCCTGAAAAGTTGACGCGTGCCCGCGCGGTGCGATGATGTGCTTCATGAAATGGCGTGAGAGCGACACCGGCAACGAAGACTGGGGCTTGCCCGAGCTTGCCGGATGGAAGGGCGAGCCGGACCAGGAGGAAGCGGATGAGCTTGCCGAACTCGTCGACGGGTGTTTCGTGGAGGTGGACGGACCCGACTGGCGGGTGTCTGTCGATCGTGTCCGTGACTTGCTGATCGCCTCGCTGGCCGAAGACGCGCCCTTGGTCGAAATTCCCGCTGAAAAACCGCAATTGGTGGCGTTCCAGCCGCACCCCGACGACCCGGTGCCGGAGACCCCGAAGCCGGGCAAGCCGCGGTTGAGCATCGAAAAACTGGAAGATCATCGTTGAACACCGGCGCTGTGCTACACTCGCAGCCATGAAAGTCCTCGTCATTTCGAACTCCGCCCGCGGTCACGCCATCGCCGAGGCGCTGTCGCGCAGTCCCCAGAACCCGGAACTCATCATCATCGCCACGAACAAGGACCCCGGCATGAGCAAGCTCGCCAAGGAGCTGCACGTCATTCCGGACCTGATGGAATTCACCCAAATCATGGACGTGGTCCACAAGAACAAACCCGATTTCGCGATCATCGGCCCCGAGGACCCCATCTGCGGCGGTCTTGCCGACCGCTTGCTGACAGCCGGCGTGCCGTGCGTCGCGCCCAAGAAGCCGCTCGCGCACGTGGAAGCCAGCAAGGAATTCACCCGCAAGCTGCTCAAGAAGTACGAGATCAAGGCCAATCCCCGCTTCCGTGCGTTTGAATTCTCGTCGATGGCGCAGCTCAAGCAGCTGCAGGCCGACATCACCCGCTACATCGAGCACGATCTGCAGGGCAGCTACGTCGTGAAATACGACGGACTGAAAGGCGGCAAAGGCGTGAAAGTCTCCGGCGAACACCTGCCCACCACCAGCACCGGCGTGAAATACGCGCTGCAGTGCCTGCAGGAGTGCGGATCGGTCGTGGTGGAAGAAAAGCTGATCGGCGTGGAATTCAGCCTGATGTCGTTCGTGTCCGGCAAGACCTGCGTGGACATGCCGGCCATCCAGGACCACAAGCGTGCCTTCTCCGGCGACACCGGGCCCAACACCGGCGGCATGGGGACGTACACCGACGCCAACCACTCGCTGCCGTTCCTGTCCGATGACGACATCCGGATTGCCAGCGAAATCAACAAGAAGGTCGCCGCCGCGCTCATGGAAGAATGCGGCGAGCCGTACAAGGGCATCCTGTACGGCGGCTTCATCGCCGTGACCAACGGCGTGCGCGTCATCGAGTACAACGCCCGCTTCGGCGACCCGGAGGCGCTGAACGTGCTGCCCCTGCTGAAGAGCGACTTCGTGACCATTTGCCAAGGCATCATCAACGGCACGCTGTCGCCCGAAATGGTCGAGTTCGAGAAGAAAGCCACCGTCTGCAAGTACCTCACGCCCAAGAGCTACCCGGACAAGAAGGACGAGAAGGGCAAAACCTTCGTCATCCCCGACAACCTGCCCGAGAACGTAAAGGTGTACTACGGCGACGTCACCCAGGGCCCCAAGGAACGGGAGCTGGTACTGGGCACCTCGCGTGCGGTCGGCATCGTGGGGATCGGCGACACGCTGGACCAGGCCGAACAGGCGGCCGAGAAAGTCTGCGAGCAGGTCTCCGGTCCGGTGCGCTTCCGGTACGACATCGGTACGGTGGAACTCACCGAAAAGCGCATCGACATGATGGCCAAGCTGCGCCGCAACAACCAGCCGGGGTGACCTGCTTCGCCAAGCCAGCTTGACTTTGGGCGTGCCCGGGATAGGCTAAGCCCCTTTTCCCCATACCCATGGACACCCGCTCCGTCGCCCGCAGACACGCCGCCGCCATCCAGCTTTCCGTCGGCGCAGCCCTCGTCACCGCCGCCATGGTGGCCCTGCCGCTGCTCGCCCAGCCCACCGGCTACGGCGACTACATCGTGAAGCGCTTCCAGAAGACGGGCGCCGAGAGCGGAGCCGGTTTCGACAACCGCTTCGTGGAGACCAACGCGTTCGACTTCGCCGCCTACTTCAGCCACACCTGCTTCCGCCCGACCGAGTACGACCGCGCCGGCTGCGAACGCGAGTTCGGTCCGGAGTACTGGAACCTCTACGAGACGCTTGCCAGCGGCAAGCTGAAGGAAATCCTCGCCTCCTACAAGCACTTGAACGGCGCCGAGAAAGCCGTCACGCCCAAGCCCGTGACCAAAGCCAATGACGTCACGGCGGACTCCAAGTCCTGGACCGAGGCCACGCCGAAGGACGACGGTATGTACCAGAAGACGCGCGACGCCCGCGCCAAGACGCTGTGGGCCACCTGCCAGAAGCAGTCCAACGACCGCGCCGACGCTGGCCGCTGCTACCGCCGCAACGTGCGCCTGCTCAACCAGGAGTCCTGGGATTTGGACGTTGCCAGCAACGTCTACTAATCACAGCCGCTTCAGCGCCTCGTCTTCCTCCCATTTGCGGAGTGCTTCGACGATGTCGCCGAACTCGCCTTCCATGACGCCCGGGATGTTGGAGAAGTTCTGGTTCATCCGGTGGTCGGTGATACGGTCCTGCGGGAAGTTATAGGTGCGGATCTTTTCGCTGCGGTCGCCCGAACCGATCTGGCTGCTGCGCGCGTCGTCGCGCTCCTTGGCCAGTTTTTCCTGCTGCGCCTGGTACAGACGGCTGCGCATGACGCTCATGGCGAGCGCGCGGTTTTTGAGCTGCGATCGCTCGCTCTGGCACGCCACCACCACGCCGGTGGGGATGTGCGTCATGCGGACGGCGCTGTCGGTCTTATTGACGTGCTGGCCTCCCGCTCCGCCGGCGCGGTACGTGTCGATACGCAGGTCGCTGGGGTTGATGACGATGTCGACCTCCTCGGCCTCGGGCAGAATGGCCACCGTGGTGGTGGAGGTATGCACGCGTCCCTTAGCCTCGGTCTTGGGGATGCGTTGAACGCGGTGCACGCCGGACTCCCACTTCAGCTCGCCGTACACGCCTTCGCCCTCGATGCGGGCGGATGCCTCCTTGATGCCGCCGGCATCGGACGGCGACGTGTCGATAAGCTCGCTCTTCCAGCCGCGGGCTTCGGCGTACTTGAGGTACATGCGCAACTGCTCGGCCGCGAACAACGCGGCTTCGTCGCCGCCGGCTCCCGCGCGGACTTCCATGATGACGCTCTTCTCGTCGTCGGGGTTCTTGGGCACCAGCAAACGCTTCATCTTCTCCATGAGCACGGGCATCTGTTCACGCGCCTTCACGGCTTCTTCTTCGGCCATGGGGCCCAGCTCGGGGTCGTCGCGCATGGCGGCGGCGTCGGCCACCGCGCGCTCGCATTTTTCGTAATCGGCGTACGCCTCCACCAGCGGCTTGAGCTGCTTGATGCGCCGCGAGAGCTTGGTGATCTGCTTCTGATCCGCGTAAATCGCGGGATCCTGCATCTTCTTTTCGGCTTCGGCGTACTCGGCGATATGGGCCCTGACCTTTTCGAGCATGGCGGCATGGTAGCCGAAAACCAGCCGGCGTGGGAACGGAAGCCGGGCCGCTTACACGGCCTGCAGGGCAAGGAAGGAACCGGCCGACGGGTGGAAGTGCATCACGGTACGGTCCGGCCCTTCGCCATGACGGCCCAGATACACGCCGTCGAAGACGGTGTCGACGGCGCCGCGCACAGCCGTGATGTACTCCGCGTACCGTGCCACCAGCGAGGCCATGGAGATCACCGAATAGTCCGTCCCCTGCAGCTTCGCGTCGTCCAACGGACCGAACGGGAAGTGCAGCTCGACCGGCTGGTCCTCGGGCATGTGCCCGGCGATGTGCAGCAGCAACTGTGCAACGCATGCGCGCGCGTCCCAGCCGGCGAGGATGACCCGGCGCTGCGCGGCGATGATGTCGTGCCACTCGGGCTTCACGACGTCGAAATTGCCGAACACCGCAGCGCGTGGATGGGCGGCCAGCGACGGCGGCGGACCCATGTCGTCCGGATGGACCAGCACGACGGCCGAAAGCCTGTCGCGCAACTCATTGCAGATCAGCTCGGTCGGCGCGACCATCTGCTGCATGAACAGATCGTCTCCGGCATCGCCGAGGTGGACTCCGACCAGCGCGAACGAACCTTCCACCGTCCTGTACGCATCGTCGCCGACGGCGGGCACGCCGTGGTGGATGACGGTCGTGGCGGCGTAATCCTCGGGGCCGAAACGGAAGGCTGGCGGGGTCATGGCCGGCAAGTATCGTCATTTTGGGAAAACGGTCAAAAGGATTGTCACGGGATTCGCCTTTGGCGTTACAATGGCGCCTCATGCGCATTCTTCTGGCCATGTCCGGCGGCATCGACTCGAGCGTGGTGGCCCACCTTCTGAAAGAGCAGGGCCACGACGTGGTCGGCGTGCGGTTCACGCTGTGGAGCGACCCGCTGGCGCCGCCGCTGGCGGAAGTGCTGCCCAGCAAGTGCTGCAACGCGCAGACGGCCGCCCGTTGCCGCAACGTGGCGAAGAAGCTCGGTATTCCCCTGCAGATCGTGGACCTGTCCGAGGACTTCAAGAAGAACGTGGTGGACCCGTTCCTGGACGGCTACGCCCAGGGCCTCACGCCGAATCCCTGCATCGGCTGCAACCGCACCATCAAGTTCGGCAAACTCCTGGAGCTGACGAAAGAACTGGGCTGCGAAAAGCTGGCCACCGGCCACTACGCGCGCACCGCCGTGGAACGCCTCTCCGACGGCACCGAGCGCCACCTTCTGCTGGAGGCGGTGGACGGCCGCAAAGACCAGAGCTACTACCTCTACGGCATCACGCAGGAAGCACTGGCACGCTGCGTATTCCCGCTTGGGAGCATGCGGAAATCGGAGGTTTATGCTCTGGCGAAGCACTTCCAAGTCCCCTACTCCGACTCTTCGTACCGCGAGAGCCAGGATCTGTGCTTCTTCCCTGAGAAAACGCCGCAGGAATTCCTCAAGCGCCACCTACAATCCGCCATGTCGCCGGGACCGATCGTGCGGCGCGACGGCACCGTGGTCGGCGGCCACCTGGGCCTGCCGCTGTACACCATCGGCCAGCGACGCGGACTGAAGATCGGCGGCCAGAAGATTCCCTTGGAAGTCGTGGCCAAAGACGTGGCCGGCAACCGGCTGATCGTGGAACCGAAAGGCAACGAGAGCATCCGCGAGGTGAAACTGGAGTCCGTCCGGTTCGTCTCGTGGCGTCCGGCCGACGGCGAGGAAACACCCTTCGAATGCCGCGTTCGTTCGCTGTCGACGCGCCTAAAAGGCACGCTCACCGCTCGCGGCGGCCAGGCCGTGTTCGCGTTCGAGGGCGCGCAACCCCGGCAGTCGCCGGGGCAGTCCCTCGTGCTCTACCGGGGTGAAGAAGTGGTCGGCGGCGGCGTGATGGCCTGATACCATATATCAGGCTCTAATTTATTGATTCGTCAATGCGTTCCGCTGGGCTCTGGTAAGCCAAGCTCTCGCTGGAAATCGTGAAATCTGTTAGAATGAATGACTTCCTCATGCAGACCAACCCGAACCAACCGCGCGCCGGCTACGACGAAAACGGCGACGTGATCATCTTCGGATCGCAGGCCGAGCCGGCACCCAAAGCGGCTCCGGCCAAGCAGCAGCATGCCCACAAACCCGCGCCCGCGCGCGAGCACAAGACGCACCATCATGCGAAGCAGCAGGCTCCGGC
>CAYSWB010000010.1:0-51119 GCA_964434575.1 uncultured Candidatus Peribacteria bacterium | reverse complement strand
GCGAAGCAGCAGGCTCCGGCAAAGCAGCCGGTTCGCCAGCACACGCCCAAGATCGACGCGCTGCTTGCCGAATGGAACGTGATCGCCGAAGACCCCATGCCGCCCAAGGCCGCCACCAAACCCAAACCGGCCCGTGGCGAAGAGCCCGAGCTGCAGGGCGACCGGTTCGTGAACCGCATTTCCATGGCCACCAGCAGCCTCATCGCCGGTTCGCTGCGCGAGGGCATGGAACAGATCGAAGCGACCCACGCAGGCGCGGGCCGCGGCATCGCCGAAGCCTGGCATGCGCTGCGCCGCCTGCCTCGTCATGCATCCTCCGCCTGGAAAGCGGCCAACGCACCGCGCGTCGCGCCGTGGAACAAGAAGCGCGCCAAGCCACGGGGCCGCACCACGCTGTTCGTGATCGACAGCATCCGTTTCGGCGGCACGTTCGCGGCCATCTTCGTCACGCTGTTCGTCGCCATCAACTACCAGAGCTTCTGGCAGATCGCCCGCGCGCAACTGGCGCTGGGCGACGAGTCGCACACCGAGCAGGCACTCGACGCCATGGTGAACACGGATGCCAAGAACACCGGCCTGCCGGCCGCGGCCGGAGCGCTGGTGCGCAAGTCCTTAGCCGACGGCGGCGACCTCATTTCGTACCTGCCGCGCGTCGGCCCGTACGAGAACCGTCTGATCATTCCCAAAATCGGCAAAAACGTCCCGATCGTGCTGCCCAGCATGGATGCGCTGATGAAGGAGGACTGGAAGCAATTCGAGGAAGACGTGCAGGCCGCGCTGCACCACGGTGTCGTGCACTATCCCGGCTCCGCCCGTCCGGGCCAGGCCGGAAACTTCTTCGTCACCGGACACAGCTCGTACTACCCGTGGGACGACGGACTGTTCAAGGACGTCTTCGCCCGTCTGGGCGAACTGGACATCGGCGACACGTACTCGGTGTACTACGGCGGCGACCTGCACAGCTATAAAATCGTGGAGAAGAAGGAGGTCCGCCCCAGCGACACCTCGGTGCTGGACCAGCCCACCGCACGGCGCCTGAGCACGCTAATGACCTGCACGCCGGTCGGCACCACGCTCCGCCGTCTGATCCTGGTGGCGGAAGAAATCGACCCGGCGACCGGCGCCAAGCTCCACGTGGGCGAGCGCACCACCGTGCAGAACTCCAAGCCCACCAAGCTGGAGGCGCTGCCGATCTAAACCTGCTTCCCGACCTTCAGGGCCATCTGCTCCATGGGGTGTTTCCGGTGCCAGAAGTGCAGCGGCCAGTGTTTGGTCTGCAGCTTGGCCAACGAGGCTTCGGACATTTGCTCAAGCAGGAGTCCGACGATGATGAACATGCCGCCGAACAGATGTTGCGCCTGGATGTTCTCGCCCAGAAGGAGTGCGGCGAAGGCCATGCCGGCCAGCGGCGCGGCGATGTCGATGAGCGACACGGTGGTGGCCGGCAGCCGGTCCAGCGCCTCGTAGTAGAAGGCAAGGTTCAGGTAGCGGGCGAAGAACACGAACGCCAGCAGCAGCGACACGAGCTGAAGCGGAAAGGCGGTCACGTCCGACACGGTCAGCGCGTCCTTGAAGACGGCGCTGAACGCGAGCACGACGGCGATGCCGGAGACGTTGCGGATGGCGATGGCCAGCTCGGCCATGACGTCGGACAGGTACTTCTTGAACAGCACCCCGCCCAGCGCGAACAGCTGCGTGGCCAGCACGATGAGCAGGTCGCCCGGATTCACGCGCAGCGGCCCCGTGCCGGTAAGGTTGATGACCAGCAGGCCGCACAGGATGACGACCGCGCCCATGGCCTGGGTGCGGCTGACACGCTCTCCCAGCAACCAGTTACCCACGAGCAACGAGGTCACGAGTCCGGTTGGCGACAACACCGACGCGTTTACGGCGGTGGTCATGCTCAGTCCCTGGAACCACAGCAACGGCGCGAGTCCGGAGTTGATCAGCCCGATGAGCACGCACATGCCCACGGTCTTCATGTTCATCTTGGCCAGCTCCCGAAGCAGCGGCACGGCGCCGAACGTCATGACCACGAAAAACGCCGTGAGCGCCTCGCTGAGCACAAGCAACGACGCAGGCGACAGGAACGGGGTCAGGCCTTTGGCCAGCGCGCTGTAGGTTCCGGTGCACAGCAACGACCCGAAGGCGAACAAGAGCCCCAGATTCCGTTGGTCGGGATTGCGCAGGAACGAGAACATGGATATTGGTATTACACCTTATTATACAATATTTTATCGATTTAGACAAATATGGCGTCGTGGATACTGCTATAGTCGGTTTTGATCTTTCGTATGCCGGGGTGGCGGAATGGTAGACGCGAGGGACTTAAAATCCCTTACCCCTTGGGTTTGTGGGTTCAATTCCCACCCCCGGCACCATTATTGACTATTTATATAAATTATTGTATTTTATTATTGTCCCGGTTTCCACCGGGGCACTGCTCATTGTCGCCTTCGGGCTACCGTCGAAGTCTTCGTTCCATCCGCTAAAGGAGGCGGAAAACACATGAAGACCACAGACTGCCTGCTCACCGCCGCCTTCGTGTTCTGCGTGGCAACCGCCGCGCAAACCGGGGGCACCCTGACCATCTTGGCCGCGGGCACCCTCGCGGCGCTGCTCATCGCGGGTGCCGAGCGCACCTGCCCGGTCTGCGGCTATCTGCCGGGCTCCCGCCGCACCGCCGTGATCGAGCGCGACATCATGCATGTCCGTCGCCAGATCCGACTCTGGTGGGTGTTCATGGCAACGCCCGTCACCGCCGCGCTCGTCGTCCTGACCGTGCTCTACGCCGCGATGCTCGGAGCCCACGGATTCCCGGGCAACTGGGTCCGCGTGAATCCCTTCGGCTTGCAACGCGAAGGGATCGTGCTCGGCATCGTCGTCGGTGCGCTCCTGTTCTACGACATCGTCATCGTCGTGGGATGCATCTACCCGCTCCAAGCGGCCTTGGGTGTGTTCTACAACGAGTCCGCGATGTCGGCCAACGCGGAGCGCAACACCGCCGCCGTAGCCGGCCGCGGCGACTGGCACAGCTGCAACCAGGCCGACTGGGATGACCCGGCGGCCAGGGAACGGTTGCGCCGCCAGCGCAACGAACGGCTCTTCGGAACCGAATGACAATGGGCGACCCGCTGCACTTCGGTGCGGCGGGTTCGTCCTGTATTGATTACTCCGAAAGTTCGCCCACGATGTCGCGCTCGATCAGCTCGCGCAGACGCTTGGGATGCGTGGTTTTCTTCAGCGCCCACATCAGCTTCACCACCGCGCATTCGTAGCCCATGTCCTTACCGGAGATGATGCCGAGTTCCTCGAGCACCAGCTGCTTGCGGTACAAATGCAGGTCGATGCTGCCGCGCAGCAGCTGCGACGTGATGACGATGGGGATGCCGGCCGCGGTGACTTTGCGCAGCCACGGGAACAGGCGCTCGGGCAGCATGCCCAGCCCGTACGCGCGCAGGATCACGCCGTCGGGCTTGGCCGCCAGAATGGCGTCGAAGTACGCCTCGGGCATGCCCGGATGCAGCGTGATGGACGCGACGTTGGGGTTGAAATCCGGCTCGCAGATGAGCGCGCGCTTGCGGCGCACCGTGCGCCACGGGTGGAGCTTCACGGAGACATTGAACTCGGCCAGCGCCGGGAACTTCGGACTGTCGAAGGTCTGCAAAATGGACTGATCGACTTTCTTCGCGCGTACGCCGCGCAACACCTGGGGTCCGAGTACGATGCACACCTCGGCGATGTCCAGCTGGGCGGCGCGGATGGCGAACACCAGGTTCATGCGGCCGTCGCTGCCGATGTCGTTGATGGGCATGAGCGACCCGGTCAAAATCACCGGCTTGCTGAGTCCCTGCAGCGCGAAGCTGAGCGCCGAGGCGGTGTAGCTCATGGTGTTGGAACCGTGGATCACCACGAAGCCGTCGCAGCGGTCGTACATCCGCTCGATGGTGCGGGCGAGTTCGGTCCAGTGCTCGGGCGTCACTTCGGACGAACCGAGGTTGGCCACGCTCACGAATTCCAACGACACCTCCTTCTGCACTTCGGGCAGGAAGCGGTGGATTTCGGCGAGCGATTCAAGCGGGTCGATGCGTCCCGTCTTCTGGTTGCGGATCATGCCGATCGATCCACCCATGTACAGAACGGCGATTTTGGGTCTGGGCATGGACGGATGATACCACGGAGCCAGGTTCCGCGCAGCCTGCTACAATCGACCCCGATGCGCCCGCGTCGGTCCTGGCTGGCACCCCTGTTCACCGCCCTGGTGATCGTGCTGGTCGTGTTCGCGCTGCGCGACAAGGCGGCGTTGTTTTCCAGCAGCTCGTTCATGCGCGGATTGAAGACGATACCGCTCCAGAATGTCCTGCTGGCGGTGGTGTGCACGGCGCTGTATTACCTGGCCATCACGGGCTACGACACCATGGCCTTCCGTGCCATGAAGCTCCCCGCGTCCAAGCGCAGGATCGCGCTCGGAAGTTTCGTGAGCTTCGCCTACAGCAACATGATCGGCTTCGGCGCCATCACCAACGCGTCGATGCGCTACCACATCCACCGCCACGGCGGCGTGTCGTTGAAAGACTCGACGAAAATCGTCGCGTTCTACTCGTTCACGCTGCTGCTCGGCATGCTCGCCGTGGGCAGCTTCGTCTTCCTGACGAGCAGCGTGAAACTGCCGTTATCGCTGAAGCTGCCGTTCCGCACGATGCAGCCGTTCGGGTGGGCGTCGCTGGCGCTGCTGGTCACCTACGTGTGGCTGCTGACGCGGCACGGAAAGCCGATCAGGATTTGGAAGTGGCACGTGCCGCACCTGCCGCTGCGGGTCGTGATCGTGCAGGTGCTGCTGGCGAGCGCCGACTGGATGCTGTCGTCCGCGGCCTGCTACGTGTTGCTGCCGCATGTGACCACGCTTGCCTATAACGAATTCCTGAGCATTTACATCGTCGCGCAGCTGGCAGGCATGTTCAGCCAGGTACCCGGCGGCGTTGGCGTGTTCGAAACCGTGATGTTGCTGCTGTTGCCCAAACGCGCGTCGGCGGCGGTGACCATCGGTTCGCTGCTCGCGTTCCGCCTGATTTTCTACGTCATCCCGTTCGTGCTGGCCACGCTGATGCTCGGCAAATTCGAGTGGAGCAACCGCAAGCGCGGCTTCTGGCACAGGCTGCTTACGCGACAATGACGGTGTCCTCGATCCGCATGCCGAACTCACCCGGGAAGTAGAGTCCGGGCTCGATGGTGATGACTTCGCCTTTCTTCAGCGTTGTCTTCGGCGCACGGCCGGAAAGCACGACGCCGTCGTGGATGTCCAAACCCACGCCGTGGCCCAGCGCATGCGGAAATCTATCGATGCCGTAGCCGTGCTTCTCCAGCTCCTCGCGCGCTTCTTTATCCAGCGCGTGATTGGTCACGCCGGCGCGCACGCGCTTCATGGATGCGCGCTGCACGCGGCTGAGGATGCGGTACGCCTTGGCCTGCTGCGGCGTCGGCTTGCCGGTGAAATACACGCGGCTGTAATCGCTGCAATACCCGCCGACGGCGGCCCCCATGTCGATCTGCACCAGGTCGCCTGTTTTGAACTTCGCGTCGGTCGGCCGGTGGTGCGGACTGCTGGTGTGCTTGCCGAACCCCACGATGCTTTCGAACGCCATGCCGTCGGCGCCGGCCTTATGCGCGGCCTCGGCGATCTTCCAGGCGACGTCCTTTTCGGTGACGCCCGGCTTCAGCCAGGACGGGATCTTTTTGAGGATGCCCAGCGTGATGCCGCAGGCGGCTCGGATGCATGCCAGCTCGCGCTCGGATTTCACCCGGCGGAAATGCTCGACCGCACCGACTGATTGAACAAATTTTGTATTCTTGAATTGGCGCTGCCATTTGCCGAATGCATCGACGGAAACGTGCTCGGCTTCTATGCCGCATTTCTTCAGGTTTTTGATATACTTTCCCAGCGTCTTCGGGTCGGCCACGCGCATGCCGGAACCCAGGTGACGGACGGCGTTTTCGCTGTACCTGGCATCCACGAAAAGCGTGAATCCCCTCTTTTCGGCCAGCAGGTAACCCGCCGAAACGTTCAAGCCCGTGCAGTACCGGATATTCGGCAAATGCCCGATGAGCAGGCATGGCGCTTTGACCTGCCGGAGAAGGCGCGCGGCGCTGACCGGCGGGACGAAGGTGCTGACAGGCATGTTGGGTCTGGCGAAAAAGGGCCTTTTCTGCTATTATAAGGTGATTCTATGGCATCACAACTCCTCACCCACCGTATGACCATTCTTCGCTTCGCCGCCGCGGCAGCCGCCGCGCTCTGGGCGAACCTGGCCCACGCGGCCGTGTTCGGCGGTTCCACAGTCCAGGATGGCATCGCAGCCGCAGCCGGCCTGGGAGGCATCAGTTCGCAAACCAGCATCGTCAGCATCGTGCTGATGGTGATCGCCGCGATCCTCACGATCGTGCTGATCCTGGCCGTGCTCGTGATCGTCATCGCCGGCATCTACCTCATCACCAGCAACGGTGACGAAGGTCAGAAGGACAAGGCGAAGAAGATCATCCTGTACTGCATCATCGGTATCATCGTCATCCTCGTCGCCCGCGTCATCGTCATCTTCGTCAACGAGATCTTCGGCTGATCCCGCACCCATGCAGCAGCGCTCCCGCCACACCCGGCTCGCCGCTTTGGCCTCGACGTTCCTCGTCGCGGTCATGGCGTTCGTCGGGATGGTGAACGTGAAGGCGGCCGAGCAGCCGTCCATCCAGATCGAGGCCGGACGGGTGCTGGAGATGACCATCGACAGCAAGATGGCCAAGCCGGAGTACAGCTGGATCCTCACGCGCGACCGCAAGTTCATCAACGCGCAGCGCTCGAAGTTCTTCCAGACGCGTCAGACCGTACCCGGCACGTACGTGCTGGACGTGAACATCCAGGACACCGTGAACAACCAGACCGAGTACCACGTGTTCAACCTGGTCGTGAACCCGGCCACCGACACGCCGCGCCCGCGACGCCAGGTCGACGGTGAAATGAAGGCCGTCCTGACGGCGGAGCCGTGGAACGGCAGCGACACGATCATCCTGCCCGAGGAGGGTGGCATCGTGAAGCTGGACATGTTCGCTTCCGTCGGCCAAATCGCGACGTTCTCGCTGGATTTGGACACCGGCGTGGACAGCGACGGTGACGGCGACCCGGAAAACGACAGGGACAACGCGCTGACCGGCGGCGAGCGAGACGCCACGCCGCTGTACGCCTACATGCTGCCGAAGGACACGCCCCGCCGCGTGATCCTGACGGTCACCGATCCGGACAACACCGCCACCTCCCGCGCCATCCTGAACGTGTCGTTCGGCGGCGCAATCCCGACCACTCCCACGACCCCGACCCCGGGCACGACCCCTCCCACTCCCCCGACTCCCCCGCTCTACGGCACCATTTCGGCCGAGAAACGCGGACTGACGGTGGAATTCGGCACGCGCATCGACAAGGACATCCGCCTGAGCAAGGAACTGCTGCTGGAATGGGATTTCGGCGACCGCGCGCGCAGCCTGCTCGACAGCCCCATCCACACGTACGTGAAGAGCGGCATCTACGACGTGAAGCTCACCGTGCGCGACATCACCACCGGCCAGGTCATCATGACGGCAGCCGAAACGATCCAGGTGCAGCCCGATGCCGTCACGACCCCCACTCCCACGCCCACCCCGACTCCCGGCCCCACGCCCGCCCCCACGCCGACGCCGATCAAGGTGACGCCGACCCCGCCCAAGACCGGTTCCACCGGCAACTTCGGCTCCGTGGTCCGCGTCGTGTTGATCGTCTTCTTCCTGATCGCCCTGGCGGTCGGCATGTTCTTCGTCCTGAAGTGGCTGAAGAACAAGACCACCGGCAAGCTCCAGGAAACGCTGGATAAGATGGAGAACACCATCGTCGACAACCAAGAGAAGAAGGACGGCGAAAAGAAGGCTCCGACCATGAAGCTCAAAAAGGAGAAAAAGGGCGAGAAGAAGGAAGCTCCCAAGGAAGAGGAGAAAGAGCCTGACCTCGCCAACGAACAGGCGCTGTCCGACAAGGAAACGTCGAAATCCGACCTGAAGACCGGCGAAGCCGCGTTGGCCGCCGCCCCGCTTGCCACCAACGACGCTCCCGTTCCGGACTGGCTGAAGAGCACGCCGTCGTCTCCCGCGCCTGCACCGGCTCCGGAGCCGGCAAGCGAGCCTCCGCCGCTGGCACAAAACGATGCGCCCGTGCCCGATTGGCTGAAGCCGGTAGCTCCCGCTGCGGCTGCGGCTGCGGCACCCGCCGCCGAACCCGCCGTGACCAATGATCCGGCCGCGATTCCGGACTGGCTGAAGGGTTCGCCGACCCCGGCCGCCGAGCCGGTGAAAGCACCGGAAGCAACCCCGCCGGCACAGAACGATGCATCCGTTCCCGACTGGCTGAAGGGCACGACTCCCGCGGCCACGCCCGCTGCGGAGCCGGCCCCCGCGGCCACCGCACCGGTTCCCGACTGGCTGAAAGGCACTCCGGCCGATGCCGTTCCCGCCGCAGCGGCACCCGCTGCTCCGCTCGCGGGCAGCGACGCACCGGTTCCCGACTGGCTGAAGCCGGCCGGTACGACTCCCGCACCTGCACCGGCGGCGGCCCCCACGACCGAGCCCGCTCCAGCGAATGATCCGGCAGCCATTCCCGACTGGCTGAAGGGCGCCACGCCGGCAGCGGATCCGGCTCCGACCCAGGAAGCCAAGCCGGCCGAACCCGCTCCCGCTCCGCTTGCCACCAACGACGCGCCGGTACCCGACTGGCTGAAGCCGGCCACGCCCGCGGCCACTCCGGCCCCGGCGGCGGAACCCCCGAAACCCGACGTTGCTCCGGCTCCGGCACCAGTGACGCAAAATACGGATGCGCCGGTACCCGATTGGCTGAAGCAGCCCGCGCCGGCTGCAACACCTGCGCCGGCCCCGGCCCCGGCTCCCGCACCTGCTCCGGCCGCACCGGCGCAGCCGAAAACCGAACCCACGCCTGTTTCCGCCCAACCCAAGCCCCAGAGCCAGCCGCAGCAACAGGGCGGCGGCAAAAAGAACAAGGGTGGCGGCCAGCCGAACCAAAATCAACAACAGCCCAAACAGAACCAGAACAATCAGCCGAAGCAGAATGTCCAGCAGCAACAGGGCGGCGGCAAGAAAAAGAACAAGGGCGGCGGACAGCCGAACCAGAATCAACACCAGTCCAAACAGAACCAGAACAATCAGCCGAAGCAGAATGTCCAGCAACAGCCCGTCGCCGCGAAGCCGGCTGAACCCGCCGCTCCCGCCGCGGAGCCACAGCCCGCACCGGTGAACGACGCGCCGATCGCGATCATCAAAGCCGAGAGCATCTCGGCCGAAACGCCCGTCACGAAGGAACCGCCGAAGCAGATGGATATCCCGAAGTCGGAGTCCTAAACGATCACGCTTTACGCGCGAGCAGGTACCACGCCTCGGACCGCACGACGCGGAAGCCGTGTTCCACCATGAGAGCGGCCTCGCGCTCCAGCGAATCGGCTTTGGGCTTCACCCACGGCAGCAGCAACGGTCCGCCCGGTTTGAGCACCCGGTGCGACTCCCGGTAAAAGGCCCCGCTATCCCGGCGGTGGTTGAGGAACGCCAGTCCGGTCACCGCGCCGAACGACTCCGGCGCGAACGGCAGCGCCTCGAAGTCGGCGGCTGCGACATCTTGGATCGTCGTGCGCCCGCACTCCACGGCGAAATGCATCCAATCCAGCCTCTTGTCGATGCCAAGCGTGCGCAAGCCGGGCAGCTCGCGCAGGCGGCGGCTGAGGATGCCGGTGCCCATGGCGGCTTCCAGCAAGGTATCGAACGGCATGTCGTCGCGGACGCCGGCAAGCACGTCGCGAACGGCACAGGCCACGTCGTCGCGCCCGCGCGAGAGCACGAACGCGTCGTATTCCGCCGCCGTGACCGTCGGGTCGTTGCGTTCGATGCGCGCACGCAGTTCTGTTTCGGCGGCTGGTCTGGTCGTATCGCGGGGCATAAAGGTGGACAAGCCTAGCCGATTCAGGCCGCGCATAACAGCGGCCGTTGCGGACCCACGATGAACGGCTAGGATGTGCCTCACGTTCCTCACCACGCACCATGCAGTCCGCCCGCATCTTGTCCTTGTTCTCCGCAGCAGCGCTGTTGGCCGCGCCTCTTTCCGTCATGGCACACGAAACGCAGCAATTCCAAATCGGCGACAAGACGTACCAGTTCGTCATCGGCTCCCTCAACGAGCCCGTGGCGGTGGACGACAAGACCGGCCTGGACCTGACGGTTTCGCTGGTTCCCGGCGGCGCCCCGGACGAACACGATCACGCCGACGAGTCCCAGCCGCACGAGCACGCGGCACCGGCGCCCGTGCTGGGCCTGGAGAAGACGCTGAAGGTGGAAATGCAGGCCGGCGAGACGAAGAAGGAGTTCGCCGTCTCCGTCCAGCATGGCAAACCCGGCGCATACAAGACGACCTTCTATCCCACGGTTCAAACCACGTTCACGTACCGGTTGTTCGGCAGCATCGAAGGCACCCCGGTGGACCTGAGCTTCCCGTGTAACCCGGCCGGGCATCCCGCCACGCCCGAGGACACGTCCGCGGTGAAGGTTTCCGACGCGGTGACGCGCGTGCTCAAGCGCGGCTCGTTCGGCTGCCCGGCTGCTAAATCCGATTTGGGCTTTCCGGAACCGTCGGCGACCATGGCCGGTATGACGCAAGAAAGCGGTGATCCGTTGCCCATCGCGGCCATCGCGCTTTCCGTGGTGGCGCTTGCCGCCAGCGGCGGCTCCATGATGCGCAGGAAGCAGTAGGCCGACTCGGGTAGAATCCACGCATGACCACGATCCGTTTGCTGACGGCGGTTCTCCTGTTCGCCCTTGCGGGCACGGCGCACGCTCATGTGGCGGGACAAGGGTTCGAGGTGGCCACCGAGGACGGCATGCTCATCGACTTCGGCTGCGAGGCGATGGTGATCGAACCGGGGCGCGAAACGATGTGCACCTTCGGGCTCATCGAACAACCCGAGACGTTCAATTGGCGTATCGCCGGGTACGACGAGACGGTGCTGACCGTGACGCGGGAAGGCAAGGAGGTGTTGTCGCAAACCGTGAAGAGCACCGGTAACCGCCTGTCGTACGCAGCGCTCGTCCTGGAACGCGGCGGACCGCATGACCTGACCCTCTCGTTCCGCAAAGACGGCGTCGCGATCGCCGAGTACACTTCGCCGCTCATCGTGGAACGCGAACAACCGTGGTTCACGCCGGAGCGTGTCTCCATGGCGATTTCCATCGTCTTCTTCGCGTTCATCGGCTGGGCATTCATCTGGATTCCGCTCAGCAAACGCCGGTGAAAAGCATGCCGTCCGCCCTCGTCGCGCTCGCGCTGCTGGCGATTCCGGCCGCGGCATTCGCGCATGCGTCCCCGGTGTCGTACCTTCCGGCCGCTTCGGCGGAGCTGGAGCGCGCTCCCGACCTCGTGGTGATCCGCTTCAGCGAACGCGCCGAGCCGGCGGCCAGCGACATTGCGGTGTACGGACCAAACGGCGCGATCCATGCCGGAAAGACGACCGTCGATCCCGCCGATCCGCGTTCCATTTCCGTGGCGCTCGGCGACGCGGGCACCGGAACGTACACGGTCTCGTGGCAGACGGTATCGGCCGATGACGGCCACTTCACCAAGGGCGCATACAGCTTCTTCGTGGGCACCGAAAGCGATGGCACCGATGGCGCGCAGTTCCAGGTGGTACACCGCACCAAGACGCCGGAAGCGGCCGCGATTTGGCTGGAACTCCTCGGCCACGCGATGCTGCTCGGAGGACTGTTGCTGCTCGCCTGTTTATGGCGGCCGCTGCAACACGCCATGTCCCCGGACGCGCGCACATGGACAGAGCGCCGGTTGTCGCGATTCATCAAGCTCGGTTGCGGGGGCGCGGTGCTGGGAGGCGCCCTGTATCTGTTGCTCGGCGCACAGGATTTGTCGGCCACGCTGAACGTCCCGTTTTCGCAGGCGATGACAAGTCTGACCCGAACCAACACCGGCGCATTCGCGCTGTACCGCATGCTCACGGCCACAGCCGCTTCGCTGGTCTGGGCGTTGGCCGCCAAGCGGGTGCTCAGGTCGCAGCGCATGACGCGCGCCGAATGGGTGCTGCTCGCGCTCGTGGCCGTGCTGGCGCTGCTGCGCGCACGCGTCAGCCACGCCGCCGCTTCGCACCTGCTGCCCGAACTGTCCGTCGCGGTGAACGCGGTGCACGTACTCGGAAAAAACGTCTGGATCGGCGGCGTGCTGGCATTCTCGTACGTGTTCCTGCCGGCGCTGCGAACCGGGCAAGCAAAGTCACTGGCATTCGCGCTCGGAACACTCTCGAAACTCTGCTCGGTTGCGATGGCGGTGGGCGGCGTGACGGGCGCGTACATCGTCTGGCTGCACCTGAAAGCGCCCGCCAACCTGCTCACGACCCACTGGGGCTTGGGGCTGCTGACGCTCCTGTTGTTCGCCCTGCTGCTCGCGGGACTGCGTCTCTACCACCAGTGCAAGCTGGATCCGGCCGCCGCACGCGCCGCGCTCGGCACGAAGACTACAGCCGACGATGAGACGCTGGCACTGGCTGGCTATTCCCTGTGGACCGAAGCCATGACCGCCATCGGCGTGCTGTTCGTCTCCAGCAGCCTGATCATCACCACGCCGCCGCTGTTCGACGGCCATGTGTACCAACAACACGCGGACAGCCAGGGGGTGTCGATTTCGTTCGGCGAAGACCGCTTCGACGACGGGCGGATGCTCATCGCCGCCGAAAAAGACGGCATGCCGGCCGACGTGAAGAATCCGACCATCACGCTTTCCAACGAGCGGGAAGGCATCGGTCCGATCGTGGCGGATGCCGCGCGGGTCTTCCAAGGCGGTTTCGCGCTGCCGAAGTCCCTGTTCTCCCCGCCGGGCACCTGGCTGGTGGCCGTCACGCTGCCGCAACCGAGGGGCTACGACGCGACCGCGACTTTTACCATGGCGTACCCGCAAGACATCGAAGCCGCCAAAAAAGATGGTCGCACGCCGGACGCCTTCGCATGGCTCTGCATCGCCGCGGCGACGCTGCTGCTTGGCGCATCGATCCTGCTGAGGGGCCACTCCTCGCTCACGCTTTCGCGGGTACGCGTGGCGGACGATGCGCGCAAAGCGCCGGCCGTGGAAATGGACGTACTGTGGTTCGTACTGGCCGTGAATACGGTCATTCTCCTGCTGCTGGGATACCACGGCGCCATGCACGCCTCCGGCGGATTCGCCGAAGCCTGCGCCAAAGCGGGCGGCATGTGGCACGAAAGCGTGCCGATGCGCGACGGGAAAGCGACGTCCCAGACCGCGGTGCTCGGCTGCATGATCGGCATGGGGCAGGGCGCCTCGCACATCGCCGACGCGCGCACGTTCGTGGAGTTCGCCAAGCCGGCTCACGCCATCGCCGACCTGGACGCGCCGGCGAACATCAACGCGGGTCAGCCGGTCACACTCACGTTCTCCGTCACCGATCTGGACGGTAACCCGGCAGAAAGCCTGGCGCGCGAACATGACCGCATCCTGCACGTCATCGCGGTGAATGAAGACCTGCGCACCATGCTCCACGCCCATCCGGAAGACTCGGGGCCGGTTACCCGCGCCATGCGCGAGCAGGCCCGTTTCCCGGTCCGCCTTTCGTTTCCGGTACCCGGCCGCTACGTGGTCGCGACGGACTTCACCATCCGCTCCACGACCGCCAGCCAGGAGTTCTACGTGGACGTGACCGGCGCTCCGCCGCAACGCCCCGCGCCGGACACGGCACGCGCTGGAACGTTCGGCGGGTACGACGTGACGCTCGATGCGCCGCAAAGCATCGTCGCCAAGAAGCCGTTCAAGCTGTCGTATCGCATCCACAAAGACGGCAAACCCGTCACCGACATCCGCCAATACCTGGCCGCGCCCATGCACGTCGCCATCGTGCGCGAGGACCTGCGCCGCCTCATGCACACGCACGGCGAACTGCCGCAGAACTGGTTCGACGCCGTCTTCACCCCGCGTGATCCTGCGGTGCATCCGCACGTCGCGGTGCCCGAGCGCTTCGGCCCGGATATCGTTGCCTACGTCACGTTGCCATCGGCGGGACGCTATGTGGTGTTCAGCGAATTCCTCCACGACGGAAAAGTTGTGACTACAAGATTTGAAATTGATGCCCACGAATAAAGTCATGAAACTATCCACCTATATTGTTCGAGTAGATTCTGGTTTTGCACCCAATCCCTTTGGAGGGTACTGCACTCTGTCGTGTTGCAAGCCCGTTATCCGTCGAAAAGCACATCCCGGAGATATCGTCATTGGCACTGGTCGGACAGGATCTAAAGTCGCCGGAAAGCTTATTTACGCAATGAAAATAGACAGCGTGCTTCCTTATCAAGAATATTGGAACGATCCAACTTTCCATAGCCGCAAGCCAATCCAGGGGGCAGAGATTGGAAGGCGTGGAGATAATATTTGGCATACAGATCACAAGGGAAAATGGCAGTGCGTCGCAGGCGCTCTCCATAACAAAAGTCATCAGAAACGCGATGTTGGTGGCAAAAACGCCCTGATTGCTACTGAATTCTATTATTTCGGAAACGATGCAATCGACATCCTGCCGCGATTCAAGAAATTGATCACATCAACTCAGGGGCACAAAAATATTCACGACACTAAAATCATTGACGATTTTTGGAGATGGCTTTTTGAAGCTGCACCAAAAAAAGGACGCATTGGAGCTCCTTCGGAGTTCACAAATGAAGGGTGTCGACGTGAAGGTGCCTGACTAGAGACGGATGGAATCTTTTTCTGGGGCGAGCGACGGGACTCGAACCCGCGACCCTCTGGACCACAACCAGATGCTCTAACCAGCTGAGCTACGCTCGCCATACGGCAAAATCTTGTGGTTCGGTGGTTTCAACACCCCTGTTCAGGGCCGGCAAAGCATACAATGGCTTTGTCCCGAACGGAAGCCCTGGGATGCCTCTATACTGTAACTTGACGGGAACCCTGGACTTTGTCCCAACGAGTTGGTACACTGCCCGTCTGTGAATCGCGCATTTGAGACGCGATCATTCCCCTTCTTCTCTCATGGCCCAGCCGAAATACCGTTCCCCGCGTGGTGTCCACGACGTCCTGCCGTTGGACCACCAGTACTTCACGTACATCAAGAAGGCCGTCCGTCACCGCGCCCGCCAGGCTGGTTTCAAACGTATCGATCCGCCGATCTTCGAGCAGCGCGAGCTCTTCGAGCGCAGCATCGGCGCCGTCACGGACGTGGTGGAGAAGGAGCTGTTTTCCGTCAGTAAAAAGGGTTCCGACGAAAAAGACGAATTCGCCCTGCGCCCCGAGTTCACCGCCGGCATCTGCCGCAGCTACATCGAAAACGGCATGCAGGAGCTCCCGCAGCCGGTGGAGCTGTACGCCATCGGACCGTGCTTCCGTTACGACCGTCCGCAGAAAGGCCGCTACCGCCAGTTCCACCAGTTCGACTTCGAGGTGCTCGGCATCTCCGACCCGTCGATCGACGCCCAGCTGATCCACGCCCTGCAGAAGATCTTCGAGGACCTGCAGATCGCCGACCGCCTGACCCTGCAGGTGAACAACATCGGCTCGGCCGAGGACCGCAAGAAGTACGTGGAGGCGCTGAAGGACTACTTCGCCGGCAAGGAGCGCAACCTGCCCGAGGGCGACCGCGCGCGCCTGGCCACCAACCCCATGCGCATCCTGGACTCCAAAGAGGAGGACACCCAGATCCTGCTGAAGATGGCTCCGACCATGGAGCAGTACATCGGCGAGGAGAGCAAGAAGTACCACGCCACGCTGCTGGAGTACTTGGATGAGCTTGGCATCAAGTACCAGCTCAACCCCACGCTCGTGCGCGGCCTGGACTACTACAACCAGACGGTGTTCGAATTCTGGGACAAATCCACCGGCGCCCAGAACGCGGTGGGCGGAGGCGGCCGCTTCGACGGCCTCATCGAGCAGCTCGGCGGCAAGCCGACGCCGGCGGTGGGCTTTGCCGTGGGCATGGAGCGCGTCATGTGGCACATGCAGGAAGCCGGCGTGAAGGCGCCGGACAAGGACCAGGTGGACGTCTTCGTGGCCCAGCTGGGCCCGGAGGCCAAGAAGAAGTGTCTGCCGCTGGTCAGCAAGCTGCGCGATCTGGGCGTCCACACCGTGGGTGCTTTGGGTGAAGCCAGCCTCAAGAGCCAAATGCGCCTGGCCGACCGTTTCCAGGCCCGCTACACGCTGCTCATGGGCCAGCTGGAGGTGAAGAACAACAAGATCATCCTGCGCGACATGGCGGCCGGAAAGCAGAAGGAGATCGCGTTCGACAAGGCCATCCCGGAGGTCACCAAGATGCTGGGCATCGAGAACCTGGACACCTACACCATCAAGGACAAGCTCGGTGAGTTCACCGACCCGGGCGAGGGATAAACCGCATTCGCATGTTCCGCCCGTCGACCGGGCATAAAAAAAGCGGGCCGAGGCCCGCTTTTTTGTTGATATCGGAGTGGAAACTTACGCAGCCACAACGACGTTGGAGGCCTTGGGACCCTTGGGGCCCTGCTCAAGGTCGAACGTCACAGCCTGACCGATCTGCAGGTTGTCGAACTGTCCACCGCAAGCGGAGTGGTGGAAGAACACGTCGTCGGAGCCTTCGACGGTGATGAAACCAAAGCCCTTGTCTGTCTTGGTCTTGATAGTACCCGTAGCCATGGGTTAAAAGGGAGAAAAAGTAGAACTGTAGAAAAGAAATATCTGTTTCTACGCCATTAGCGTAGGGTATTTGCAGGAAAGCGCAAGCAGAAACGTCACGACCATCCTTGCCGCGACGCCGGGGTGTTTCTTGCTACTCCGCCTCGCCGCCTCTCTGGTACGCAACATTCTCCAAACCCACGATACCGATGATCTTGGCGAGCACCTCGGCGGTGACGGCACCGCGGATGCCGTCCAGCGCGGTCAGACAGTGGATGGCGGCGGTGGCGCGATCGGCGGCAGTTTCGCCGTCGCACGCCGCTCCGAGCTGCTGGTCGAAGCGGTCCACAATCAACGGACCGCCCATGCCCTGCAGCCCTGAACGCAACCTCGCACTCAGCTGCAACGCCTTCTCACGGACGGCCTGGCGGCCGGCCAGCTCCATTTGAGTCATCTGCAGCGCATAGCGGCGAAGCGTTCCAAGGGTTCCTTCGAGCGTCGGCTTGGGGGTAACGGCGACCATCGGCTAGATATCCAGGTTCTTCACTCCTTTGGCGTGCGTCTGGATGAACTTCTTGCGCGGCACGACGTCGGCTCCCATGAGGGTGGTGAAGATGGCGTTGGCGGCTTCGGCGTCCTCCATGGTCACGCGCAGCATGGTGCGGCGGGTGGGATCCATGGTGGTGTCCCACAGCTGCTCGGGGTTCATTTCACCGAGACCCTTGTAGCGCTGGATGGCGGGCTTGCGGGACTTGGGCTTGGCTTCCACGGCACCTTTCTTGCCTTTGCCCTTGGCTGCGGGCTGCTCTTCCTCGGCTTCGGCCTCGGGCGCTTCGGCTCCCGGCTCCTCGGTCTGGCTTTCTTCCAGGTCCTTGGCGCCGATGCCCCACTCTTTCAGGGTCTTCTCCTTGTCGGCGTCGTTGAACACGTAGCGGACCTCCTTGCCGAGCTGGATCTTATAGAGCGGCGGCTGGGCGATGTAGAGGTGACCCGTGTTGATGAGCTCCGGGAAGTGGCGGAAGAAGAACGTCATCAGCAGCGTGCGGATGTGGGCGCCGTCGACGTCGGCGTCGGTCATGATCACGATGCGGTCGTAGCGCAGCTTGCTCATGTCCTTCACCTCGCCGATGCCCACGCCCATGGCGATGATCAGCGATTTGATTTCGTTGTTGCCGAGCATCTTGTCCAAACGGGCCTGCTCGACGTTCAAGATCTTGCCGCGGATGGGCAGGATGGCCTGGAACTCGCGGTTGCGGCCCTGCTTGGCGGAGCCTCCGGCGGAGTCACCCTCCACGATGTACAGCTCGCACTCGCTGGGATCCTTGGAACTGCAGTCGGCCAACTTGCCGGGCAGCGTCATGCCTTCCAGCGCGCCCTTGCGGATCACGGCGTCGCGGGCGGCACGGGCGGCCAAACGGGCGCGGGCGGCAAGCAGACACTTGCCGACCACCTCGCGGGCGTCGCCGGGGTGTTCCTCGAAGTATTCGGCCAGCTTCTCGTTCACGGCCGTCTCGACCACGGTCTTCATTTCGGCATTGCCGAGCTTGCTCTTGGTCTGACCTTCGAACTGCGGCTCCTTCAGGCGCACCGAGATGACGGCGGCGAGACCCTCGCGGACGTCTTCGGCGGTGAGGTTCTCCTCCTTCTCCTTCAGCAGCTGCTCCTTGCGGGCGTAGGCGTTGATGGTGCGCGTGAGCGCGGCCTTGAAGCCGGTCATGTGCGTGCCGCCTTCGCTGGTGTGGATGTTGTTGGCGAAGCTGATGGTCTGCTCCTGGAACGCCTGGCTGTACTGCATGCCGATCTCCACGAAGCCGTCGTCGCTGTCTTTCTCGAACCAGATCACGTCGCCGATGGTCTGCTGGTCGTGGTTCAAGTGACGGACGTACGCGCCCACGCCTCCCTCGAACGAGAAGCGGTACAGTCGAGGCAGGGCCACGTCCTCCTCGGGGCGCTTCTGGCGCTCATCCATGATGGAGATCGTGATGCCGCGCGTGAGGTAGCACTGCTGGCGGAAGCGCGACATGAGCGTGTTGAGGCTCATGACGAGCGTGTCGAAAATCTCATCGTCGGGCTGGAACGTGATCTTGGTACCGCGCTTGTCGGTCTTGCCGATGACTTTCACGTCGGCCTTGGGCTTGCCGCGGGCGTATTCCTGCATGTGGACTTTACCGTTCTGGTAGACCTCGGCGCGCATGTAGCTGGAAAGCGCGTTCACGACCGACGAACCCACGCCGTGCAGACCGCCGGACACCTTGTATCCGGACTCGTCGCCGCCGAACTTTCCACCGGCGTGCAGGATGGTGAGCACGGTTTCGAGCGCGGACTTCTTGGTCTTGGGGTGGATATCGACCGGGATACCGCGGCCGTCGTCGAGCACGCTGACGGAGCCGTTGTCGTGCAGCGTCACGGTGATGTGGCTGGCATGTCCGGCCATCGCCTCGTCGATCGAGTTGTCGACGATCTCGTAGACGCAGTGATGCAATCCGCGCTGATCCGTGGAACCGATGTACATACCGGGGCGCTTGCGCACCGGCTCGAGTCCCTCGAGAACCTGAATTTTATCGGCTCCGTAACTTGCGGAAGTTTTGTCCTTGTCGGCCATGGGAAAACGGTATGGGAAAGTGTCCCGAGCAGTGTAGGGACAGATGCTCCATGAAGCAATGCGCAGAACGCGGTTCCAGGCTTGCAAAGTTCCCTTTGCGGCGGTTTAGCGTCCGGTCGCGCCGAACTGGCCGGAGTCCCGCACGAAGCGGTTGGTTCGGGCAAGGTCGGCCTGCAGTTTCTCAGCCGCGGTGTCCGGACGCGTCAGGAAGTCGAACTCCAGGTCGTGGATGGCAGTCATGCCCGGGTTGCGGCCGTTGTTCGTGGTGCGATGGTCGATGTCCCCGGTGATGCCCGGAAAACGCTCGCGGGAAATGAGCACGTTCTCATCCTGCGGTCCGAGTTCGCCGCCGGCCAGCGGAGCGCCGGCTACCGGCACCAAGCCGACGCGGTTGGGCTGGTACACCTGCAAGTGGCGGCCGGAGCCGACCGGACGGCGCGTGAGCGCGCCGGTCTGACCGTAGGTGATGCCGTCGTAGTACGCGGTGCGGGTGATGGGCACCGTGCGGCCCTTGGGCTG
This sequence comes from uncultured Candidatus Peribacteria bacterium, assembly GCA_964434575.1. Classification (GTDB taxonomy): domain Bacteria; phylum Patescibacteriota; class Gracilibacteria; order Peribacterales; family Peribacteraceae; genus DAORHV01. The sequence continues at coordinate 31,269 of CAYSWB010000010.1, read as the reverse complement.
CATGTCGGCCCATTCCTCGCTGAGAACGCGCGTCAATCCGGCGCCGTGGCTCTGACCCAGGATGCGGACTTCGGTGTACTCGCGGCCGTCGAACGCCCCCTGGCCGGCAAGCGCCTGGCGGATGACGGTCTTGGCCATTTGCTTGGCGTACTCGGTGGACAAGCGCGGATCGGTGGTGAAGATGTTGCCCACGCGCAGCTGCACGACGTCGAAGTTCTCATTCTGTTCCGCGGCGATGCGGTCGGCCACGTGCGTGTTGCCGCGCTTGATGCCCTGCGGGAACTCCCACCAGGTGCGCTGCTCCTCCGGCGTTCCGCGCGGGTCGGTTGCCCAGCTGGGCTTGGCTCCGGGCGCGGCGTTGGCCGGAAGCTGCGGCTCGCCCGCCGGGCGCGGGCGGGCGTCGGTCAGCGGGTTGTTGTTTCCGTTGATGATGATGATCAGCGGCTTGGGACGCTTGTTCGGGCTCAGGCGCAAGCGCATCCAGTGCTTGCCGTGGACTTCGGCGCCCTCGGCATGCGTCATGGCGCGCTCGTTTTCCGGCGTGAGGGTGATTTCACGGTGGAATGCGGCGGGATCTTTCTCCGCCTTCTCGCGCATTTCGCGGATGGCTTTCTGAACCGGCGTCTCCGGCACTTCGGCCGCGGTGGCCATGCTCTGCAACGTGCCCGAACGGATGTCGGCGATGCGCTCCAGAACGGCGCGCTGCACTTCCTTGTCGCGCAGTCCTTCGAGGAATTCCCGGGCGGCCTTCTGGGCGGCCGGACTGGTGATAACGGATGCGATGCGGTCGATGGGATCCGGGATGGCGGCCTCCGTCGCGGCGACCGGCTCTTCGTTCCCCCGATCCGGGCTGTCGAGATTCTGGTTCAGCAAACGAAGTTCGCGTTCGCTCCACGATCGGCTGGGCTTGAACATGGTCTTGGGGGTGATATGTGTTTTTCTTAGTATACCAGATTTCGGCGTATTTGACACGCTATAAAAATGATGTTTTATATAGTTTAAAAGCGTTGTATGCTGTCGCCGTGCCCCCAGAACAGTACAACGTCGTTTGGATGCGACAGCGACTGTAGAGGGAGCTCACATGGCAACTACAAGGAGTAACCGCCATGCTTGTTCTTACCAGGAAGAAGATTGGTGACCAGATCACGTTCCCCGGGCTGGGGATCACGGTCACCATCCTCGGTGACGACCGCTTCGGCATCGAGGCACCACGGGAAATCGGGATCGGACGGGCTCACTGCGACCCGTCAGCCATCGGGGCTGAGCCCCGCGATCAGCAGCCGTCCGACGAGGATGGAGGCACCGACAATCCGTGAGCCGCAGCTCTTCCACATCATCCTGCTTGGCTTTGGGCAGACGGACCGAAGCCGCACAAGGGAGGAGTCGCACGGTTGCGTCTCCTCCCTATTTTCGCATGCAGAAGGCGGCTTGTGCGGCCAGGAGCCATACACTACAATCCGTCCGCTATGAGCACACCCACCACCACGTTCGCCGACGGCGAAGAGATGCTGATCACCAAGGAAGGTTTGAAGAAACTGAAGGAAGAACTGGAGTTCCTGAAAACCACCAAGCGCCAGGAAATCGCCGACCGCCTGAAGGAGGCCATCTCCTACGGTGACCTTTCCGAAAACGCCGAATACGAAGAGGCCAAGAACGACCAGGCCTTCATCGAAGGACGCATCCTGGAACTGGAAAAGCAGATCAAGAACGCCAAGATCATCACCGAAGGAACGCCGGGCAAGGCGGCCAAGGGCGGCAAGACCATCGACATCGGTTCCGTGGTCACCGTGCGCAACAAGACCGATGACGACGAGCCGGAGACCTACACCATCGTCGGAAGCATGGAGGCCGACCCCATCGACCACAAGATCAGCAACGAGTCCCCCATCGGCCGCGCGCTGCTCGGCCACGAGAAGGGTGACACCGTGGACGTGGACGCCCCGGCCGGAAAGTTCAAGTACGAGATCCTGAAGGTCGCGTAAGCCGGACCCTCCGGGCGCAGCGATCCCCTTCCGTATCCTCCCGCTTCAACCTATCCTGTAAGCCATGGCCGACAATCCGCAACCGACCACGGGTGGAGCCGCAGCGAGCGGGGGTTTGACGATTCCGCCGGAAATCCAGCAGAAGTTCGGACCGCTCATCGAGTTGGTGAAGGGTTCGGAAAGCATGAACAACGAGGAGCGGCAGTACTGGATCAACATCCTGCCGATCATGACCCCCGAACAGCTGAAGAACCTGGAGGACATCCTGATGAACGAGAAGAAGCAGCTGGCGGCCATCGATGAGAAGTACAGCAAGGAAGTCGCTACCATCGGCGACGAAAAGGTCGTCGCGCAGATGGAAGAAGAGATCAAGCGCAAGCGCGAGCAGCGCGCAAAAATGGAAAAGAAGCTCGCCGAGGAGGAGGGCAAGAGCGAGGACAGCCTGCTCAAGCAGATCGAGAATTTCTAAACAGGAAATCAAAGAAGACCAGGTGACAAGGATTCTTTGTCATCCTTGATTTCTTTGTCTTCTTTTCACTTCGTCACGCGCACAACAGAATCGCCCGCTCCGCGAGCGCGATGAGTTCACCCGGACGCTCGGCGGTGTATTTCAGCTCGCCGGTTTTCAGCGCCACGTCGGTCGCCGCGGCCCAATCCACCAAACCCTTCACGCGGCCGCGGTCCATGGAACGCACCAGCGGCAGCAACCCGCGTACCGCGAAGAAGTGCACGCCGGCCGCCTTGGCGACGCCGCGCTCGTCGGTGACGCCGGCGTCCATGCACATGCGCACGGCGCCGATGTTCTTGATCATGTTCAGCAGGATCACCCACATGCCGTATGGCTCTTCGCCGCGCTCCAGGCGCTTGCGGAAGAACTGCAGCGCCTGCGTGGATTTGCGGCCGCCGATGAGGTCGGTGAGCTGCCACACCACCGCGTTGCCGGACGGGACGCACAAGAGTTCCACGTGAGCGGGCGTGATCTCGGATGCGTGCGCGGCAAGCTTGTGGATCTCGCCTTGGAGCATCCACTGGTCGTCTCCGGCGATGGAGACCAAGTCCCGGATAGCCTCGGCGCCGATAGTCGCGCCGCGCGCGGCGGCCTCCTGCTGGATCCACCCCGTCAGCTTGGCGGGAGGCAACGGATCGAACTTCTTCACCTCGGCTTTCTCAAGGAGATCCTTGACGATGCCGAGGCGCTTGTCGGGCTTCGGTTCGTAGATCACGAACACCGTCTGCGGGTGCAAGACCTCCAGCACGCGGGACAGTCCGTCTTTGTCGATCTTCGGCACGCCTTCGCACAGGACCAGGCGCTTCTCGGCGATGAACGGCATGACGGCGACTGCGTCCATAAGACTGGATGCCGTCTGCGTGGCGCCGGGGATGGTTTGCAAATTTTCCGCGCCGTGCTTCGCGCCGAACGAGGCTTTCCAGCGCCGGACCTCGTTTTTCAGCGCGTAGGAGTTCTCGCCGGTGAAGAAGAAAAACTGGGATTCCACAGAGGGCGTGAGAATACCACGGCGACCGGTAACGAAAGAAACATCCTTGTAGTCCTTTTCTGACTCTTTTCAGCCTCGAATTCCGATCGATTAAATCATCATAATCCCTATTCCCGTCAACTTCCCCGGTATGGGATAAAGGGCTCTTTTGTGCTATAGTAATACGAAATGCACACATATTTCTCCACGTTCTCGGCACAGACCCTGCGACGCTGCGGAGTGGTCATCGGATCGATGGCGGTGGCGTTCGCCATCGGCATCCAGACCGCCGGTGACGTGCAGCCGATCGTCGAGCCCACCCGCGCCGGCATCCGTTTGAGCGGCGACATGGACGGCAACGACATGATCGATGCTTCCGACGCACGCCTCGCGATGGAAATCGCCCGCGGCTACCGCACGGCCACGGCCCAGGAACTGGAAGCCGATACGAACCAGGATTTCCGCATCACCGTCGAAGATGTCGCCGCCATTCTGGAGGCGATGGAGAGGCAGTAGACCCTTCCAAACATACACCCAATGCATCTGCACAAGCCGCTGCCGGCACGCAACGTGAAGCTCCCGCTGCTGTGGGCCGCTTGCACGTTGGCGTTGCTCTGGAGCATGACTTCCGTGGCCCACGCCCAGCTCCCGAACCCTCCCGAAGGCGACGGCGTGGACAACCCGCCGTGCGTGGACGCGTTCATCGGCTGCGGAGACGGCAGTCAGGTCGCCCAGGCCGCCGAAGGCAGCTCGAGCAGCGTCGCCGACACCGGCTCGCCGAGCGTCACCCAGCTGACGTTCGAGCCGCACTGCATCAACCTCGACCGCCGCAACTGCTCCGCATTCCAGGTGGTGAACGGCGGAGAACTCCAGACCGCCACGCTCCGTGCCGGCGACATCGTCGACATCGACGTGGTGCTGCACACTCCCGAGCCGTCCAAGGTCTCCACCGTCCGCGCCTGGCTGAAGTTCGACCCGGCATTCCTGGAAGCACGCAGTGTCGAGCTGTCCCCGGCCTTGTCCCAGCCCATTCCGGGCGAACAGGCCATCGATGCCGTGGAAGGCGTCGTCAAGATCGGCGGCGGCACGAACGGCGCTTTGACCACTCCCAAGACGTCCATCGCCCGCGTGACCTTCCGCGTGAAGTCCACGTCGTCCAACACCACCGTCTCGTTCCACAACTTCAATGACGAAGGTTCCGGCGAAACGTCTGTAAAGAGTACCGACGACGCTTCCATGATCTCCACGCAGCCGACCACGCTGACCGTCCGCCTCTCCACCGAGACGGTGACGGCATCGTCGTCCAGCGCGGGCGGCACCTTCCTGGACGTCCTCCAAGGTCGAAACGGCCAGGGTTCGTCGTCCAGCGCCGGCGGAACCGTGGGCGGCAACACCGCGTTCACGCTGCTGCAGGTGCAGAACGTGCGCGTGACCTCCAAAGACACCAATATCTTCCTGGGCTGGCAGGGACTGACCAGCACCGACCTCGCCGGATACAACGTCTACTACGGCACGGTCAGCGGCAAGTACATCCACCGCCGCAGCGTCCCCGACAGCTCCAGCAGCCTCGTCATCCGCGACCTGGAACCCGCCACCCAGTACTTCCTGGCCGTGCGCGCGTTCAACTCGAAAAACCAGGAGACGGTATTCAGCCACGAGGTATCCGTGATCGTCGGCAAGCCCGAAACCTCCACGGCCCCGCTGAACGCCATCAATCCGGCGGACCTTCCGCCCGACGGCGAGAATCCCATCGAGGAATACAACGGCAAAAACGTCACCGAAACCGGCATGAGCTCCACGCTCGCGCTGTTCGCACTGGCTTCGGCCGGCATCGGCACCTTCTTTGCCTGGCGCCGCCAGATGGCCATTTCCTAAACCAATCGTGTCCGACTCCCCGCTCCACAGCAGCTGGAACTCGACCGACTCCTCGGAGGAGCCGGTGCCCGTGCGCGTCGGCGCGGAGCCCGTTGCCGTGCGCGTCTCGCGCCCGGCGCAGGCGGCCACCGTGCGCATCGAAACGGCGTCCGTGCGGTCCATGCACATGGCAGCGTTCACCGGCATCGGCATGGTACTGCTGCTCGGCGCCATCTTCTACCTGGGAACCGACAGCCTGCGCGGCAGCCTCACCGACGGCGGCGGCAAGCTGGTGAACATCACCATCACCGAAGCCGGCACGTTCGAGCCGCCGAGCGTGACCGTGAAGCCGGGCGACGAACTGATCATCACCAACGAAAACCCGGACCCGCAGGTGCTCAAGTCCAACGGCACCGCCGACCTCTTCGTGACGCAGGTGCTGTTCGACGAACCGTTCTCGTTCATCATCCCCGCGGCCGCCATCGGCAAGACGTACGTCTATTCGTCCGAGACGCTGCCCGAAAACCAGTTGCTGGAAATCGTGGTGACCGACGGCACGGAAGTCGCCTCCTCTTCCAGCTCGACGGCCGGAGACGACGTGTTCATCCCGCTGCCGCCCGTGAGCAGCGAGTCGTCCGAAAGTTCCTCCGAGGCATCCAGCAGCGATTCGTCCGAAAGCAGCAGCTCGTCGTCCAGCAGCATCCCGGTCGTCCAGGCCTCGTCGGCCAGGAGCGGCCAGCCGCTGGTCGTGACGCTCATTTCATCCAGCTCGGCCGGCACCACGCCGACCACCACTCCGGCGACCTTCAGTCTCCGTCCGGCCGCGGGAGCATCCACCAGCAGCTCGCTGCCCGCCATCGGATCCAGCCAGGAGAACCTGCCCAGCAACCCCTACACCGTCAGCAACCGCCTGGAAGCCGAGCGCCTGGGCCTGATCCCCAAGGCCAGCAGCAGCTCGTCGTCGCTGAAGAGCGGCGCTCCGCTGCGCCGCGTCGAGACGCCGGTCAAAACCACCACCGTCACCAAGAAGCCCCGCACGAACGTGGAAACCGGCCCCGGCCCCTCGGTTGCAATCGTGACCCTGCTCACCGTCGGCCTCATGGCGCTGTACTACCGGCGCATGATGCGAACCGCATAAACGAAAAAGAGGGCCTGTCGGCCCTCTTCTCGGCACTCTGCCCAAAGGATCAGAGGCTGATTTCGCCGGTGGCTTCGACGTTGCCTTCGTCGGAAGCGTTGCCTTTGCAGGTCTTGGAATCGGTCTTGAACTGCTTCCAGGCGGCTTGCCTGGCGACGCGGTACGCGTCGCGGGCGGACTTGTGGCTCTTGGTGAAGTTCTGCCAGGCCGTGCGCAGCGCGGTCTTGCGGGCGGTTGCGTCGGTCAGGGCCCAGGCGGCCTTCAGGTCATCCTTGCGCTTGGTCAGAGCGGCCTTCACCGACGCGGTGAACGTGTCGAAGGCGGCGATGACTGCGGTGTCGCGCTTGTCCACGGCGCTGGACATGCATGCTCCGTCGACCTGCACGCGGGCGGCGGCGGAAGAGCGGACGCTGGAATTCACGCCCACGGCGAACGCCGGAGCGGCCACGCTGCATGCGACGGCGGTGGAGACCACCGCGGCGGCGAATTTCTGCAAACGCATAAACGAATGGGGGAAAATGTAATGCTACCTACGACGAGACTAGCGAAGGATTCTTACGACATATCTTGACAACAAATCGCGCCGGCTGTGCAGTCGGTTTGACGCCCGAGCCTTGTGCGGAGGTCATTTTCGCGGTGAAATGACCCATCTTTTATGACGGTTTTCATCACCCTGCTTGGCAAGCTGCTCCCGCTCTACGGCCTCATCGCGCTGGGTTTCCTGGCGGGACGGGGGCTGAAATCCCAGAAGGAAACCGTGGCCGGATTGCTGTTGTACATCTTGTCGCCGTTCGTGGTGTTCCACGGCGTGGTGACCACGCCCATCGACGCCTCGGCGCTGTCGCTGCCGGCGCTGTTCTTCGTCGTCTGCTGCCTGCTGTCGCTGTGTTGGTACGCCGTCGGATCGCGCGTATGGAAAGACTCCACAAAGGGGATCTTCGCCTACACCTCCGCCACCGGGAACACCGGCTACTTCGGCATCCCGGTCGCGCTGGCGATCTTCGGCGAAGGCGTGCTGGGGGTGATGGTGCTTTCCATCCTGGGCTTCGTGCTGTTCGAGAACTCGCTCGGATTCTTTTTCACCGCTCGCGGCAACTACACCGCCGGCGAAAGCCTGAAGCGTCTGGCTCGGCTGCCGACCGTCTATGCGTTCGCGGCGGGGCTGCTGGTGAACGCCATGCACGTGCCGCTCGGCGAAGGGTACACGGCGCTGGCGCTCAACATGCGCGGCGCGTTCTCCGTGCTCGGCATGATGATCATCGGCATGGGCATCGCGGACATGCGCAGCCTGAAGCTGGACTATGCGTTTTTCGGCCTGTGCTTTTTGGCCAAGTTCATCGTGTGGCCGGCGGTGACGGCCTTGATCATCTGGCTCGACCTGTCGTTCTTCCACGTCTACCCGCCGCTGGTCCATAAGGTCATGATCCTGTTATCCGTGACGCCGCTGGCGGCCAACACCGTGGTGCTGGCCACCGCGCTGAAAGCGCAGCCGGAAAAGGCGTCGCTGGCGGTGCTGCTGTCCACCGTGTTCGCGCTGTTCTTCATTCCGCTCGTGAGCGTGTGGTTTTTGGGCTGATCAGCGACTCAAGCATTCATCGTCGTCGGCATCGATGCTGATCTCCAGTGCCAGACAGCGCAACCGCAGTACCCGCTGGTTGAATGCCCGACGGACGCTGTTGGGGCAAACGCCAAACGTCAGCGGAAGCATGGCGTCCCGGCAACGCGCGACGATGCCGTCCGTCAGCAGAACGATGGGTGGCGGAATTCTGGCGATGGCCCGGTTGATCTTCCGTTCCGCATCTTTCAACCAGGAAAGATCGACGCCGTCCATGGCCGACTCGGCGATGTCGGCCGGCGTGGCGATCCGGCCGTTCATCCCGAGCAAACGCCGGTCTTCTTCGCGCGCCTTCTCCACGACATCCGCGTCCAAATCGCGCTCGTCATGCAGTCCGTTGTCGAATGCGGAGTTGTTCACTTCCGAGTACATGATCGCCTTGTCCAGGTAGACCTCCTCCGTCTCGATCGTGATCTGCCGCGCCGTGAAGGCGTTCAACATGGCATCGTCATCGCGCAGCGGCAGACTGGCAAGGAAGTCGATGAATGCCTGCCTGGTGACTCCGGCGCCCAAGCCGGGGCCGTATGTCTGCAGCACGTGACTAAGCTCGTCTTGGTAGCCCTGGCACGAAAAAGCAGCCGTGACCTCGCGGGCGCGGGCCGTATATTCGAGCTTCTGCGTTCGGGACAAGCGCGGGAGCATTGTGAGCGGGCATCCTAGCGTCGGGCGCCGCTATGTCAATCATTCTTGCCATCAAAACGACATCGGCGGCTTCAATATGCCATCCATACCATCTTCGACCTACAAAAAATGCGGCCGATCCGCGAGGGAAAGGCCGCATCATGCGTTTCGCGTTCAGCGGGGCATGCGGTCGTGCGCCTCCTGCACCTGGGCCAACTGCACGGTGACGCCGGCAGCCAGCGGAGGCTGCCCGGCGGGAGCAAGCAAGCGGTGGAGTTCGCCGACCGGCTCCTTGAGCAGGATGGCACCCTCGGCGGTGATTTCGAAGCCGCCGGTGTTCTTGCGGACGGCCTCCGGCAAGCGCTCGATCATGAAGTTCGTCAGGCGGACGGAGCGGTCGATGGCGTCGCGGCCCTCGGCCTTCATCTCGTCGATGGCCTTGATATCCTCCTGCAGGGTCTTGTTCTCGTCCTCCATGCGCTTCACGTCCTTCTCCAGCGTCTCGCGGCGGGTGCGGGAAGACGTCATGTCGCGGTCGATCTGCTCCAGTTCGGCTTTGGCGCGCACGAGTTCGGCGTTGGTCGGCTCGGCGCCCTCGCGCTCCAGTTTGGCGATCTGGTCCTGCAACGGCTTGCGGCGGCTGCCGAGCTTATCCTCGCTCGCGCGCAGCGACTTGATCTCCTTCTGGTGGACAGCGATGGCGGCGTTGTTGGACTTCACTTTCTTTTCCTTCTCACCCTTCAGACCGTCCAGATTCAGTTTCTTGGTGCGCATCTCCTCGCGGACGCGGTCGCGGACCGGATTGCGCGGACCCTCCGGCGTGCGGTCGCCGTCGGGGCGCGGACCGTCCTCGCGGCGGCGGCCGTCGCGGCCCAGCCTGCCTTCTTCGGCAAGTTTGATGAGCACGAGCAGCGCGATGAGGATGGCGATGATGATCGTGAGGCGCGGGCCCATGTTCATGATGTTCGGACCGGTGTTGAGCTGCGGGGACATCATCTCGTTCAGCGGGCCCTGCAGGTTGTCGGGCACGCCTGCCGCGCCGGCATTGATGACTTCCCAGCCGAGGGCCGGGATGCCGGGGTAGCTGAAGACGCGGATGCCATGCGGGGCGAGCTGCGGGTTCATGCGGGCGACCTCGCTGGCCTTGAACGTCTCCCACTGCTGCGGCGTGCGGGGCTGGACGCGGTTGATGTTGGCCTGCCACGACAAGTGGGCCTGGTGCATGATCTTGTAGTGGGCCTCGGTTGCACCGGGCTTGTTCTGCCACCACAGGCGGTTGATGCCGCCGCCCGACGTGAAGACGGAAGGATCCTGGCGGTCCACCGCCACGGCGCTGAGCTCCTTGCTGACCGCCTCCACGCGCCTGGGCGTCTCCTCGGCGGGACGCACCTCGGCCGGAACGGCCTCGGGCGTACGCTCGGTGCCCGTCTCGGGCGTCGTGGGCAGCCGCGGGGGCGGCACGGCGTCATCCGGCGGCATGAGGCGGATCAGGCGCGATTCGGCCTGGCCCTGGAAGAAAAAAGTGTCGCGCATGGATATGTGTGTGAAATCTCCTTATTGTAGCAAAAAACAGCGTTTTATTCAATCCTGATCAGCCGCGAACGGCCTGCAGCGCGCGCTCGAACAGCGGCCGCTCGGCATCGTAATCCCCCGCCTCCGGATGCACGATAACCAGCCAGTTTTTCATGGTACCGTCGCCGGGATTGAACGGACGGTACGCATCGGGGTCTTTGGCGATGTGCCGGAGTACCTCGGCCGGATCCAGCTTGATCCCCAAGCCGTCTTTCCAGATGAACGCCAGAAGCTTGCGGCCGACGTAATACGACGGGCATCCGAACGTCTTCTTTTTCAGCAGGCCGTGCTCGCCCACGAAGAAGTCGTCGGTCCACGGCTCCAGATCGTCTCGAGTCGGTCGCGCCATGGTTACAGCCAACTCCGGTTCCCGCCCGCCGTCAACTTCCCCCGCCCGCGCGGCGGCCGTATGCTCCGCTTACCCTTTTCCCGCGCTCCCATGACATTCACCCGTACCGGACTGCTCGCCTTCACCGCCGGCGTTCTCGCGGCGCTGGCGTTGCCGGCCGCGGCCCAATTCGCCGACGTGCGCAGCCAGGACTACTTCGCCGACGCCGTCGCCCGCATGTCGCGGCTCGGCATCGTGCGCGGATACACGAACGGGCGCTTCGGGCCCAACGACGCCATCACCCGCGGCCAGGTCGCGGTGATGCTGCAGCGCTACGACGACGCGGCCGTCCGGCAGTTGCGTGAGCAGGTGGAAGAACTGCGCCGCAAGGCGGGCTTGGGCGTGTGCGGCGACCGCAACAAGCAAACCGGCGAACAGTGCGACGACGGAAATCTGAACGACGGCGACGGTTGCTCGAGGGAATGCATCCAGGAAACGGCGTCGAACCCGGTCGGACAATTGTGCGAAGGCCGATATCAGATCGGCGAAAGCTACCCCAGCGCGGATGGCTGCAATACCTGCACCTGCACGCAGAACGGCAGCGCGTGCACGCTGCGCGCCTGCAACAACTGCCAGCCGATCACGTGCTCCGACGGCCGCCAGTTCCCCAGCTGCACCAACGGCACGCCCATCAACTACTTCGCCGACCCGTGCTCCGTTCCCGGATCCAGCTCACGTTCGTCCAGCAGCTCCAAGTCCTCGTCCAGCAGCTCGTCGCTGGGAAGCGTGTCGTGCCAGACCGAGCAGAACGACTTCAAGAACGCGGCCATGAACGCCTCCAACCGCACCTGCACCGTGGACGCGGACTGCACGCTCTTCATCGCCAGCTGTCCGTACCTCACGTGCGGCGAGGCCGTGCGCAAGGACGCCATTTCGAAGCTGGAAGATGAAGCCGACGACTACTTCCTCTGCAAGCAGCGCAACAACGATCCCATGGCCTGCGCCGGCTGCGCCCAGCAGCGGGCCGTCTGCCAGTCGGGCCTGTGCACGACAAAGCAGTAAGCAAATATGTTCTAGCCCCGCTCCGGCGGGGCTTTTTTGGTGTAGCTCCGCGGTATTTGACTTAAATAAATTCTATTGCATAAACAAATAAAGTATGTAAAGTGTGACACTTTCGTCATTTCTTTACCTCATCTGTTATGCGCAAGTTTCTCGCAGAGGCCCTCGTCGTTTCCATCGTGATTGGAAACGGCATCGCGTTTTTGCCGAAGTTCGGCGCCGCGCAGCTGGCTCCGCTGCCGGACATGGTCCTGCGCTGGAACGAGGTCTTGAATGACGCCCAGGTGGTGGATCACACCCCCGGAGCCGGTGTTCCGGGCGCCGGAGCCAAGAAGCATGCAGGTCCGACACGCGCCGCCCGCGCCATGGCCATGGTGCACATCGCCATCTACGACGCCGTGAACGCCATCGTCCAGACGCACACGCCGGTCGCCTTCGATGAAACCGCACCGCGCACCGCCAACGTGCAGGCCGCGATCATCGTCGCCGCCCACGACGTGCTGGTGGAGCTGTACCCGGAGCAGTCCGCAAGCTTCGACGCCTACATGGCCGATGATCTCGCGCAAATCCCCGACGGTCAGGACAAGACCGACGGCATGGCCGTTGGTGCGGCCGCCGCCGACGCGTGCATTCTGAGCCGCACCGGCGACGGCAGCGAAAACATCGTGGATTTCCAACAGAGCGACCAGCCCGGTCACTGGCGCCCCGACCCGCTTCACCCGAACCAGATGGCGTACGCCGCCGAGTACGGACTGGTGAAGACGTTCGGCATGGGCGTGGCCGATGACTACGTGGCCATTCCGCCGCCGGCCCTGAACAGCCCGGAATACACCGCCGCCTACAACGAAGTGAAGGAATACGGCGCCAAGAACTCCACCGTGCGCACCCAAGACCAGACCAACATCTCCTACTACTGGGGGTACGACGGCGCACCGGGTCTCGGCGTGCCGCCCCGCCTGTATAACCAGATCACGCAGCACATCGCGATCCAGGAAGGCAACACGGAGATCGAAAACGCCCGTCTGTTTGCGCTCGTGAACATGGCCCAAGCCGATGCCGGCATCGCCGCATGGAAGACCAAGTACACATACGACTACTGGCGCCCGATCACGGCCATCCGCGAATCCGACGAAGGCACCGGCCCCACGGGCCTGGGTGACGGCAACCCCGACACCGTCGGTGATCCGGAATGGGAGCCGCTCGGCGCTCCGGCCAGCAACCCGCAGCTGTCGGCCACCCCCGGCGATCCCCCGACCAACTTCACGCCGCCGTTCCCGGCCTACACCTCCGGCCATGCCACGTTCGGCGCCGCCACGTTCCGCACGCTGCGCAACTTCTACGGCACCGATAACATCGCCTTCACCTTCGTGTCCGACGAGCTGAACGGCGAGACCATCGACGCAGACGGCTCCGTCCGTCCGCTGGCCCCGCGCTCGTTCACCAGCTTCAGCCAGGCGGCCGAGGAGAACGGCCAGAGCCGCATCTACATGGGCGTACACTGGTCCTTCGACAAGGAGCAGGGAATCGTGACCGGCAACGCGCTCGCCGACGCGGTCTTTGCCAACAACCTGCTGCCGCTGCCGAACACCGACCTGCAGGCCATCGTCACCGGCCCCGAGCTGGTCCTTGGCAACGCCGACTTCTCGGCGTCCGTGACGCTGAAGAACTTCGGCCCGCTCGTCTCCAATGGCGCGGTCGCCACCATCGCCGTTCCGGGCGACTTCGTCTACGACACCGTCCAGAGCGACCCGCGCTGCGCGCTGGGCCAGAACGCCGTGGTCACCTGCGCGGTCGGCCTGGAAGCCGGACTGCCGGTGGGCGAAAGCGAGACGTTCGACCTCTACTTCACCGCAGGCACCGAGCTGTGCTCGACGACCGCCACGTTCGTGGTGTCTGTCGACGGCGACGAAGCCGACCTGGAATTCGCCAACAACATCGCACAGCTGCCCGTGTTCGTGGGCTGCCCGACCGAAGGCCAGGTGGAACTGGAAGCCTCGCTGACCGGCAGCGACCGCGTGTTCCGCGGCGATGAAATCTCCTACGAGCTCAGCGTCACCAACGACGGACCGGGCCTGGCGTCTTCCGTGACCGCCACCCTGCCGCTCGGCGGCCTGACCCTGGCCGTCGCCGGCAACCCGCCCGAATGCACCCAGGTCGGCGGGGACGTGGTCTGCACGGTTTCCGAACTGAGCGCCGGCTCCAGCCGTTCGTTCAGCCTGAAGGTCGCCACGCAGCTGGAATCCCAGTGTCCGCAGGACGTGACCGCCGTCGCTTCGGTGACCTCCGAATCCTCCGATTACTACCCGGGCAACAACGAGAGTGATCCGGTCGTCACCCGCATCGAATGCGAGCCGGTCGCCGACGTGAGCGTAGAGCTGACCGTGCCGTCGTCCGTGCAGCGCGAGACCGAGCTCCGCAGCTCCCTGCGCGTCCGCAACAACGGTCCGGCCACGGCCACCAACGTCATCGCCAGCATCGAGCTGCCCGCCGGCGTGACCTTCCTGCCGCTCGGCGGCAGCGCGGAGTGCACGCTCGGTTCCGGCACCGTGGATTGCCGCGCGGCATCCGTGGACGTGGGCTCGTCCAAGACCTTCGACGTCGTGTTCACCACGCTGGCCGGCTACGCGTGCAACGGCACCGTCGAGCAGCAGGCCACCGTCACCGCGTCCGAGCGCGACAACACCCCGGACAACAACCTGACCAACCGCGCCGTCACGAACATCACGTGCAACTCGGTGCAGGAGCGCTCTTCGGGCGGCGGCACGCAGGACAACGACGACGATGGCAATGAGAAGGAACGCCAGGAGAAGTCCCTGTCGCACTCGCATAGGGGCCACGGCACCACCGAGGCCGCCGTCGTGATGTCCTTCTTGGCCAAGAGCAACAACATCGTCATCACCGATAACAACGGCCAGGACCAGGCACAGTTCGTCGGCCACTTCGCCTTCGCCGCCGATGCCAGCCGCATCTTCGCCCTCAAGATGGACCCGTTCGGCCTGAAGACGGTCGCCTACGCCCCGTTCACGGACGATGAACTCAGCGTCATCTGCGGCATGAAGTCGTATCTGCACCAGGACGCGCACGTCAACCGCATGAACAAGATGATGCCGTGGGTCATCCAGAAACTCTCCGCCATGCTCAGCCGCGATCCGGCCGACATCGAAGCCGCGCTCGAAGGCGAAGCAACCTGCAAGTAATCAGCCCGCAACCAATCGCAACGACGCCGTCTCCTTCCCGGGAGGCGGCGTTTTGCGGCGCAGCCGGGGGAAATCGAACAGGCTGCTCGCGTCCGCGACGTGGCCGAATTCCACGTAGCGGTAACTGAGCGTGGCCACCGCGATGAGCACCGCCACGTACGCGCACAGCGCCGGCACGGTGCGGCCTGCCACGTCGGGAAGCAGCGACACCAGCACGGGGACGTGCCACACGTAGAGGGAATAGCACATGCGGCCGGCCTGCCTGGCGACCGGGTTCGCGATGGCTTTCCAATCCAGCCACAGCAGCCCGTGCGTCATGAGCGCCATTCCTGCAGCCACCAGAAGACGCGTGAGCGCGGAGGAACCCCACGGCACCACGTGCAGGTTGACCCAATCGGTCATGAACCCCGCGATCACGAGCATCGTGCAGCCCGCGAGCAGGTCGCGCAGCGGCTTCGGCGAGGCAACGGGGTGCACCCACAGATGCGCGAGCGCCACGCCGAAGACGAACGTATCCAGCTGTGAAAACGGCCCGCTCATGAGGACGTTGAAACCAAACGTGCGCACGGTCAGCATGGCGGCGAAACGCGTGCAGAGGGAAAGCAATATCGCCCCCAGCACGACGCGCCCGATGCCGAACCTGCGGACCAGCGGCACCACGAGAGGCAGCGAAAGCGACAGCCAGAATTCGATGCCCAGCGACCACAGCGTGAAGTTGTACTGCGGATAGAAGGTTTTTTGGAAGAACGGGAACGTCATCGTCAGCATGGGCACCAATTGCCCGACGCGGTCGTGCAGCGGTTGCCAGCCGAACATGAGGACCATGGGCACCAGCACGGCCAGCCAAAACAAGGGCATCAGCCGCGTGCAGCGCCGCCACAGATACTCACGGACGTCCCGGCCGGACCGCATCTGGCGCCGTCCCTGCGCGTAGGGCAGATAGAGGACGAATCCAGACAGGACGAAGAACAGCTGCACCGCGTAAATGCCCGCATGCAGCGGCATCAGCGGGGAAAACGGCAGGCCGCCTATGCGGAACAATCCCAGCTCCCATGGCACCAGCGGTCCGATGACATGTACGCCGAACACGAACGCGATGGCATATCCGCGCAGCGCATCGATCATCGGCAGGCGGCTGGCACCGGGAGGCATGCCCGGATACTACGCCTCCACCGAGGGAGGCTGCACGCGGTCCGCCAGGCGGCGCTTCAATCCGGCAAGGTCTGCTGCCGGCGGGTTCGATGCGGCGCTGATCAGGATGAGACGCACCTGCTGCACTTCGTCGCGAAGCGTGTTTGGAACTTCATCGAGCACGAAGTCGCTGTCGACGAACTCCGCCACGTCGTTGGCGTCAGGCTCTGCCAGCGATTCTTCTGCTTCAATACCCATGTGCTTCCACTGTAAAGAATTCTCTCCGTCGCGCAACATGTTCGTGGTGGGCCGGGTGGGAATTGCACCCACGAAGGCGTGAGCCACCTGATTTACAGTCAGGTCCGTTTGACTGCTTCGGTACCGACCCATGAAACGATGCTGCGCGTGAAAGAACGGGAGCCAGGGGATTCTATGGGGTTTGCCGCCGACGTTCAATGGGTTTGCTCCAACGCGATCATGCGTGCACGAAAAGGCCGTTGGCTGGACGGCGAAATGTCGAAGACGATTGACTTCACGGCCTGCAACAGCCGGTTGACGGAAACGCTCGGAAGCAGCCATACACCATCATTGGCCGAAGATGCCAACTTTCCAATGCATGCCGAGAAAATGGCAAGCTTATGCGAAAAATCGATGGTCCGGCAGGATTGTACGACACTAGCCACTCCGACTCAACGACGATCTGCCGAAATGGGGTTGTATCGCACCCCGTTCGCCTCCTACAATCCGTTCCGCTTTATTTCTTCTCTCTTTATTCCCATGATCGTCCAGTCTCACGTTAAGGAAATGCTCTCGAAGATGGATCTCCGCTGCGGCGGCGACTTCTGCGATGCCCTCGCCAAGGCTTGCGAGGACATGGTCAAGAAGGCTGCTTGGCGCTGCAAGGAGAACAAGCGCCAGACCGTCTACGGCTGCGACTGCTAATTTCCTCCGACGTCAAAGGCCACCCGCGGTTTCGACCCGGGTGGTTTTTTTGTGCTTACTCGTATCGCAGCGCTTCCATCGGGCTTAAGTTCGCGGCCCGCTTGGCCGGAAAGATGCCGAAGACCAAACCGATTCCCACCGCCATGCCGAGCGCCATCAGGATGGACGACAACGACATGGAGTACGGAACGGGACCCAGCGCGCTGGACGCGACCTTGGCCAGCAACCAACCCAGCCCGCCCCCGCCGAGAATGCCGATGGCGCCACCGGTGACGGTGAGCGACACGGCCTCGAAGAGGAACTGAAGCAGGATATCGATCTTCCGAGCACCCACGGCTTTGCGGAGGCCGATCTCGCGGGTGCGCTCGGTGACGGACACCAACATGATGTTCATGATGCCGATGCCGCCGACCAGCAGCGAGATGGCGGCGACCAGCGAGAGGAACACCGTCAGTCCCAGCGTGACGGAGTTCACGATGCCCGTGACCTGCTCGGAACTGCGGGCGATGAAGTCGTCTTTATCCGGATCGTCTTCGGGATTGTCGATGCGGTGCTGCTGGCGCAGCAGCAGCTTCACGTCCTCGGTCGCGATGGCGGGGTCGCCCACGGCTTTCAGCGTCATGTACGTGAGGTATTTCTGGCCCGTGACGGCGCGGGCTGTGGAGAACGGCACGTAGACGGGCTTGTCTAAGTCCGACAACAGCAGCGAGCCCATGCTCTGGAGCACGCCGACCACCGTGAACGGGAACTCGCCGATCTTGATCTTCTTGCCCAGCGGGTCGACGTTACCGAACAGGTCCAGCGCGGTCTGGTACGACAACACCGCCACGAACTTGGCTCCTTCGTCGTCACCCGGCTCCAGCATGCGGCCGCTTTCGAGCTTCAGGCCGTAGTTGGCGAAAATCTCGCGGCGCGTGCCCATGACCATCGGCGAAACCTCCTCTTTGCCGTACGCCACCGGACGGCTGATGAGGATGATGGGCGCGGCGTTCGAGACCGTGGAGAGTTTTTGAACCTCTTCGAAATCGTCCAGGGTGAGCGAATCGAGGTTCTTGCCGAACTTCTCCAGACCGGTCGGGAACACGTCCACGGTGCCGGTGCCGATGGACTCGATCTGGTCCAGGATGTAGTTCTGGAAGCTGTTGCCGATGCTCACCATGAGCACGACCGACCCCACGCCGATGATGATGCCGAGCATGGTCAGCATCGACCGGGTGCGGTTCACCGTGATGCCGCCGAAGGCGATGCGGATGGTGTCGCGGAGGAGCATTATTCGTAACGGAGGGATTCCATGGGACTCAAGTTCGCGGCGCGGCGGGCGGGCGCGATGCCGAACACCAGACCCGTCACGGCCGCCATGGCGAAGGCCGCGGCGATGGCGTTCCAGGAAATGACGAACACGTAGGTGGCCAGGATGTTTTTCACGATGGCCGCCGCGAACCAGGCGAGAGCCACGCCGCCGATCGCGCCGATCGCTCCGCCCACCAGCGTCAGGAAGACGGCTTCTGCCAAGAATTGCAGCAGGATGTCGCGGCGGGTGGCGCCCACGGCCTTGCGCAAACCGATCTCTCGGGTGCGCTCGGTCACGGACACGATCATGATGTTCATGATGCCGATGCCGCCGACCAGCAGCGAAATGCTGGCCACGGTGGTGATAAAGAGCGTGAGTCCCAGCGACACGCCGCCCAAGATATCGTTGGCCTGCGACGAGCTGCGCACGGCGAAGTCGTCCTTCTTCGGGTCTTCCTCGGGATTGTCGATCTTGTGACGCTGGCGAAGGAGCGACTCCACGTCATCAAGTGCAAGGTCGGTGTTCACCACCGAGCGCATGGTCACGTAGTTCACGTACTTTTGCCCCGTGAGCTGGCGGGCGGTCTGGTACGGCACGTAAATGCGGTCGTCCACGTTCTGGAAGAACTGCGATCCCAGCGGCTTGATGGTGCCGACCACGGTGAAATGCGATTCGCCGATCTTCACGCGCTTACCGAGCGGATCGTTCTGGCCGAAGAGCTTCTCGCGCGCGTCGGAACCCAACACCGCCACCGACTTGGCACCCTCGTTGTCGGCGTCGTCGATCAGCCGGCCTTCGTCCAAATAGATGTTCTGGTTTTCGAAGAAATACGACACGACTCCCAGGACGCGCGGTGTGGCCTCTTCGTTGCCGTACGAGGAGGTGCCGGGAACGAAGATGACCGGGGCGACGGTCTCGATGGTCGCCAGGCGCTTGAGCGCCTCCACGTCATCGAACGTCAGGCTGTCGGATCCGGTGGCGAGCGGGTTCGGGCCGCCGTCGCTGGAGCCCGGGAAAATGACCATGCTGCGGGAACCCAGGCTGGAAATTTGCCCCAGGATCACGCCCTGCATGCTGGCGCCGATGGAGCTCATGAGCACCACGGACCCCACGCCGATGACGATGCCGAGCATGGTCAGCGCGGCCCTGGAGCGGTTCACGCCCACCGCTTTCATGGCCGTTTTCAGTGTGTCGGAGATGCGCATGGTTACTTCAGTTCCTTGCCCTTGCCGGCGAACTTGCGCTGGAAGGAGCGGGAATCGGATTCGATGTGGCCGTCCTTGATGTTGATGATGCGCTCGGCGTGTTCGGCCGTGCCGCGCTCATGGGTGACCAGGATGATGGTGTGACCGTCCTTATGCAGCTGCTGGAGGGCCTCCATGACCGCGATGCCGGAAGCGGAGTCCAAGTTGCCGGTCGGCTCGTCGGCGAAGATGACGTCGGGATCGGTGACGAGCGCGCGGGCGATGGCCACGCGCTGCTTCTGTCCGCCGGACAGCTGGCTGCTCAAATAGTCGGCGCGGTCGCCGAGTCCCACGGTTTCCACCGCTTTCAGCGCGCGCGCTGTGCGCTCGCGGGCCGGGATGATGGGGTGGTAGAGCAGCGGCAGCATCACGTTCTGCGTGACGGTGGTGCGGGGCAGGAGGTTGAACGCCTGGAACACGAAGCTCACGCGCGTGGCGCGGATGCGGGCCAGATCGTCGTCATCCATGCGCTGGGTCGGCTCGCCCTGGAACAGGTACGTGCCGCTGGTCTGCAGATCCAGGAATCCCAGGATCTGCATGAGCGTGGATTTGCCGGAACCGGACGGACCCATGATGGCGACGAATTCGCCTTTCTCGATGGTCAGGTCCAGCGAGTGCAGCACCGGCGTCTCGATGCCTTCGTTGAAGTACGATTTGCTGAGGCCGCGGATCTCGATGAGCGGGGAGGCGTGCTTTTCCATGGCGTTATTTCACAAGAACGACGATGGTCTCGCCCTCCTTCACGCCGGTCACCTCGATCTCGCCGTTGGAGCCGTCGATACCGGTGGTCACTTCGCGCTCCTCGACGGTCTTCCCGTCGGCCCCCAGAATACGGACGATCTTCTTGCCCTCACGCTCCAGCACGGCGCGCAACGGCACGCTGACCACGTCCTTGCGGATGCCGGTCACGATGTCGGCGTCGCCGGTCATGCCGATCTTCAGGCCGTCCTTCACGGAGGCGAAGTCCAGCTTCACGCGGTACTTGGGCACGCCGTCGCGGTCGGTCGCGCTCGGGTCGATCTCACCCACGCGCAGCGGCAACGGCTGTCCGCGGAACGCGTCGAGCTCGATGGAACCGCTCTGGCTCAACTGGACCTTGGGGATGTCGATTTCGGACACGAACATCTCGATGCGGTACGGCGTGTTGCCGAGGATGGTGATGGACGGAAGCGTGCTGGGACGCATCTCACCGGTCTTCACGTTCACCTGGGTCACCATGCCGTCAACCGGCGCGGTGAGCACCGTGTCGTTGAACTGCGCGGCGGCGCGGGCCAAATCGGCCTGGGCCTGGCGCACGCGGGCCTGGGCGGAGTCGATGTCGGTCTGGCGGGCGGGCGCCTTCTTCAGCGCCAGCTGGGCCTCCTCGATCTGCAGCGACGTCTCGAAGGTGGAGATGTCTGCCTTGGCGCGGTCCAGCGTGCCCTGCAGGCTGGTGATGCCGGACTGCTCGGTGGCGATGCGGGTGTCGTAGCTGGCAGAGGCGTCACGCAGGCTCTTGGCGGCGCTGTCGAGCGCAGAGAAGGCGGCCTGGACGTTGGACTTCTGCGTGGCGATGGTGCTCTTGTGGGCCTCGCGGCTGGCATTCGTAAAGTAACTGGTCAGCTGCAGGTTGGCGATGAAGTCATAGGAGCGGCTGACGTTGTCGGCGGCCTGACCGACGACGGTGCGGGCGCTTTCGAGGTTTTTCAGCGCGGTCTGGTAATCGGACGCGTTCACCGCCGAAGACTGCAGCAGCGAAATGGCGTTCTCGGCCGAAGTGCGTCCGGAGCGGATGGCGTCGTATTCGCCGGTGGGGTTCTTCACGATGGCATCCTGGACTTCGTTGCTGTTGAACACGCCGAGCGTGGCGTTCAGCGCGGTCTTGGCGTTGGCGAGGTGCTGCGACACGGTGCTGTTGGCGCTGGTCACCTGGCCGGACAAACCGGTCGAGGCCTCGGATTGCAGCACGGCAAGCTTCTGCTTGGAGGTTTTCAAGTTCGCTTCGGCACTCATGGCCGACTGGCGGGCGGCATCCAGCGCGGCGCGCTTGTTGGCCACGCTGGCCTCGGCGATGGCGATGTCTTCGGGGCGCGCGCCTTCCATCAGCGCCTGCAGCGCGGCCTTGGCCGAAGCCACGTTGGCGGACGCAGAAGCGACGCTGGCGGACAAGGTGCCGGAGCGGAGGCTGGCAAGACGCTGGCCGGCCTTCACGCGGTCACCCTCCTTCACGGACACGCTCGAGACGACATCGGTGATCGGGAATTGCAGCTGGAGATCTTTCTCCGATACCACGGTGCCGACCGCTTCCACGGTCTGCAGCAGGTCGCCGCGGACCGCGGTCGCCGTGACGTACACCGGCTGCTTGGGCTGGGAAACGGCCCAGACGATCATGCCGATGAACAGCGCGATGCCGCCAAGAACGAACTTCCACAAGTGCCTGCGCACGAAGCGCCAGGAAGATCCGAGGAAACCGAGGATGGAACGAACGATGGACATGGTTACTGGGTGGGGGAGGAATGGCTATCGATGAGCTTGCGATAAATGCGGGCAAGGTCCGCTTGGTCTTTGGCGGAAAGGTGGCTGATGACCGCGCGCAGGACGGACATGCGGCGTTGCATCGTCTCCTTCATGAGTTGGCGCCCCTTGTTGGTGATGCGCAACCTGACGAGCTTGCGGTTCTTGGGGTCGGCGACGCGCTGCACGCAGCCCAGGCGGACCAAGCGGCCGACGAACGTGGTCGCGGTCGGGGCGGTGATCATGAGCACGCCGGCCAGATCCTTCATGGTGATGCCGGGCTTCTCGTCGATGACGCACAGCGCGTGCATCTGGAGCCAGTTCTTCACGGAGTGCTGGTCGCGCGACGCTTCGGCCATCTTGCGGTGCATGATGCGGCTGAAGCTGAACGCGAGGTCGATGAGCTTGTCCTGACTGAGGGACGTCATCATTGGAAGTAAGAATTATTAGGGAAGCAAAGTATATTCAATGACCGGACCCCGGTCAAGGCGCGGGTACGCGGAACAGTACGACGCGCACGCGAACCGTTTCTTTCAGCCGTCAGCCGCGGATCACGCCCCCTTCAGCGAGCGCATGGCCTCCTCCACGGCCTGCTCCAGCGGACGGAAGCGAATCCCCTCTTTCTCCAGCTTGGCGGTGCTCAAGATACAGTTGCTGCGGCCGGTCTTGGTGACCGTGGACAAGACTTCCATCGAAATGCGCTCGAACGCGTGCGCGGGGTCCACGATCTGCTTGTACTTCACCATCATCTCGTACGGCGAGATGGCGCCGGGGTTGACCATGTTGTAGATGCCGGTCTTGCGTTTCTGGATGAGCGCCTGCGTCGCGGCCACGAAGTCCGGGATATACGTGAGCGAATTGCGCACGTCCAGGACCCTGGTGTATTTGCGGACCTTGCTGATGAGGCTGCGCGGATGATCCGTGCCGTCGAACGGCATGCGGAGCCTCAGCTGCAGGACGGGGAAATCCTTCAGGATCTGGTCGGACCACGCCTTGCTGCGGGCGTAGAAGCTGCCGGAGAAATTGGGCGGGTCCTGCTCGGTGAATCCCTTCCCGCCGTTCTCGCCTTCGTAAATGCAGCCCGAGCCTACGTGCACCCAGTACGTGCCGCGCTTGGCGCACTCGTCGAGCAGCACCAGCGGTCCCGTGACGTTGCTGCGAAGAGTTTCCAACTTGTGGTCTTCGCACCAATCCACGTTGGGGCGGCCGGTCTTGCCCGCGCAGTTGATGACCACGTCGGGCTTCAGCGCGTCGAGCATGTCGCCCACCGCGCGCGGGTCTGCGATGTCGAGATCCGGCGTTTTCGCCTGCGGGTAGACCGCCTGCAGGTGCGTGCCGATGAAACCTCGGTGTCCGAGGATGACGACGTTGTCCACGAGCCACAGTGTAAACGAGGAGCGGGAGGATTCCCAATTCGGCCTTGTTTTGGTAGCATGGGTGCTCCCGATGGCGCAGTCCCCACTCCCCTACCGTGTCGAGCGGACCCGTAACCGCTGGTCCCGCGCCACGTGCAACGACGAAACGATCATCATCCGGCTGGCCCGGGGACTGTCCACGGCCGAGGAGCAGGAGCACATCGACAACCTGCTGCGGCGGATCGGCGCGGCCTTCACGCGCATGCAGGGCCGCCAATTGGTGGACCCCTTCCGCATGCTCGCCCGTCGCGCGGTGTCCGAGCTGCCGGTGACGGTGTCCTCGGGCAGGACGTACCTGTTCCGCCTTGCCGAAGGAAAGCGTTTCCGCGCCGAGCCGACGAAAGAGGGCTGGAATATCCAGGCGCCGGCGGGCATGGAGGAGCGCAAGCTGCACCGCGAGCTGTGGCACTGCGTTTCCATGAGCGAATACCACGAAATGGTCGCCCTGATCGACGCCATCAACCAAGACACGTTCAGGGCCCAAGTCCGCGACGTGAAATTGCGTTTCGCCAACTCCAAGTGGGGCAGCTGCTCGGGAAAGGGCACCGTCATGCTGAACGCCGCACTGCTGTTCGTGCCCCGCGACGCGCTGCATTACGTCATCGTCCATGAGCTGGCTCACTTCGACCACCCCAACCATTCCGGCGCCTTCTGGGCCGCGGTGGAAAAGATGATGCCGGGGTACGAGGCTGCGAGGGATGAGCTGAAGGGATTCAGGTTGCCAAGACTTTGAATATGAAACAGGAGAGTCAGGAGAAACAGAAGAAGCAGGCGAACTTCGCCTGAATCCCCTGAATCCCCTACTTCCCCTGTCTCCCTTTTTCCTGGTGTGACT
The DNA here is from genome assembly GCA_964434575.1 of uncultured Candidatus Peribacteria bacterium. GTDB lineage: Bacteria > Patescibacteriota > Gracilibacteria > Peribacterales > Peribacteraceae > DAORHV01. The sequence continues at coordinate 7,077 of CAYSWB010000010.1, read as the reverse complement.
TCTCCCCTCTTTGTTATAGAATGGCACACATGCCGAAGGTCCGTCGCAAAACCACCATCAAGAAGCGCAAGAGCCGCAAAGATCAGAGCATGGAGCTGCAAGATCACACCCGTCGCCAGCTCAAGGCGATCATCTTCGTGGGGCTCGGCATCGTCCTGCTGCTGGCCTTGCAAGACAGCGCAGGATCGCTCGGGGGAGCCATCGGACGCGGTTTGAAAGTGCTGTTCGGCGCCTGGAGCATGCTGTTCCCGTCGTTCCTGATCGTGCTCGGCACGCTGCTGCTGTTCGCCAGCGGGCCCAAGGTGGAGCGCAAGCGCACCTGGGGGCCGGCGCTCTCCCTGCTCGCGTTCCTGGGCCTGGTGCACCTCAACACGCCCGTCACCGGCACCATCGCCAACGAACTCGATACCGTTGCGGGTGCAGTCGGCTTTATGGCCGCGTTCCCGTTCATCACGTTCTTGAGCGCGCAGGTCGGCTACGTCGTCTTGTCCATGGTGCTCATCGCCGGAGTGTTCATCACGTTCGAGCCGGATATCCCGGCGTTGCTGCGCAAGCTCAAGCCCGAGGAATCCAGCAAGAAGGTCATCGTCCGCCAGCGCCTGGCTGCCGCCGAACCGCAGCATGACGAGATCACCGACGATCTCATCGAGCACGGCGCCAAACTCGACGAGCCCCAGGAAGAGGAGGAAGAGCCCGTCATCCCCGACCTGAACATCGTCCGCCCGGCCTTTGCCGAGCGCAAAATCGAGGAAAAACCCAAGGCCAAAGCGCCCGTTGCGGCCAAGCCCAACGGCATGATCGAGATGAAAGACACCCGCTTCGAGGAATGGAAATTCCCCGAGATGGACTTGCTGGAAAGCAAGCACAGCGAATTGACCGTGAAGGACGAGGACTTGAAGGAGCAGGCCGTTCGCATCCAGCAGAAGCTTGGCGAATTCGACATCAACGTGACCATGAAGGACGCCCACCCGGGCCCCACCGTCACCCAGTTCACGCTGCAGCCGTCCGAGGGCGTGAAACTGTCCAAGATCGGCTCGCTGAAAGACGACCTGGCTCTGGCTCTGGCAGCCACCAGCCTGCGCATCGAGGCGCCCATCCCGGGCAAGTCGCTGGTCGGCATCGAAATGCCCAACGCCATCCGCTCCACCGTGTACCTGCGCGAGCTGCTGGAATCCAACGCGTTCCGCCAGTCCGACTCCCCTCTTACCATTCCGCTGGGCCGAGGCGTCTCCGGCGACGCGATCGTGGCGACCATCGAGGACATGCCGCACTTGCTCATCGCCGGCGCGACCGGCGCGGGTAAGTCCGTGGGTATGAACACGTTCCTGATTTCGCTCTTGTTCCAGAACGCCCCGCACGAGCTGAAGTTCATCCTCATCGACCCCAAGCGCGTGGAGCTGATGCCGTACAACGGCATCCCGCACCTGCTCACGCCCGTCATCACCGAGAGCGAAAAGGCGCTCCAGGCGCTGCGCTGGGCCATCGCGGAAATGGGACGACGTCTGCACCGCTTCTCGGAAGCCGGCGTGCGCAACCTGGCCGAGTACAACGAGAAGCAGGAAGACGAGGAGAAGATCCTGCCGCGCATCGTCATCGTCATCGACGAGCTGGCCGACCTGATGATGCGCCAGCACCGCAAGGACACGGAAACCATGATCGCCCGCATCGCGCAGATGGCCCGCGCCGTCGGCATGCACCTCATCATCGCCACCCAGCGCCCGTCCGTGGACGTCATCACGGGTCTCATCAAAGCCAACATCCCCACCCGCATCGCGTTCCGCGTGGTGTCGGCCATCGACTCGCGCACCATCCTGGATTCCATCGGTGCCGAGGACCTGCTGGGCAAAGGCGACATGCTCTACATGACCGCCAGCACCCCCAATCCGGTGCGCATCCAGGGCATCTACATTTCCACCAAGGAAATCGAGCGCGTCATCAACGCGGTGAAGATCGCCGGCGGCGGCGTGCTGACGGAGGAAATCACGCTCGGTGACGGCGACGGCAATCCGGCCCAGCAGCAGGCCGGCGGCATCGACCTGGACGCAGACGACAACGGCGGCGACGACCTCTTCTTCGACGCCGTGCGCATCGTGCAGGCTTCACAGAAGGCATCGGCCAGCCTGCTCCAGCGCCAGCTGAAGGTGGGCTACGCCCGTGCCGCGCGCCTCTTGGACATCATGGAAGAGAAAGGCCTTGTCGGCCCGGCCGACGGCGCCAAGGCGCGCAAAATCTTCCTGGATAAGACGCCGGTCTAAACCATGCCCATGAAGCTGCTTGCAGGCACGAACAACAAAGGAAAACTCATCGAGATCCGTGAGTCGCTCACCGACTTGCCCATCGAGGTGGTGGGTCCGTCCGACTTGGGGATCAACAGCGATCCCCACGAGCACGGCGAGACGTTCAAGGACAACGCGCTCATCAAGGCACGTCATTTCTACGCGCTTTCCAAAATCCCGACCATGGCCGACGACTCCGGCATCGTGGTGGATGCACTTCGCGGCGAGCTGGGTATCTCCACCAGGCGCTGGGGAGCCGGCCCCAAAGCCACGGACAAGGAATGGATCGACTTCTTTTTAGCCAGGATGGCCAAGGAGTCCAACAAGAAGGCCACATTCGTCTGCTGCATCGCCTATATCGATTCCCAGGGCCAGGAACACATCTTCAATGGCGCATGCTCCGGGGTAATCACCGAGACCCTGGAAGCGGACTACTTACCGGGCCTTCCGATCTCCGGATGTTTTAAGCCCGATGGCTTTTCAGTCGTCTATTCAGCCATGAAAGTCGATCAAAAAAATAGAACAAGCCATAGGGGAAGGGCACTGCAGCAATTACACGAATATCTTTCGAAAAGCTGATCACTTTTTGTGATCAATTTTCTTCTCTATTTACAGGGCTGATTGCTAAGCAGGAACGCTGGTATTCGGACCTGTTTTTCGCGTGTCGGTGCGCTGGACATGTATCACCCGCCTGGTTTGCACCAGAACCTGCAGAACGCGGATGTCGGCCTCTTCGCCGCCTTCTCCGCCAAGCTCCTCCAAGAGAGGTCCGAGCGCATGCGCGATCCGGGCGACGGTCTGCTCCATCATGCCCAGTCGAACGGCCGAATCCGATGTGGCATCGTCGTCGTAGGCCCTGTTGGCCTGCAAGTCCTTGATGAGCGCCGCCTGGGTATCCACCGTATCGCGCAGGCGTGCCAGCTCGTCTTCCTTGGCCAATGTCTCGGCTGCGCGCTGCTTGTGGATAAGGTCCTTGCCGACATGCACTCGTTGCTGCAGATGCGGGGAGGCTGTAAGGCAGTCCGTGTACACGCCGCTGAACAAATTTCGCAGCGACGCGCTGCTTTGCAGTGATACGAACGCAACGCCGAGCCAGCGGCGCAGGCCGTTTGGCACCGAATCCAGACTCGGCCTCACCCGCTCCAGCCGTACATCGCGCGCGTCGCCCTGGCCGGCATGCAGATGCTTCCAGCACTGGGCCATGGAGCCCAGCGTGCAATCGGGGTCTTTCTCGGCGTAGCTGCTTAAGTGCCACCTGGTAACAACGGACCCAAGCAGGACACGCCGGCGCCGACCGCCGTGCCCACCAATCCTCCATACGGGGAACGCGACACCAGCAAACCCAAGCCTGCGCTGACAGCCGGCGTCATGCTGCACTTGATCGGGCCGCCGAAGGCCCAGTTGACCATCATCGCCTCGAAAATACGCCGCTTCACCGCCTTGGCGGTCGCTTCGCATTGGGCGACCTTGCTGGGATCCGAGTGTTGCTGCCCGCGCAGCGCGAGATACTCGTCGTACGCGGACAAAAATTCCAAGTCCGAGAGCTGCGCCGGAGCATTCGGGGCCGCCATGGGTGGATCGTATAGATCGCGCAAGAACAAACAACAAAGTCGTCATGCCCCCGGGCATACTCCGCTGCGCTTTGACAAAAAATTCTTCAGGTTACAAACGCGGAAAAAGAATGCAAGCATCCACAATGCGAAGAAAAGATTGCACCCGTCACCGCGTGTTACAACACGGTCAAATCAATGGGTGTGAAATCCAAATGCTGGATCTTCGCCCATACGGCTTTGATGACTTTCGTCAGGTCGTTTTTTTGCGCCGTGCTGACCTGGAACGTGCGCTCCACCGGGTGTTCGGCGCCTTCGCCGATGAAGTCCAGGGTGTATGCGATCGGCGTCAGGAAGCCCATGCCGTGCTCCAGAAGGAGCGCGTAGAAGACCAGCTGCCGGAAGTAATCCCCTTCCAGAATCTGCGATTCGGTCTTGGGCCGGCCGGTCTTGAAGTCGAGCACGATGGCGTTGGAGGACGCCGGATGTTCCAGGTCGATGCGGTCGATCTTGCCCTTGATGGGAATGTCGCCGAGATGCGTGTTGATGGAGTGCTCGACCTTGGCGATGGCGGGCTTGGCGCCGGACAGGCGCTGATCGAAGTACCTGGGCAGCGACTCTTCACCCAACCGGGTCAGCCGCTTTCGCTCTTTGTCCGTGAGTACTTCGCGTTCGCTCAGGTACGTGCGGAAGGCATCCATGAAGGCATCTTTGCCGAACTCGGTTCCGGCCGCGGTCTTGGTGCCCCACTGCTTCATGGCATCGTGCACGGCGTTGCCATAGACCAGACTGCTTTCCTTGGACTGCGGCACTTGGAGCAGGTCGCGCTCCAGGAATAATTGCGGATCTTCCAGGAAGTGGTTGAGCGCGGTGACGGACAGCGCATAGTCCTTCAGCCGGTGCTTCAAGAACGCCTTGAACTCGGCATCGATGTGGCGCGGCGGTTTCAGCAGCAGGCTCATGGCTTTCTCGGGTTCCCGCAGCTCTTTTTCCTGCTCCGGCAGCTCGCCCGCCTCGGCAAAGAACGCCGACGGGCTGACGGCTTTGTTGCGGTCGCCTGAAGTCAGCTGCTTGGGGCAGCTCATGATGAGCTCCTCGCGTGCGCGCGTCATGGCCACGAACGCCACTCGGCGCTCGTCCTGACCCTTCTCGAACGACTTCTGTTCCTTCTCCCAGCCGAACAGCAGGTCCTCGGGAACCGAGATACCGGGGTGGCCCATCCGGTTGTTCCAATGCCGGTCGCGGAAGTTGGCCAGCAAGACGATGTCGAACTCCAGCCCCTTGCTGCGGTGCGCGGTCATCAGCTGCACGCCCAAGTCGGTGAGGTGCGGCAAGTCGTAGGTCAGGCGCAGGTCGCCGTAGTCGGGATCGCCGTACATCTCCAGCTCGTCGATGAACTTCTCGAACGAGAGCGCGGGCGTCTCGTAGCAGCGGTATTTCACGCGGTCGAAGAACTCCTGCAGCGCGGCGTAGTCCAACGGATCGACCGGCTTGCCTTCGACGTTCGCGATCTTGAGCAGCCCGCTTTGTTTGATGGCATGCTCGACGGTATCCACCACCGTGCGGCTGCCGAGCTTTGCGTGCAGATCCAGCAGGACGTCTCGGGCGTTTACGAACGCGTCGCGGTCGGTCAGCGCAACGGGGTCGCCGGCCTTCTTGTCGGTGAACATCAGGAGGAAATCCCGCAACGACATCTCCCCTTTCGCCTGTCGGCGGGCGTCGAAGGCGCGGCCCAGATCGGCCGGATGGCAGCCGAAGCATTCGCAACCCATCGCGGAACCCAGGACTCCGGCATCGTAGGGGTCGTGCGCCGCCTTCAGGATCGCGATGGCCTGGCGCACGAGCGGATGCGAAAGCAAATCCACGCGGCCGGTCATCTGCACGGGGATGCCGCGCGCGACCAGGACGTCGTAGATGGGACGCAGTTCGGCGTTGGTCTGGGTGAGCACGGCGATCTCTTGCGCCGGCGTTTCGTCTTCCAAGCGGTCTTGGATGATGTCGGCGAGCAAGTGAGGCTCGGTCATGTCGCTGGGCGACAGCAGCAACACCGGCGCGGTGCCTTTCTTCTTGGAACCGGACACGAGTGTTTTATCGAGCCCCTGGATGCGGCCTACCAGGCGCTCGGTGTTATGCTCAATGAGCGACCCCGCCGCGTCCAGAATGGCCTGCGTACAGCGGTAACTGGTCTTCAGGACGATGACGGGCGCCTTGGGGAAACGCTTGTTGAACGACAAGATGTTGGTGAGGTTGGCACCCTGGAACCGGTAGATGGCCTGGTCGTCGTCACCGACGACGAAAAAGTTCGGATTGTCTTCGGGCGTGCGGGGCATGGTCAGCAGTTCGATGAGCCGGTACTGCGAACCGTTGGTGTCCTGGAACTCATCCACGAGCAGGTACAGAAACCGCTCCTGCTGCGCGGCCAGCAGCCAGTCTTCTTCCTCCAGCGCGCGGATGACGGAGAGGATCATGTCGTCGTAGTCGTAGCGGCGCGTGGCCTGCAGCATATCCTGGTACTTCAGGAACACTTCGACCAGGTCGCGGAATTTGCGCGCCTTGCGCAGGTTGTTCTCGTGGGCCTTGGTGCCTTCGCGGCTGGCGGACCCGAGCGCCTTTTCGTTTTCGTCGGCGATGCGTCGCAGGTGGGCGGCGTCGGTCTGACCCTCGCGTTTGAACAGGCTCATGCGCGAGAGGATGTCGCTGATGCCGCGGTACGGGTCCTTCTTGTTCACAAGCTCCAGATCCGGAAGCATTTCGTCGATGATCGCTCGCACGGCGCGGTACCGCTCGATGTCGCTGATTTGCTCGAGCGCCGACCACTGCTCGAACACCTGCGGGTTCTGGAGGATGATTTCGTTGCAGAAGCCGTGGATGGTATTCACGTTCACGCCGTACGCGTCGGGGCCGATGAGCATACGCAGTCGCTCGCGCATGGCGGTGGCGCCGCTGTTGCTGAACGTGAGGCACAGAATGTTGCCGGGCTTGGCCTGCGTCTTCTTCAAAATATTGGCCACGCGCATGGCCACGGTCTGGGTTTTGCCGGTGCCGGGACCCGCAACCACCATCACCGGTCCTTCTACGGTGTCCACCGCCCGCTTCTGGTCGTCGTTGAGGCGCGCGTATTCGGTATCGAAAGATTTCACGAATGAATGATAGCACTTCAAGGCTGGTTTCTTCTTTCCACTTTTTTGAAAAAGTGGAGCAAAAACGTCGCGCGGCAGGCCGTCTGGCCTACGCTCCACGCGCCTCGTACT
>CAYSWB010000009.1:0-62709 GCA_964434575.1 uncultured Candidatus Peribacteria bacterium | reverse complement strand
TGGACGTCCGCCGCATCGATAAGCTGTCCGAGAAGACCGGCGACGGCGAGCAGGAGATCATTGGCAACCGCACCCGCGTGAAAGTGGTGAAGAACAAGGTCGCGCCGCCGTTCCGCCAGGCTGAGTTCGACATCCTCTACGCCCAGGGCATCTCTCGCGAGTCCGACATCCTGGACTTGGGCGTGAAGTACGGCCAATTGGAAAAGTCCGGAGCCTACTTCCGGATGGGGGAGACCACGCTGGGCCAGGGCCGCGAAGCCGCCCGCCAGTACCTGAAACAGAACCCCAAACTGGCCGACAAGCTCGACCTGGAGATCCGTGCCGCGGTGAAGCGCCTCAGCGAAATCTAACGTGACGACACATCCGCAGGGGGTGGCGGGAAACACCCCCTGTGGAACTCTGTGGAAAACCCGTGGAAAGACGTGGAAATCCTGTGGAGAGGGTGGGGGACAAACTCAAGGCCGATTCCGAAAATCCCGTGGAGTGTTTTCGTTTTTCCCAGCTATAGTCACGGTCCCATGCCAGCCCCGCTCCTCGACGTACAACCCCAGAGTATCGAAGCCGAACAGACGGTGATCGGCGCCGTGCTCATCGACCCGGAAGCCATCATCAAGATCTCGGACCTGCTGGCGGCCGAGGATTTCTACGATCCCACGTACCGCACCATCTACGGCGCGATCATGGCCTTGTACCAGGGCCATCAGCCGGTGGACATCATCACGGTGAGCAACAAGCTCGCCGACGAGAAGAAAATCCAGGACGTGGGCGGCAGCGCGTTCATCGCGGAACTGGCGTCCAAGGTGCCGACGTCGGCCCACGTGACGAAGTACGCCCAGATCGTAAAGACCAAGTCCGTCCACCGCCGCATCATCCAGGCCGGCGAGAAGATCAAGGGGCTGGGCTACGACGTGGAGCGCGAGATCCCCGAATTGCTCGAACAGGTCGAGAAAACCGTGTTCTCCATCTCGGCCACGTTCCTGAAGGACAAATTCGTCCACATCCGCGACATCCTGAACCTGCGCTACGAGAAGTTCGCCGAAATGCACGAGTCCAAGGACGACAACCCGGTGAAGGGCGTGCCGACCGGCTTCATGAACCTGGACGTGAAGCTGTCGGGTTTCCAGCCCAGCGACCTGATCATCATCGCGGCGCGTCCGTCCATGGGCAAAACATCGCTGGCGCTGAACATCGCCCAGAACGCGGCCATCAAATACAAGAAGAGCATCGGCATCTTCTCGCTCGAAATGAGCAAGGAACAGCTGGTGGACCGCCTGTTCGCGTCCATGCTCGGCGTGGACAGCTGGAAGCTCCAGAAGGGCAAGCTCGACGACAGCGACTTCCAGAACATGGGACCCATCATGGACGACCTGAACAAGGCCAACATCTTCATCGACGACTCCATGGGCTCCAGCATCCCCGAGCTGCGCGCCAAGGCCCGCCGCCTGCAGATGGAGCACGGCCTGGACATGATCATCATCGACTTCATGCAGCTGATGAGCACCGGCAACGCCAGCTATACCGGCAACCGCGTGCAGGAGATCTCCGAGATCTCACGCTCGCTGAAGATGCTCGGCCGCGAGCTCAAGATCCCGATCGTGGCGCTCTCGCAGCTGTCGCGCGCGGTGGAAAACCGCCCCGGCAACATCCCGCAGCTGTCCGACCTGCGCGAATCCGGCTCCATCGAGCAGGACGCCGACGTCGTGCTGATGATGTACCGCGAAGACTACTACGAAGAAGACTCCGACCGTCCGGGCATCACCGACATCTACATCCGCAAGCATCGCAACGGTCCCACCGGCCGCGTGGAACTGCTGTTCAAGCGCGAGCAGATGCGCTTCTACGACATCGACAAGGCGCACTCCAACACCGCCAAAGCCATCTCCAACGCCAAGAAGGCGAACGTGGCCGCCAACACCGGCCAGCGCTGGTCCGTGCCTGGCGGAGACGATGACGAATAACACCCGCGTCCAAGGAAAATTGCAATTTGTCCCGTTCGTGATCTGACATAGACTCTGCGCATGCTCAATCTTCCCGTGCGCCCCCCGTTTTCGCTCGCCGAAATCCTGTTCTACACGTTCCTGTCGTTCGCCATCGCGTTGGCGCTGACACCGTGGTTCATCGGGTTCCTGCGGAAGTACAAACTGGGCAAGCAGCTGCGCGTGGAAGCGGTGGATGGGGGATCGGCCAGCGTGTTCCTCACGTACCACAAGAGCAAGGCCGGCACCCCGACCATGGGCGGCCTGCTGATCTGGGGCTCCATCCTCATCACCGTGCTGCTCTCGCGCGTGCTGTCGTACGCCGGAACCATCGACCAGTCCCTGCTGCAGCGCGGCCAGGTGTACCTGCCGCTGGCCATGATGGTGTGCTTCGGCATCCTCGGCGCAGCCGACGACTACCTGAACATCGTGGGCAGCGACGAAGTGCAGATCAACAAGATCATGCCGCGCATCAAAGGCGTCATCGCCACGCTGCTGGCGCTGGCCATCGCCGGCACCGGACTGATCGTCACCCGCAGCTACGGCGCTGAACTGATGACGCAGCCGTTCTCGGCGCTCGCCGCACCCATCCAGGCCGAAGTCATCGCGCTGGCGGTGGTGGCGGTGTTGGCGCTGGTCGGGCTGGCCATCATGGGATTCGGCGGAGCCTTCGTGGACCGCAGCCTCTATAAGCTGCTGATTTCGCAGGGCAAGCGCAGGGGACTCAACGCACGCCCCAAGCTGATCATCCTGATCCTCATGAGCTCGCTGGCCGCGTACTGGTTCTACTTCCGCCTGGGCAACGACACCGTGCTCATCCCGTTCGGCGCCATGCTGGGCCTGCCGCCGATGCTGGACTTGGGCTGGCTCTACATCCCGTTCGTGATCTTCGTGATCATCGGCACCGCCAACGCGGTGAACGTGACCGACGGCTTAGACGGCCTGGCCGGCGGACTGCTCATCGCGGCGTTCGGCGCATTCGGCGTCATCGCGTACGTGTCGGGCCTGTATGTCCTGGCCGGCTTCTGCGGCGTGGTCGCGGGCGCCATCGCGGCGTTCCTGTGGCACAACGTGCCGCCGGCGATGTTCTTCATGGGTGACACCGGCTCGCTCGCGCTCGGCGGGACGCTGGCCGTCATGGCATTCATGATCGACCGCGTGCTCGTGCTGCCGCTCATCGGCTTCGTGTTCGTCATCGAGATGCTGTCCGTCATCATCCAGCTGACCAGCAAGCGTCTGCGCAACGGCAAGAAGGTGTTCAAGTCCGCGCCGTTCCACCACCACCTGGAAGCCCTGGAGTGGGGTGAGAGCAAGGTGACCATGCGCCTGTGGATCATCGGCGCGTTCGCCGCGCTGCTCGGCGTCTTGGTGGGCATCTACGGCTAAGTCGTTTTTGCCCCTGTACGAGCCACAAACGGCCTTTATTGAACCGTAATCCGTTTCGTGTATCATCCACTCATGTTGAACGTCGCCATCAACGGCTATGGACGCATCGGACGGATCGTTCATCGCCAATTACTCGAACATTTCGGTTCCGAAGTCCAAGTCGTCGCCATCAACGCGTCCAGCGACGCCAAGATGCGCGAGTATTTGCTGAAGTACGACACGCTCCACGGGCGCTTCGGCGGCCAGGTGGAAGTGGACGGCGATCACCTGATGGTCAACGGCAAGCCGGTGCAGGTCATCCGCGAGCGCGATCCGGGCAAGTGTCCGTGGAAGAAGCTGAAGGTGGACGTGGTGGTGGAAGCCAGCGGCAAGTTCCGCACCCGCGAACTCGCCCAGCCGCACTTGGACGCCGGCGCCAAGGCCGTCGTGATCACCGCGCCCGCCAAAGACGACCTGACCATGATCGTGCGCGGCGTGAACGACGAACAGCTCGAAAAGGCCCTGCCCATCGTCAGCGCGGCATCGTGCACCACCAACTGCATCGCACCGGTCATGAAGGTGCTGGATGAGAAATTCGGCATTCTCAAGGGCCTCGTGTGCACCACGCACGCGTACACCACGTCGCAGAACCTGCTGGACAACTCCACCGACAGCTCCAAGGTGCGCATCGCCCGCGCCGCCGCGTTGTCCATCATCCCGTCGACCACCGGCGCGGTGAAGGCCTGCGCCAAGATCTTCCCGCACCTGCAGGGCAAGATCGACGGCATGGCGCTGCGCGTGCCGGTGCCGAACGTGTCGGCCGCGTACCTGGCCATGGAAGTGAAGCGCAAGACCACGGTGGACGAAGTCCACGCCGCGCTCACCGCCGCCGCCAACGGCCCGCTGAAGGGCATCCTGGGCATCGAAAAAGACCAGCTGGTGTCGGCCGACTTCGTGTCGGATTCTCACTCGAGCACCGTCGACATGGACTCCACCGCCGTCATCGACGGCACGCTCGTCCAGCTGCTGAGCTGGTACGACAACGAGTGGGGCTACGCGATGCGCGTGACCGAAATCGTGAACCGCGTCGGCGGCATGCTGTAATTCCTTCCGGTTTTCCTCATGGCAACCTGCATCCTCCCGTCGCGCGTCTCGCTGAACCACCACCTGTTCGCGGGCGGCGCGCCCGACTCGCTGCGCCACCTCATCTTGGATATCTCGCGCGGCTGCAAGTACGTCCACAACGCCATCCGCACCACCGACCTGGGTCTGGCCGGTTCGGCCAATACGTTCGGCGAGGAGCAGCTCAAGCTCGACGTGCTGAGCAACAACATCATCAAGGGCGAGCTCTGCGAGAGCCGCCTGGTGCACAGCATCGCATCCGAAGAGGAGGCGATGATCCAGGAGCTGAACGACGACGGCAAATACCTGGTGGTGTTCGATCCGCTCGACGGCTCGTCGCTGGTGGACGCCAACCTGGCGATCGGTTCCATTTTCGGCATCTACGAGAAGGGCGACATCATGGGGAAGACGCCGCGCGACCAGGTGGCCGCGTTGTACGTGGTCTACGGACCGCGCACCATTTTGGTCTACACGACCGGCAAGGGCGTGCATGCCTTTTACTTGAACGAAGTCGGCGAGTTCATTCTGCTGCAGAAGAACCTGACCATGCGCGACGAAGTGAAGACCTACGCGCCGGGCAACCTGCGCGCGGTGGTCGACACGCCCAACTACCGCACGATGATGAACATGTGGCTCGACGAAGGCCATACGCTGCGGTACTCGGGCGGCATGGTCCCGGACATCCATCACATGCTCATCAAGGGCGCCGGCATCTTCACGAACATCGGCGGCAGCAAGTACCCCAACGGCAAGCTTCGGTTACTGTTCGAGTGCGGCCCCTTCGCGCTGCTGATGGAACAGGCCGGCGGCTGCAGCAGCGACGGCAAAACCAGCGTGCTGGACGTGAAGATCCACGACGTGGACCAGCGCACGCCGCTGATCATCGGCGCCAAGAAAGAGGTCGCCCGCGTGGCGAAGGTGCTGAGCACGGGGAAGGCCTAAGGAAGCAGCTGCAATGATACAAAGGATTCAGGGGAGTCAGGTGAAACAGGGGGTGCAGGGGATTTGCAAAATCCTTCCCCTGACTCCTCTGACTCTTCTGCTTCTCCTGAATCCTTAGTCGTTCCAAAACGCCTGGCTCAGCGCCTTCGGCAGCACTTCCTCCAGCGTGCGGTTCGGCTCGGCGTCCTTCATCTTGCCCTCCAGCTTGTAGATGCGCTTCATGCTGCGGTACGTGCCCCACGGGTAGTGCTTGCGGTGCCAGCCGCCGCCGCGCGACCCTTTTTTCTTGCCGTCCTTGCCCACCGGCTCTTCCTTCGGCGCGGGCGGGACGTAGTTCTTGGATTTCGGCTTGTCGTTTTTGCTCCACTCCACCAAACCCACGACCGTGCGGGTTTCGGGGTCGACGTACACCAGATCATCGTCCTTGTATTTGCGCGGCTCGCCCGGAACCTGGGCGGGAACCGGAGTAGGAGCGGGGACGGGGGCGGAGGCCGACGGAGCCGGAGCGGGGGCGGATTGCGGTTCGAACATGATCAGGTGAAGAGGTTATGGTCCTCGGGTTGCAGCGGCGGCGGGGGAGGCGGGGGCGGGGGAGCGTCGGTGTCCGGCTCGGGCGAGGACGGCGCGCGCTTCTTGGCGGCAGCGCTCTCGTCGGGATGATGGAACAGTTCGTGCACCTTGCTGCGCTCGTGCTGCTGATGGCGCAGGAAAGCGTACAGCAGGGAAACGAAGCTGCCCACGAGCGACAGGTAAATGCCCATGCGGATATCCGCGCTGGAGATCTCGAATGTCACGCGAAGCAGCACGCTGAACGCGGCGGCGAGCAGGATGCTCGTCACGCAGCACAGCGCCAGGCGGACCGTGGCGCGCATGGACTTCTTCACGATCACCGGTCCGCCCAGCATGGGCGACACGGTGCTCAAGATGATGAAGAGCTGGATGAGGAAGACGATCCAGCCGATGTATCCGGTGTAGTAGTCGAAACCCGAGCTGACCGACGACGTGCCGAAACGCTGGTCGCCGAACCACGGGAAGAACACTCCGACCGCCGTCACGAGCGCTCCGGCGTGAAGGATTTGGTCTTCGAGTTCCATCGATTTCAGGCCGCGGATCAGCTTCTCGAACATCGGCCACAGCCTACCAAAAACACACCCCGTTGTCACCCCCCTTCATTCGGCGGAATAACCGCTTATGCAAGCCATCCGCGTGGCAGCCGGATGCACGGAAACGCGGCTCTGCGGCACGGACGTGGTAGGCTATGTCCGTGAACCTCCACTACAAGACCATCGGCCTGACCGCGCGGTCCGACCTGGCGGAGAAGGATGAGGGGGTGAAAAAAGTGGCCGAAACGATCATGAAGACGGGTGCCAAGCTGCTGTTGGACCCGCAGCGTTGCCAGATGCCGTCGCTCAAGCGTAACGGCTGCTACAAGAAACCCGAAGACATCGACCTGCTGGTGGTCGTGGGAGGAGACGGCACCATCCTGCGCACCGTGCGCGAGAACCCGGACCTGAAGGTGCCGCTTCTCAGCGTGAACCGCGGCACGGTCGGATTCCTGTCCGAGATGTCGGTGGACGAGGCGCCCAAGCTCATTCCGCAGCTGCTGGCGGGGAAGGGGATCGTGGAACGCCGCGGCATGCTGGAAATCATCGCCAGGCGCGGCAAGAAGGAACTGTTCCGCGGCCGGGTCCTGAACGAGGCCGTCATCTCGCAGGGCGCCATCTCACGCCTCATCGACCTGCGCACCACCGTGAACGGGGAGCCGCTGACCACGTTCCACGCCGACGGCGTGATCATCGCCACTCCCACCGGCTCAACCGCCTACTCGCTGGCCGCCGGCGGACCCGTGGTGCACCCGCAGCTCTACGCCACCATCCTCACGCCCATCAATCCGCACAGCTTTTCCCAGAAGCCGCTCGTGCTCCCGTCGGACCAGGTGATCGAAGTGACCATCTTCACCAAGCAGAACAAATTCTCCGACGTGCAGGTCAGCCTGACGCTGGACGGCCAGAGTTATGTCACGCTGAAGCGCGATGACCGCGTGGAAGCGCGCATCTCGCCGCAGTCGGTGCATTTCCTGCGCCGCAAAGACGACACGTTCTTCGAAACATTGCGCAGCAAGCTCAAGTGGGGCGAAGGCTTCTAGTTCTGCGACGGATCCACGACGCGAGCGAACTGCCGGGCATCCCAATGCCGCATGGGCTCCAGCTGTCGCGTCGCTGTTCGGCGACCATCCGGCGGCAGCGTGCGGGTTTCAGAAACCTGGATGGAGCCGTTCGGCTGATAAGTGAAACGGTAGGTGAAACCTGCCCGAATAATGTCCACGGTCATCTGGTTCGGCGGCTGAGTCGTGACTTGGCGTCCCATCATGTTCATGGCTGTTAGCTCGCTTGCGAGCACGGAGAACCGGCGCGTGACCTCAGAGGCGGGAAGATTTGGAAGAACCTGATTTCCCTGGGTTTCCACCGAAGTCGCCGGCTGCTGGGACTCGCTGACCGGGAAGAGGGGGACTGCATTGCTGTCAACCGGAGAGCCGGTCAGACGTTCGACGGCCACGTCTTCCGGACGGCGGCCCAGGATGGCGCCGAGCAGGGCGTAGAGCGACATGCCGCGCTGGACGGTGATGTTGGAGTGCGACTGCTGCTGGTGCGGGTTTTTGAACAACGCGCCGATGCGGTCCATGATGCCCAGGAACTTGGCGCCGCGGCTGTCGGGGCGGTTGCGGACGAACTGCTCGACCACGGATACGCGGCGGCCGGCGGCGGCCGGAACATCCACGCCGGCCTTCTGTTCGGCTTCGGGATTCGGGGTGCCTTCAACGCGCGGCGGCGGAGCGTCTTCGCTGACCGGGAACGGGAACGATCCGGGTCCTTCTGGGGCGTTCTGCATGGGTGTTTGGTATGTACTGACAGTATAGCAGAAATGACCGTTTTATGCTATAATGATGCGATGCCAACAATAGACGTCAAAAAGATCAGCGCGCTGCAGGGAGAAGAAATGCTCTCCACCCTGGAGCAGGAGGCGATCCGCAACGGCATTTCCGACATCCACATCAACCCGCAAAAGCACGCGGTGAAGGTGGAATGGCGCGAACTCGGCATCCTGACGAAGCTGTTCGAGATGACCCACGAGAACTTCCTCACGGTCCAGCGCCGCATCAAGTTCAAGTCCAAGCTCAAGCTCAACATCGAGACCATCTCGCAGGACGGCCAGTACACCTTCCCGGCGTTCGGCCGCCTCATCAACGTCCGTGTCGCCAGCTTGCCCAGCCGCTTCGGCGAGGCGTTCACGCTGCGTTTCTTGGACCCCCAGCGCGGTATCGTGCCGCTGGAAAAACTGGGCTTCCCGGAGGAGATCAAGAAGAAGCTCATGGAGCTGTCCGAACTCCCCAACGGCATGATCCTGGTGACGGGTCCGACCGGCTCCGGAAAGACGACCACGCTGTACGCCCTGCTCTCCACGCTGGCCGGCAAGGACCGTAACATCATCACCCTGGAGGACCCGGTCGAATACGAATTGAAGGACATCATCCAGAGTCAGATCGACTCCGAGCACGGCTACACCTTCGCCACCGGCCTGCGCGCCATCCTCCGTCATGACCCCGACATCATCCTGGTCGGAGAAATCCGCGACCAGGAAACGGCCCAGACCGCCATCGACGCCGCTCTCACGGGTCACTTGGTGCTGGCCACGCTGCACACCAACTCCGCCATCGAAGCCATCCCGCGCCTGCTGTCCATGGGCGTGTCCACGTACACGTTCGCGCCCGCGCTCCGCGCCGTGCTGGCCCAGCGCCTCGTGCGCACCACCAACCCCGACATCCGCAACGAGCTGGAAAAACACGACGAGCTGAACGAAAAGGGCTTCTACACCGGGCAGTGCTCGCTGCCGGAATTGCTCATCGCTTCGCCGGCCATCCGCAACCTGATCCTGATGCAGGCCACCTCGACCGAAATCATGGAGACGGCCAAGAAGGAGGGATACCTGACCATGATGGACTGGGGCAAGAAGCTCATCGCCGACAAGAAGACCACCATCCAGGAGGTGTCGCGCGTGACGTCGGGCTGAAGTCCGGGACATACCAGCCACCACACTGGACAAACGGGCCAGCTATTTTGCCGTACGGCATCTTGCATCTTCGGCGAAAACGGGCTTACTATCGTCAGCCATGCTGAGGAGCAGGCGCCATCGGCGACAAGCATTCGGCTCGAGCGAGCCGAGGCCCAGGTATGTGCTGCGCCTGATCATCGGCGCGCTGGTGTTGCTGATCATCTGGTACCTCGGCAACCGCGTGTTCTCCTTGTTCGACGATTCGGTCGGCAGGGGAGCGGGCGCCGTCCTGGCGATGGAACAGCCCAACTCCGACCTGGTGCAGGTGTCGCTCCAGAAAGGCGACCTGCAGCGCGCCGAGAACAACCTGAAGGTGTATCCCGGCGACGGCATCGTCGCGCGGCCCGGCGGCCATGCCATGCTGGCGTTCTTCGACGGCAGCCGCATCCGCCTGGACCAGTCGACCGAGGTGCACGTGGACCGCAGCGACAAGGTGACCGGCCAGCAGTCCGCGATGGAATTCACCATCAAGAGCGGCCGCGTGTGGGTCGCCACGCCGAATTTGGCCGTGTACTCCGGCGCCATCCTGCGCCGCGTGAACACCGCGTCGTACGTGGCCGACATCCCGGCCGACGCCAGCGTGATGCTTTCCGCCGGCGCGATCGTGGTCATCAAGAGTTCCGGCGTGGGCCTCACGGTCCAGCTGAAGAACGTCCGGGCCGGCGGCGTCTCGCAGGTGATCATCGGCGAAGGCCAGGTGCTGACCCTGAACGACGACGCCAAGACGCAGATCGCCGGCGGCGCGGACCCGTACTCGTTCCGCGACCCCATCACCGCCGACACGCTGAAGGACGACTTCCTGACCAAGAGCTACGCCCAGTTGTCCGCCATGGTGCTGCCCACGCCCGCCCCGGTAGGGTCCGGCGCGCTTGCCGTGGTGCCCGAGGGCGAGGACCTCGCCGTCTCTGCGCCGGCCAACCGCGCCAAGGTGGCCACCAAATCCGTCACGGTGTCGGGCAAGGTCAGCCAGCGCATCCGCACCGTGCTGGTGAACGGCTACGACGCGCCCATCAAGCCCGACCGCACGTTCTCGTTGGACCTGGCGCTGGCCGACCAGGAGACCACCGTCATCCACGTGGAAGCCCAGGACCCGCAGGGCATCACGCTGGCAGAAGCCGACCGCACGGTCGTCCGGGAGCTCAAGCCGTTCGAGCCGGTGCGCATGAAGTCGCCGGTCGCCTCCGGCGGCACGCTGACGACGGCGTTGGAGGAAATCGAAATCACCGGCGAAGCGCCGAACGGCGCGGCCAGCATCCAGGTGAACGACTACAAGCTGCAGCTCTTTAAGCCCGGCGCCAAGACCTGGAGCTACCTGGCCAGCGTGCGCATCGGCAACTTGGTCCGCGGCACGAACGTGTTCACGATCTACGCCTTCGACGAATCCGGCCGCCGCAGTACGCCCACGACCATCACGATCATCGTGGATGCCGCCGCCGGCACCTCGACCACTCCCACCACGCCCACGGCCAGCAGCGCCGCCTCGCAGCCGCCGCTGAAGCAGAATCCGCCGCTGACCCCGGGCACCCTGAAGGTCACCGCGCCGGTGGCCGGCACCGCCGCCGAAGTCACGGACGCCGAGACCGTCATCGAGGGCACCACGTCCGCCGACACCGCCAGCATCTCGGTGAACGGCTACACGCTGGCCCTGTACGTTGCCGGCAAGACGACGTGGAACTACATCGCCTCCGAGGAGCTCACGACCATGAAGCCGGGCAAGAACGTCTACCGCGTGGTCTCGCGCAACGCCGACGGCGAGATCCTGGACGTGGTGGAATATACGATTACGTATACGAAATAGGATTCAGGAGAGTCAGGGGAACCAGGGGATTCAGGCGAAAGCATTTTTGCCGTTCTTCTGACTCTCCTGAATCACCTGCTTCCCCTGAATCCGGACGCTACCGCGGCACCTTCATCCCCAGCTTCTTCAAGAGCGCTGAAAAATTCTTGGGAAGGTCGCATTCCACCTCCACCCGCTTGCCCTTGGCGTCGTCGAACTTGAGCTTCCACGCGTGCAGGCACAGGAATCCGATGCCGAGTTCCTCGGCCAGGTTCAGCGCCCTGTTGGCGGTATAGGTCTTGTCGCCCAGCACCGGGTGGCCGACGCTGGTGAGGTGCACGCGGATCTGGTGGGTCCGGCCGGTGTGCAGGTCGCATTCCAGCAGCGCCGCGCCCTCGCCGGAATCCAGCGTGCGGTACGTGGTGCGGGCCTCGCGCGCGCCGCTGTGTTGGTGGACCGACATGGTGGTGCGCTTGGTGGAATGGCGGCCGATGGGCGAGTCGATCATCGCGGTGGCGGGGGAGGGGAGTCCGGCCACCAGCGTGAGGTACGACTTTTCCACGGTGCGGTCCTGGAACTGCTTCTGCAGACGCAGGTGCGACTTGGGGTTCAGCGCCACCAGCAGACAGCCGGTGGTGTCTTTGTCCAGCCGGTGCACGAGCACCTCGGCGGGAGAGAAGGGGAGTTTGCGCTTCTTGAACATGGGCTGCAGCGCGTGGAGGAGCGTCACCTCGCCCGGCGCCATGCCGGTGCCCGGGTGCACGGCCACGCCGGCCGGTTTTTCGATCACCATGCAATCGTCGTCCTCGAACAGCACGTTCAGCTTCAGGTCGGACTCCACGCCCAAGTCCACGTCGGCGGGCGCCTGATTGGTCACCTGCACCTTTTCGCCGCCTTTCAGCATCCATCCGGGCTTCTCGCATTTCTTGCCGTTCACCTTCACCAAGCCCTCGCTCACCATCTTCTGCGCGGCCGAGCGGCTCTTCATGCCTTCCTGTTGCGTCAGGAACGCATCGAGGCGCATGGGCCACGGCACGCTGTATTCCGTCTCCGATGTCGGATCCTCCTTGCGTTGCGGCATGGCCAGAGTATGCCGTAGGCTACGGGCAATGTCTCCCTCTTCCGCCAACGACGAACTCCTCACCCGCGCGGTCGAGAGCGTGACGCCGCGTCCGGTTGCCGATGCCAAGCTGAAATCCGGCAAACCGATGCGCCTGTACTTCGGCATCGACCCGACCGGCGCGCAGATCCACGTCGGCCACAGCGTGCCGCTGCTGAAGATGCGCGCGTTCCAGGACGCCGGACACCATGTGATTTTGCTCATCGGCAGTTTCACGGCCATGATCGGCGACCCGACCGGTAAGGACGAGATGCGCAAGCCGCTGACCAAAGAGGACGTCCGCAAGAACTACGAAACCTATGTTGAACAGGCCAAGTCGATTTTGGACATGGGCAAACTGGAGGTCCGCTACAACCACGAGTGGCTGGAGAAGGTGGATTTCCAGAAAATCCTGGAACTCTCGAGCAACTTCACCGTGCAGCAGATGATCCAGCGCGACATGTTCGCCAAGCGCCTGAAAGAAGGAAAGCCCATCAGCGTCGTGGAGTTCATGTACCCGCTGATGGTCGGCTACGACTCGGTGATGCTGGACGTGGACGTGGAGCTGGGCGGCAACGACCAGCACTTCAACATGCTGGCCGGTCGCACGCTGCAGACCGCGTTCGGCAAGCGCGACAAGTTCGTGCTGTGCACCAAACTCATCGAGGGCACCGACGGCCGCAAGATGAGCAAAACCTACGACAACTGCATCTACCTCACCGACTCGCCGAAGGAGATGTACGGCAAGACGCTCCGGGTGGAAGACCGCCTGATCCCGGTCTACATGGAGTGCTGCACCCGGCTGCCCATGAACGAGGTGAAGCAAGTCGAGCAGATCCTGCAGGACGGCAAGCAAAACCCCAAGGAGCTCAAGATGCGCCTGGCCCGTGAGCTGGTGACCATGTACCACGGCGCCGATGCCGCACAGAAGGCCGAGAAGGAATTCCAAAACATCTTCGCCGGCGGGGGAGTGCCGGATGACATTCAGGAGGTGAAGGTAAAAGCCGGCGCGTCGCTCATCGACGTGCTCATCGAACACAAGCTGATCCCGAGCAAGTCCGAGGCCCGCCGCCTCATCGAGCAGAAGGGCATTCACCTCAACGACAAGCCCGTCACCGCGCTGGACGCCAAGGCGGAGAAGGGGATTGTGAAGGTGGGCAAAAGGAAGTTCCTGAAACTCGCCTGATGAACGCACGACCGCTGGCCACCGCGCTGACGGGCTTGTTGCTCGCCGGCTGTTCCGCCGTGCCGGCGCCCGAAAAAGAGAAAGCCCCGTTTCCGCTGATCACCACCGCCACCGGGTCCGCGCTGGACTGTTCGACCATGCTGCACGCCAACTACCTGAAATTCGACCCGCTGCAGTACATGACCGCCAAAGACGAGGCATCCACGCAGATGATGTACGACCGTCTGCGCACCCTGCTGTGGGGTGAAGACATGCGGTACCCCGACGACGTGCCGGAAGTGGCGTACAACGTGGAGAACCCGTTCCCGGGTATTCAAGAAGCGGCGACGGTGGACCGCATCGGCTTCACGACACTCGGCATCGCGTCCAACGTGTTCCACTTCCGCCCCAAGCAAAGAAACGGCGCGGCGGTCATCGTCCACGAAGGGCACATCAAAACCTTCGGCAGGGACGGGCTCCGTCCGCTGGCAAACACCCTGGTTGCAGAAGGCTTCGATGTCTTCACCATGGAAATGCCGCTCTACGGCCAGAACGGCCCGGCCGGGCAGCAGAACATCAGCCATAATTCGCTGGTGCGGGATCTGGAAAAAGCGGGGGAGCAACCCCTGCGTCCGTTCGTGGAACCCGTGCTGCGCACGCTGGATTACATCGACGCCGCATTACCCGGAACAAGAATCGGCATGACGGGCTTGTCGGGCGGGGGATACGTCACGGTCCTTGCCGCTGCGGCGGACAGACGCATCGCGGTCAGCGTCCCAGTGGCCGGCAGCCTGCCCGTGCACCTGCGTACCGGACCATGCCTGACATCCGGGGAATACGGCGACTTGGAGCAGCGCTACAGACCGTTCTTCGACAACATGGGGTACTTGGACCTGTACGTGCTCGGCACCGCCGGAAAGCGCCGCCAGACCCACGTGGTGAACCAGTTCGACACGTGCTGCTTCGGCGGACTCAAGTACCTCACCTACGAAAAAATCATCGAAGACATCGTCTCCGGCATGGGCGGTATGTTCGTCACGCAGCTCGACTCCACGGGCAAGAAACACTGGGTGAGTCCGTACGCCACGGAAGCATTCGTCCTCCCGGAGCTCCGCAAGTTGGTGCCGTAAATCCAACCGATTTGGTTACGCGCGGGAATTTTTTGGCGACTGTCCACTCGCTTCGGTTGCAATCATGGGTGTACGACCGTACACTCGTGTCATGACGGTCACCAGCACCACTCCGAAGGCACCCATCACCCAAAAGTTGGTCATCGACTGCCGCGACATCGCAGGCATGTCGGCCGAATCGGTCGTGGCCTGGATGACCACGTTTCCGCAGCCCAGTAAGGTTCACGTGGTTCTTCCGTCATCTACTCCCGGCGTGCGGCGACTGCAGTGCACGCTGCAGGGCATGGGTTGCGGGGTGACCCGTGTAACGAAATGCCCGGTCAACCGTTCTATACACTCCTACGACAAGAACGAAGCCGCGTTCGCGGCGAATTTCTCCGCCTAAACAGACCCTTTCAGCCCATGAACCTCACCCAGATCCTCGGCATCGGCAAAGCCCTCCTGGTCTCCGGACTCATCACGTCCGCGGTGTCGGTTCTGGCCCGGATGTACCTCGTGTAAAGCGGGGGACTGGAGGATATCCGCCATGGCAGGGCGGCTTGTTGCATGAGCGCGCATAGCTTTCCGTAGCCGGAAACCCGCTGCCGCTCGGTGGGAAAACGGGCGCTTTTGTGGTATAATATCCTGATATGGCCACGCCCGAGGCTCCAAAGGCAGTACAGGCCGCGACGCACAAAGACGCACCGTCCGAACAGGTCGCCACGAACGTGGGCGGCATGATGGATTGGTTCCGCCGGCGCATCAACAGCGTGGTGGCCAACACGCCGCTGCCGAGCAAAGAAGGCCTGGGCTACGACAGCACGCAGCGGGTGTACGGCGCATCGCTGGTCAAAGGACCCGGCGGCAAGCTGCTGTACGACAAGCGCGGCATCTTCAACCGCATCGACGTTTTCGGCGACGGCATTTTGCGCACGGTGGACGACAATCAGATCCGCCGCCCGCTGAAGATGCTGCTCAGCCGTCCTCGCACGTTCATGAAGCTGGTCTTCGCCCGCGGCAAACGCTACCGCGGCAGCACCGAGGAAATCCTGGCCAACGTGAAGCGCCTGAAGCTGGACCAGTACTACGGGCCGACGAAGAACAGGCGCCAGATCGAAGTGAAGGACCCGCAGCTGTACACCCACGGCATCGCGATGCAGGACATCTACCGCCAGGACACCATCGGACACGACAAGCTCAAAGGCATCGACCGCTTCGACGCGCTGAAGCAGACCGGCGCGTACTTGGACAAAGTCCACAAGGAATCCGGCGCGGTGGGCGAGTTCAACCTCTACCACATGCTGTTCCGCGAAAAGGGCGCCGACGGCAAAGTGGGCAAACCCGTCCAGACGCTGCCCGACATCGTCTGGAATCCGGCCCGCAAGACCGGCGAAACCGACAAGAAGGCCACGGATTTCCTGGATCTGCTGGCCAGCACGGCCTGCGAGGAATACCGCCGCTCCAAGGACCCGGCACTCATCGCCAAAGCGCTGGATGCCGCCGCATCGGGCTACAACGACACCAAAATCGTGGAAGTGACCGCGTCGTTCGCGCGCCGGGGCCGGCTGACGCTGCCGCGGGAAAGCAAAGCGCTGCTGAAAGGCTTCTCGGGCGGAGCCAAGTTCCTGCGCGGCGCGTTCGGACAGCACAACGTCCAGCGGCTGGGCATCGATAAGAACGCCAAGGACTTCAATCTGCGCGATTTGGTCATCGCCGCTTGCGACCGCCGCGTCGCCGCCAGCAAAAAACCACCCTCTCCGACCCCCACTCCGGCGAAATAATAGGTCTACAGGGCGGGGAGCAGGGGAGTAAGCCCCAAATCCCCTCACTATTTTTGCAAACACTCCCCCGCCCTTGGCTTCGAAAAGCCAAGAAAGCCTTACTCGAAAGACAAATCCGGCTGACATTTCCAGGCCTATTGGGCTACCCGGTTGGCTAGGGGATGCGGAAAACGCCTCAATTTGTTTACTGGACCCCAAATACGGGAACCTGGCGAACGCGGATTATCCACATCATGTGTGTATTTCCACAGGGGATATATTTGCGCAGAAAAACTGATGTTTCGCGCAAGTCGCTGCGTAAAAACTGGTGAGAGGGGAGGAAAAGCAAGTCTCTGGTTAATAATGCACAATGTATCTTGTACATAATTCAATGATAGGCCTAACGCCTAATCAGCCTGTTCGGACACCACGATGTTGGATCCGATGGTCGGCAAAAAGTCCGTCCACGGCGGCCAGATGGAAATCTCCGCTCTCGCGACTTCCGGCAGGTTCTTGATGATGCGCAGCGCGTCGACCCGGGTCTTCCCTTCCACGTTGTCCCGGATGTACTTCCCGAACTTGGCGCCGTTCGGCGTAATGGGGTTTAACAAATACCTTTGGGTATATGTCAAATCGGCGGTCAGCTTCACCCACAGCAGGTTGTCATCCCACGGCGCGATGACGTGGATGTTCATGTTGTCCTTGTTCAGCGAGCTCTCGATGATCATGCGGTCGGTCCCCACCCGGCCGCGCACCTCCTTCACCAGCAGGTCCAGCAGCTTGGCATCGTCGTACAGCAGCACCGTGTATTCGATTTTGCCGCTCACGGGGATGCTCTGGACGGTCTGGCCGATGAACGGCTCGGACAGGTCGAAGTCCTTATAGGCGATGCGCGTCAGTTCGTCGTAGTTCAGCTGCACGTACGAGGCCCGTTCGGCGGTGTTGCGGCCGATGCGCTCCTCGTTGGCCAGCTGTTTGGCGACCGCCAGGAGCTCCTGTTCGAGCTTCTTCTTGGCGGCCTCGATGTCTTCTTTCTTCACGATGCTCTGGTACGACGTGGTGCCGCCTTTGCCGGGTTTCTCGTTGCGGCCGTAGACCAGCTTGCGCTCGGCCTCGGTGAGGCCCGGGAACTCCCACTTCAGCCCGGCCGGCACGTTGCCGCGGTCACCGACCACTTCGCCGTACTGGTCCAGCGGATCGGCCACGGTCGGAACTTCCTTCTTCTCGCGCGCCGGCAGCACGAGGTCGTCCTTCAGTCGGAAGCGCATGCCGGCCTGGTTGGCCAGACGCGTGCCTTTGCGCAGCGAATAGGTTTCGTCGGAATCGTTGAACACCGTGATGGCGACCTCGGCGTTCGTGCCCGTAAAGTTCTTGCTGATCTGGTCGACGGTGATCGTTCGTTCTATCGCCACGGTCTGCGGGATGAGCAGCAGCGTGCGGACGCGTTCGGTCGGCACCGGCAACGTCGCGCCGGACGCGACGAGGAACACGTTCATGGTGTAATTCTCCGACTCCTGGTTCGGCCAAATGCGCACCTCGGCCGACGGCAGCAGCTTGACGAAGATGAACACGAACACGGCCACGCTGACGCCCAAAAGCGCCCAAATGCGGAACTTCGGCAACGACAGTAATCCGACGAACTGCAGCTTGGTCCGGATGTCCTGACGCCACGCGCCCGGGCTGAACACGCGCATGGCCGAGGCCTTGGACGGATGCTTGCCGAGCGACAGGCGCAGGCGCTTGAGACTCGGGATAACCTGCCAACCCTGGTCGGAAGCGGTCTGCTGCGTGGGCTTGTGCTTGGTGGCGACGATGAGCGTGCGGTCGCGGTTCAGCGCCCGTAAGTCTTTGAACCAGGTCTTCGCCTTTTCCACATCATCGGTGATGTCCGTCAAGCCGGCTGGTGACAAAACCAACAACAGCGGGCCTTGGCTCCGACGGATGGTCGACGCGGCGGTCTTCGCGTCCTGCGCATCCTGGACGACGAGCACGGTGATGTCGGTCTCTGCAACCATGGAAAACGTGCGTGGAACCGCAGTATAACACTCCCCCTTTGTACTACTTCTCGAGGACCTTCAGGGATTGGAACGGCTTGCCGGCGATGAACTCCAGCATCGCGCCGCCGCCCATGCTGACGAACGTGAAGCTGTCGGTCTTGTATCCGTGCTTTGCCAGGAAATCGACCGTGTCCCCTCCGCCGAGAATGCTCACCGCACCCTTTTCTGTAGCCCGGACGATGGCGTCGGTGACGGCCTTGCTGGCTCCGGCGAACTGCTCGTTCTCGTACATGCCGAGCGGGCCGTTCCAGACGATCATTTTGGCGGCGGCCAGGTACTCGCAATAGCGCTTCACGGTCACCGCGCCGAGGTCGAAGATCTTCATGGCGCCCAGCACGTCGTCCACCGGCAGGTCCACGACCGCCTTGGCGTCCGGATCATCCGCCACGATGACGTCGCGGGGCACGTGGATCTTGGCCTTGCCGTCCTTCTGGCTCTCCAGCATGAATTCCTGAGCCGGCTCGATGCCCGCCTCGTCGTACTTGGATTCGCCGACGTCGAAACCGCGCGCGGCGATGAACGTGTTGGCGATGCAGCCGCCGAGCAGGATGTGCTCGCCCTTGTCCAGGAACCGCTTGATGACCGGCACCTTGGTTTCCATCTTCGCGCCGCTGATGATGAGCACCAGCGGATGCTTGGGATCATCGAGAACCGGACTGAGGTGCTTTACCTCCTCTTCCAGCGAAAAACCCATGTACGACGGAAGCAATGTCGGCACGCCGATCATGCTGGCGTGGTCGCGGTGGCAGTTGGTGAACGCGTCGTTCACGTACACGTCGGCCAGCGACGCGAGCTCCTTGGCGAACGCGGGATCGTTCTTCTTCTCTTCCTTGTGGAAACGCAGGTTCTCCAGCAGCACCACCTCGCCAGGCTTGGCCTTGGCCACCGCGTCCTTGGCCGGCTTGCCGATGCAATCCGAGGCGAAATGCACGGTGGTCTTCAGCAGTTTTTCCAGCACCGGCACGATGGGCTTTTGACTGAACTGCGGATCCGGACCGTCCTTCGGGCGCCCCTGGTGCGCCATGAGGATCAGCACCGCACCGGCATCCAGGATGTGGCGCATGGTGTGCTCGATCGCTTCGACGCGCGTCTGGTCGGACACCTTCCCATTGTCCATCGGCAAATCGAAACCGGCGCGCAGTAAAACCTTCTTTCCCTTCAATTTTGCGTCGTTGAGCGTGTTGTACGTGGGCATGGGTGGACTCTACCGCCCGGGTGCCGGGTTCGCCACTCACGGCGCGGCAAAGACCCTCCCAAGTCAAATGGGGGACTCCCCTTCCGTCCGACTCCCCCACCGCAATTCTAGCCTCGGAGCCACAATGTCATGCGCGTTTCCGCGTCGCCACCGGTGGCGTAACCCTTCAGCACGCCGCCGTCGTTCACCACGGTGTCGACACTCCCCTGCTCCGGCATGGCATCCAGCAATTCGGGCAGATACGGCTGCAGCTCGGGCGCAATCATGTACCCGCGCCTCTCGAGCAGGAACATCTCGCTCAGACGCTGCTGCACATCGTCACGCGTGAGAGTCGGGTACGAATCGCAGAACGCGTCGATGCCGCGCTCTTGAAACAGCGCGTTCCAGAACTTTCGCCCGCCTTGAGGAGCTTTGGCGCCCAGGTAGCCGATGACGAAGCGTGTCATGGGGCGAGTGTATCGGACTCCCTGGACTCCTTGGAGTCTTTGGACTCCCGATGCATCATTCCAGCCGCCGCCAAGAGTCCTCTATACTGACAGCGAATGTCTCCACTGTTCGTCCTGCCGGCCGCCGCGCTGTTGCTCACGTTCCTCGGCCACTGGGCCGCGCTGCGAATGTTCCCCAGGTGGGGCCTGCTGGATTTTCCCGAACGCTACGGCCACAAGCGCGGGCGCATCCCCTACCCGACCGGCGTCATCTGCAGCCTGACATTCCTGCTGCTGTTTTGCATCGCGGTGCCGCTGGGACTGCGTGAAACGGCGATGGTCGCCGGTGTGGCCATGCTCGCGGCCGTGAGCTTCATCGATGATCGCACTCCCCTCCCCTTTTGGCTCCGGCTTGCGGTACAGGTGGTGGTCTGCACACTGATTTTCGCGGCAGGATCGCGCATGTACACCATCACGAATCCGCTCGGCGGCATCCTCAAGCTCGACACCGTGGACATCCAGACCGGACTGTTCGGCCCGCTGCCGCTGTGGAGCGGCGTGTTCACCGTCGGCTGGCTGCTGCTGACCACCAACGCGCTCAACTGGTTCGACGGCATCCCGGGGCAGGTCAGCATTCTCTCGACCATCGGGTTCACGATGCTCGGCCTGCTGGCGCTGCTGCGCAACGGCCAGCCCGAGGTGGCGATGATCGCGTTCACGCTCGCGGCCATCGCGCTGGCCGCATGCTGCTTCGACTTTCCGCCCGGCAAGGTGCTCATGGGCGACAGCGGGTCCATGTTCTTCGGCCTCATGCTCGGGCTGCTGGGCGTCTACCAGGGCGGCAAAGTGGCGACCGCGTTCCTGGCCATCGGCATCCCGCTCATCGACGCGGCGTTCGTCATCGTCAGCCGCCTGTCGCGCAGGCAGTCGCCGTTCAAAGGCGGCCGCGACCATCTGCATCACCTGCTGCTGGCGCGCGGCTGGAGTGCGCGCCAGGTCGTGGTGTTCACGGCCGCGGTGAGCACGGCGTTCGGCGGCATCGCACTGTTTTTGAACACCGAACAAAAAGGCATCGCGGCCCTCGTTCTGCTGGCAGCGGTGTTCTCGGTGAACCGGTACGCCCGGCGCAGGGATGTCAAAAAGAATTGACTGAGCGGGACTGAGAGGCCTATCGTTGGATACTTCCTTCCCCCATTCCCATGGCCGGACGCGAACCCACGATCGAACTCGCCGCATACTCCACGAAGCTCGACGAGCACAAGTACACGGACCAGGACGGTGACAACGAGGTGAAGGGCCCGGCCATGCGGCTCTCCCCGAAGGAGGTGGCGGATTGCACGTTCGACAACGTACTGAAACACCGCAAGACCGCTCAGTTGGTGCGCTTGTTCGACCAACACCGCCGCACGTCGGAAGGCGGCGAATACGAGGGGCCGGAAATCACCGTCGAAACGCTGCAGGCTTCCGGCGAGCACCATGCGGAGCTCTTGGACTTCATCTACTGGCTGCCTCTACGGCAGTCGCCCGGCACCGCTGTACGCGTGCGCCGCATCGCCTTCAACACGCTCCAGCGCATCCAGCAAATCAACGCGCTGCGGGCGCAGGCCAAGCGCGTCGAAGACGCCGGCAAGCATGCCAAGGTCTGACCGCTAGCGGTTATAGAGCATCGGCTCTCCCTTCGCGTCGAAGGCGCCGCGGGTTTCGAGGATGAGCGTTTTTTGTCCGCGCGGCAGCACGTTCACCGTGGCCACGCCGCCGATGAAGTCGATGGGCGACAATTCGTTGGGGCGGATTTCGGCCTCGCCGAACGTGGCGATGATGTACAGGCGGTCGTTGAACGACGGCGAGCGGACGATGTTGCCGTTCGTATCCAGTGCCTTGATCTGCACTTTCTGCCAGGTGCGGTCGGCGCGGCCGCTGTGGGTGATCTCCAGACGGTCGACGTCGGTGTTGGTGCCGACGATGACGGACTGCACGCTCTGCGGATCGGCGACGGACGCCTCCTGCACGATCACCGGAGCGGCGCTCGAGGAAGAGGACGCGACGGGCTCCGGCGCGGCGGCATGCTGCACAGCCGGGGCGGACGAAGACGAGGGGGCAGGCAGGCGCGACACGCGGTCCGCGCGGCGCTTGGCGGCAAGCTCCTTGGACGTGAGCCTGACCGCCGGAACCTCGGATGCGGGCTTGCTGCTGGACGTATCGGCCATGGCCACGAACGTGCTGCTCACGTTGAAGTACTGCTGCACGAACAGCATGGGACTGACGGTGTATTGCAGCACGCGGTCACGGTACAGGGTGCTGTCGACGGCCTTCACGAACGACAGGCCCGCGGCGCTGGCTTCGCCGCTGGTGAACGGCCAGTACGGGTGGTACGGCGCGTCTTCGTTGTCGACGGAGAAGTACAGGTGGTAACCGGTGGCGCCGAACACGGTGCCGGTGTTGCCGACGGTTCCGATCTGCTGGCCTTTGCGGACGACTTCGCCTTCCTTCACGCTCAGGACATCCATGTGGGCGTACGTCGACCACATCGTGGAAACGCCGTCGGGTTTGGACGTGTCCGGCACGTTGGGGTGGCGGATCATGATGTAATGGCCGAAGCCGTAATCCGTCATGGCGACTTTCTCGACGATGCCGGACGCGATGGCGACCACGGGCGTGCCGCGCGGCGCATCGATGTCCACGCCGGCATGGGCGCCCTTTGGCGTGTTGTAGCCGGCGGCCCACGGCGTGGAGTACACCTGGCGGGCGAAGCTCGGCTGGTCGGTGGCGAGGGTGACGGGGTCGTATTCGGGAAGCGGGCGCAGCACGCTTTGCGGCACCTGGGCATACGTGTGCAGGCGCTTGTCGCCGCCGTACATGGCCCAAGCCTGGTAATCGGGCACCTGCGCGATGGGCGGGACGGTTCCGGTGAACACGATCATGGTCTCCTCCCCTTTGCCGAGCACGGACTTCCAAAAAGCGTACCAGCCGTGCTGGCCCACCATGTTGCCCATGACGAACGCGAGCAACGACAGCACTGCCACCATGAACGACAGTTTCTGACGTGCGTAGTGCGCGGCCGACTGCCTCTTCACTTTATACAGGGCCTGCACGCGGAATCCCACTCGGGTGCGCTTCATGCTGGGGGTGATAGAATGAGTCAGGATGTAATGTTCTTTGTACTTGCATATATTGTATTATATTTTGTAAATAAAGTCAATGATCGAAACCCTCTCCTTTACCACCGCAAGTGCCCTGGAAACCCATAAAATCGGGCTTTCACTGGCAAATAGCCTCTATCGGCTGCCGCTGACCATCTATGTGACCGGCGACCTGGGGGCCGGAAAGACGGTCTTCGCGCAAGGATTAGCCAAAGGATTGGGTATTTCCGAGCCCGTTACCAGCCCGACGTACGCCTTGGAACAACAGTATGGAAGCGTTTTGACGCACATCGACCTGTACCGGCTGGACCGCACCCAGGCCCGGGACTTCCTGCGGGCATCGGAAGACGCGCCGGGCGTACGGCTGATCGAATGGGCCCAGCGTATTCCGGCCCCGGACGACGAGCCGCACATCCGGGTGGAGATCCGCGAGCTGTCCGCCGACAAACGCAGTCTGCGCCTGAGCCTGCGTGACGCGGACATCCCCGGACCCGCCGAGATCAAGAAATGGACCGAGGAGGTCGCCTTGCCGGCGCACATCCGCAAGCATACGGCCGCGGTGGCCAAGGTGGCTTCGGCGCTGGCGGACCACCTGCTGGGACACGGCACCGTGATCCGCAAGAAAGCGCTGGTGGCGGCTGCCAAGCTGCACGACCTGCTGCGGTTCGTGGATTTCAACAGTCTGTCCGGCGACCAGTATTTCACGCCGACTCCCGCGCAGACCGCGACGTGGGAAACGCTCCGGGCCGCGTACGGCAAACCGCACGAGCAAGCCGCGGAACGGTTCGTCGCCGCCATGGGGTACCCCGTCGTTGGCAGCATCATCCGGACGCACGGCGCGCACGGCGTCTCCGATGATGCGTTCAAAGCCCGAAGCATCGAGCAGAAGGTGCTCGCGTACAGCGACAAGCGCGTGATGTTCGACAAGCGCGTGACCTTAGACGAGCGTTTCGATGATTTCCTGGTCCGCTACGGCGGCGGCAAGGAAAGCGAAATGTCGCGAACCTGGCGGGCGCAGCTGAAGGAGCTGGAAAAAGAACTCTTCCCTGAAGGTACTCCCTTCTAGCAAACAGGAATCCCATAGAAGGACTCCGCGGAGTCCAAGGAGTCCCGCAGTCTTACAGATGCAGTGACAACTCGCTTTGCAAGATCCACACCAGTTCGTCGGTGCGGCCATGGAACATCAGGAATGCGATGCCGAGCAGGGAGATGCACGCCACGGTGATGAAGACCGCCCATTTCTGGCCGTCGGTCAGACGGTGATGCGGCAAGACGTGCGGCGTGTGCATGTACGCGTGGATGTTGAGCAGCACGGTGAGGGCATGCTGCAGGATTTCGATCTTGGGCACCAAGACACCCAGCGCGCGCACGATGGTGAGTTCGGTGCGGGCGAAGCCGGACAAGGCCGCCAGCGCGAAGCTATGGCTGGTGTAGATGCTGAACGTGAGCGCGATGAAGAACAGCATGACGTCCATCAGGTTTTCCACGAACATGGCCCAGATGGTTTCGGCCAGGCTGTAGCGGTGGAAATCGCGATACTTCACGAAATCCAAGCACATGTGCGCGACGATCAGGATCAGGAAAAACCCCAGGTTGAAGATGGCCGCGGCCAAGAACGTGCCCACGAGATACGCGGCGTGGAAGGCCGGAATATCGTCGTGTTCGTGCGCGAAGAGACGGACGCGGTCGAGGGTGGTCATGTGTATCTTTGGGTCTGAGAAAGGGTTTTCTTTATTATATCACAATTTTTACATTTTAGCAATTACGCAACGGCGAACATGGCTGTGGGAAGCCATGGCCTGGAAACCCATCAGACGGTCTTCGCGGCCCTGATGATGCTTTTCGCGCGGGCGATGCGCTCGGACACCTCGGCTTCGAATCCCCGGTCAGTGGGCTCGTAGAAGGTCTTGGGCTGCATGCCGATCGGGAAGTAGTGCTCGGAAACCACGCCCTGCTCGGCGTTGTGCGCGTACTGGTACCCCTTGCCGTAGCCCTGTTCCTTCATGCCCTTCGCCGGCGCGTTGCGCAGGTGGTACGGCACTTCCAACGACGGAGCCGACTGGACTGCACCCTTGGCGGCGCCCATCGCCGCGGTCACGGCGTTGCTCTTGGGAGCCTGGGCCAGGTACACGCACGCGTGCGCCAGGAAATACTCACCCTCGGGCATGCCCACCATCTCGAACGCCTGCCAGGCCGACGTGACGAACGGCAGCGCGCGCGGATCGGCGTTGCCCACGTCCTCGCTGGCGAAGATGGCCATGCGGCGCAGCAGGAACCTGGGCTCCTCGCCCGACAGCAACATCTTGTACAGCCACACCAGCGCCGCGTCCGGGTCCGACCCGCGCATGGTTTTGATGAACGCGCTGACGGTGTCGTAGTGGTCCTCGCCTTTCTTGTCGTAACGGTGGCCGCGCTGCTTGAGCAGCTTCTCGGCGGCTTCGCGCGAGATGTTGGTGCCGATCATCAGCACGGAAAGCTCGAGCAGGTTGAGCGCGATGCGCGCGTCGCCGTTGCCCAGCTCGGCGATCTTCTTCACCGCGTCCTTGTGCATGGTGACCTTGCCGCCGTAGCCGTCGGCGTGTTGCAGCGCGCGGGTGAGGATCTTTTCCAGATCTTCCACCGTGTGCGGCTTGAGCATGTACACCTGCGACCGGGAGATGAGCGCGGAATTCACCGAGAAATACGGATTTTCGGTGGTGGCACCGATCAGGATGACGTTGCCGTTCTCGACCGACGGCAGCAGCGCGTCCTGCTGGCTCTTGTTGAAACGGTGTATCTCGTCGACGAACAGCACCGTGCGCTGGCCGAGACTGGCCTTCAGCTGCTCGGCGCCGGCGCAGACTTCCTTGATGTCCTTCACCCCGCTGGTGACGGCATTGAGCTGCATGAACTGCGCCTTGGTGGTTTCGGCCACGATCTTGGCCAGCGTTGTTTTGCCGGTGCCGGGAGGGCCGGCGAAGATGAGCGACGACAGGGCGTCTTTCTCGATGCTTTTGCGCAGCGCCGTCCCCTGCCCCACCACATCGGCTTGGCCGAAGAACTCGTCCAAGGACTTGGGTCGCAGCCGGTACGCGAGCGGGGCGTTCTGGTCCATGAGGCGGCCATTCTACCACCGTTTCACCGCGTGCGATTCTTTTGACATGGCGGCCGCCATCCGTAGAGTGGCGCACTTCATGAACGAACTCCGCGAAACGCCGGCGGCCGAAACGAGCACGTACGTGCCGGAACCGTACTCCATGCAAGCGGCGGGCAGGCTGCTGTTCACCGTCAACCGCCTGTCGCAGGGCGGCACCGACGGCGTGGCAAAACTGATCCACTACGCGTCGGCCAGGCTGGAATGGCGGCCGGACATGGTCGTCGTGGGCGACGTGATCGCCGGCGTCCGGGAGCGCGTTCTTAGGTTCGTCTCCAACCAGGCGATGCACGAACGCATCGACATGGGCTCGGTGGACGACCAGCTGCAGTCGCAGGCCGAGAAGCTGAAACTGTATGCCGGGACCGACCCGTCCGATGCCGAGGCGCTGCTGCCGGACATCGCACGATACGTGGTGAAGTCCGACGCGCATTGGCTGCTTGCGCAAAAGGGACGCCCGCGCCGCGGTTCGGACGGGCAGCCGTCCACGGACTTCCACGATGCGTGGCTGAGCCACATGTGCCACTTCGGCATCAACGGCAACACCACCCGGCACCCGCTGTTCGACGACATGTTCCGGCAGATCCGCGCCAGGCTGTTCGGCACGGAAAAGAGCCGCGAAGCGCTGATGGACTGGTCGGGCATGCGCAACCTGCGCGAGGTCGTCGCGCTGCACAACGAACACCACCCGGACGACCGCGTGGAGCTGCCGTACTGACGCCTACTGCTTCTTGCGCCGCAGCAACCAGGCGATGGTGCCCCTGACGGTCCAGCCCTCGCCGGCAACCGTGCTTTCCACGGCGGCGGGGGTGCCTTCCGCACCCTCTTTGACGGCCTCCGGCGACGGAACCAGGACCGCGTTCAGTCGCTTGATTTCGGCCGCGTCGGGCAGATAGATGACCGGAGCGCCGGAGCCGACCTCCACTTTGTAAACGCTCTTGGAAACGGTATGCAGAAAATAGACGCCGCCTCGGACCTCGATGCGGTCGAGAGCGCTGGTGTTGCCCGTGTAGTGCAGGTTGCCCGGAATGTCGGGGGCCGAGATCACGTCGCGCCTGGGGTCGTAGATATAGGCCTTCTTTCCCACCGACGCATGCACGAAACCGCCGGTCAGCGGTGAACCGGCGACGTTCTCGCGGGTGACGGGATCCACTTTCTGGAACGACACCGGCGTGCCGATGGGCAACGGCACCTGCTGTACATCATTGGTCTCCGGGGTCGGCGGTCCTTCGGTCAATGCCATACTTGCATTATACAATAATTTCGTCATTTTTGGAACATGGTGGCAAGTCCAAGCCAATTATTGACAAATATGAGAATGAATCTATGGTATTACTCTATGGCACAGGTGTACCGGGCCCTCTCATCGGCGATCTACGGCGAAACGAAAGACACTTTGGTGATGTCCACGAGCGTCGTAGCGGCATACGAGGAAGACGACATCCGGCTGGAGCAAACCGAGAAGCACCCCATCGACACCGCATCGGTGGACAGCGTGCGCGAACGCTTCGGCCACCTGCTGCGGCTGCTGACCGACACGATCGGCCAACAGAAAGAAGTCTATGGCGGGCTGTCTGTTCCGGTCGTGTTCGGCGTTCCCAGTAACTTCAAAGGCCTGGACCTCACCGACACGCTGCGCTCGGCGTACGCAGACACCCTGCGCAGGCACCCGGTACCCGGTGAGGCCAGGCGCAAGGAAAAGGTGAAAAAGAAAAAGGAGAGGGGTGGCGGCCAACCCCTCCCGCCCAAATCGCTCACGGATTTCATGACCGGCAGGAAAGGCTTTCTGGGAAGTCCGATAATCAGGCAGACCAAGTCGCCTGACGAGCAAACCACGAACGACGAAGGCGACGTCTGGGACTTGGACAAACAGGTGGTGGAACACCTGCTGCGCCAGTCCGCCGCCGCCCGCACGGGCGGCGCGGGCCCGGGAAGTCCGGCCGAAAAATACAAGTACGACCTCACGTTCCATCCGCGTCTGTTCCGGCCGATCGAGCACGGGATCCAGTCGTCGCTCAGATCCAACGACCCCGTCGAGCGCTTGGCCAGCAGGATGTCCATGCTTCGCCCGCAGCGTGGGATGGAGTTGCAGGAGCAATACGACAAAGCCGCTGCCGGCGACCAGCAGGCGCTTGAGAAGCTGCGCGAGATGGCGCGCGAAGAGGCGCGCTCACTGGCAATGACCTACGCAGCCCGCTTTCAGCACCACAAAGGCTCACTGTCACGCTTCGTCATGCTTGCGCCGCCCATTCCACCGTTCACGACCCGCCCGGAATACAACTTCCTCCAGTGGTTCGACTTGCGCAAGGTGTTCGGCGACGAGTTCACCCGTTTGCTTGGCTTCCAGCACCCCGTGTGCATCAAGGCGCCGGGCGACACCCCCAGCCCGGCGTTCGCCGACGTCGCCGCCACGTACGCCTACCAGCTGATGCTCCTGCGGCAGACGGGCAACCAAGACACCCGCAGCACGGTGATGATCACCAGCCGCGAAGACCGGCCGCAGCCCCAGATGGACCCGGAAACGGGAGCGCAGTAATCATCGGGCGACGCATCCCGGATTCGGGTACTATGGCCGAAGTCGGGGCGTAGCTCAGTTGGTAGAGCGCCTGGTTTGGGACCAGGAGGCCGTGAGTTCGAGTCCCACCGCCCCGACCAAAAACTACAGACGCGTAGCTCAGTTGCGCTCGCGAAGCGGGCCAAAAAAGTATGCGCGGGGCGCGTCTGGTTTGGGGCAGCGGCGCGGAGCGCATGGGTGCCGCCGCCCGGACCATCTACTCCTTGGCCGCCACGGGCTTCCGCAGCACATAGTAGTCCGCCTTCTTTTTCAGTCTGCAACCGATATGATTTGCCGCTAACGACGCGTCGAATTCGGCGTACTCCCCGACATCTTCCGTGCGCAGCAACGACTCGGCATCATCTTCCTCGCCCCGCAACACCACGGCCTCGAGCACGCAACCTTCCTTCAGCGCCTCCTCCGCGTCACGCGTGCCGAAGTAGTTGTTGCAGAACACGACTCCCCCCGGCCGCACGCACCGCAGCTGGTCGGCCATGTCGGCATGGGTGTTGAGCGAGAACAACATGTCGAACCGTTCCGGCTCGCGTTCCGCCATCTCCGCGGCTCCCGCTACATGCGCCCGCACGTCGTTCCCGATGGCGGCCCGGATGAGCGCAATTCCCTGTTCCGACGGATCCACGTACACCACCTCGGCGCCCGGGAACAACCCGTCGATCACATGGTCGCCGCAACCCGGATACACGACCGATCCTGGCATGCCGAACCGGGCGTTCATCAACCCCACGGCGCGGCCAAGTTCCGAGTCCGGCGATTCCACGTTCGCCTCGAGTTTCCGCGGCTCGGCTGTCCCATGCAGTTCTCCGCCGGGCTGATACGGGTCCGCCCCAAGCTCGGCGCCGTCGTGAAAGCCTCCGGGTTCCGGCTCATTGATCATAAACACAAAATACGATATTTATTATTTTTTGTCTAGAACGCCAGCAGCGGCACCGCCATGGCGGCCAGCGCGATCCCCAGCCCTTGAGTCCAGCTGACCTGCTCCTTGAGGAACAGGAACGCCAGGCCGATGGTGATGAGCGGATACAGCGACGTGAGTCCGATGACCAACGATACCTTGCCGCGCGACAGCGCCAGGAAGAAAAACAGTTGGCCCAAACCCAGCGTAAGCCCGGTGAGTACCGCCCACACGACGGCCTTCGAATGCAGCTCGACCCTGAAGCCGGAGAACGCCAGCCACGCCACGGCCACCAACAGCGCCACGACGGTTTCGATGACGAAAATGGTCTTGGCTGGCATGCCGCCGCTGCTGGCCAATTTTCCGAACACGCCCCACAGTCCCCAGAAGACGAGCGACAACCCGGCGCACACCATCCAGACCTGCGGCATGCCGGAAGTGTACGGCAGGCTCAGCGGCCGCGGTAGAGCGACCACGTCCTGGGCAGCGCCTGAATCGCCTTCGCAGAAAGCAGGAACACCTCCAGCGCCTCGTGAATCAGCCCTTCTTTTTCCAGCGCGCAGAAGCGGTCGTAGCCTTCGTAATCGCCGGAATTCAGCAGGTACATCTTCGCCATGCTCACGTCCTGCATGCGCAGGATGCCGCTGAGCGTCTCGCCCTCGTTCACCAGGTCGATAACGCCCCGGATGGCGTGGCCCGTGTTCTCGCCCAGCGGCCGCACGCGGTGCTGCAGGTGGATCGGAGACGCGTAAAACTTGTTGTCGTTGCCGAGCATCAAGAGCGAGCGGTACTCGTGGATGTTCACCTCCGGGTCCGCACCCTCGTGCGTCCTGGCGATGCGTCTGCGCAGCGCGACGTCGCCCTGCAGTTCGCGGCCCGCGCCGAACAGGTTGATGGTGTACGAACGGAACTGCATGATCTTGTTCGGCTTGTAGCGGCCCATCTGGCACACGCCGGCCGCCTTGTTCTCCGGCGTCTGCACCAGAAGCGACAGGCCGTTGTGCCGCAGAAACAGGAACACCTGGTTGAAGGTCTTGAATCCCTGGGCCTGGATGACATCGATGACATCCGGAGGCAGCATGTCCTCCCGTTCGAAGAGCTCCAGGCATCCGGCCGGGGAAAGATTGTCCGGGATGGTCAGGAACTTGTCCACGACTGCCACGCCGTATTTCCCGGTCAGCGGATCGTTGTGATCGCACGTCCGCATGCCTCTCGGGAGCAGGCAGGCGTCCGCGGTGTCGAGGATCGTGTTCATGGTGTTTTGGACGTAGTCGGGCAACCCGGAGTCGCCGATGGCCAGGTTCAAGTCGATGCCGTCCGGCGCCTCCGCCCACGCCGCCACGATGTTGCCGATGGACGCGTGCGGCACCTGGGTATGGAACTCGTCGGTGCTGACGTTGACCGACATCGCCTCGTCGCCGTTCGGCCGCAAGGCATGGAGTCTGGCGAACATCTGGCGCGCGGACTCGGGTGTGCGGCCCCAGAATCCGTTGGTCATGATCTGCGCATGCATGCCGTGCTCGAGCACGTGCATCACGCCCTCGTATAACTCCTGCTTGGCCACGAACGGCTCGCCGCCGTAGAACGACACCGACGCAAAGCCGTTGCGAGCCGCATCGGTGATGGCGGTCTTCGCATGGCCGGCACCAAGCCGCTCCCGGCGGTCCGGTGCGGCAGCCACCACGCAGTGTCTGCAGCGCTCGGTGCACTGCCGGACCAGATCGATGACCAGCGCCTTGGGTTCGTACCGGTCAAAATTGACCTCGTACATGTTCTCGTGCCGTCCGGGGAGCTCGATTCCGGCCATAGCGGGCTATTCTGCCGCATCGCGGAGGACTGTCAATTCCCCGACGCGCTTGATAGCATCGGCGCCATGACCGACTCCCCCGCTCCGGCAAAACCCGTCTCCCGCCTCGCGAAGATCGGCGCCTGGCTCATCATCGGCGTGCTGTGCGCAGCCGTCGTGCTGGCGATCGAAGCGGTCTTCTTCGCTCTTGCCGTCCACTAATCTCCCGTCCATGAAAACCCACCGCTACTTCGACCTCGTCATGGCCGCGTTCGTCGCGGTCTTGCTGATCAGCAACGTGGCGTCTTCGGCCAAGATCGTGGACTGGGGCGTGTCCGTGGGGTGGCTGCGGTTATCGTTCGACGCCGGCACGCTGCTGTTCCCGCTCAGCTACATCTTCAGCGACATCCTCACGGAAGTGTACGGCTTCGCGAAAGCCCGGCGGGTCATTTGGGTCGGGTTCGCGGCGTCGGTGCTCATGACCCTGAGCCTATGGGCCATCCAGCGCATGCCCGGCGAGGCGATGTGGCTCGACTACGCCGGCAACGAAGCCTACGCGGCCATCCTCGGCGGCGTGAGCACCGGAGGCATCATCGTCGCCAGCCTGACGGCGTACTTCCTGGGTGAATTCGCCAACTCGTTCGTGCTGGCCAAGATGAAGGTCGCCATGCACGGCAAAAAGCTCTGGGCGCGCACCATCGGCTCAACACTGATCGGCCAGGCGCTGGACACCGGCGTGTTCGTCGCAGTGGCCTGCGCGTTCGGCGTCTTCCCGTGGGAAATCGCATTCAGCCTGATCGTCGCCAACTACGTCTTCAAAGTCGCCATCGAAGTGCTGTTCACGCCCGTGACCTACGCCGTGACCGGCTTCCTGAAACGCGCCGAGCACGAGGACTTCTACGACAAGGGCACGGACTTCAACCCGTTCTCGCTCGCGTAGCATCGTGAGGAACATCCAAAACATCCTCGGCAAATACGCCGACGCCGCGTCGCTTCCGCCGGAACGCTCGTCGGGCGTTCACATCTTGTCAGGCGGCATGGACTCCGCGACCCTGCTGCATTTTTTGGTGCGGCACCGCGGGTGCAAGATGGCGGCCGTTTCGTTCGATTACGGCCAGAAACACGCCAAGGAACTGGATTGCGCCAAGCACCAGTGCGAGGCGCTGGGCGTGGAGCATCACGTCGTGGCGCTGCCGTTCGTCGCCGAACTGTTTTCAAGCACGCTGCTCCGGGGCGGCGCCGACGTGCCGAAAGGCCACTACGAAGAAGAGAGCATGAAGCGGACCGTGGTCCCCAACCGCAACATGATCATGGCCGCCATCGCGGCCGGCTTCGGCCAGAGCCGGAAGCTGGAATTCCTCACGCTGGGGGTGCACGCCGGCGACCATGCCATCTACCCCGACTGCCGGGCCGAATTCATCGATGCCTTCCGCGCGGCGATCGAGCTGTCGGACTGGCAGCCGTTCACGGTCTACGCCCCGTTCCAGCGCATGACCAAGCGCGAGATCCTGGAGATCGGCATGCAGCTGTCGCCGCCGGTGGACTATGCCCGCACCTGGACGTGCTACAACGGCCGTGACAAAGCGTGCGGGGCGTGCGGCGCATGCGGCGAGCGGCTGGAAGCGTTCGCGAGCATCGGAAAAGAAGACCCCCTCGCGTACGAAAACAACGGCTAGCAACCGTGCTTCCAGGTCGCGTCGATGGCGATGCCGCCGCGGACGTTGAACCGCACGGTGACGGCCACGCTCTTGGGCTTGATGAACTTCATGAAGTCTTTGCCGATGTCCACAGCCAGGTGCTCGTGGAACACGCCTTCGTTACGGAACGTTTCCAGGTACAGCTTCATGGACTTGCTCTCCACCACGTGCTTGTCGGGCACATAACGGATTTCAATCCGCGCGAAGTCCGGCTGGCCGGTAAGCGGACACACGCACGTGAACTCGTTGCAGTGCAGCACCACTTCCAGTTCGCCGGGCGCATGGTTCGGGAACGCCTCCAGGCTCCGCTCGGCCTTGGCTTTGGTTCCGAGTTTGGTCAGCGGCTTCAGGTCGTCTTTCGAGGTGGGCATGTCAGAAGTGTAACGGATTGAAGTTGGTGGCGCGATCGTAGTGATCCGTCTTCTCGGCGCGCTTCAGCCACGCGACGACGGCGTACGAGACCGGCACCACGACCACTTCGAACGCCAGTTTGAACACCCACTGCGTGACCGCCAGCATGACGACCTGCCCGCCCGGGAACACGCCGCCGAACGCCAGCAGGATGAAGACGAACGAATCCAATCCTTCGCCGACGATGGTGGACGTGATCATGCGCAGCCACAAGAAGCGCCCCTGCGTCTTCACTTTCAGCTTGGCCATGATCAGCGCGTTGCTGAACGAGCCGATGAGGTACGCCACGAACGACGCGGCAAGGATGCGCGGCGTGGACCCGAGCACCGCGTCGAATGCGGCCTGGTCGGCGTAGAAGGGGGCCGGCGGCAGTACGCGGGCCACCCACAGGATCAGCACGGCCAGCAGGTTGCACAGGAAGCCGGTCCAGATGACGCGGCGCATGACGCCGTAACCGTAGACCTCCGTCAGTACGTCTCCGAGGACGTACGCCAGCGGGAAGATGACAACGCCGACGGGCATGAAGAATCCGCCGAACGATCCGATCTTGGACGCGATGATGTTCGAAATGATGAGCGTGGTGACGAACAGCGCGGCGAGCGGCTGCAGGTAGCGGGCGTTCATGGAAAGAAGGAATGGGGCCGCCCGATCTTACAGGTTTCCGGCCTCATCGACAGTCCCGTCGGGTTGTTCCGCAAGCATGCGCTTGTAGCGCCGCATCACGCCATTGGCGTTGCGCATGGGCCTGCGGTCTATATATTTATCATTCAGCTTCTGCGCGACCACGCGCCACGACGTCTGACCCTTGAACCGACCGGCAACGAAATGACACTCCTCGCTGAGCGCCAGCCGGACCAAATCCGTCAGTTCGTCATCCGCCCAGCCGGACTTGCAATCGCATGCGGCCACCAGCCGCGGATCGCGGTCGGTTCCGGCCGGGAACATGGCATAGCCGCCTTCCGTGGTGCCGTTTTGCTGATTGCGGTCGCGAATCTCCTCGTACTCGTCTGGGTCCAACACGGCGCGTAATGCGCGTGCCACGGCCATCTGCGCCACGCGCACGTCGATGTGCGGCAGCAATTCGGCGCCGATATCGGTGAAGGTCAGGCCGTTGCGCGCCAGCTGGACCGCACGGCTCGCGTCGACCTCCTCGGCACTCAGACGCTCGGCAACGGCGATGACGGTACCGACCACGCTCACGCGGTTTTTTGATTTCGCCATGAAAGTATCATCCGGTCAAAAACACAGGTTCGTCAAATATTTTGCACGCGAACGCGCCGCGATCCAGGCCCGCCGGCGTGGTATGCTGCCCGCCATGTCACGCGTCATCCACTTCGAGATCCACGCCTCCCAACCGGAGAAAACCATGGCCTTCTATAAGGACGTGTTCGGATGGAAGTTCAAGAAAGCCGAGGGTCTGCAGCACGACTACTGGTTCATCACCACCGGCGACAAAAAGGAGGACGGCATCGACGGCGGCCTGTTCAAGCGCATGGGCGACCCGGCGCCGGAGGGCGCCGCGGTGAACGCGTTCGTATGCACCATCCGCGTGAGGGACTTGTCCGAGACGATGCTCAAAGCCGAGAAAGCCGGCGGCGTCATGGCCATGCCCAAGATGGCGATCCCGAACGTCGGGTGGCTCGCGTATTTCCGCGACGTGGACGGCAACATCTTCGGCATCATGGAAGACGACGTTTCCGCGAAATAACACATTCGCGAACAGGTCACGTTTTTCCGCTAGGGCAAGCGGCGTATGGCGATATGAAATCGTCGCCGTACAGAGCCATGTCCAGAGGGGACGCGGGTATTTTTTTGTCCAGCCGGGTGGACAGGCGTAATTGTAATCCATGGTTCGACCAAACACCCACCGCCGATCGACCTTCGTGGAAGGTCCAAGCAGACGCGAGGTTCTTGCCGGTGCGCTCGCGACGCTCGGCGGGTCGCTGTTCATGGTGGCCGCCACCGCTCAGGAGCGCAGGCGCGAGATGGCCAGCATCGGACTGTATTTGGACGGCGGCATGCCGCAGACGGATTTCGCCGACTGGAAGCCCGACGGCGGCGAGCGGATGATCGGCAAGCAATTCACGCGGCGCGACGCGAACGAATCGCGCAGCGGCGTGATCTTCGCGCCGTACTACCCGCGCATGGCCGAGGTCGCCGACCAGATGGCGGTCATCCGCACGATGGTCGCCACATCCCTCACCCACACCGACGCCGACGCCAACGCGTTGCTGACCGGCGGCTCCAGGACGACGCTGTCGAAGAAACTGGGTGAACAACAGCCCGGCGGCGTGCCGTACATCTTCGGTGACATGCCGCTGGTGGACACGAACCAGATCTACCGCGATCCGCACCACCCCAACGACGCGCTGGAAATCCGCTGGAACCCTCGCACCAACCGGTTCGACGGACCCCCGGCCGCCGCCACGCCGGAAGAACAGGAGCGGCTGACGAGCAGGCGCGCGCTGCTGGGCAAACTGAACCCGCGATCAGCCTTGTCCGGTGCTGCGATGGAAAAATGGGATGCCCGCCAGGAACTGGCGTTCGACATCGCGCAGGGCAACATGGCGTCGTTCGAGTTGGACGAACGCGACTTGCGGCGCTACGGCCAGACTCCGTTCGGCTCCGCGCTCCTGCTGGCGCGCAACCTGGCAGCCAGCGGCCGCGTGAAGTCCATCACGCTGCGCACGCCGGACTGGGACAAGCACTCCAACACCCATGAATTCATGGACCTGCACGCCCGGCAGATGGACCAGGCGGTGGCCGCACTGATCAGCGACCATCGTCGCGGACTCTGGCGCGGACTCTTCTGGGCGCGCGGTGAATTCGGCCGCACTCCCCTCCTCAACGGCAGCGCCGGACGCGACCACTGGAACACGCACAACGCGGTGCTGGCGGGTGAACTCATCCGCGGAGGGGTGGTGATCGGCGAAACGGACAATGCCGGCAATCCGAAACGCGGCACGCAGACCTTCACCGACGCGAACTTCCGCGACGCGGCGCTGGAGGGCATGGGCAAAGAACCCGACTTCGCCGACCGCGCGCCCGGACTCGTCGTCCGCCGCCGCGCCGCCTGAACCCATGCGCGCATACAACAACTCCATCTCCGGCCAGCCACGCCACCCGTCGCGGC
Source organism: uncultured Candidatus Peribacteria bacterium (assembly GCA_964434575.1). GTDB lineage: Bacteria > Patescibacteriota > Gracilibacteria > Peribacterales > Peribacteraceae > DAORHV01. Next base: position 25,840 of record CAYSWB010000009.1, on the reverse strand, counting down.
GCGATCTGCTGCTCGGCGGTCTGGCAGCCGGAGTCTCGCTCTTCATGCCCGACGTGGCGGTGTCGCAGGAACGCGGCAATGCGAGACGCAGGATCCGAAAGACCGTGCCGACCATCGTCTGGATTTCCTTCGACGGCGGCAAGAGTTCCATCGAATCCTACGACCCCAAGCCCGACGCGGAGGCCGCCATCCGCGGTCCGTTCGGCACCATCGGCACCGGCGTGACCGGCGTGCGCTTTTCCGAACACTGCCCGCACATGGCGAAGGTCGGACTGGAGCACGGCACGCTGCTGCGATCGGTGGTGACCACCGGAACGCTGGACCACGTTGCCGGCATGCGCCAGCGTCTGCGCCGCACCCAAGAAGACGGACCGCACCTGCTTTCCGCGCACGCCCAAAGCAACGGCGGCGTGCAACCGTTCTTCGCCAAATCCCCCGACGTCATCCACGGGTTCGACTACGACCCGCTGGCGTGGGGCGTGCCGAGGTACATGCTCAACATGGCCTACGACCCGGCCGAGCGCCGGCTGCAGGCGCCGCAAATCCGGCCCATGAGCGAGCGGATGGAGCGCGACCAGGTGCCGCTGCTGGAGGCGCTGGAACGCGACGCGCCGGTCATCCACAGTCCCGCCGCCGAGCGCATGGATCGCATCCGCGCGCAGGCCATCGCGGTGATGCGCCGCGCGGGCAGCGCGCTGGAGATCACCGACAAGGAACTGGAGGCGTACGGCGGACTTCCGCGCGAAACCGCGCAGGGCAACTGGGTGACCACCGCCTCGGTGCGTTCGATCGCGCCCATGCTCCTGACGGTCCGCAAACTGGTGGAACAAGACATCGTCGGCGCCATCGGCATCCGGCTGGGGTACCACGACCTGCACCAGTACCTGGCGGACGGCACGCGCGCCCAGGAGCCGGTGATGGACCGCGCGCTGGCGACGTTCATCACGGAGCTGGCCGAACGGGGCCTGCTGGAGAAAACCGTGGTGGTGATGTCGTCGGAGTTCGGCCGGACCAACCGGATGAATGGAGGCGGGGGCGATGATGACGGATTCGGCTTCAGTTCTTCGCCGCCCGGCCGCGACCACGGCGACGTATCGTGCGCATGGATGTTCGGCGGCGGGCGCCATGGCATCAAGCAGGGGTTCGTCCACGGCTCCACCGACGCCCAGGGCCGCAAGAAAGGAGACGGCGAAATCACCGCCGCCCAGCTGGCCGACGCGGCGGTGGAAGCATTGAACCCGGAACCCGACCGTGCCAAGCGCAGCCAACTGCCGTCTTTGTTCCGCTAGCAGCCGCGAAAATCGCATAGGAGAACTTGGAAAAACGGTCTACAATGCGATGTCATGACACTTCCGACCGCTCCGCAAGCCCCTGAAACCGCCCCGAACACCACGTTCGGAGGACTCGGCATCGCGCCCGCCCTTTTGGACCGCCTCGACAAGATCGGCTTCAAGGCGCCCACGCCCATCCAGCACAAGTCCATCCCGGTGTGCATCGAGGGCAAGGACATCATCGGCATCGCGCAGACCGGCACCGGCAAGACGCTGGCGTTCGGCCTGCCCATGCTCCAGCGCCTGCAGCAGCACGGCGGCCGCGGACTGATCATCGCCCCCACGCGCGAACTCGCCTACCAGATCGACGAGACGCTGCAGAAGTTCGCCCCGGTCGTCGGCATCCGCACCGCGGTGTTCGTCGGCGGCGCGTCCATGCACCTGCAGCGCCAGATGATCAAGCGCAACCCGCGCATCCTGGTCGCCACCCCGGGCCGCCTCATCGACCACCTCCAGCAGCGCAGCATCACGCTGCGCGAAGTCAGCATCCTCGTCCTGGACGAAGCCGACCGCATGCTGGACATGGGCTTCGCCCCGCAGATCAACGAGATCCTCAAGCACGTGCCCAAAGAACGTCAGACCATGCTGTTCTCGGCCACCATGCCGGCCGACATCGTGAACCTGGCCACCAAGCAGATGAAGCTGCCGCTGCGCATCGAGGTCGCGCGCCCCGGCACCGCCAACGAGAACGTGGAGCAGGAACTGTTCGTCGTCCGCATGGGCGACAAGCTCCAGGTGCTCGGCAAGCTGCTGGGTGAATTCCGCGGCAGCGTGCTCGTGTTCTCGCGCACAAAGCACGGCGCCAAGAAGATCAACAAGGCCGTGCAGACCATGGGTCACAGCGCCGCCGAAATCCACAGCAACCGCTCGCTCAGCCAGCGGCGCGAAGCGCTGGAAGGATTCAAGAACGGCAAGTACCGCGTGCTCATCGCCACCGACATCGCCGCGCGCGGCATCGACGTCACCGGCATCGAACTCGTCATCAACTACGACCTGCCGACCAACGCCGAGGACTACGTGCACCGCATCGGACGCACGGGACGCGCCGGCATGAAGGGCCGCGCCATTTCGTTGGCCACGCCCGACCAGCGCTCCGAGATCCGCGACATCGAGCGACTGATCCAAAACCCGCTGAAGAAAACCAGCATCGGCGACGTGCCGCCCTTGTTCGACGGCCCGCCGCAACAGCAGCAGCGCCGCGGAGGAGGCGGTGGCAACTTCCGTCGCGGAGGCGGCGGAGGCGGGCGGCGCGGCGGAACCGGGGGTGGAGGAGGACGGCGCGGCGGACGCTGGTAAAACAGCAAAACGCCGGAAAAGTGCTGGCGCCCGGCCGGATTGCGTGTTTATCATGCGTCAATGATCCGTTTCCTGCGCGACACGCCGGTCTACCCCAAGAACCTCACGGGGCTGTTCGTGGTGCTGGGTGCCTTCGCGTTGGCATGCTTCGGCGTTGTGCCGCTGCTGGGACTTCCTGGCGCGGCGATCCTGGGCGTGACGCTGCTGATCATCAATCCGCTTATCAGCGCGCAGGTGTGGTCGCACATCACCGCCGACGTGTACTGGCTGCTGTCGATCATGATGAGCGTGCTGTGGCCGCTGGGCATCCTTCCAGGCTACTGGCTGGCGTTCAAACGCCTCTACAAGCGCGCGCGCCGCGTGAAGATGGCGCTGCTCCTGGCCGTGGTCGCCGCATGGAACCTGCTCGTGTCGGCGGCACTGCTGCTTTCGCAATAAGGACGCTATACTGCGGGCCATGCGTCGCGCCGCGGTCATCGGCTTGCTGCTGGTCACCTGGTGTTTGCCGTACGCGGCCAGCGCCCAACGGGACGAACTCTACGTGACGCCGGAAACGGTGGATTCCTCCGAACCGGTCACGCGCGGGCTGCAGAGCAACAAAGGCAGCACGAGCACGAAGCTGGAAGGAAGCGGCGGCCGCGAACTGCGCATCACGTACGGCAGCACCGACGTGCTGGAAATTTTCCTGGTGCCGCTGCAGCCGGACGGGTCCTACGTGCCGACCGACTTCCTGCGGTTCACGCTGCCGGCGGCCGGCGAGCGTGTGGCCGTGGTGGACCTGACGGTCAGTCCGGGCTGGTCGCCCGGCGTGAAGACGTACCTGGTACACATCCTCACCGCCACGCAAGACGTGCGGGCGGGCTTCTACAAGGTGGAGTTCACGCCCGCGTCAGTGCTTTCGGGAATCATCGCGGCCGCGAAGCACCTGTTCACGCCGGAGTCCTACGCGCCCAACAGTTACCACGCGTTGCGCGGGTACCGCGTGCTGGCGCAGCCGGTGACCATCTGGTTCGGCGTGCTGGCCATGCTGGCCGCGGGCGCGGCGTTCGCGCGGCGGCGCTCCGAGCACGGTGTCCGGCTGGCCGTGTACGTGCTGTGCGCGGGCATGCTCGTGTACGGCGCGCGCTGGACGCTGGACCTGGCGCGGTTCACGCACCAGCACCTGGGCGAGTACTACGGGTCTGCCGGGGTATACGACGAGGCGGGTGCCATGCACGCGCTCGGCGCGGTCCTGAAGATGCGCGGCCCCGAAACTTCCGTGTATTTCTGCCGCGACGGCACCAACTTCCGCGAGAAAATCCTGCGCTACGCCGCGTACCCGGTGCCCGTGTCGGACTCGGCAGAAGCCGCGCTGAACGCCGACTCCATCGTCGTTTCCGGGAAGATCGATTGGTCGTTTCAGAACGGCCTGCTGACCTGCGGCGACGCCAAGACCAACGCCGAGCTGACGACCACGTTCTTCGATGGCACCCAGCTGTTCCGCCGCCTTCCCAATGATTGAGCAAACCGCCGCCTTCGTCGGCATGACCGCCATACTGCTGCTCTCGGGCTGGACGGCGGCGACCGTGATCCTCGGCAAAGAATCCGCCTGGCTGCGTCTGTGCCTGGCACTGCCCATGGCCGCGCTGACGAACGTGGTGATCGTCTGTCTCTTCACGTTCGCCGGGGTCCCCCTCGCGCCGCTGAGCCTGCTGCTCGGCCACGGCGTCATCATCGCCGCCCGCGCGTTCGTGGCATGGAAATGGCCGACAACCCCCGCCTCGCCTGACTCCCCTCTCTCACCTGTTTCCCTCTCAAGGAAATTCATCATTGCTTTCTGCATCGTCCTTCTCGGCATCACCGCCGTCTACTCCTTGGCGCACGCCGTGCTGCTGCCCACGTTCCAGTACGACAGCGCCACCAACTGGACCATGCGCTCGCAGATTTCGTACATGGACGGAGCGATGGCGTTCGACGCCGATGAATCGCGCGGCATGGCCAAGCCCAACTACCCGTTCCTGTTCCACGCCCTGCAGGTCACGGTGAACCAGGGCCAGCCGCAGTGGAACGACACCGCCGCGAATGCCATCCATTTCCTGCTGTCGCTGGGAACGTTCGGCGCGGTCTGGCTGATCCTCCGCCGCCTGCGCGGCGCGTTCGTCGCCACCATCGCCATGACGGTCATGCTCACCATTCCCCTGCTCGGCCTGCACCTGGCCCAGGGCTTCGGCGACATCACGCTGGTGCAGACGCTGGCGCTGTCGGCGGCCGCGCTGTGCATGGCCGTGCAGCTGCGCGCCGAACAAAAGAATCCGACCCGCTGGCTGCTGGTGTCCGGCGGCATGGTGGCCATGGCGGTGTGGACCAAATCGGAAGGCATCCAAGCCGGACTGTTGCCGTGGCTCGGCATCGTGGGTGTCCTCGTGCTTTCGGACAAAGCGATGCGCCGGCCCGCCGGCATCGCGTCCATTCCGATGCTGCTGGCGTCGGGACTCTGGGTGGCGCTCGCATTCAGCCGGGGCCTAAGCCTCACGCCGCACGGCACCGACGGCTCCATCGCCTGGCATCCCGAAGCGCTTCCAGAAGTCATCTTGGGTTTGTTCAGCCGCGGCTCGTTCGGCATCGCGTGGTACGTGATCCCGGCCGTCACCGCAGTGCTGTTCATTCTGGTGTCGCGCGGCTCCAAGCTCGTCTCGTGCCGCCACGCGATCGTGGCGCTGTGGGGGCTGTTTACGTTCGGGCTGGTGCTGTTCACGTACATGTTCACGCCCAACGTGCAGTTCCTGCTGAAGGCGGAATCGTTCTACCGGCAGATGCTGATTCCCGTCGCCCTGTTGATAGTGTCCTGTGCCGCCATGTGGATTGATGCCCCCAAAGGCCACGGGAAGGAATGAGATGCAGGAGAAACAGGAGAACCCCTGCCTCCCTTGAATCCCCTGTCTCCCCTGTTTCCGTTCTGGGGTACAATCGCCCCCTATGGAGGTCTCCGTCGTCCTCGCGTCACGCTCCGGCGGCATCGGCAACGGTCTCAGCTACGCCGCGACCGGCAACATCACGCCCGGCAGTTTGGTGAAGGTCCCGCTCCGCAACAGTCACGTGGAAGGCGTGGTGCTGCAGACGAAGGAGAAAGCGATGCAGCGCGCGTACGAGCTGAAAGACGTCCAGCAGGTGCTGGGCGAGTTCCCACTGTTGCCGCCCGCGTTGGTGAAGACCGCCGTGTGGATGGCCGGCTACTACTGCTGCACGCTGCGGCACGTGCTCCAGGTCATGCTCCCGCCGCCGCCGTGGTCGCTGTTGCTGCCCATCAGCGTCACCACGTACGCGCCGGCCAAGAACGTCCCGACCCCGCGCGGCAAACGCCAGCTGGCGGTCATCGAATATCTCAAGGACCGCCAGGAACCGGTGTCCGCCTACGACCTGCAGGAAGAAACCGGCGCCACCGGAAGCGTGCTCAAGGCCATGGCCGGGAAAGGCATGCTCATCGCCGGGCAACGCACCGAGGAAGTCGTCCTGCCGCAGCACGGCGCACCCAACACGCCCGCGCTGAACGCGACCGAAAAAACCGTGATGAAGAGCATCCTGGCCGACACCCGGCCGAGCCTGCTCATCGATTCCGGCGGCATCAACCGGGCCAAGCTGTTCGCGGCACTCGCCGCCGGCGCGGCCAAGGGCGGCCACGCGACCATCGTGCTCACGGCCGACGTCGTCAGCGCCGAACGCCTGCGCATCCGGCTGGAAGCCGAGCTCGGCATACCCGTGTCGCTGGCGCTCAGCGCCATGACGCCGCTGGAACGCCGCCGCCAGTGGCGCGCGCTCCGCACTCCGCACCCGCACGTGGTGGTCGGCACGCGCACCGCGCTGTTTTCGCCGCTGCCGGACCTGGGGCTGGTGATCGTGGATGACGAACACGAGTGGACGTACAAGAACGAGCAGGCGCCCCGCTACCACGCCCGCCACACCGCCGAGGTGCTGTGCAAATCGTCGGGAGCCAAGCTGGTGCTCTGCTCGGCGACCCCGTCGCTGGAAAGCTGGAAGCACGCCGTCGGCATCAGCCCGCGCTTCTCGCTGGTGCACGCCGGCGAACCCACGCCTGGCATCCCGGCCATCCGCGTCATCGACTTGGCGCAGGAGCAAAGCGGCAAGGACTACCCGCTTTCCACCGCGCTCATCGGCGCGATCGAAAAACGCCTGAAGGCCGGCGAGCAATCCGTGCTGCTGATGAACCGCCGTGGCAGCGCGACCGGACTGCTGTGCTTGGATTGCCGCCGCATGCTGCTGTCCAAATACACCACGCTTCCGCTGACGGTGCACATGATGGACGGCAAGCCGTACCTGGTGGACCAGCACGCGGAGGAAGTGGCGCCGGTGCCCGAAGTCTGTCCCGACTGCCGCTCGCACCGGCTGCACGCGGTGGGTGCGGGAACGCAACGCGTGGAGCAGACGCTCAAGCGCCTGTTCCCCAAAGCCCGCATCGCGCGCGTGGACAAAGAAACGCTGGAGGACGAAAGCATCGGCAGCGTGCTCAAGCGCGCCGAAGGCGGCGACATCGACATTCTGGTCGGCACCCAGCCGGTGGTGAAGGCGGCCGAACTGCCGAACGTCACGCTGGGCTCCATATTGGTGGCCGACATCGGCCTGTCGCTCCCCCACTTCCGCGCCGGCGAGCGGGTGGTGCAGCACATCGGCAGCCTGCTGCGCCGCGTGCCGGAAAAGCCGAACGCGGAAGTCATCCTGCAGACGTTCCGGCCCGACACGCCCGAAATCGCGCTGTCGGCCAAACGCGCCTTGCCCGAATACCTGGACGCCGAAATCCGGCTGCGCGCTGAGGCCGGCTACCCGCCCGTCACGCAAATGATCCGTCTGATCGTCCGCACCGGCGGCGAGCCGAAAGCGCGCGAGCTGGTGGAACAAGCCAACAAAGCCAACCCGGAGGAATGCACCGCCTGGGCCGCCGCTCCCCTGCCCGGCAAACGCGGCGGCAAGTGGAGCGTGTTTCTGAAGGGTAAATCCCCGCGCACGGCGCTGCAACACTTGGACACGCGCGGCGTGAGCATCGACGTGGACCCCATCGACTGGGAGTAGCGAGGCGAACGCCTAATCATCCTCCTGCTCGTCGAGCACCGTGCGATGGTGGTCGTAGTTGTCGTTGAACTGCAGCATTTGGGCCAATTCGGCAGTGCTGCCGCCCACCGGCAACGGAAGACGGATGCGCTGGGAATACTCCAGTACGCCGAGCAGCTTCTGGCGGTCCCAGCCCAGGATGCCTTGGATGGTTTCCAGGCTGTGACGGGCGACCGGGTCATCCGCGCCTTCCTTGCGTGCTTCGATGGCATCCGGGGTGACGGTGATGGTGAGGGCTTCGGTCATAATGGTGGGGGGAAACATCCGCACTCTGCGCCCGCGTGCTTGCAAGAGCACCCGAAATGGTGCCCGAAGCGAAAGCAGGCCGAATTCTGCGCGGAGGATAGCCGCAGAAAACCGATAACAAAAAGGCCCGGCAGCGCGTGGTACACGCTGCCGGTAGTTCCGCCTAGGTGGTGGGTATCTTGCGACACCCGGATTGGTTGTGGGCACCCCGTCGGGCACCCGGTTTCAGGGATGGGTTACTTGCCGTGGTGGTTGCGCATGCGCGCCACGGCACCGGTGAAGCCGTACTGGCGGATCACGTCGTGCTTCTCCCGCACGCGGGTGTGCCAGCTTTCGCTGTAGTACAGCTCCGTGTCGGGGACCAAGAAGCAGCCGAGGATCAGGGTCATCGCCCCCGTGACGGCGCTCACGAGGAGGCCGGCGAGCAACGAGCCGTAGCCCGAGCTCACGAAGGTGGCGTTGACGATCCAGCAGCCGCAGCCGGTGCCCACAACGACGACGGTCACGAACAGGACGTTCTCACACTTCTGCTTGAAGCTCAGCGGCAGGTCGTTCTGGATCTGGTAGCCGTTGCGCCCGCAGTTGCGGTAGAGGAAGTACAGGGCCGGGAGGCCCGTGGCGACGCCGTAGGCGATCGCGAGAATCAGACCGGTCATGGGAATCCTTTGAAGGAACGGCGGAACTGCAATCAGTATCGCCAGCCTCTTTGATAATTCTATAGACCAATGGCCTTATATATTTATATTTCTCCCATAATGTTAATTTACAGTCTGACGAATGTCGTTTTCCTCTCGCTTCGGCCATCCGGACACATTGAAGGCCCGGCAGCACCCAATGTGCTGCCGGTTGTTCCGCCTATGTGTGAGGCACCCTACGCGGGCACCTCGTTGATTATTCGGTTGCCGCTCGTGCGGCTGTCAGTTCCTCGGAGGCCGGGGGGCCATGGTGGCATGAATGACGAAGCTGAGGACTGCGATCATCACGACGCTGATGATCCCCAGCGCCACGGCTCCGGCTTGCTTCTGGGGGAAGAGGAAGTAGACCACCGCCGCGCCCGTGAGGGTCGCGATGATGGCGACGAAGAGCGCGAAGCTCCTCGCCGACTTTTGGGCCTCGGTGACCTCGGATGCCAGTTGCATGGCGCCCTTTGCGGTCGTGAACCGAGCGAGGAGAACCGTAACCGTACCGACGAGTGCGGCGAAAACCACCGCGGGGACGATACCCGACATGCAAACACCGTTGGGAAAGAGCGGCGGAACGGGCCCATTATGGTCAGTAAAGTTTGCTTAACAAGAGCAAATGAAGGCTGATATCTTCGGGCTTCGCATATCGTGAGAAACAGCAGAAAACCCTCCCGATTGGACAAAATGGCTTTTTGACGCCCCGTAACTTGCGGGAAAGTCGTTTGAACGTAGACTACGCCTCCTATGTCAAAACTCTCTCACGCCCTGGCCGGCCTGTTGGCCACCGCCGCCCTTCTGGCTCCCGCCACCGCGGCCGCCTACTCGTACACGTACCAGTACGATTACTCGGACACCACCCAGCAGGTGCCGTACTACCAAAACACCTACGTGCCGTACGGCGCGAACTGGGGCACCTACGAGAGCAACCCGTACAACCCCTACGGTTCCTACAACTACTCCACGTACCCCGCGGAGTACCAGCAGCAGTTCCAGCACTACTACGCGCCGGACAACTACTGCGGTTACTACGACGGCTACTACCGCTGCCCCACGTACAGCGACTACGTCCGCTCGCGCCACGGGTACGACCCGGTCTACCCGCCGGTGACGGACGATGCCGACGCGCTGCCCAGCTACTACCGCGAGTACCTCACGCCGCAGCCGCGCGCGGCCCGCGTGCGCAACCGCCTGAACACCCCTGCGCCCAAGTACTACCCGCCAGCCGTGCACATCGTGCTGTTCGATAACCAGCTCCACCCGCAGACCACGACCGTGAAGATCGGCACCATGGTCACCTGGACGACCATCGACGACGGCAACCACGCGCTGCAGGGCGACGACTTCGACTTCCTCACAACGCTCATCGGCGAGGGCCAGGAGGCGTCGTACTCGTTCGACAAGGTCGGCACGTACCACTACTTTGACAAACTGCACCCCGGCATCCGCGGAACCATCAAGGTCACGCGTTAGCCCCACATTCGTCCCGTCGTTCAATTCCGCCGTCAGCCAATGGTTGACGGCGGTTTTGTCGTGCCTAGAACACCTCACGCAGTGATGTGGCAGCTAACTTAAGAAAAGATTTTTTCCAAAACTTTTATTGCCGCAGGCAAATCTTTTTTTGCAAAAGTTCCATGCGTCCCATGGTGAATGCAATTTCGAATATGCCCAATGAAAGTCTCAGGTCTTCGATGACGCGAGCTCGAGCATTCAATATCAGACAAACCCATATTCTTAATAAGCCAATCGTCGAAAGCTATCACAGTCGATAATCCTAATTTTCTTTGAGCTAGATCATAATATTTCATGAATTTATCCTGGGGTGACATCGGATAGATCAGTCTGTAAAAGAAGTTATTTTCCAGCGAAAGCTTTTTCAGCAAAACTTCGTGGCGAATATTAATAGATTTCATCTTGTCCGCACCTTGCGTAACTGCAGATTGATATCTCAAAAGTTCTGGGTCAGCGTTCTCCGGTTTTTTATCCATTTCTTTTTGAACACTATTAACAAATCTGCGAAAGAAATTACCTATGGCCATTTCCTTTCCCGAAATATCGCCTCTTGCAGACAAATCCAAAAACAAATAGAAAATTGAGATAATATTTGGGCGATTCCTAATTGCTGGGTCTTTAGAGCTTGTAAAAGCCTTTTCCAGATAATCGAAAATTTCCATTATTTTTCCTGCTTCACTACCTTGTTCATTGAAACTTGCGTAGTCTTTAAAGAGCTTTTCCAAAAATTTTAATTTTAGATCTTCCTTAGCACCTTTGATGCTTAGCAGGCAAAGCTGAGCACATACTGCGTGATGGGAATACCGAGTATTTGAAAGCGAAGCATTTTTTTTAAAGAAATTCCTTTTTACTAACGTGTTTTTTACGAAGTCATTTAGGTTGCCCGGAATGGGATACAGCTTCTCACCAAAATTCAACGCAACTCCACCCTGAAGACGCTTATACAGTTCCACAACTTCATCTGGAGTAGCATTCGTGATGATTTCAACGGAAAAAATATATTTATCAAATTTATCCTGCATCGACCGGGGAAGCTGAGAATATTTTTTACCGTCAAATCCAGTGGTGTATTCACCTAACAGGGGGAGCTCATTAGCCATAAACCTAAAAAGGCTGGTGAGGCGCTGCTTTCCATCTAAGCAGTCATAAGTTTCTTCCCCAGTTTGAAGCAGAAAAATCTTAGGAGTTCCCCAGTTTTTAATTAAGGAATCAATGAAATACTTTTGTTTTTTATCTCTCCAGACACCTTCTCTTTGAAAAAAAGGGTCTAAATCAATGCTGGCCTTATATTTATTCAGCCAGCCGGCCTCCTTTTTCTCGACAGAGGTATCCATAATTATTGAAGGGTATGTTTATAAGACTATACGTTTTCTCTATCTATTCAAATCAATACCCTCTCCGCCGCCTTCCGCGCACGAACAACCATCTTCGGGTCCAGCAGGCTCCCGAACTGCATCTCCGCCAGACCACTCTGCCGGAAGCCGTACAGCTCGCCCGGGCCACGGAGCTTCATATCGATCTCGGCTAATTCAAAACCCGAGTCCGTCGCTTCCATCGCCTTCAGCCGCTCCGACCGCGCCTGTTCGGGCGTGGTGGTGAACAGGTAGCAATAGCTGTGATGGTCACTGCGGCCTACACGACCGCGGAACTGGTGCAGCTGCGAGAGCCCGAAGCGCTCGCTGCCTTCAATGATGATCAGTGTTGCATTCGGCACATCGATGCCCACCTCGATGACCGACGTAGACACCAGGATGTCGAATTGCTTGTCTTTAAATTGGAGCATGACCGAATCTTTTTCCTGCGGCGTCATCTTGCCGTGCAGCTTGGCGATGCGGCGATGCGCGAAGGCTTCTTTCAGCCGCTTTTCTTCGGCGTCCACGCTCTTCACCTCGGCCATGGCGTCCTCGGTGGATTCGGTGATGAGCGGGCAGATCACGAACACCTGCCGGCCTTCACGGATCTGCTGGTCGATGAACAGCTCCACCGTCTTGCGTCCGCTCGGCGGCACCACCTTGGTTTGGATCTTCTTGCGGTTGCCTGGCTTCTCCAGCAACACGGACAGGTCATGCTCCCCAAACGCCGTCAGCGCCAGCGTGCGCGGGATGGGTGTGGCCGTCATAGAAAGGAAGTGCGGGCTGCCCTTGTCGCGCAGCCGCTGCCGCTGGGCCACGCCGAAGCGGTGCTGCTCGTCCACTATCGCTAAGACCAGGTTCTTGAACGTCACGCTGTCTTCGATGAGCGAGTGCGTGCCGATCACCACGTCGGTCAGGCCGGCACCCAGGCTGCGGCGAATGGCCGACGCCTCAGATTGCGGCGTGGAGCCGGTGAGCAGAGACACCGTCGGCAACCGCATGGCTTTCAGATGCTGGTAGGCGGGCTCGTCGCTCTTCTGGATGAACGCGTGGCAGTTCAACAGGAGCCTGGTGATGCTCGCGGCGTGCTGCTTGGCCAGCACTTCGGTCGGCACCATCACCGCGCACTGCCCGCCGCGGCGCAACGCATGGACGATCACCGCCACCGCCACCAGCGTCTTGCCCGAGCCCACGTCGCCTTCCAGCAGGCGCGACATCGGCCGGTCCTGCTCCATGTCCTTCAGGATTTCCAGGATGGAGCGCTTCTGGTCGAACGTGGCCTCGAACTGCAGCGAGCCGAAGAACGCCTTGATGACCGCCGGGTCCATTTCGATCTGCAGGCGCTTCTGGCGCTCGCCCTGCCACTCGCGCTTGCGCTCCAGCGCCTGGCGCTGCACCTCGAACATCTCCTCGAACGCGAAGCGGTCCTTGGCCTCCTGCAGTTTCTCGGGCGTGGTCGGATAGTGCAGCTCGTGGATGGCGTCGGCGCGGCTCATCAGCTTCTCGGACGCGATGATCTCGGGCGGCAGCGTCTCGTTAAACTCGTTGATCGCCGGCTTCACCAGCGCGATTTTCTCCCGGAGCCACCGGCTCGTGATGCCCTCGCTCTGCGGATACACCGGCACGATGCGGCCGGCGTGCAGCAGCTGCCCGCGCGCGCTGCTTTCGAACGTGGGACTCTGGATCTGCAGCTTGTAGCCGTTCTCCACCACCTTGCCGGTGAGCGTGACGTCCTGGCCGTCTCTGAGCATGCGCATGATGTGCGCCTGGTTGAACCACACCACCTGCGCGGTGTTCCCCTCTTCGTCGATGAACGTCGCCTGCACCAGGATTTTCCGGGTGCGGGTGCGGACCATCTTCAGTTTGGAGATCACGCCGCGCAGCGTGACTTTCTGCCCCAGCGGCGCCTCGATGATGGTCATCATCTGGCTTAAGTCCTCGTGATCGCGCGGAAAATGCAGCAGCAGGTCCTGCACGGTCTCGATCTTCATGGCTTTCAACCCATCGATGAACGCGCCGGTCGTTTTGAGCAGCGGGGCCGTCAGTTCATCACGCAGGCGTACCACGTGGATGATTGTACACCCATGCCGATGGCCTGCCTACAGCGGACGGGGCGGCTTGGGCGCCGCGCACACGTTCACCGTGTTGCAGCTCTCGTTGGCGACGGTGGCCGTGCTTTGGTACGCCTTGCCGCCGGCGCACGCCATGACGGGCGGCGCGGTAAGCTGGCGGGTCTTCAGGGTCACGGGCAGCGGCTTTTTGTACTCCTTGCGGTAGTTGACGTAGTCGCAGCCCTGCGCGCACGGCGGAGCGGCGGGACAGGCGTTGCGGAAGACGGCCTCCGCTTCGGCCGTGGCCGACAGTTCGGCGGCGGCGCGGTCGCAGCGGTACGGCAGCTGCTGGGCCTTCTTGCCGGTGCCGAAGGTGAAGTTCGTGGTGGTGGCGGTCACGCTCACGTTGGCCTGCTTGTTCGTCTCGCCGCAGGTGATGCTGGAGACGAACGACGAATCGAAGCTGCTCGCCGCCTCGGAGACCGCGTTGCCCGCCGACGACCAGCTGCTGATGGCGGCCGAGATGGCCGTGCCGAAGCTGGAGCTGGTGGACTCCATGCTAAACGAGGACATCATCATGCCGAAGGACGAGCTGCTGCTCATGCCCATCGGTTCGCTCCACGACGAAGACATGGCGACCATGCCGCCGTCGCCGGACGGCATGCCCATCATCATGCTGGATTGCCCCTCGCCGCCGAGCAGGTCGCCCGCGACCGGGCCGGCCATGCGCTGCGTGACACTCACGCCGATGACGACCGCCAGCACGCCGGACGTTGCGAATAAAGCGAGTTGCTGTTTCTTCATATGGGCCCGAGTCTAGAGACGCGGACCCATGCGGTAAAGACGAACGATGTCCCTGAATGCGGCGGCGTTAGTAGATCGGCCTGTAATCACTCTTGGCCTTGCACTCGCGTGTGGACGTGCAGTCGCCCGTCACGGTCGCGGTCGCCGAATACGATTTGCCGCCGGCGCAGTTCATGATGGGGTCCGCGTTGTGCTCCGTGACGTTGAATGTAACCTTCGGCGGGTCCGGGTTGTACGCGTAGGTGGTGCCCCGGTCGATACAGTTGGACGTGCAGGAATCGGGAAGTTCACAGGAATTCTTGAACGCACCGAGACCATCTGTCTTCGCCGACGCTTCGGCGTCGGAACGGGCGCAGCGCTGGGCGATCTCCTTGCTGACGGTCGTGCGCCCAACCTTCTTGGTGAACTTGTACTTGGTGGTCTTGCCCTTGGCGTTGACCTTGGTCTTCTTGGTCGTGTTGGCGCAGACCGCGGTGCCGACGTACTCGATCACGTCGTCGCTGAATGCAGAAGCATCTCCTTCGTACGGCGACACGAGCTGGCCGGCGGTAAGCTCGATGATCTCGCCGTTTTCGGTCTCGATGACGGACACGACTTCCGACGGGTCCCAGGCGCTGGACTCCGTCTCGTACCCATCCAGACTAAACTCATCCGCTGACAACAGCTCCGCCTCCAGGTCTTCGACCGTCAGTTTCATCTCGGAAGCGCTGGAGCCGAACTCGCCGGGTGCGGAATGCATCAGCAAGTCGCCCGACAGCGGTGCGGTGGGGACACTCTGGAGAATGACCGCGCCGACGAAAGCGGCGGCGATGCCGGAACAGGCCGCGACGATTGCCTGCTGGTGTGCGAACTTCTTCATGGGAGGTGTTTGGATGTTATGTATATTTTACATCAAAACACTGATTTACGCAACCCAGCCTCCGCTGGTGAAACGGCCGATCAGCAGCGTCTGCACGGCGATCATGCCAACGAGCACGGCGATGCCGGAAACGATGACATACGGCGCGAAGCGCTTGCGGAAAGCCGGTCCGGCCGATGCCCACGAATGGGCCCCGAGCAGCACCAGTATCGCGTACGTGCCGAACGTGTGGCGGACCATGGACGACATGTTCAGTGACGAGAATCCCGCCGTGGAGACATAGAACATCACCAGCGCGCACCAGTAGAGCGCGATGCGGCCCGTCCAGTCGCGGCCGGTGCGCCTCATGGCACGCAGCACGTCCACGAGAACGGTGGCCAGGAAGAAACAGCCCGCCGCCGCGACGGCGAAACGGCTGATCTGCGCGGCGCCGTGGAGTGGCCACGTGATATCCGGGATGAGGTACTTCGGCGGCCACTGGTGCAGCGGAAACAAGATGTCGGGGTTGATGCCCCAGCCACGGCGCTGGCGCATGATGTACAGGTCCCAGTAACCGAACGCGAGCTGGCAATACAGCAGGAACAAGAAGCCGCCGGACGCCGCGACCGCGGAGTCGAACAGCGCAGGTCCCACGGCTTCCGCGCGGCGAACGGCGAAACGCCGCCAGGCCCACAGCACCAGCGGCAGCAGCGCGATGGGCAACGCGAACAGCTTGGTGGCGGACATGACGAAGCCGTGCAGCAGCATGAGCGGCAGCGACGCGGGATGCTCCCGGTTCAGGTTCCAGTAGACGAAACCCAGCATGGAACCCAGCACGAGAGACTCCGAATACGAAGCGACCAGAAAGAACGCGGCCGGGTGCGAAGCGATGGCGACGATGGCGGCGGCGCGTGCGGCGGCGGAAACGCGGAAACGCTTCAGCAGCGCCAGCGCGTATGCCCACAGCATCACCGCGGCGGCCTGGCTCACCAGCATCATGGACGGCAGGTACGGCAAGCCGGTGAAGGAGCGCACGAACCGCGTGAGCAGCGGGTACGCCGGGAAGAACGCCACGTTGGTGGCGTCGCTGAATTCCTTGTCCGTCATCGACAGGTTGGCCGGGTACGCCGGCACGCTGCTGCGGTAGCCGTTGAGCGAAATGAGTCCGTACCAAACGCTGTCCCAGTGGTGCAACGCCTGCGGCACGTCCGTCACCGGCACCCGGGCGACCACCGGCACGAACGACACCTGCGCCAGCACGATGCACGCGCCGAGAAAGAGGAGCTTCAGGGCCGGCGCGACCTTCAGCCGGACGGCCGGCAAGGCCGCTGGCAAGGCGATGGACTGCGCGGAAGGCATCGGATCAGTATACCAGAAAACGGTGGATTTTGGCAGGGAGAAGCGATGCACGGATGTTCTTCTTTCCCACTTTTTTGAAAAAGTGGGGTCCCTAAAGGGATTGCATCCCAAGCCTTTCGTCTTTCGCCTACGGCTCGGACTCAAGAGCTTGGTCCTGGGAACAAAACACGTCGCGCGGCAGGCCGTCTGGCCTACGCTCCACGCGCCTCGTACTCCTAAATCTCTTCGAGATTTTTCACGGAGTACTTCGGCGGGAGCGCGACGGCACCGGCCTGATGCGCGACACTTCCCGCCGTGTCCAACAACCGGACAAGAACGAAGGGCATGTTGCGAGATTCCAAGCTCCGGACAAGTGCTCAAGCCACCAAAGGGGTGGTGCGCAAAGAAGTGGCAGGAGGAATTCTCCACGAGAAATCACTCAGGCCTCTGTCACATCACGTGGAATTACTTCGCGTGGTGCTTCTTCCCCTTCAGCGCCGCGTGCAGGACCTTCTCTTCGTGCGCGTCGTGCGAGACCTCCTTCAGCTCACGCTGCAGGAAGATGGTGAGGATGGTGCGCAGCACGATGATGGCGGCAAGCTTGCCGAGGTCGTCCCAGGTGGGGTTCACCAGCGATTCGATGATGTCCTTGCCCACCAGGAATTCGAGTCCCAGGGCCAGGTGCTGACCCAGTTCGATGCGGATGGCCGACAGGATGTTCTCGCGGCCGATGAGCTGGCGGAAGAAGAAGAGCCACAGGCTCTTCACGAGGCCCACCAACATGATGGCGATGCCGATGTACCCGATCACTTCGCCCAGGAAGATGCTGATGCTGCTCAAGTCGAAGACGTTCACTGCGACGGCGTGTTCCATGGGTGGTGGGGGTTGGTGTTCGTCACCAGTATACACGAAAACGGCCCCGGGAGCACGTCCATCGACGCTTCCGCACGCGTCTGGTATACTGAGAAGATGTCCACATACCCACACCCAATGCTGAAAAAGGGCGCCCTGCACGAGCATCGGGGATACCTCGGCATCTTCCTGGCCGCGCTGGGCGCATGCGCAGTGCTGGCCGCGGCGTACCCATACGGATTCGTGACGATAGAGACGCCGGGGTATCTGTTGGCCGCGCACGACTTCCAAGTGTTTGCCGAAAACCGGTTCGACTGGTGGCGCACGCCCGTTCTGGGCCTCATATATTCCGGCGCAAGACTCTTTCCGAACCCGACCATCGCGGTGTACTGGATGCACGCACTCCTCTTCTGCGCTAACGCCGTCCTGGTGCTGGCCGTGTGCCGCAAGCTCCTTTCGCGGCGAGGTGCATCGGCGGCGGCATGGTCGTTCTTGGCAATGCAGGTGCTGTTCATGCGGGCGTTTTACTACAACCTGCACGTGGCCTCCGACGCGGTGACCGCGCAGTTATTCATGCTTTCGTCGCTCCTCATCCTGTGCGGTTACCTGGGCGGCAAGACGGCACCCGCGACAGCAGGCTACGCGGTCATCGGCATCGGCGCGCTGCTGCGAACGGCGGGCGCGGCCATGCTGCCGGTGTGGCTGCCGTTCGCGTTCTTCGCTTTCCGCGGCGGCGTCCGCAGGCGACTGGCCATGGGCGTGCTGTGCGTCGCGCTGGCGACCGGACCGCTGCTGGCCTGGTCCGCGCGCAACGCGCTGGTGTACGGCGAATTCAAGCCCACAGGCTATTCCGCCTTCCAGTTCCTGTCGCGCGTTCTGCCGCTGCTGCAAGACGACGACGCTGTGTTGCCGGAAGCAACTTCCAGCGCCGCGTTCATCGGCACCGTGCGCGCCATGGAGAACCGCCTCGGCATACCCATGCTGCAAGGCACCCGCGCCCGCGAGACGCGTCACAACATGTACTTCCCGTGGGATACGGGGCTCCCGCAGGACGGACCGTTCCGATACCTTTGGAACGCCACCGCTACCGTGGCAACCGCCTCAGACGACCCGCTCGGTAATCCCAGGCGCCTCTTCGCCGTCGACAAGGCGGCCATGCCCCTAGCCGTTGCCATCGTCCGTTCGCACCCGGAAGCGTTCGTGCGCTCGGTATTGGCGGACTACAGGGCGTTGTTCGACCCGTCGTCACTGCAGGTCCAGCAAGCCACCGAGTTACCGGCCGCGGTGGTGGACAACAGCTACTTGGAAGCCAAGAACCGCGAATGGTATCCACCGCGAGGCGCGCCTTCCGCGCCCGCGGAGTGGAACCTGGCCGTACGTTCGGCGTTACTGCGCGTGACACAAAGCGCGCCGGTATTGACCGTCCGCAGCTGGCTGGAAACGTATTCGTTCACGCTCGCCCACTTCACCGCCTACGCCGCCGCGCTCTTGCTCCTGTTCCCGGCGTTCCGCCGCTTCCGACCGCACGCCGTAGTGCTGGCGATGCTCTTTTCCACTGTCGCCGCCCACGCGCTCTTGCTCTCGATGAGCCAGCCGCCGATATTCCGCTACGGCCTGCCGGGCGCCATGCCACTGGACCTGCTGATGGTGCTGGGACCGCTTTCCGCCACCGCTTGGGCACTGCGCCGCGTACCGGTGCCGCGCGTCTTCCGGCTGTGCTTGACGCATACGACCGTCTAAAGGCCGGAGCTACAGTTTTCCGGCCTTTTCTGGTATACTACAAAGGTATGGCGGACTTCAGCACATACATCACACAACAACCCATCCTGACGGAAGCCCAGCAGAAGAAAGCCGGTCAGCCGATCGCCGGCGACATGGATCAGGAGCACAAGAACTTCTGCACCAAGGTGTCCGCGCTGCTGGAATCCGGCGCCATCGACGTCACCAAGCCGGAATCGTTCCTCAACCAAGCGGTCTACGAGAAGCTCCCGGACGAGTGGAAGTCCAAAACCGACCTGATCATTCTGAACATGGCGACCCTGCTCGACCACATCTACGGATTCTACAAGTCGAAGCAGACCCCCGACGCCTGCCCCCAGCTCGCCTCCATGATCGAGCAGCTGTGGGAGATGAAGCAGCGCGTCGAGGCCCACGGCCACGACGTGTTCAAGTTCTAAAGGCCCGAACCCCGCGATCAAACAAGACAAACATCAATCCCCTACCCCTACCCGTATGAACCGCTTCACCCCCGACGCGCTTCCGGTACCGGATGGCATCGAATCGCCCGATCCGACGTCCCGCCTGGCGTCGTTGCGCGAGCGCGTCGACCAGACGGACCCGCGTGCCGTCGCCGAGCGCACCATCAAGGCCATCCACGAGAACCCCAACATGAGCAATAGCGAGGCCGTCCGCCTGCTCCGCCAGGCCGCCGACCTGCTGGCCGGCATCACGGACCGCGCCACCGGATCGCGCCGCTTCTACGCGTTGCAGTCCGAAGGCCGCATCCTGGACCGCCTCGACACCCGCAACCGCCTTTCACTGAGCCGCTTCGAGACCCGCGGCCGCGTGCCGGTGGGACTCCCGCTGGCCCCGCCGACCCGCCCGGGAGGTTTCGCCACGCTGCGCCCGGTGCCCGGCCCGTTCATCGAACCCCCGCCGACCATCGGTCCGCAGATGTTCGTCCGCGAAGGCCCGAACCGCATCAGTTTCTCCGGCCAGCGTTCCGCCGAATACACCGCCACCTTCCACGCACTCACCGATTGCGGCCAGCCGTGGCACATCGTCGGCATCAAGGCCGACGTGCTGCCCAACGGCCAGGTCGTCTACAACTCGCTGTGGGAGTGCAGCCCGTCGCTGCATAACTACACGTACCACGACATGGGCGACGCCGAGTACCAGATGCGCCTGGAAGAGAACCGCGCCCGCGGCTACGTCCTCATCCTGGAGGACCACTGGCAGCGCCCGGACGGCCAAATGCGCCACTGGGCGGTCTGGTCGCAGCGCCCGGACGGTCCCATGATCGAACCCGACGAATACATTCCGTACTACGGCCCCATTCCGCCGTTGGTGGAAGGACGCCGGTACATCCGCGGAGGCGTGGTACCTCCCGGCCCGCGCGGCGTGTCCATCGGTCCCCGCCCCATCGTGCGCGGCGGCCCGGGCCCCGTTCCGCCCCCGCCCCTGCGTGGCGGTCCCCGCCCTCCGCTGCGTGGCCCGCTGCCGCCTCCGGATGAATTCGCCGGCGGCCCCCCGGCCGGACCCGGCCCGCGCCCGGTGCGCTTCCCGCCCGGATTCCGCGGCTAATACACGACTCCAGAAAAACGGCCTTCGGGCCGTTTTTTCGACTCCAAGGAGTCAGGGAGTCTTGGTATCCGTCCGGTCTCTCATGGCTTCACCCAAACGATCCTTTTGTCGTGTTTCCACCACGTCATCTGGCGCTTGGCGTACTGCCGGGTCTTGGCCGCGATCACCGGCTCGGCGGACAGCGGGTCCTTTCCGTCCAGGATCGCGCGCGCGATTTCCGGATAGCCGTGGCTCTTCATGCCCGGACTCTCCAGCGTGTACCCGGCCGCCAGCAAGCCGCGGACCTCGTCGACCCAGCCGCCCGCCAGCAGCTTGGGCGTGCGCTCGTCGATGCGCTTGGTCAGCGTCTCGCGCGGCCACTGCATGCCGAAGATCAGCAGGTCGTACGGGCAATCCGACGTATGAAGCTGCGCGGATTTGGGCTTGCCGGTGAGGCGGTGGATCTCGATGGCACGAATGACGTACGGCTTGTTCTCGCGCGGGATGATCTTGGCGGATTCCGGATCGATATCCGACAGCTCGGCAAACAGCGTCGCGCCGCCGTCCTCGTCGTACGCCGCCTCCAGCTCCTCGCGCAGCGCCGGATTCTTGGCCGGAAGCGGCTTCAGTCCGTCGATGATGGCACTGATGTACAGCATGGAGCCGCCCACCAGCATGGGTACCGCGCCGCGGGCGTGTGCGGCGTCGATCTCCTGCACGGCCATGCGCTGGTACGTGGCGGCCGTGATCTCCTGCGACGGCTCGATGACCGAGAACAACCTGTGCGGAACGCCTTTGGTTTCCGCCGGCGTGATCTTGGCCGTGCCGATGTCCATCCCTTTGTACAGCTGCCGCGAATCGGCGTTGATGACTTCGGCCGTCACCCCCTTCTCCTTCAATCCCAGCGCCACATCCACCGAAAATGCGGTCTTGCCGCTGGCGGTGGGGCCGAGCACGACGATGAGGGGCTTCTTCGCCATGGCGAGAAACTCGGCGGCGGTTGAAACGGGATTACTCACGAGGGTCAGGATAGCAGGGGTTCTTCCGACTCCCCTGCCTCACCTGTCTCCCCTGCATCCGTCAGGTAAAGATAACTTTTCTTTAACCTACGCCAACACGGAAGCGTCGACCGCGAAACTGCCGCAAACCGCAGTTTTTGGCTATACTGAGCAGGTACGGTGATCATTCGGAAAAGAAACACCAAGCCTTCAATTCCTTTTCTCTATCCGCCCCATGCACCCGCAGATTCAGTCGATCGCCAAGCAGTTCTCGCTCGGCCACATCACGCCGACCAGCGACATCCTCGTTCCGACCGTCGTCGAAAAGACGCAGTTCGGCGAGCGCGCGTACGACATCTACTCGCGCCTCATGGAGGAGCGCATCGTCTTCCTCGGCACGGGCATCAACGACCCGGTCGCCAACACGATCATCGCCCAGCTCCTCTTCTTGGAGAAGCAGGACCCGAAGAAGGACATCATCCTGTACGTGAACTCGCCGGGCGGACAGGTCAGCTCCACGCTGGCCATGTACGACACCATGCAGCTCATCGCCCCGGACGTGTCCACCGTGTGTCTCGGCATGGCCGCCTCGGGCGGAGCCATCATCCTGATGGGCGGCGCCAAGGGTAAGCGCTTCGCGCTCCCCCACTCCGAAATCATGATCCACCAGCCGCTGGGCGGTACGGAGGGCCAGGCCACCGACATCGCCATCCACGCCGAGCACATCATCCGCATGAAGGACATGCTCAACGAGATGATCGCCAAGCACTCCGGCCAGAAGGTCGCCAAGGTGAAGATCGACACCGAGCGCGACAAGTTCCTCACCGCGCAGGAGGCGCTCGAGTACGGCCTCATCGACCGCATCATCAACAAGAGCGCTTCGACCCAGGCCGCCGCGTAGTCCCGACCGTCGCAACGAAAAACGGCGCTCCTCGCGGGGCGCCGTTTTCAGTATCGGATGGATCGGGCTACTCCGATTCCGCCGGAGCGGAAACCTCGTAGTCGGGCTGCGGGTTCAGCGCCAGGTAGAAAGCGACCAGCCAGATGAGCGGCGGAAAACACGCGGCGATCATGTCGGGCAGCGGGATGCCGGTCATGAGAGTCTTGAGCAGCAATCCGGCCGGGATGACGCCGAGCGCGGCGCCTCCCACCCAGGCCGTGATGTACTGGTAACGGCCCACCATGAGCATGCCGCCGCCGAAGATGAACAGCGCCGGCAGGAAGTGGCCGTAAATGGTGCCGAGCAACTCCAGCGCACCCAACCCGTCCGTGACGTTGGCCACGAACGGGGCGAAATCGCGGTACTCGGCCATGCCGATGAGAATCATCGGCAGGCCCACCGCGATGCGGAGCACAAGATTCGAAACGGCGGAGGTCGACTTGTAGTTCATGGGATATCCGAGTGGGAATGACTATTTCTTGCCGCACATGCAGGCGCCGCCCTTGCCGCAACCGCAAGCACCACCGGTGCCGCAGGAACCTCCGGCACAGCAGGACATCTTCTTGATGACCGAGTACGCGATGAGCATGACACAAGCGCCCTGGATAGCCGGACCAACGCTCTGGGCGATGGTGCCGTCACCGAGAGCCATGGCCAAACCGGCCCAGCCCAGGATGCCGCCGAAGGAAGCGGCGATACAGATCTTGGCGATGCACTTCAGCTGGCCGACGGCGAACAAAACGCCACCCACGATTTCGAACAACGGGAACACGTACGCGAGGTAGCCGGCGACCATGCCCAAAGCCGGAACGGTCGGGAAGACGCCCTTCGACATCGAGACGAAATCCGTCAGGAAGCGGTAGTGATTGATACCGAACGCGGCGAGCGCGACGCCGAAACCGATGCGCAGGAGCCACGGCGCGTAGCGCGACGGGCACGGCTGCACCGGACAAGAACAGCAAGACATGGGAAATGTGGGTAGAAAATAGGGGTACGCAGAGTATCCCACCGACCGGAATCCATTGGACTGCAAACATCATTTTCCGCAAGGGGATCAGCATTTTGCCGTGGTCGACGTGGCCCGAGCCGCCCCACGCGCTACACTCTGTCCGATGTTCACGCTGCACAAGGAAACCGCCCTCGGCCGGAGCGCCACGCTCCGCACGGCCCACGGGCCCATCGAAACGCCGTTCTTCCTGCCGGTGGCCACCGCCGGCGCCATGAAGGGCATCACGCTGCCGGATTTGATCGAACTCGGCGCGCAGGTGCTTTTATGCAACACCTACCATCTGCACATCGCGCCGGGCGAGGACGTGGTGGCCGCGGCCGGCGGACTGCATTCGTTCGTACAGTGGTCCAAGCCGATCCTCACCGACTCGGGCGGCTTCCAGGTATTCTCGCTCAAGAGCATCCGGGAGATCACCGAGGAAGGCGTGCATTTCCGCGACCACCGCAGCGGCGCGCCGCTGTTCATCGGCCCCAAGGAATCCATCACCATCCAGCACAAGCTCGGCAGCGACATCATCATGTGCTTCGACGAATGCCCGCCGTCCACCGCCCCGCGCGTGGACCAAATGAAGGCGGTGGATAGGACGTTACGATGGGCAACCGAGTGTAAAAAAGTTCATGAAGCTCTGAAGAGTCAGAAGAAACAGGAGAGTCAGGGGAAGAAATCCCCTGCTTCGCCTGACTCTCCTGAATCCCCGTTGTTATTCGGTATCGTCCAAGGTGGCCTCGAGAGAGATCTCCGGGAGAAATGCGCCCAGGAACTCATCGCCATCGGCTTCGACGGGTACGCGGTCGGCGGCCTGGCCGTCGGCGAAACCGAGAGCGAGATGCTAAGCATCTTGGACGTGGTGTGCCCCATCCTGCCGAAAGACAAAGCGCGCTACCTGATGGGCGTGGGCGAGATCCACCAGCTGCGCGAAGCGGCCAAGCGCGGCATCGACATGGCCGATTGCGTGTCGCCCATGCGCGAGGCGCGCCACGGCAACGTGTGGCTCTCCGACGGCACGAAGCTGCGCATCAACCGCAGCGAGTACAAGAGCGACCACGCGCCGGTCGATCCCCTGTCCCCCACCCGCTTCGGCCGCGAAACCAGCCGCGCGTATCTGCACCACCTCATGCGGCTGGGTGAACGCTACGGCGAAACCATCGCGTGCATGCAGAACATGGCAGTGATGCTGGACGCCATGAAGACGCTGCGCGAAAAGATCAACGAATTCACCCACTGACCCCTTGCGGAGCCAGTGGGCGTATGTGTACCAGCTGTAGAGCTGTTCTAGTAACGTGGGACGTCTCGTTCCTCAAGACGCAATCGGGTGTAACCCGGCTTCGTAGGAGGTGAATCGTCTTGGACGCTAGCTAGAAGTTCAAGGAACAGCTGGATGCATCGCAGGAGTACGACTGCGATAAAGAGTAAGAGTCCCATGGTGGAACCCTCCGACAACCAGTGCACTATTGCACGTAGATGCCTGATTTAATTATACTCATAATGGTAATTTTGTCAAATTTTACGGCTCATCCACCACCGCTTGATCAGCGGCAACGACTGGGTAGAGAGCACGAAGCCGACCACCGGCACCAAGGCGTTGATCCACGGGTTGGGCGTACCGATGGACAGCAGGAAGAACGCCACGACGGCGTATGTCATGGCGGCGATGGTGATCACGCGGAAGGCGCTGGTCTCCCACGCCTTGTCGGCTTCCACGCGGGCATTGCGAACCTCGATCGTCTTGAGGGCGGCCTCCAGGCGATCGATGCGTTGGTCCATGCGGGCTACTTGCCGGACACGCCGGTCACCTCGATCTCGGTGAAGTCCTGGCGGTGGCCGCGGATGATCTTGTTGTAACGCTTGCGGCGCTTGAACTTGCGGACGACGATCTTGTCGCCCTTGAAGTGCGAGAGAACCTTGGCGGTGACGGTGGCGCCCGCGACGTACGGCTTGCCGATGGTGGCATCCGTGCCGCTGGACAGCAGCATGACTTTCTCGAAGGTGAGGCTGTCGCCGACTTTGGCGTCGAGCTTCTGGACCTTGAGCTTCATTCCTTTCTCGGCCTTCTCCTGAAAACCGGCGATGTCGACGATTGCGAACATTGTGTCAGAGGTATCGTTAAAAGCTGGGAGAGTGTAGCTGGACGGGAAAACGGGTGCAATACCTTCTTTGTGGTGGGCGCCAAGGGATTCGAACCCCTGACCCTCTCGGTGTAAGCGAGATGCT
>CAYSWB010000008.1:0-67618 GCA_964434575.1 uncultured Candidatus Peribacteria bacterium | reverse complement strand
TGGTGCTCCCGGCAGGAATTGAACCTGCATCTACCCCTTAGGAGAGGGTCGTTCTATCCGTTGAACTACGGGAGCATGGACTTGAGCATAGCAAAAAGAGCGATTCGGCCCTGGCATGCGACGTTCGCTGGGCCTATTGCAAGATCAACACCTGCCTCGAGTCCGCCGGCAGCGAGCCGGGCTTGGCCTTGAACTCGGACACGGACTGGATGTCTTTGGCACCGCACGCCTTGGCAGTGGCGGATACGTCGATGTCTTTGGTCGGCACGATGATGACCACGCGCGGGTCCACGGCTTCCACCAGCGCGGCGGTCTTCTTCTGGTCGTCCGGGCGGATGACCAGCACGTCCACGTCGCCCATCAGGGACAGGTCGGCGTCGCTCCACTCCACGATCGGGAAATCCACGAAGCCGCAGCGCACGCCGTCGATCGCGGCGGTGTACGACACCTGCTTGCCTTCCTGCTGGCCGATGGCGCGCAGGGTCATGCTCTGGAAATCATATTCACCCGGCCAGCTGATGACTTTGTCCTGAGTCTCCTCTTCGGGATGGCTCATCAGGCAGTACGTGTTTTTGACGGCGGCCTTCGGGAAGAGTTCGAACTCGATGGTCGAACCTTTCACGGTGCATGCCGAACCGGTGGACGGGGTGATCGTAATCATCGCGGGGGAGTGTAGCGGAAAGCCGTAACCGCCGGAAGTGCCTACTCGGCGTCGGCGTCCTTTCCCGGCGTGCCGAGACCCAACTCGCGGAAACGCGCCTCGATCCGCTGGCGCTCGGCCCCGCTGAGACGGCTGGTATCGACGGCAAAACCCCGGCCTCCTTCCACATGCCTGACCTCGGCAGTGATGTTCAGGTCCGCCAACGCGTCGCGGGCGGCGCCAACCTGACCTTTTGTGAGATGTCCTTTCATGGGAATGGAGAAAAGAAAGATGGCGGCTATTCTGCACCATCGGAGCGCCTTGTCAACTTTTCTCTACGCCGCCTCGCGCACGATCTTCGCGCCCAGGCTGGTGAGCTTCTTTTCCAAGCGGTCGTAACCGCGCTCGATGTACTGCACGTCGGTGACCACCGTCTCGCCCGTGGCACACAAGCCGGCCAGCACCATCGCGGCGCCGGCGCGGACGTCGTTGCTGGCCACCGTGCGGCCGCGGAGACTGGCGGGGCCGATGATCAGCGCCTGGTGCGAGTTCAGGATTTCGATCTGCGCGCCCATCTTCTCCAGTTCGTACAGGTACGCCATGCGTCCTTCGTACAGACGCTCGAAGATGCGGCTGACACCCCTGGCCTGCGTCATGGCCACGCCCACGGGGGCAAGCAGGTCGGTGGGGAAGCCCGGGTAGATGTTCGTCTTCACGGTGGTGCCGACCAAGGACGACAGCTCGCCGTCCACGAACAGCACGCCTTCGGACGAGTCGTAGCGCCACATGCCGCCCATGCGGCGGACGGCATCCAGGAACGAGAGCAGGTGGGTGGGGTCCAAGCCGTGCAGGCGGACTTTGCCGCGCGTGCACAGGGCGGCCATGACGAAGCTGCCGGCTTCCAGATAGTCCGGGGTGACGGCGTGCGCGCAGCCTTTCAAGTCGGGGCGGCCGCGCACCGTGATGGTGTGCGTGCCGTCGCCGGTGACCTCGGCGCCCATCGACCTCACCAGCTTGGCGCAGTCTTGGACGTGCGGCTCGCCGGCGGCCAGATCGATGCGGGTTTCACCCGGAAGCAAGGAGGCGGCCAACAGGGCGTTCTCGGTGGCGGTGACGGAGAATTCGGGGAGGATGAGGTGGCCGGGGCGCAGGCTGCCGCGCAGCTTCAGGCAATCCGAGGTACTCAGATCTTCGGCTCCCATCTGCTGGAAGGCGGTGATGTGGGCGTGCACGGGGCGCTTGCCGATGACGTCGCCGCCCGGGTAAGCCATTTCCACCTCGCCGAAGCGGGCGAGCATGGGGCCCAGCAGCACGATGGACGCGCGAAGCATGGAGACCAGCTCGCGGGGGAGCGGCTTGCTCTGCAATTTGTCGGTGCGGATCTTGATGGTGTTCTCCACGAACGAACTCTCGGCGCCGAGGTACTGGAGAATCTGGAGGAGCACTTCGATGTCGCGCAGGCGGGGCACGTTGGTGTACGTCATCTCGCCCTCCTTGCACAAAATGCTCCCGGCCAGCAGCGGCAGGGCGGCGTTCTTGGAACCGCTGATGGTCACGTCGCCGCGCAACACCGCGCCTCCCTGGACGCGGTAGCGGATGCTCTTCGCTTCGGCCTGCTTTTGGGCATGGGCATCGGCCACCAGCTTGCGCTTGGCCTGTTCGGCCGCATCGGCCGCGACTGCTCCGGTTTGGGCGGGAGTCATAGAGCTGCAAGTATAGGGGTTCGCCGCCTAAAAGTCACCAGCCCCTACTTTTTCCCAGAAGCAAGCCCAGAACGCTTCTTCAGCGTCGTCAAAAGGGCGTCCAGAAGCAACAAACCCGCGCCGACGGTGATGGCGCTGTCGGCGACGTTGAAGATGGGGAACGTACCCACTTGGAAGTAATCCGTGACCACGCCGTCGGGGAGGCGGTCGACGATGTTGGCCAACGCGCCGGCGATGATGAGTCCGAAGGCGACCTGGCTGACGCGATGCCCGCGCTCCTTGTAGGCGATGAACGCCACCGCGCACAGCGCGGCGCCGATCAGGAGTTCTTGCCACGGCGACGGGAACTGCATGCCGAAAGCCACGCCCGGGTTGTGCGACAGCTGGAGTCCGGCGAACGTGCCGATCACCGGAATGCGTTCGGCCAACAGCCGTTCGGCGGCTTGGGCCGACGCGACGGAAAGGATGAACGCGATGACGGAGGTGGCGGCGAACGGAAGCACCCATGCATGGTGCCCCGAGGGCGCGGCCGCGTCGAGCCGTATACGCTATGCTGTGCGGCGCCACTTTCCCCCAACATCATGAAATTCCGCATCGGTTCGATCGTCGGCTGGACATGCGCCGGCCTCGTCAGCGCGCTGACCGTCTTCAGCGCCATGATGGAGTTCATCCCCCTGACGGATCCCGCCATGATCGCCTACGTCGAGCGCATCGGCGTCGGTGCCATCGCGTATCCGCTGGGCATCACCAAGCTGATCCTCGTGGCCCTGTTCCTGTTCCCGCGCACGTCCACCGTCGGCTTCGTGCTGATGGTCGGCTACTACGGCGGGGCGCTCGCCACGCACCTCACGCACCCGGGCACGCTCGTCGAGTCCGCTCCCATCGTGGTGGTGCTCCTGCTGCTCACGGTCAGCGCGTACTTCCGAAACCCGGAACTGCTGCACCGCCTGAAAGGACGCGTTTCCGCCTAAGGCATACGACTGGACTCCCTGGACTCCTTGGAGTCCTTGGAGTCCAGTCCGAGTGCATCGCACCGCCCGCGAGTCTGGAGTATCATTCGGTCCCATGTTTCGCCGCGCGGACTTCCTCCTCCTCGGCATCGCGCTGGGCCTGACTCTGTTCGGCCTGGCCATGATCGGCAGCGTCAGCGTGTTCCAGAGCTACCAGCTCACGCTCGCGAAGTCGGCCGTCCCGTCGAACTCGTTTTACCTGTGGCGCAGCTTCATGCACGTCGTCGCGGCGCTGACGGTGCTCGGCGTCACGAGCAGCGTCCCGTACCGCTTCTGGGAGCGGCACGCCCGCACGTTGTTCCTGCTGAACCTGGTGCTGCTGATGGCGCTGTTCATGCCGGGTATCGGCAATGAGTACGGCACCGCGCGCAGCTGGATCCAGTTCCTCGGTTTCTCCATCCAGCCGTCGGAATTCCTGAAAATCACGATGGTGTTCTACATGGCGGTGTGGCTGCAGAAGCGCGAGAGCGCCATCGCCACCTTCCAGGAAGGATTCGTGCCGTTCGTGGCGCTGCTGTGTCTCTCCACGTTCTTCGTCGCCATCCAGCCCGACCTCGGCTCCTTCCTGGTGCTGACGGTGATCGCGTCGGTGATGTTCTTCGTCGCCGGCGGCAACATCCTGCACCTTCTCATGGGCGGCGCCTTGTCGGCGCTGTTGAGCCTGCCGATCATCCTGAATAAGGAATATGTGAGAAACCGCTTCGCGGTGTTCCTGCACGTGTTGTTCCGCCCCGACGACCAGACATTCAAGGAAGGCATCGGGTTCCAGATCCACCAGGCGCTCATCGCCATCGGCTCGGGCGGACTGTTCGGCGTGGGGTACGGCAAATCGATCCAGAAATTCGGCTACCTGCCCGAAGTGCAGTCCGACACCATTTTCGCCGCCATGGCCGAGGAGCTCGGCTTCATGCGCCTGCTCATCGTGCTCGGCTTGTACGGCATCTTCGTCTACCGCGGACTGCGCATCGCCCGCAACGCCCCCGACCGTTTCGGCCTGCTGCTAGGCACCGGCATCACCACGTGGATCGCGTTCCAGGCGATCCTGAACATCTGCGTGAACCTGTCCCTCTTCCCGCTGACCGGACTGACGCTGCCGTTCATCAGCTACGGCGGCTCCTCGCTGATGGCCACGCTGGCCGGCGTCGGCATCCTGTTGAACATCTCCATGCACAGCCACCAGGAAGACGCGCTGCTGCGAAGGCGCGCCCGCACATCACACACCGGTTCCCTGAAACGCTACATCCAAGCATGAGCCTGCACATCGCGTTCTGCGGCGGGGGAAGCGTGGGGCACGTCGCCCCGGCGGTGGCTGTCGCGCGCGCCGCCATGAAGCTCAACCCGGACGTGAAGCCGATGTTTTACTGCGCCGACCGGGCCGACGAAACCGATTTCCTCCGCCACGAGAGCCTGCCGTTCCGCACATTGCCCGCGGCGAAATTTCCGCGCGGTCTTTCCACGCGGTGGATCACGTTCCCGGTCGTGTTCCCGTACTCCCTGCTCGCCGCGTTCTTCGAATTGAAAAAGACCCGGCCGGCCGCCATCTTCAGCAAAGGAGGCTATGTCAGCGCTCCCATGTGCATCGCGGGGCGGGCATTGGGCATCCCGATCGTGCTGCACGAATCCGACGCGGCCGGCGGCATGAGCAACGCCCTTGTCGCCAAGATGGCCAAGACAGTGTGTCTGGGTTTCCCGGAAACCGCCGGCACGCCGCGCAACGCCATCATCACGGGTAACCCGGTGCGCCCGGACGTGACGGCGGGCAGGAAGGATGCCGGATGCCGCATCACCGGCTTTTCCGGCCGCCGCCCGGTGCTGCTGGTGATCGGCGGGAGTCAGGGAAGCGTGGCCATCAACCAGGCGGTGGACGCGTCGTTCGAAAAGCTGATCGACATGGCCGACGTCATCCACATCACCGGCGCGGGCAAGGGGACAGGCCGTTCACACGCGCGCTACTGGGCCAAGCCGTTCGTCACCGAGGAGCTGAAGCACCTGTATGCGCTGGCCGACGTGGCCGTTTCCCGCGCGGGTGCGGGAGCATTGTCCGAGCTGGCCGCGTTGAGCAAGCCGGTGATCGTCGTGCCGCTGCGCGGCGTGGCGCAGGACCACCAACAGCGCAACGCGCTGGCGCTGGAGAAGGCGGGTGCGGCAGTGCTGCTGCCGCAGGCCGAATTGACGGAGTTGGCGCATGCCGTGAAAGGACTGCTCGACGACCCTGCAAAACGCACCGCCCTGGGCGAACGCCTGCACGGCTTCTTCCCGTCCGAGGCCGCTTCCGCCATCGCCCGCACCGTCCTGGACGCCGCAGCGCGCCGGGCATAGAATGCGGCCCCATTTGTCCGCTTCTTTTTTTCTTCGCATGCGCCGCTCTCTTCTCGCAGGAATCCTGATCGCCGGCACGCTCGCAGCGTGCACTCCGGCCGCCACCGACACGAACGGTTCGTCTTCGTCGTCCGCGGGCGCCACGACCTCTTCGTCTTCCTCGGAGGCCATGATGGCCCCGTCTTCTTCATCCTCTTCCACCGACACCGCCATGGGCAAATCTTCTTCCTCCGGCAAGTGGGCCTGGGACGGCAAGCTCGTCTCCGGCAAGCACACCGCCGTCCTCAAGACCAGCAAGGGCGACATCACCGTCGAGCTGAACGCCGACGCCGCGCCCAAGACCGCCACGAACTTCATGGCCCTGGCCAGCTCCGGCTTCTACGACGGCCTCACGTTCCATCGCGTCATCCCGGGGTTCATGATCCAGGGCGGCGACCCGAACGGCGACGGCACCGGCGGCGCCAGCATTTACGGCGAGCGCTTCGAGGATGAGATCGACGAGTCCTCCGCCATCTACCAAAACGGCTACAAGAAGGGCGTTCTGGCCATGGCCAACGCCGGCCCGAACACGAACGGCAGCCAGTTCTTCATCATGGAGACCGACTACCCGCTCCCGCCGAACTACACCATCTTCGGCAAGGTGACCAAGGGCCAGGAAGTGGTGACGGCCATCGCCAAGGTGGATCGCAACTCTGTCAGCAACATGCCGGTCGAGCCCGTGACCTTCACGGTGCAGATCGTCAAATAACTCGACTCCAAAATCCAAGCGAAGTAGGA
This sequence comes from uncultured Candidatus Peribacteria bacterium, assembly GCA_964434575.1. Taxonomy (GTDB): domain Bacteria; phylum Patescibacteriota; class Gracilibacteria; order Peribacterales; family Peribacteraceae; genus DAORHV01. The sequence goes on along the minus strand of CAYSWB010000008.1, from coordinate 61,169 downwards.
TGTCGCACTTATGCGGCATCCTCTTCCGCTTGCGGCGATAGAAGGCGAACTGGACGGCATGGACCCGAATCCGTGCGGCGTTCCGCACCACCGTATGTGGGAACACGGCGGCCATGAGCAGTCCATTTGTCCGGATCCGGTCCGCCGCAACCGCGTGCGCTGCCTGCACTCGAACAACGCGGTCCTCCGCGCGGGGGCTGCTAAAGCCGCGGAGTTCGGCCTGATGACGGCGCAGCATGCGGAGCGGCTGGGCACGCTCTTGGTGCAGGACATCTACGGCCCGGCGTGGACGGCCGACATGCTGGCGGTGAAAATCGGCAACGTCGTGCACGCCAATGCGTCGGGGCTGACATACGACGTCCTGCACGTCCAGGATATGACCGGTATCCCGCGCAATGAACTGCGGATGGAAACGCTGGGGCCGGAGCGCGCGAAGGACATCGTCGTGGACGCGCAGGCGCGTGCGACGCAGTGGCGCGAGGACGTCCGTCAGGCGCTGCTCTCCTTGTTCCGTTCCGGGCAGCGGAACGATGCCGCCATCGATGCGCTCATCGCCCGCGGCCAACTTCAGGTATCCTGACCCGCGCATGCGCACACGTTTTGCCCCGTCTCCCACCGGCTTGCTGCACATCGGCGGACTCCGTACCGCGCTGTTCGCATGGCTAACGGCCAAGCAGAGCGGCGACGCGTTCACGTTGCGCATCGAAGACACCGACAAGACCCGAGAGGTCGCGGGCGCCACGCAGGACTTCGTGAACACCATGACCTGGGCCGGCCTGACCATCGACGAAGGCGTGATGCTGAACGTGGATGGAGGAGTGGTGGAGCACGGACCCTACGGCCCGTACCACCAGTCCAAGCGCCTGACGCTATACAAGGAACACGTGGACATGCTGCTGCAACAGGGCCACGCCTACCGTTGCTTCTGCACGCCGGAGCGCTTAGACAGCATGCGCAAAGACCAGGAGAAGCTGAAGCAGCCGCAGATGTACGACCGCCTCTGCCACACGCTGAAACCCGAGGAAGTGCAAAAGCGGGTCGACGCCGGCGAGAAGCACGTGGTCCGCATGCTGGTGCCGCGCGACAAAGTCATCACGTTCAAGGACGAGATCTACGGCCACCTCACGTTCCGCGGCCACACCGTGGACGACCAGGTGCTGCTGAAGTCCGACGGCTTCCCCACGTACCACCTGGCGCACGTGGTGGACGACCACTTCATGAAGATGGACATGGTCATCCGCGGCGAGGAGTGGATCAGCTCGCTTCCCAAGCACCTCATCCTGTTCGAGATGTTCGGCTGGCCGACACCCAAGTACGCGCACATGCCGCTGCTGCTCAACAAAGACCGTAGCAAGCTCAGCAAGCGCCAGAACGACGTTTCGGCATCGCACTACATCGAGAAAGGCTACCTGCCCGAGGCGCTCATCAACTTCCTGGCGCTGCTCGGATGGAACCCCGGCACGCCGCAGGACATCTTCACGCTGGACGAGCTCACCAAGCAATTCTCGCTCGCTCGCGTGCAGAAGTCCGGCGCCATCTTCGACCTGGAGAAGCTCGAATGGCTGCAGGGCCAGTGGATGCGCAAGGTTCCGGCCGCCGAGTTCGCCGCCAAGACTCGTCCGCTGGTGGCCGCCGTCTACCCGGCCGCAAAGGACGACGCCGGCTTCGAGCAGAAGGCCGCGCTGGCCCAGGAACGCGCCGTGTTCTTCAAGGATGCGCCGGAACTCATGGATTTCTTTTACAAAGACCCGCCGCCGGCGACGGCCGAATTGCTCATCAACGAAAAGCAGGGCGTGACCGCCGAGACGCTGCCAAAGATCTTCGATCTGCTGAAGTCCACGCTGAACGGCATCGGCGACGGCGACTGGAAGCTGCCGGTCGTCCAAGAAAAGCTGAGTGCCGCCATCGAAGCCGCCGGCTACAAGAAGGGCCAGGTGTTGTGGCCCCTGCGCGCTGCGCTGACCGGCAAGAAGTTCAGCCCGGGCGCGTTCGAGGTGGCCAGCGCGCTCGGCAAAGCCGAAACCATGAAGCGTCTGAACGCGGCGAAGCTGTAGCCTACACGCCCGCCTTCTCCGCCAAGGCAATGACCGGTTCGACGAGCGACGCGATGGCGTCGAGTAATTCCCGATCGGTCGTCGTGACGACGCCGTCTTTCAGCACGATGCGCAACATGGGATCGCCATTCATCACGCCGGGATCGATGGTGCGCAGCAGCAGCATATCCCGCTCGCGGTGAAGGTACGCGCGGCGGCCCTTGCCGCGCAGCTCCATCATCGCGGCGATGAGGGGCGGCGTCAGCACGGACGGCACGCTGGAGGAGGATGGCTGGGCGGAGCCTGTGCCGACGCTGAATGCGGCGTCGAATTCGGCGTTGCCCGTCTTGTACTCGCCCTTGAATAAATGCAGGAGCTTATGGCCGATGTCCTCGGGCACCAGGCTCACCGCCGCCGGCGCCTGGGACCGCACGCGCAAGCCGACGATGGCGGAATATTCCGTACGACTGCTCTTGCTGCCGGTGGGCACCTGGCAAACCAGGTCGGCCAGCCAGACGTCGTATTCACTCTCGCCGCGCCGCCATTTGCCCCACCACTCTTCGGTGATCCGCGCGGTGTTTCCGCGCGACGTCATGAACGCGGGGAAGGCGGACCGTAGTTCCTTGTACCGGTTTTGGGAGGCCATGACCCAGTGGTTCGCCTTCGCGAACCGGCACTTGGCGAGCAGCTCGATGCGCTGCTGTTTCGCGCTTTCTTTATTCGCAAGGACGATGCCGACGATGAGGAAATCGAAGCCGAAAAACCACGGCGCCAACATCACGAACAGGTTGTCGCGGGGCGCCCCGAGCAGCACCAGGATCTCGGTGACGAATCCGCCGAACACGAACAGGAATCCTCCGGCGCAACAGAAGTAGAGCCATTTCTTGTTCTTCCACGGGACGCTGGAGCCGTTCTGCGCCGCAAGCTCGGCATCGGCCAGGCGCCGCTCGAGATCCGCGGGCACGGGGGTGCCGAGCGGGTCCCAGGACGGCGCGGACGCGGCGAAATCCATGGACGCAGTATGCACGGCCCGGACGGACTGGTACACTGCCGACCATGTCTGAAGTCGAAGTGGACTTGAGCGACGGCGCGAAGGCGGTGATCGAAGGAAAGACCAGCGTGCCGTTCAAAACCTTCGTGGGGCTCATCCTGCAGCGCAAGGTGCTGACCTTGTTCAAGAAGTGTGCCGACGAGCCGGTGATCGTGAGCAGCGAGCTGCTCACCCAGATGGCCAGCGCCCCCAACGACTCGCAGGAAGACCGCGGCAAGCTGGTGCTGGTCACGTTCGGCGTAGGCATCATCTGCGGCATCTTCCTGTCCATCGTGGCCCTGTTGGTGCTCTTGCTGCTCAAGATCCAGCCGCAGGTCTTGGACGTTGGCATCGTGGTGGGCGTCATGCTGGTACTGGGCGTCATCGTGAGCGTCATGCAGAAAATGCAGCTCGGCAGCACCAAGCAGAAGCTGTACGAAAGCATGGAGAAGATGACCGACCTGGTGTCGCGCTAAGGACAACATCGTCTAAACTGTGCTTCCCATGGAGATCAAGGAACTCTTTCCGATCAAAGGCAAAACCACCATGCGCATCGGCGGAGCCGTGCGGAAGTACGCCATGCTGAACTCCCGGGCCGACTGCGAGGAAGCCGTGAAGGCCGCGGCGGAGTGGAAACTGCCGCTGGTCGTACTGGGCTCGGGCTCAAACACGCTGTTCGCCGACGGCACGGTGGAAGTGTTCGCGGTGCAAATCGGCAACGTGAAGACTTCGGTAGAGGGCAAGCGCGTGACGGTGGGCGGCGGCAAGAACCTGGCGATGCTCATCAATGAACTCGGCAAGCAGAACCTGGACCTGTCGGCGCTCACGGGAATCCCGGGAACCGTGGGCGGTGCTTTGTTCGGCAACGCCGGACAGGGGCCGAAGGGCATCTGGATCGACACGTACGTCGTCAGCGTCACCGCGCTGATCGGCGGCGCCTGGAAGACGCTGACGAAAGACGAGTGCAAGTTCCGCTACCGCGAGAGCGGCTTCAAAGACCTGAAAGACCCGGTCATCATTTGGGAGGCGGTATTGGACGTGCCGTCGCGCCCGGCGGCGGAGGTGAAGGCGAACGTGGACGCGCTGCTGCAAAAACGCATCGAGACCCAGCCGCACCTCAAGACCGCCGGCTCGTGCTTCAAGGCCGTGGGCGGCACGCCGGCATGGCAACTGCTGGACAAAGCCGGGCTCCGCGGCCACCGCGTGGGCGGCGTGGAGATTTCCACCAAGCACGCCAACTTCCTCATCAACGCGGGCGAGGCGACGTACGCCGACGCCAAGGCGGTGGTGGACGCCGCCAAAAAAGCCATTCCGGAACACCTGGAGGTGGAAATGCGGTTCATCGAGAACGACGGCAGCCTCGCATATGAACGGTCCCGCGGGCCGAATAGTTGACGCGAGGGGGGCGATCTTTATAGTCCCCGCGACATGAGCGAATTCGCCGACGTCCTCGGCCTGCACGCAATCCACGCTCCGCACGTTCCGGCGGGGTTGCCGCATGATGTTTTGGAGGTTCGTGAGCAAGCGGGCGGCGCCGCAATGGCGCTGTTGGAAGGCTGCGGGCAAGAACAGGCGATCCGTGACTGCCTGCCCCCGGGATGTGCGCTGAGCATTCTCGGCGCCGACGGCGGCCTGACGGCATCGGTGCACATCATCGACCGGGCTCCCGTGCCGTCGATCAGGGGCGGCATGGTCCTGCATCTGCGCTGGAACACGGACGAGAACACCGTCTCGCTGAACGGCGAGACGATCCCGTTATCGGCCCTGGCCGCGAAACTGGAGACCTATGACCGGTCGGTGAACTGGTCGGCCACGCAGGGATTGGTCGCATAGCAAAACGCCCCGTTGCCGGGGCGTCTGCGTTTTTTCGGTGGAAAACCGTTTAGAACGGCAGATCTTCCGGCTTGATCTCGGACTCGTACTTGATGTCCGGGATGGAGCCGACACCGACCGGCTCGCGCTGCTCGCCCTTGGAGGAGGGAGCGGATGCGCGCGGCGCGCGGGCCACCGGAGCGCCTTCGGCGGAGAGGGCCGACACGGCCTCGGCGTTCTTGATGCCGAGCATGCTCACCTGGTCGGCGATGACCTCGGTGGTGTAGCGCTTCTGGCCGGCCTGGGTCTCGAAGCTGCGCGTCTGGACGCGGCCGCAGCAGTACACGCGCTGTCCTTTCTTCACGTTGGCCTGGATGGCGACTGCAAGCTCGCCCCACGCCACGACGTTGTGGAACTCGGTGCGCTCTTTCATTTCGCCGGACGCCTTGTCCTTCCAGCGCTCGTTGGTGGCTACGCCGAACGACAGAACGCTCTGGCCGCTGGTCGTGGTGCGGAGTTCCGGATCGCGGGTGACGTTGCCGATGACCTGCACGCGGTTGAGACACTGCGTCAGGGGAGCCGCGGAGGCGGGCACATCGGTCTGGCCGCCCTTGGGGTCCAGCAGGATCATGTCCATGGCGACGACCTTCGTCTTGCTGCGCTTCTCGCCGCTCTGCTCGTCCTCCCAGCTGTCGGTCTGGAGGCGGCCGGAGATGTACACCTGCGCGCCCGGGCGCACGTACTGCCCGGCGACGTCGGCCATACTGCCCCACACCGTGACGGTGTGGAAGCTCTTGCCGGAAAGCTGCTCGCCCTTGCCCGACTGGAACTGGTAGGGAACGACGATGTTCAAATCCGTCACGCTGGTGCCGCCGGGAGTTTGGCGGAGGCTGACGGGCTGGGTCTGGTAACCGATGATTTCGATGCGATTCAATGAGAACATCGCAATGGGGGAATGGAAGTAGAGGAGGCCTCGAACCGTCGACTCTCGTCCGATGGCGCCGTATGAACGGAGCGTCGGGTTTAGAGACGTGTACGAGGGTACACCTGGAAGATTTCCGGTCAACGAAAGCTACTTGCCGTTTTGCAAATTCCGGGGCCCCGTACATTAAGCATTCACATTTCGGTTTTTTGGCTTCCGGCAGTACGATACCCCTCCGGAATGCGAAGGTATTTCCTTCTTCTTCCGGCACTCGTTCTGTTGATGCTTCCAACGGCCAGTTCGTCGGCGCCGTTCAAGCCGATCATGAACGAACCGGAAAGCTACCACGACGTGCATTTCGGCATCGGCGAAACCAAGGCCAACGTGGACAGCGTGATGTGCGGCGGATGGGATCCGGCCTCGCGGGTAATGATCGAATACGACCCCGACATCAACCCGCCGTGCAAGGTGCAGATCAACTGCCAGGGCGGCATGAACAGCTGCAACGGCACGACCGGTTTTTGCGACCTGAAGCTGCCCGACGGCACCATCAACATCTGCATGTCGCTGGCCGATCCGGGAAGCCACGGCACGGAGTACTTGCTGCTCCACGAGCTCACCCACGCCAAACAGATCTGTCCCACCGAGCCGGGGCAGTCGCCTGGTGACTGCTGCAACATGGAAACCGAGGCGTACCTGGTCATGTGTTCGGCCATGGAGGCCGACGGTATTTTCGCGACGCAGGCCATGATCGATGCCGGCATGACCATGCAGAAGTGCGTGGAGTACGGCGTGGATATGGTGAGCTGCGCGGGTATGCCGACGCCGTGCTACGGCACCCCCGGCCTGGCATCCCTTGGGCCGGCGTACATGGCCGCCTTCGCCATGAACTTCAACGGCACGTGCCAAGATCTGAAGGACAACCCGACGCCGCGGGTGCAGGCCCTGTTGGATGAAATCGAGGACATGTCGAACTCCATGCAACACCTGTACGTGTTGAAGTGCGAAGACGGCTCGCAGGACTGCATACCCGTTCCGGACATCTCGCCGGACCTGCCGGGCCGCCAGAATGACGAGCCGATCGGCGACTCCAAGACGGGTATCGGCTTGCGCGGCAGCTACGAATTCCCCGACACCACCCAGGGCTACATGTCGGCATGCAACATCTACGACACGAAGTACTTCGACAAAGACCTGCAGGACCGCGGCATCGCCTACGGACTGGAAGACGACGATGACGACCGTGACCCGAACACGGGCAAGCCGCTGACGGAGCCCGGCGACGTGGAAGTGAACCAGGAGCAGCTGTGCATCCGGTACGCCAACGCCACGCCGCACCAGTGCGAGAAGCTCTACGAGCGCTTCCGTACGCTTTCCAATGGCGCCCCGCGCCCGGTGATGTCGTGCCACACCAAAGACGTGGACGAAGGCGACGTGGACGGCGACGGCGACGATGACGGGGATGATGACCTGCACTACGCGTTCAACTTCGTGAAGACGTACTGCTTCGACTACAACGACGAAGGAACGCGCCCGCCGCTCACCCTGGATTTCCTGAACGTGACGCTGCTGCTGGGCATCGAGTCCATGGTGCCCACGCAGTGGATGCCGCCGGAGCTTTCCAAAAAATGCTTCGGCCAAGAGTGCCGCACTCCGTTCCTGCCGGAATTCGAAGACAAGTTCCCGGAGAACTGCGACTACGACGACACCACCGGCCAGATGTACCACAGCCACACACAGCGGGCGATCATCAGCTCGTACTACCGCCACTACTCCGGACCGCTGTTGTACAACCTGGGCGTGACGATCAAGGAGGTGAAACACGGCGATGACATCCAGGACTGGAAAGTGCGCGGCGAGTGCTACGAGTACTACGACATCGACCAGGGTGGCACCTGGAACGGCGAAGACTGGAAGCCGCTCGTCAGCACGCTGTTCGACGAGAAGTGCGAGCTGATCATCGGCACGAAAAGCTGCACCAGCGGGCGCTGCACCGAAACGGACCCCCACCAGCAAGAGCCGCTGCAACCAGAATGGCGGGACGGCAACCACCTCCCAGACAACCCCAACACCCAGAAAGAAAATTACATGCCGGAAGTCGGCCTGGACGAGCCCGAGCGCGGCGGCCGCACGGCTCCGGATGCCTGGCTGTACGACGACGAGTCGGTGCTGACCATGTTGGATAACAAGCGCGTGCAGGAAGTGCAGCGTCTGTTCGAGGACCCCAGCGACCCGAGCGGCTTCCTGGACGCCATGCTGGAAAGCAAAGTGCGCGGCGGCAAGACGGTGCCGGACAACGCGCGGACGGACGGTTTCGACGACACGGACGACCGCGAGCTGACGATCTGGTGGGAAAAGCAGCAGAAGGAATTGCTCGAGCTCATCCGCGACCCGACCATCAAGCTGATCATGCCGCCGCGCGTGCTGACCGGCCTCGCCACCGACGACCCGCTGATCGAGCTGGCGTCCGGCATGGTAAGCCAGCCCGACGGCACGGTGGCGATCACGCTCAAGGCCGGACCCGAGGAGCTGGGCGCGGTGACAAAGTCGTTCCAGCAGATGTACGTGGCGCCCATCCGCGAAGTGCGCATTCCCATCCTCACGCTGCTGGCGTCCAGGACGGAACTGAAAACCCGCCGCGCCGAGTGGGAGCTGTGGAAGCTCAGGAACCCGAACATCGCTTCGCAGGCCGACCCGCTCATCGACAAGATCGACGAGTACCTAGAAGACCTGGAGCGCGTGCGCCTCATGCGTCTGGCGCTGGCCGGACGCCTGCAGAAGATGTACGAGACGCAGGAGGATATCCGCGAGTTCTACGGCGAATGGTACGAAGGCAACAGCCAGCTGATCCTGGATGCCGCGCAGGCGTCCATCGAACGGCAGCGATTGAAGACCATCTGGCGCAAGCTGCAGAAGGCCTGGCTGCAGACCGACGCATGCCAGATCTTGTGGTGCAGCAACCACCGCTACTCCGCACCGGTGTACACGTTGCTCGACAACTGGTGGCGCCAGAAAGTGATGCCCGGCGACGCGCCTCCCGGCCGCGACCGCGACGGCCTGCCGGAACCGCCGACGCTGGAAGGTCTGGCGCCCGACACGCCGGACAAGAGCTATGACTTCTCGTTCATGGGACTCTCCCAGGAGGAGTGGCGCGTGCCGGTGCTGTGGCCGGTAAGCGTGCGCGTGCAAATCCCGCTGCCGCCCACGTACAAGGGCAGCGAGCCGCTGGGTCCGGACGAATACCCCGAGCTGCCCGATTATCCGGACAAGACGGCGTTCGACTCGCTGCCGGTGCTCACCGCGTCCTTCCCGGACCAGACGTTCATCGACGCTGTTCCGCTCCCCGACCTGCAGGAGGCCAAGAAGCGGCTCATGCTGATGCGCGAAATGATCGAAGGCATCACCGTGACGGACCAGGAGACCGAGGAACAGGAGGAGCAGGCCGGCAACTCCTCCGCCGAAAGCGACACGGACTCCTTCCCGATGTTCCGCGACAGCATGCGCGGCGCCTACTGCCGCCTGGACCCCAGCGTGCTCATGCCGCCGTCCAAGGAGGAAGACATCGCCATCGACGAGGACTACGGCAACGCCATCAAGATCATCCACACGGAAACCGACCTGGTGGAACGCGCCGGACGCATCTGGTCGCGGTGGATGCCGCAACGCAAGGAAGACTACGCGGGCCGCATCATCCGCGTGGGCGAGCAGTTCCCGAACCCCGACAACCCGCCGCCGTGCAAGGAAGACGTGGTGTGCATCCCCATGCCCGACGAGATCTTCAAGTCCTGGAAGTGGCAATGGTTCGTCCCGCCGCTGGACGGTGACTTCCGCTCGATCGCGGACCAAATGCGTGACCTGACGTTGCCCGACGACGAGACCGAGAACCCGTTCATCGACGCGGACGTCGAGCTGCTCAAGCGCCTGTTCCCCAAAATCGACGTCCCGAACGACATCCTGCTGGAGCCCGATCCTCCCGCCGCACCCTAAATGCGCCTCAAACACCATATCGCCGGCCTGTTGATCTGCCTCGCGCTCTGCCCGTGGGCTACGCCCGCCGCCGCGCAGCAAACCGAGCCGGTGGAAGTGTGCCGCGTGCGCGTGCTGAGCGAATTGTCCTCGGTGCATGATGAATACCGCGCGGTGCTGTTCGGCAGTCGCGAGGACGACGACGGCAAATGGATCTCCAACACCGGCGGCGAAGTGAGCGAGGAGATCACGGGTATCTTCGAGACGCGTTACCACGACACGCACGAGCTGATCTGGCCGCTGGTGGAGTCCTACCGCGTGATGCGCTGCCGGAGCCTGTACGTGTGCGAGACGATGCAGGGTTCGTTCCTGCGCGAAGAAGGAAACACCGACGACGTGAACCTGGACCTGCTCGGCTGCGAAGCCCGTACGTCGGCGCCCTACCAGCAATGCGAGTTCGCCAACAAAGAAGGCACGAGCGGCGCCGCCACCCTGACGACCGACTGCAAGCAGCTGGTGGAAGACATGTTGGCGATGGAGCAGGCGGTGTTGCGCCTGGCCGTCGCCTACGATTCCGGATACCGCTCCGCGCTGCAATTCGTCGGCATGACCGACTGGATGATGAAGGACTTCCCCGACCGCGCGTTCATTCCGCTCCGCGGCATGGTGAACATGCTCGGCAGGCTGTACCAAATCCCATGCTTCATGGGCCAGTGCGACATGCCGGACAACTCCGACGTCCAGCTGCCGCAGGGAAACTCGCCGCTGGATCCGAACAACCCGAACCCTGACGCTCCGATGGACTAAACGCCATGCCCCGCACACGCCCCCCGCAGGCTCGACCCACGGCGCCCTCACCGGCGCTGCAACGCCTATACACCGGCGTGCTCGCGCTGATCGTGGGCATGAGTATTCCGGTCATCGGCGTACAGATCCTTCGCGCGGAAATCACCGGCGGCCAGAGCTCATCCTCATCACTGCCCAACAGCGACGATCCGCGCAGCTGCACGTCCACCGGCACCATGTTCGCGGGCATCACGCGGCCCATCGACGCCATTAATTTGTTCCAGACCCGCATGTCGGCCGTGGTGGCGGAGCGCGAGAGCATCCTGCGCAGGGTATCCGAGTGGGAGTGCTTCGGCGGACCCGGCGGCATCCAGCCGCCGCCGACACCCGCGCTGACGGCACTCGCACAGGAGCTGCCCGGCTGGTACTACAAGTACACCACCAACATCGGCGGACTGGGCGTGCAGACCATGTACATCCCCAAGCCGGTAAAATTCGAGTCGTTTGCTTCGGTGGTCATGGAGTTCCAGCGCGAGTACGAATGCAAGCTGGCCGAAATGCAGCCGGAGAGCACGTACATGGTGCGCACGGACCAAGACTTGGACGGACCCGACGGCGCCGCGAACCCCGGCGGCGGCGACTACTGCTGCGAGGAGAGCAGCAAGCTTTGCGTGGACTCCTCCTCGCTCGACAGCGGCGGAAACACGATCGTCTGCGACCCGGACCTCTACCAGGGCTCCAGCCCCGTCTGCCAACTGGAATGCACCGTGCCGGATGATTTCGGCGACTTCGGCATGCGTATCCGCAAGAACTTCGACCGCATGACTCAGGAGCGCATCCGCGCGCGCATCGCCGTGGAGCGCACCATCAACACGCTGCGCTCGCTGGAACAGGCCGTGGTATTCACCGTGCAGATGTCGTGCTTCCAGCGCGCCGGCCTCGACCTGAAAAACGAACTCTCGTTGCTGGCCGACGGCGTGAGCTGCATGCCCAAGATCTGGGATTCGGTGAACGGCCTGCACGACCTGGGAACCCAAAGCCCGCCCGAACTATGACGCTTCGCCGCTCCCTCGCCGGCATGCTTCTGGCGCCGCTCCTCTGGACGGCGGCCCCCGCGATGGCGTCCGCGCAGTCCATGTTCGACCTGTTCTTCGAGCAGGCTGTCGTCTACACCCAAGAGCCGCCCATCCCGGACGACAAGCTGAAGGAGTTCGTCATCCGTGAAATGGAGACGTGGAGGGGGCCCGGCATCCTGCTGTTTCCCAGCGACATCGATGCCGCGCTGCTGGGCGACACCGACGTTCTCTGCCGCGATAAGCTCACGTTCCAAACCATGGATCCCATGCTTTTCAGCAGCGGCGGCCTCACCAAAGGCGTCGGCTGCGATGGCCTCATCGCCGCGATTACGTCGCTGGTGAAGACCGAGCTGGAGATCCAGAACTTGGGCGACGTGCTGGTGTCGGTGGCCAACGGCGGCGAACTGGCGACGTCGGACCAGCCCAACCGCCCGGCGAACGTGGGTTTCGCCACGCTCCTCACCACCCGCGTCTGGACGGCCACCGGCACGAACATCCTGCCGTGGCCCGACGCCGCCAATGACACCATCGAACAGCGGCTCAATCGCGAGCTGGCCGAGGACGGCTCCACCCCGCAGAACATGGACGCCATCATGTGGAAGTACCAGCATGGGTATTTCCGGTACGAGCGCGAAGGCGACACGAAGCTGGCGACGGTGGACGTGGACTTCGACGGCGACGGCACGACGGTCGGCACCATCCTGAGGGAACTGGCCGGTATCCTGCGGATCGCGTCCAACGATTACGACGAGCGCGGCGAGTTCGTGGTGCCCAAGCTGACCAAGGAGAACGTGGGCCTGTGGGCGCGCGCCGACGACCTCGGCATCATGTGGGTGTACCCGGACCACTTCATGCGCGAGCCGGAGATCAAACCGGCCGGCGACTACCCGGAATACTACGAGCACGGCGACCAGATCGCGTATCCGTGGACGTACGAAGGCTCTACGGACCCCGTCGATGAGATCAAGAGCCCCGTATGCTCGCGCAGCGCCGGACAACTTGGCTACCTGTGCCGCAACGTACAGGAGCCCGTGGACAACTGCGACGAAGCGGACAACGACGCCGACTTAAACCTCATCCGCTGCGACGAGCAGGAGCGCATCACGCTCGACGGCCCCGAGTTGTGCCCGGAGATCATCGCGCTGTTCGTGGACGACGGCGTGAATCCGCTGTGGGACCCCAACGACCCGCGCTTCATCAACCCCACGCTGCAGGAGGCCGACAAGGCGAAGATCTGCGCGCCCGAAAACAAGGTGATGTACAAAGACGAAATCCTGGGCCACGCCTGCTACACCGCGTTCTGCGTGGCGCAGTCGCACAGCGGCCACACGCTGGTCAGCAACCGCAGCCCGAACCTGGTGTCGGAAGCGACGTCGCCATATCTGGCATGCATGCGGCAGGACCCGCACCTGGGCCTGTACGCCGAAATCGCCCAAATGACGCCGTTCGCGTTGCCCAGCTACATCGGCCACCATTTGGCGCAGGAGTACGAGCGCGAATACTGCGCCATCACCGGTCTGCCGCCGCATCCGATCGCCGGCTACTGCAAGTACAACGAAAACCGGCGCATCAACTCACCGCTCTACAGCATCGGCGCCACGGTCAACAGCACCGAAGACGAACTGATCGCGGTGCGCGCCGACCAGGAGGTGTTCCTCGGCGACGCGGTGGCGGTGGGCCAACGCATGGCGCTGGACCAATGGCTGCCCGTGCAGCGCAAGATGGTCGCGACCATGGCGCAATCCATCCAGGAGACGGCCACGCTGCTGCGCGAGCTGGCAAAGGCGCCGCTGACCAAGACGCCGTGCCCGTGGACGGGCCCGTTCCCGCGCAGCGCTTCCAGCAGCGCCCCATAACATGAAACGCTTCCTCGCCATCACCGGCCTCCTCCTGCTCGCCGCGCCGACCGCGGCGCACGCCGACCCGCTCTCGCCATGGGTCCAAGAGGTCATCGAACGCATCGACATGGGCATCGCGACCGCCGACGCCGTGGCGGGAAGCGGCACGTGTGAGCCGGAAAAAGACGACGGCTATCTGCTGGAGGCCGGAGCGTTCATCAAGGACTTCGTGGACACGCGCCAGCAAATCACCCGGCATAACGCATTCCTGCGCGAAAATACGGTGTGTTTCCAGAGCGACATCGACTTGCTGGAAGATAAAGCCGACGAGCTGCGCATCAAGATCATCGACGCGGCCGAGGCCTGCTCCTTGCGCGAAATGCGCATCCTGGGCGATATCCTGTCGTTCACCACCAAGGCCTACGGCATCCTGGTCAACGGCGGAACCGACCCGTCGGTGAAAAGCGACCTGCTGAAGTACGAGTACTTCTGGGAAACCGAGGATCGGCTGAACAGCGGCAGCGGAAGCGGCATCACCGACACGCACGTCGACGCCGAGGAATGCCCCTACACCACCGACTACTCGCCGCGTTCCATCGGCTACGTGCTGGCGGACGCGGGCGGCACCACCGTGGTGATCGGCGGCGGCCCGCAGGACGTGAAGAAGTACGGCTGCGACGAAGAAGTGCTGCCCGCCATCGAAGTGCAGACCCAGGAAATGGACGACATGACGGAATTCCATGACGCGACGGACGAATTCGCGACGAACATCACCAACATGGTCCGCGACTTCGTGACGAACATCGAAACGTCCATCGCGGCGCTGCGGGGCGACACGCCGGACTTCACGTTCCCCCAGGAGAACAACGTCGGCGGACACGAGGAAATCACGGGCTGCCTGCGCCCGCAGGTTCCGCTGACGTTCATCAACCCCGACGACGGCGCGCCGGATAGCATGCTGGACGACTACCCGGACTACTATTCCGAAGGAAACATGACGGAAATCGAAATCGCGCCGGGCGTTTTCTTCCAGTCATTCAACCCTCCCCCGGAGGAAGCGCTGCCGATCGGCATGTTCCTGCGTCCGGCATACGATTATTTCTCGATTTACAGCAATGCCATCTCCATGCAGCGGCGCTTCACCAATAAGAAGACCGTACTCGGCCAGAACCGCCCGCTGCCCATCCGCGCCCAGGACCCCGACGCGTTCAACGCGGGGTTGTTCCTGGTGATCTACGGTTCCGACGCGCTGGTGCAGTACCGCGAGATCGCCGTCAGCATCGACCAGCAGACGGCATTCATCGAGGCGGCCAGCCGTGACGCCATCGAGCGCACGCTGCAGGCTTACGCACCCCTGCAGGACGCCATCACCGAACTCAGCGAAGTGGTGGAGGAGGACGTGCCGGCGTACATCCAGGACTTCGGTTACTTCATGCTGCGGCAATGCGTGAACGGCCACTGCAGCGCCGAAGGCGGCACGCTGGATACGATGATGAAGCGCATCTACAACCCATCTTGCCACCCGTACATTTCGGGCGATTACACCGATGTCCGCACGCACATCAAATGCCTGTGCATCACCAAAGACGAAGACCCGGAGCTGGGATTGGACGTCGGCGGCTGCGATTGCAGCGGCACGCCGCAGGCCGGCGACTGCCAGACCTGGTGCGCGTACTGCCAGAAAGACCCGTCGCAGGAGGAGCAGGAAAAATACGCCAGCATGGAACCGGAGTTGTTCCCCGGTTGCCGCGTGGAGATAGGCGACCCGGATACGGGCTACTAAAGGGCCGTAAAACCGGGGACAGCGGGGCGCGACCTTGATACAGTGGAACCATGCAAGAAAAGGATTTCGTGCACGTGCACTGCCATTCGACGTTCTCCCTGCTGGAGGGTCTCCCGACCCCCGAGGAAGTGGTGCTGCGCGCGAAGGAGCTGGGCCACAGCGCGGTCGGCCTGGCGGACAAGGGCTACACCTACGGGTTGATCGACTTCTACAAGGCGTGCAAAGACGAAGGCCTGAAGGCGTTGATCGGACTGGAAACGTACGTGGCCGCACGCACGCGCCACGACAAGGACAGCTCCATGGACACCCGCCGCTACCCGCTGGTGCTGCTGGCCGAAACCGACGAGGGTTACGCCAACCTGCTGGAGCTGGCCACACGGGCCGCGCTGGAAGGCATGTACTACAAGCCGCGCGTGGACGCCGAGCTGCTGGCGCAGTACGGCAAGGGGCTCATCGCGCTCAGCGGCCCGATTTCGGGCGCCATCCCGCAGGCGGCGATGGCCGAGGATTTCGAGCGCCTGAAGACCCTGGTGGAGCAGTACCGCTCGTTCTTCGGCAAGGACAACCTGTACTTCGAGCTCATGGACCTGCCCAATGTGCCGGGCCAGGCCGAGGTGAACCAGCAGCTCATCCGCTTCGGCAAGGAGCTGGGCGTGCCGCTGGTGGCCTCGTGCAACAGCCACTACTGCCGCACCGAGGACGCCGAGGCCCACGACGTGCTGCTGTGCATCCAGAAGAGCGCCAACGTCAGCGATGCCGGCCGCTTCTCCATGCGCGACAGCGACTTCTCCATGCGCCCGTTCGCCGAAATGGAGAAGGCGTTCGGCCACGTGCCGGAAGCGCTGGAAAACACGCGCGTCATCGCCGACCGCTGCAACGTGAAGATTCCGTTCGGCCAATACAAAATTCCCAAGTTCCCGGTCGCCAAGGGCGAAACCGAGCCGGAACTGCTGAAGAAGCAGTGCGTGGAGGGCGCCAAGCTTCGCTACCCGAACGCCGACGCCGCCAAACAGAAGATCATCGACGACCGCCTCGAATACGAGCTGGGCGTCATCGACAAAATGGGCTTCTCGGGATACTTCCTCATCGTCTCGGACATCGTGGGCGAGGCCAAGCGCCGCGGCATCACGGTGGGGCCGGGCCGCGGATCGGCCGCCGGATCGATCGTCAGTTACGTCCTGGACATCACCACGCTGGACCCACTGGAGCACGGACTGCTGTTCGAGCGCTTCCTGAATCCGGAACGCATCTCCATGCCCGATATCGACATCGACTTCGCCGACACGCGCCGCGACGAAGTGCTGGAGTACGTGCGCACGAAGTACGGCGCCGACCGCGTGGTGCAGATCTGTACCTTCGGAACGCTGGCCGCGCGCGCCGCGGTGAAGGACGTGGGCCGCGCGTACGGCGTTTCGTTCGCGGAGATGAACGCGCTGGCCAAGCTGATCTCCGAGCGCCCCGGCACGTCGCTGGAGGAAGCGCTGCAGAGTCCGGAATTGCAGGCTGTGCTGGAAACCAACGAGACGTACCGCAAGATCCTGGAAGTCGCGCAGAAACTGGAGGGCAAGGCCCGCCACGTCTCGGTGCACGCCTGCGGCGTGGTCATCACCCCGGAGAAAGCCACCAAGTACACCGCCGTGCAGAAGGCGCCCAAAGACGACCAGACACTCATCACGCAGTACGACGCCAAGCCGCTGGAGTCGCTGGGCCTGCTGAAAATGGACTTCCTGGGACTGAAAAACCTCACCATCATCCAGACCGCGCTCCTCATCATCGAGCGCATGCACAAGGTGAAGATCGACATCCGGACCATCCCGCTGGACGACAAGCCGACGTTCGAATTGCTGTCGCGCGGCGAGACCACCGGCGTGTTCCAGCTCGAGTCAGGCGGCATGCGGCGGTACCTGAAACAACTGAAACCCAGCGCCTTCGACGACATCACGGCCATGGTGTCTCTGTACCGCCCGGGTCCGATGGAAAAAATCCCGGACTACATCAAGTGCAAGCACGGCCTGAAGGAAGTGAAGTACCTGCACCCCGACCTGGAGCCCATCCTCAAGCCCACCTACGGCGTGGGTATCTACCAGGAGCAGATCTTGGAAATGGCCCGCGTGTTCGCCGGTTTCTCGCTCGGCGAGGCCGACTTGCTGCGCCGCGCCATCGGCAAGAAGATCAAGAAGGAGCTGGATGCCCAGCGAGATTTGTTCATCAAGGGCGCGACCAGCCGCGGATACGACAAGAAGCTCGCGGTGGAGCTGTTCGACGACGTCATCACGCCGTTCGCCGGCTACGGCTTCAACAAGTCGCACGGCGCGTGTTACGCCCGCGTGGCCTACGAGACGGCCTACTTGAAGGCGCACTATCCCACCGAATTCATGGCCGCGCTGCTTTCCAGCGAAGACGGCGACACCGAGCGCATCAGCATCGAAATCGAAGAAGCCCGCGCGATGGGCCTGGACGTGCTGCCGCCGGACGTGAACGAATCGCTGGCCCACTTCACCGCGCTGCCGGACAGGAAAATCCGCTTCGGTCTGGCCGCCATCAAGGGCATCGGCGAAAGCTCGGTGCGGCAGATCATCGCCATCCGCGACGAGGGCGGGAAATTCGCCACGCTGGAAGAGTTCGCCAAGCGCGTGCCGAGCAAGATCCTGAACAAGAAATTCCTGGAATCACTGGCCAAGTCCGGCGCGCTGGATTCGCTGTGCGAGCGCGGCACGCTGGTAAACCAGTACACGAAGGTGGTGGAATTCAGTAAATCCATCGGCGACGCGGGCTCGTCGCAAACCGACATGTTCGCGATGGCGGGCGGCGGAGGCGTGGCGATCGAATTCGACCAGCAGGAACCGGCCACCTCGCAGCAGAAACTGGCATGGGAGAAGGAGACGCTGGGACTGTACGTCAGCAGCCACCCGCTGGCCGGACTGCGCAAATACATCGGCAAGAAAGCCCGCCTGATCGAGACGCTCACCCAGGACGACGCCAGCCGCAAGATCACCGTGGCGGGCATCGTGGAAAGCGTGAAGGTCCTGCGTACCAAGAAGGGCGAGACGATGGCCATCCTGACCATCGAAGACCCCACCGGCAGGATGGAAGTGACGCTGTTCCCGCGCACCTACGCGCAGGCCCAGGAAGCGCTCGAGCGGCCCGACACGGTGCTGGTGATGGCGGGAACGCTGGAGATGCGCATGGGAGCGCCGCAACTACGCGCCGACGCGGTGAAGCGCGCATCCCTGAGCATGATGATCGAAAAAGCCAAGGAGGCCGGTATGTTCGACGAGGAAGGCTCGAAGTCGTGGCGGTCGCGCGCCAAGCCGGCCGAGGAAGGCATCGAGACCATCACGGAGGAAGGCGAGGTGGTGGTGGAGAAAATGGAGGACAAGAAAACCGAGCCCGTCATCGGCGAATTCCTCGGCCCCGTGAGCATGTGGATCGTGAAGGGCATGAACATGGCCGAAGCGGCCGCCAAGGTGGGGCTGGCCGGCGGCACGCCCGAGGGCGTGACGAACGTCTCTCAGCCGGCGGTGGAGCCGGTGAAGGCGGATGGCGTGACGCAGATTTCCGTGCACACCGTGGCGCTGCCCGCGCGCGCTTCCAAGCAGCTGCTGCTGGAACTGAAGAAGATCTTCGAGACGTTCCCGGGCCGCGAAAAGGTGCAGCTGAAGATCGGCGATAAGATCGTGCCGGTGAGCCTGACCATCTCCATGTCGCCCATCCTGGAAAAACGCATCGACGACGCGGTGAAAACATTCGCCGTCACGGCCTGATATGAAAATCCTCCCCGCCACCCCCCAGGCCATCGATGAGGCCCTGGCCATTCTGGCCGGCGGCGGCGTGATCGTGCATGCCACCGAGACGTGCTACGGCATCACCTGCGACCTCACGAATCCGGCCGCAGTGCGCAAACTCTTCGCCATCAAGCGCCGCCCGCTCACGCAGCCGGTAAGCGCGCTGTTCGCGTCCATGGAACGCGCCGGCGTGTACGTGGAGTGGCCCGGCCCGGCGATGGGCCTGGCCCGCCGCCATTTCCCCGGCCCACTCACGCTGGTGGTGCCGCTGAAGCCCGGCGCGCCCAAGCTGTACCCCGCGCCGGAAGGCGAGCACACGACGCTCGGCGTGCGCGTGTCGTCCCATCCCATCGCCACCGAAATCGCGTCCCGCCACCCGGTGCCGGTAAGCACCACGTCGGCCAACATCTCGGGCATGCCCGAGGCGTACGTGGTGTCGGCCCTGCTGAAGCAATTCGGCACCGTGCGGCCCGACCTGGTCATCGACGGGGGAATGCTGCCCAAAGCCCCGCCGTCCACCGTGGCACGCGTGGAAGGCGACACGGTGACGGTGATCCGGCAAGGCGCCCTGCGCGTGGATACGGGGGCGTAAGCCGGGTATGATGAGGCCATGCGCTGCCCGCGTTGCAAGTACGAGGACACGGCCGTGATCGATTCGCGCCTGACCGAGGACGGACGCGCCGTGCGCCGCCGCCGCGAATGCACCAAGTGCGACCACCGCTTCACCACGTTCGAGCGGCAGGAGCTTTCGACGTTCATCGTCATCAAGCGCGACGGCACCCGCGAGCCCTACAGCCGCACCAAGTTGGAGCGCGGCATTTGGTTGGCGTGCACCAAGCGCCCGGTGACGCAGAAGGCCGTGGATAACATGCTTAACGCGCTGGAAGAGAAGTGGGGTAAGAACAAGCAGGAGGTGGAAAGCACTACCATCGGCAAGGACGTCATGCAGGCGCTCGCGAAAATCGACAAGGTCGCCTACATCCGGTTCGCATCCATCCACCGCGAGTTCAAGGACGTGGAAGAGTTCAAGAACGAGCTCGGCAAACTGTTCAAGTAGCCCGCTCCTCCAAAATCGACACGGCGTCTTGCAGGACGTCGTGCAGGTTCGCCACGGCGTGGTGCACTTCGTGCGGCTGGTAGCGGAAGCCCGCGACCACCAGTTGTTCGCGCACGCGCGCGGCGACAGGCCGCCACTCGTGTTTTTCACCGGACCGGGCATGGTCGGCAAGCAGTCCCAAGTCGTTGATGGCCCGCAGCAAGGGCTCGTAGTGCTGCACGCTGGCCTCCATGAATCCCAAGATCATTTCGCCGGCTTCGCGCAGCGGCAATGCGCGAGCCTGGGCCGCAAACGCGGCATACCGCTCCTCGAACGTCCGCTCGGCGCCGTGGTATTCGCCCAGCTCCATCCAGCGGCGCACCTGCACGGCCAGTCGGGGGCCCCGGTCATGGTGGGAAACGTGATCCATCGTGTTGTGGTTGGTTTCTCCCTATTGTACTCTGCAAGCCGAAATTCCGCAATTCCAAGCCCTCTATGCTGCGCACCAACACCTGCGGTGAACTCACCGCTTCCCACGTCGGCACGACCGTCACCCTCTGCGGATGGGTGAACGGACGCCGCGACCACGGCGGACTGATCTTCATCGACCTGCGCGACCGCTACGGCCTCACGCAGGTGGTGTTCCATCCCGAAAAGAACAAAGAGGCGTTCGCCGCCGCCGAAGCCATCCGTCCGGAATGGGTGCTGAAGATCACCGGCACCGTGGACAAGCGCCAGGCCGGCACCGAGAACCCCAAGCTGCCGACCGGCGCCATCGAGGTAACCGCGACCGGCTGCGAGGTGCTCAACAAGGCCAAGACGCCGCCGTTCGAGATCGACGCCGCGACGCCGGTGAACGAAGAGCTGCGCTTGCAATACCGCTACCTGGACATGCGCACCGCGCGCATGCAGCGCAACGTCATCCTGCGCTCTAAAGTCTTCCAGATCATCCGCCAGTACTTCTCGGCCCAGGGCTGCTTGGAAATCGACACGCCGTGTCTCATCAAGGGCACGCCCGAGGGCGCCCGCGAGTACATCGTGCCGTCGCGCGTGTATCCGGGGCAGTTCTTCGTGCTGCCGCAGAGCCCGCAACAGCTCAAGCAGCTGTGCATGGTCGGCGGACTGGATAAGTACTTCCAGATCGCACGCTGCTTCCGCGACGAAGACCTGCGCGGCGACCGCCAGCCGGAGTTCGTGCAGTTGGACTTCGAGATGAGCTTCGGCGACCAGCACGACGTACAGAACATCATCGAAGGATCGCTGCTGGAAATCCTGAAGCAGTGCAGCCCCAAGAAGCTCAAGGGCGGCAAGGTGGCCCGCTACACCTGGAAGCACGTCATGGACACGTACGGTTCGGACAAGCCCGACCTGCGCTACGACCTGCCCATCACGGACGTCACGTCCGTCGTGCCGGGTTGCGGCTTCAAGGTCTTTGAGGACGCGCTGAAGCTGAAGGACGGCACCGTGCGCGCCATCCGCATTCCGGGTGGAGCCGAGCTCAGCCGCAAGGAAATCGACACCTGGACCGAGTTGGTGAAGGAGATGAAGGCCAAGGGCCTGGCGTACATCTTGTTCAAGGAAGAGGGTCCGTCTTCGCCGCTGCTCAAGTTCTTCAAGGACGGTTTCCTGGACCAGCTGCAGAAGCTTACCGGCGCCCAGAAAGGCGACGCGCTGTTCTTCGGCGCAGACCGCTACAAGATCGTCTGTGCGGCGCTGGCCAAGGTTCGCGGCGAGGCCGCCAAGCGTTTCAGATTGATCGACGAAAGCACGCACGCCATGTTCTGGGTGACGGATTTCCCGATGTTCGAGGAGCAGGACGACGGCAGCGTGACGTTCTCGCACCACCCGTTCACGAGCCCCAACCCCGAGCAGTGGAAGCACCGCAAGGAAAACCCGCACGGCGTGCACGCGGTGTGCTACGACCTGGTGCTGGACGGCTACGAACTGGGTTCGGGTTCCATCCGCATCCACGACCCCAAGCTGCAGAGCGAGGTGTTCGAGATGCTCGGCATCAATGCCGAGGACCAGCAGAAGCGCTTCGGCCACATGCTGAAAGCGTTCGAGTACGGCGCTCCGCCGCACGGCGGCTTCGCCTACGGCATCGACCGCGTGGTGATGATCCTGGCCGGCGAACCCAACATCCGCGAGGTGACCCCGTTCCCCAAGGACCAGAAGGCCAAGGACCTGATGCTCGGCGCGCCGTCGGCGATGCCCGAGGCACAGATCGCCGAACTGGGCCTGACCATCAACGAGATCGCGTGATTCCGGCGCTCAAATGAGCGGTCGCGCGTCGCTGCGCGGGTAGTTTGTTGATCGGGAGCGCCATGCGGCCTAAGAATGTGTCATGTACCTTGCCACCGGATGTTCCGTCGGCATCCTGCGCCCTCCGTCCACGGAGATGTCGCGCATGATGCAGGATCAGGTCGACCGTAAGCGCAGCATAGGCGCAGCGGAGAAGGCGGCCCATTTGGACGAACAGATCGACCAAATGGTGGAGATGTTCCGCATGGCCGCCGAAAGCCTGGGATTACGGCTGCATGTAACGCAATACCAGATGCATGGCCTGACCGATGCGCGCCCGTTCGGGCGCAAGCGCGGCCGCAACGTCCGCAGAAACGACATCCTGGCCACCATCGACCCGACTCCTGGCGTCTATTCGTATGCAACGGGTCTCTTGGACCATCCGCTGCAGCGTGCAGTAATCGCCTACACGGACCCGGATGACTTCGCAGACTCGGCGCAGTTGCTGGCGGCTGGCGCGGTGCCGATGGTGTCACTGGGGCAGGACGAACACCATTTCGCCATGCGTCGCGTATTCGCGGTGTACACGTCACCGCATGAAACCGAGGCGGCCAATCTGTTCTCCGCCAATGCCAATGTGGTGCGGCGCGCGGTGCTGTATCCGCAGAACCCGCCACTGGAGCAGCCGCGCCGCCACGACGAGATCATCATCCCGCTCGAACAGCTGTGTGATGCAGAGGCCCGTCGGTTGCTGGTGGAACGGAAAACCGACGCGGTAGAACCGTCCGTTCGCCGCAAAAACTAGGCCAAAAGCGGTATTTTATGATATACTGGCTGGATATAGTTTTCGCGTGTTTCCCGCATGGATGAACCGATTCCAGCCGCCGGCACTCCCGCTCCCGCGCAACCCGCCGCCGAGCCGCCAGCGCAGCCGCGCTCCGACGGCGACCTGTTGGCGCTCGGGCGCGCATCGCGGGATTCGGCCCAGCGAGAAGCGGAAATGAAGAAAATCTCCGACCTGGGCCGCAAACGGTTCGAGCGCGAGCGGGCAATCAAGCAAAAGCTCAAGGACGATGCCGCGGCTCGCTCCGAGCGGGCGCAGGACGCCATGGACGCATTCGTGGAAAAGAAACTTGAAAAGAAGCAGGCAGCCAAGGATTACCGCAAGAATTACCGCCAGCGCGAGCGCGAAATCCTGTTGGAGAAACAGCGCAAGGAAAAGCTCCGGCAGGAAATGGAGGCCAAGGAAAAGGCCAAGGCCGAAGAACGCAAGAAGCAGGGCGAATACATGGGATCGCTCCATGAGCAGGCGCGCATCAAGCGCGAGCAGGAGGTGGCCAAGCTGAAGCGCGAAGAAGAAATCGACCGCCTCACGCGCGAAGCCCAGCGGAAGTTCCGCACGCGCATCGAGGACCTGGACCGCCAATTTTCCAAGGAGCTGGAGGCCGCTTCCGTGGCCATGCAGGCGCGCAAAGCCGTCATCGACAACAACGCCAAGCAAAAAGCGTACCAGCTGGAAGGCTGGCGCCGCATGCGCACCGCCGCCCTGGACACCGAGATGCGCAACAAGATGATTTCGGGCACGGCATACGCGCACGGCGCGCTGGACGTCGAACGCATCAAGGGCGATGTCCAGGCGCAGTTCCGGCAGCGCTACAAGGCGCTGGAAAAGGACTTCCTGGAAAAGCGCGCCGCCATCGACATGGAGGCCCGCATCCTGAAAACCGGCGCCGAGAACGAGATGAAGGCAGCGCACCTCCGGTCGGAAGAAACCCTACGACTGCAGAAACACCGGGCCGAGACGGAACACGGCATGCGGCTGGAGGAAATCCAGCAGATCGCCAAGAAGAAGCCGAAGCGCTGAACGCGGCTTCGCAAGACAAGGCCCGTGTGCCAGACTGTCGGCGCATGCCGGGGTGGCGAAATGGCAGACGCATCAGCCTTAGGAGCTGACGGGGGCAACCCCATGGAGGTTCAAGTCCTCTCCCCGGCACCATTATTTCTGCGTCTTCTTGCCCCTGGAGCGCGCCAGGCGGAGCAGGGTATCGGGCAACATCGCTTCGCGCACGGCCCACGTGAAGGGGCTGAGCGCCATGTCGAACGTGCTTTGTTTCTTCGCGGGTTTCGGAAGCGGCTTTGCCATACCCCCATGTTGACGGATGGCGGGCACCGTTCTGTCTTTACGCCGGACGCAACCGGGCACGGACCTGGCGCTGTTCGCGCAGGGCGGCCTCCAACGCCGTTCGGCGGGCGACTTCGATGTCCTGGTCGTTGAGGTGGTTCAGTTCGGCCTGGTTGGCGGCGATCATCGCTTCGGCGCGTGCAAGCTTCTCTGCATCGTTCGTCTGCGGCATTCTTTCCACGCGGTCCGAGGTGGCGCGCAGCGTGACGGTGGTCGCCACGACCTTCTCGCGGCGCAATGCGGCCAGACGGGGCCCGAGGACGGCGATTTTCGCGCGGATTTCGCCGCTCAATGCCGGCTCGCCGGCAACCGGCGCGGGCGTGACGCTGTACTGCACCAAGTGTTCCAACTGTGCCTGCGTGGCGGCGATTGCACCGTCGTACGCGGTTGCCACGCGCTCACCCTTGCCGGCGTCGTCGGCCGATACGCGCGCCGAAGCGAGTGCGCCCTCGGCTTTTTCGCGGTTCTCATCAAGCGTCTTGCGCTGAGCCTCTTCCATGGGCGTAACTGGCTCGATGGCGGCGCGTTCCCGAATGGCGGTCGTCATCTTGGTCGTGACGTCGGCGATCCCGGTGGGCCAGGCCGGATAATTTTCCTGCAGGAAGGCCAATTGCACGCGGCATGCTTCGATGATGGCGTCGCAACGGGTCTTGCGTTCGTTGCGATTCTCGTCGCCGGGCCGGTTCGGAAGCGCCTCGGCGCGGGTGATGGCGTTGTTGTTCTTTTGGTACAGGCCGGTGTCGATGCGTTCGAACCGCAATTGGCGGATTTCGGTATTCAAGGTACTGATCGCCGCGCGGATCTCTGCCGCCAATGCCGGCTCGCCGGGTGTCGCGGCGACGGATACGCTGTACTCCAGGTAGTGGGCCAGCTGGTTCTGCTTGGCCTGGATGAGACTGTCGTACCCTTGGACGACCGCCGCGTCGCGTTCGGCGCTGGACGGGCGCAACTTGGCTTCGTCGAGGGCTTTCTGCGCCTTGTCGGCATTCTCTGTCAGGCTCTTGCGGCTCTCTTCGCTCAGCGGCAAACGCGGGCCTTCGCCGGGTCCCGGCGGCGCGGGCGGCACGGGGCCGCCGCCTTCCTTCAGCAGCTTTTCCTTTTCGGCGCGAAGCTCTCCATTCTGCTTCTCGAGCTTGGCGATTTCCTCGCCGATGGCCTTCACGCGGTCGGCGTTGGGAACCGGCGGACCAGCGCGCTCGGCGGTCAGCTTTTTGATCTGTTCGTCGTTTGCCTTCAGCGTCTTGTCGATTTCGGCCAAGCGCTTGGCGTTCGGATTCTCCGGCGTGCCGGCGATATCCTTCAGGAGTTTCTCGCGCTCGGCGCGCAGTGTTTTCAGCTCGCCCTCGATGCGCGTCTTCTCGGCGGTAAGATCCTTGGTGGTCTTCTCGTCCGGCCGCGGAGTGCCATTCAGCTGGGCGTCAATGACCTTCAGGCGGTCCTCGCGGTTCTTGATGTCGCGCTCGATCGTCTTCAGGCGCTCCTGGCGCTCGGCATTCGTGGTGGGCGCGGTGTTGGGCCGGGTCAGCGGCTTGCTCTTGCCGCCGATCTGGTCGATGAAAGCCATCAGGTACATCAGCGCGCCGGCCAGCATGGCGCTCTCCATTTCGCTTTGCTTGATGGTGCGGATCTTGAGCGGCGGCTTGGTGACGTCCAGGTTGCTAGCCTTTAGGTTCACTCCCTTGATGACCAGCTTGGACTCTTCCAGCTGCTTGTCGGCTTCGGTCGCGTTGGGTCCGCTGATGGCTTCCAGGTATTCGGCCAGCGCTACGCGGAACAACCCGACCTGGCGGGGGGTGAGAGGCGGCTCGCCGATGGCGGCCTCGATGATGGCGTTGCGCGCCGGGCTGTTGGCCGGGATTTCGGTGCCGCCGTTGCCGCCGCCCGAACGGATGACGTCACGGCATGCGGCAAGGTGATTGCGCAGCACCTCACGGGCTCCCGCGTCCAATCCGTCGAAGAACGCGCGCACCTGCTGGGCCTGGGGAGCCGTGAGGCGGAACTGTTTCGCCAGCTGCTCGGGCGTTTTGCCCGGATTGTCCAATCCATCGATCACCGCGCTGACAGTGATCGGATTCATGGCCTGGACCTGCTTGAGGGCGTTGGCGAGCGACGGGGCGAGGGCTTCGATTTCCGGCTGCGTTTTGCCGGCCAGCACGCGGGCGAATACCTCTTGTTCGGCCGGAGGCATGTTCATGACGCGCTTACGCAGTTCTTCTGGCACGTTGCGGAGGGCCTGCCGGACGTCCACGCGGCCGGTCGGGCCGGGACCCAGCACGGGCTCGCCCGCGCGCATGGTGATCTGGTACGACGGGAATCCGCGGGTGGAGGCCAATTCGGCCAGGCGGGCGTTCACGTCGGCGACGATCTTCTCGGTGCGCTGGTCGCGCTCCGCGGTCAGCTTGGCGGCACGGTCGGTATCGCCGCTGTCGGTGGCCTCCTTGATGAGCCGGGCGTAACTGTCTTTGAATTCGCGCAATCCCACCACGAAACTCTTCATGGCGGACTCGACCAATTTGGTCTTGGCCTGCAGTTGCTCCTGCGTGGCGCGGCCGACTTCGCGGTCGGTGGTGGCATCCGCGTTCTCGACGTTGAACGCCGGATCCACGGCTTCCTTGTTGATGCGCTCGGCTTCGGCCGGACGCGGTCCGCCTTCCGGCGGCGGCATCAGGAACGCGAGGCGCGCCTCGCGGGAATCGAAGCCGGTGAAGGCGGTGTGGTTCATCATGCGGTGTGCATTTGCTGTTCCAAGTCGGCCAACTCGGCGTTCTCGCCGCGCTTGCTGTCGGCCTCCAGCGACTTCAGCGCCTGGGCTTTGTAGCGGATGACGGAAGAATCGCGCTTGGTCTGGTATTCGGCGTATTGGCGGTCGTACTCGGCGTAGGCTTTGGCATAGCGCTCGCCGCGGGCCTTGCGGGCCTCGGGCGTCTCGCCGGCGTACTTGGCCTTCAGCGTGGGCACGCTCTTGGACATCAGCTCGGGCTCGATACCGCTCATGATCCGGTCGTACAGCACGTCGCCGTCCGGCAAATCCACGTCCGCGAACGCAAACAACGCCGCGCCGTCGAACGCTGGAGAGCCGCCGGTATCGGTCGGGGTCTGCATGGGTGTTTGTGTTCGGGAAATCCTTTTATTGTAGCACAAAACGCATTTTGGCTCAATCCCGACGGACTCAGGGCTACTTTTTGCCCGTTTTCTTGGCCAGGGCGGCGATTTCGGCGGTCAGGCGGGGGAGCCACTCGGCGCCCTCTTCGCGCACGTACACGGCCTCTTCCAGACGCAGCGTTTGGCTGCTGATACGCCAGGCGGGGTTCTTCGCCAGCATCTGCATGATCTCATTGGCGGTGACGCGGGGATGCAGCGT
The DNA here is from genome assembly GCA_964434575.1 of uncultured Candidatus Peribacteria bacterium. Lineage (GTDB taxonomy): Bacteria > Patescibacteriota > Gracilibacteria > Peribacterales > Peribacteraceae > DAORHV01. The sequence goes on along the minus strand of CAYSWB010000008.1, from coordinate 33,318 downwards.
CAACACGATCTCGCGCCCGGAGCGCACGGTCTCGGCCTTCACGCGCAGCACGCCCGAACGGCGGCAGGCCATCTTCAGCTTCAGGATCTCGAGCAGGTTCAGCACCTGCTTGGGCAGCGGGCCATACTCTTCGCGCAGGTCCTCGGAGAATTCTTTCAGCATCGCTTCGTCTTCGCTGCCGGCCAGCTTCTGGTACACGCCGATTTTCTCCTCGTCGTCGGGGATGTAGAACGGCGGGATGAGCGCCTCGAACGGCAGGATGATTTCCACGTTGCCGCCTCCGTCGTCTTCCTCGCGGTGGCCGCCGGCCTTCAGTTCCTCCACCGCGCTCTTCAGCAGGCGCAGGAAGTGGCTGACGCCCACGGTCTGCATGTTGCCGGACTGGCTGGCGCCAAGGATTTCGCCGGCGCCGCGGATTTCCAGGTCACGCATGGCGATCTGGAAGCCGGAGCCGAGCTCACTGGCTTCGACGATGGCCTTCAGGCGCTTCTTGGCGTCGTCCTTCAGGCGCTGCGAGTGGTACAGGAAGTACGAGTAGGCCTGGATGGAGCTGCGTCCGACGCGGCCGCGGAGCTGGTACAGCTGCGACAAGCCGAACTTCTCCGCCTCATTCACGATGAGCGTATTGGCGCGCGGCAGGTCGATGCCGTTCTCGATGATCGTCGAGCTGACGAGCACCTGGTATTCGCCGTTCTTGAACTTGAAAATACGCTCCTCGAGCGTTTCGGGCTTCAGCTGGCCATGGGTCACCACGAAGGTGGCGCTGGGCACGATGGCTTTGAGCTTGGCGGCGAAGGCATCGATGGTTTCCACGCGGTTATGCAGCACATACACCTGCCCGCCGCGCGACGTTTCCTTCATGATCGCGTCGCGGATCAGGCCGTCGGAATACTTGCGGACTTCGCTGATGATGGGCAGGCGTCCGGGCGGCGGCGTGGTGATGGTGGTGATGTCGCGCAGCTTGTGCAGGCCCAAATTCAGCGTGCGGGGGATGGGCGTGGCGGTAAGCGTGAGGATGTCCACGGCGGCGCGCATCTGCTTCATGCGCTCCTTCTGCTTCACGCCGAAGCGCTGCTCTTCGTCGACGATCAGCAGGCCTAGGTTCTGGAACACGACATCCTCCTGCAACAGGCGATGCGTGCCAACCACGATGTCCACCTTGCCTTCGGCCAGACGCTTGAGCGTTTCCTTCTGTTCGGCGGCGGTGCGGAAGCGCGAGAGCATCTCGATGCGCACATTGAAGCCCTCCATGCGCTTGATGCAGCTGCGGTAGTGCTGGTCGGCCAAGATGGTGATGGGCGACAGGAACGCCACCTGACGGCCGCCCTGCACGGCCTTGAACGCGGCGCGCATGGCGACTTCGGTCTTGCCGAATCCCACGTCTCCGCACACCAGGCGGTCCATGGGGTGCGGCCCCTCCATGTCGCGCTTGATGTCCTCGATGGCTTTGATTTGGCCGGGCGTCTCGGTGTACGGGAACGCCTGGTCGAATTTATGCTGGGCGTCGCTGTCGTGGGGGAAGGAGTGACCCTTGGCCTTGGAGCGCTTGGCGTAGATGTCGAGCAGCTCACGGGCCACCTTCTCGGCCTCCTCAGAGACCTTCTTCGTGACCTTCTTCCATTCGGCCGAACCCAAGCGCGTAAGCACCGGCTCGTCGCCTTCCTCGTGCACGAACTTGCTGAGCTTGTCGGCCTGGTCGACCGGCACGAACAGCTTGTCGCCCTCGGCGTAGGTGATTTCCAGGTATTCGCGGGCCAGCCCGTCGACTTCCTTCTGCGTCATGCCCTCGAACCGTCCGATGCCGTGCTCCATATGCACCACGTAGTCACCCACCTGCAGCGAGGTGATGAAGTCCAGCGCCAGGCGCTGCACGGAGCGCTGCTTGGCCTCCTTGCGCAGCGAGAAGATCTCGCGGTCGGTGATGAGCGCGCACTTCAAGTCCGGATTCTGCAGCGAGTGGGGGAGTAGTTCGTCGGCCTCGGCCGCCACCACAGTCATCATGCCGGCGCGGCGTTCCTCTTCGGTCGTGTGGGTGATGTTCTCCTCGGTCAGGATGCCAACCAACTCCTCGGCGCGCTTGGTGACGACCACCAGCGACCACCCCTGATTCAGCTTGTCCTTTACGTCGTTGATGAAGTCGGACAACGTATAGAACTTGAGCACCGAGAGATAGCGCAGGTGCACGTGGTTCTCTTCGGATTCTGGGAAACTCGTGAGCGACATGCGCTCCACGTCGGACTCGACCGTCAGGTTCTCCTGGTCGTCGGTGACCAGCAGGCTCTTGGCCGGCAACTGCTTCTGGAGCAGGGCGGTCTTCTCCCACACCAGCGGGAACAGCAGCAGGCCGTCGAGTTGTTCACCAGTCTCCGGCGCCACGATCTTCTCCACTTTGTCGAACGAGAACATCGCGCGGACCTGGCGCTGTTCGCCGGCCGGGTAGATGTCGAGCACGTCACCCACGCGGTGGTATTCGCCAGGCATCAGGTTGTCTTTGTCGGCGCTGTGGCTGTAGCCGCGGTCGATAAGCTCGGAGAAAAGCTTGGTGAAATCCACGTCCTCGCCGGCTTTCAGCGTCAGCGCATCGTCCTTCAATTCGCGGAACAGCGGCAACTCACGGTCCCACGTCTCCCGGTCGATGATCGCCACCCCGTCGCCGTGCAGCATGCGGATGACCGTGCCCAAGTCGTACGACGTACATTCCTCCTCGGGGAAGCGCGCGATGAACGCATCGCGGCCGAAGAATTTCAGCCAATGCAGGAGCCCCTCAGCGCGCGTGGCGTCTTCGGTCAAGATGACCGCCGGCTTGGGCCGGAACGACAACACGTGACTGATCATCATGGCGCGTGCCGTCTCGTTGCTGAGGCCGGACAACGTTAAAGCACGCTTGGCGGCGAGCAGGTCGGCCAGCTCGCTGTGCGTCTTCTCACCGATGAATAACGCGGGTTTCATGTCTGAAAGGATGAGCTCCCTCCGCGTGAAAACGCGGACGAAGTCTCTACATCACTCGGAAGCGGTCGCAAGGATTTCCTTACCGTCTTGCGTCAGGACTACTGTACATCAATCCTCTGCCATGCGCAACGGCATGATCAGGTGGAGGAAGTCGGCGTTGTCCGGCAATTTGAAGACTGCCGGGTGCATTTTATCCGAGACTTCGATGGCCAATTGCTCGGCGTTGATGCGCGACAGGAAGTCGATCATGTAGTTCGAGCTGATGGCGATTTTATTCTCGGTGCCATCGACCTGCGCCTCGATGGTGGATTCATCCTTGCCCAACTGCGTCTGCTTCGTGGTGAGCAACAGCGAACCTTTGTTGATGGTGAACGTGATGTTGTTGTTCACCTCCTTGGCGAAGTAGTGCATGCGCTTGGCGGCGGCCAGCAACTCGCGGGTGGGGATCGTGACGGTCGTGTGCTTCTCTTTGGGAAGAACCTGGATGTAGTCCGGGAATTTGCCGTCGATCAAGCGGCTGGTGAGTTTGGTGTGACCGTATTGCACCTCGATCTGCTGGGCGCTCATATTCATTTCCAGCGCCTCCAATTCGCGCTCTTTGGCTTTTTTCTCGTTCTTGCCACCGGACTTGTCGTCTTCTTGGCGCCGCGAGGACACGATGCCCTTCAGCTCTTCCAAAAAACGCGCCGGGATGATGCACGACACCTCGCCCGATTGTCCGCTGATCGGGATTTTGTACTCGGAAAGACGATAGCTGTCGGTACCAACCAGGATAATCTTCCCTTTCTCGACACGAACATACACACCGGAAATCACCGGACGCGACGTGGTTTTGGCACAGGCGAACGTCACTAAATTCAATGCATCCACCAACGGCGACACAGGAATGTGCAACGACGTCTCTTTTTGCACCGACGTGATGATGGGGTATCCGGAAGTCGCCTCGCCGGCGATCACCGCCTTGGCATGCTTTGATTGCAGCTTCACTTGGGTTCCTTCGCTCGTTTCCAACAACACCTCATCATCGCGGTTGTACTGAATGAAGTTGAGAATCGCTTTGGCCGGCACTGTGATGCCGCCCTCGTTTTCAATATTCACCTCGAAGCTCGTCACGATCGATAATTCCAAATTCGTCGCACTCAGCGTGCAGCGCTTTCCCTCGGCTTGGATGAGCACGTTTTGAAGGATGGGCAACGTTTGTTCGCCGCCGATCGCCCGGCTGACCAAATGCAACGCGCCGAGCAATTCCTGGGTCTTGCAGGAGAACTTCATAGGGACTCATTCAAGGTGAAGTCACATCACTTATCAAGGTCAGAATTCCGCTTTATTAAAGAATGTTTTTTAGAAGTTAATTTATTAAATCCGTAGTAATCATAGGCATTGTGGAACCCTATCGGAATCTGGCGTAATCCATGGGAAACCCTGGGAAGAGTAGAGAATGTACCCATTGGTTTTTTGGCTTCATACAGCCATATCCACAGTCAATCTGGATAACTCTTGCGTGCGATTGGATTGTGGATGGGGTGTGGAAAACTCCCCGCGAGTTGGCTTACATACGCCATCCCCGGCTGTGCGCTTCGTACAGCGGATGACAAGTTTGCTCCGTGGAATTCTTTCCCCACGCCGAAAGGGCCGCCGGAAATTCTTTCCACATATTCAAATCTTTTTCTTGAACTTCTCCCTGTCGGCCGGCTTGGCCGGGGCGGTTTTATTCGGACGGATGTCGAGCGGAACGGACGTTTTGACAAACGAATCATCAGGAATGTCCTGCGAGATCAAGGCGTTACTGCCGACAAAACTGCGCGCGCCGATCTTCACGCCCGGGCCGATGCACGTATGGATCCCCGTCCGCGCCCCTTCGCCGATGGCGGTGCCGAATTTGTCCAGGCCCGTGCCGATGGTCTCCCCCTTCACGGCCGATGAGATTTCGGCTTCGTCCAGGCGCAGATTCCCCGTGGTCGTGCCGGCGCCGAACGAGACGTTGTTGCTGATGACGGAATCCCCCACGTAGCTGCTGTGCGTCCAGACGTCGTCTCCGAGCACCGACCGCACGACTTCGGTGTTGTAGCCGATCACGCAGCGGCGCCCGACCGAACTGCCGCGCACCAGCGCGTTGTTGCCGATCACCGTACCGGCGCCGATGTGGCACGGGCCGATGACGCTGGCGTGGGGCAGCACGCGCACGCCCGCCTCCAAGATCACGTCGCCCTCCACCACCGCCGACGGGTGCACCTTGGCCTTGCGGCTCACTTTCTTTTTGCGGATATCCCCAAGCAGCATGGGCAGCAGCGCCAACAGATGCCACGGGTACTTCACGGCTTGCCATTGTCCTTCGTACGGCACGGCTTCATAGCGGCTTTCCTTGCACAGGGCGTCCAGGGCCACTTCGTAACCGTCGTCTTTCGTGGGGTTCACGCGCGACAGCGCGTCGAACAGGATGCCTGCGTTGCGGTGCACGTGCGCCACGAGGTTCACGAGGTCGCTGGGCTCTTTCCCGGCGCCCGGTTTTTCCACGATGCCGCGGACGCAGCCGTATTCCACCGTCAGGTAGCCGCCCGGGAAATACCTGGCGACTTTACGGGCCAGGATCAACCCGTCGGCCTTCTTCGCTTTTTTGAAACGTTTCAGCAGCGAGCGGTACGCGGACGGCTCGATGACGTCGTTGCCGCTCACCACGAGCACGGGCTCCGCTCCGCAGTAGGGAAGCGCGGACAGCAGCGCCCCACGCATGCCCAGCGCCAGGTCGGCTTGTTCAATGAGTTTCAGGTCCGGGAACATCACGCGCAGCGGCTCCATGTTGTGCGCTCCGCCGACGAGCACGATGTCGTCGCAACCTGCCGACCGCAGGCGTTCGACTTGGTGCTCCAGCAACGCCTTGCCGGCAACGCGCCACTGGTTCTTGTCCGACAGCGGCCAAAACCGCGTGGACCTGCCGGCGACGATGAGGAGGGTGCGCATAAGGAGTCGCACAGACTATACCGGATCGCGCCGCGAAGCGAGATCAGTCCCAAACGACCGCAATCGTTCCTTCCAGGTCCGTGCGGCGGATCCGCATGCCGGCGCTTGTCAGCCGCTCGAGCGCTTCGGGCCGTGGGTGGCCGTACGTGTTGCCCGACCCCGAGGAGATCACCGCCGTCCCCGCGCCCACCGCCCGCAGGAATGCCTCGCCGGACGACCCTCGGCTGCCATGGTGCGCCACCTTCAGGATGTCCGCCCGCAGGTCCGCCCCACGCAGCACCAGTTCGCGTTCGGTCTCTTCCTCAATGTCCCCGGTGAACAACACCCGGCGTCCTCCGTACTCCAGCATGGCGACCACCGACGCGTGGTTCACGTTGTTCACGGTCGCGCCGAATGTGTTCGCTGGCGGCCACAGCACCCTGAGCACCGCACCGTTTTCCAGGACGACTTCGCGCGTATCGGGGCCCAGCACCGCGATGCCGGCGTCCCTCGCGCCCTCCAGCATCGCCTGGTATCTGCCCAGCGCGTATGGCGTGCCGGCCATCAGCAGCGAGCCGACGCGATGCCGCCTGAAGATTTCCGGGAACGCGGCCAAGTGGTCCAAGTGCGGATGCGTGAGCACCACGAGATCGATGTGCCGGTCGAAAAACGGCAGCCGCTCGCCCAGCCGCGAGAGCGCCGACCAATCCGGCCCGGCGTCGATGAGCACGCGCTTCCCCGAGGGTGTCACGATGAGCGCGCTGTCACCCTGGCCGACGTCCAGGAACTGCACGTGCAACTTGCCGTCCGCCGACAGCGACCATTCCCGCCAGCCGAGGACGGCCAGAAAGAGGAATATCAGCCCGCCCGAAAGCAGGCGCTTGCCCGTGGAAGCGCGGGTATGCGGCACGAGGCCAGTTTACGCCTGGCGCTTGCGGCGCAACTTGCGCGCGGCGGCGATGCCCGACACGGCGGCGATGCCGATCAAGCCCAGTCCGGACTGCGGCAGGGTGATGACTTTGTCCACGCCGGCCGAGCGATTTCCCGACTCGTCGAACGCGCTGACGCGGACGCCGAAGGTGCCCGGCTGGAGCCGTGTGTAGCGCAACGACGTCTGGTTCGGGTCCACGGTGGAAGCGGTGACGAAGCGGTAGCCGTCGTCGGTGGTGGCGATGGCGTAACCCTCCAGGTCACCCGCGCGGTTGGGCGAGCCGCGCCACTCGGCGGTCACGTTGTACGTTCCGTCGGAGCGCAGAACCGGTTGCAGGCGCAAGTTGGAGGCGTCTTCGGGCGGAACCGTGTCGCGAGTTTGATTCCTGGGCGGATTCACCGCGCCGCCCTGGGTGCGGTTGCGCAAAAGATCCAAGAAGCTCTGGCTGCCGCCGGCGACAGCCGGGTTCGGCAGGTTCGGGTTGCGGCCGTACACGTCGGTCGGAACCGAGGAGCTGGACGACGATTCGACCGCGGCCTCCGAAGACGACGATTCGACGACGGCCTCTTCGGAAGAAGAGGAGCTCTCTTCCACAACGGCGGCGCCCTTGCCGGTGAACGACGACTGCGGTGCGGAACCGTCGATGCTGGAACCGTCCTCGCCCGTGATGCGCTGCAGCACGCCGAGGATGTAGTTGCGGCCGTCGGTCTGCTCGCCGGTGGTCAGCGTGACGACGTTGCCGTCCTTGGTGTATTCGCGGATGTCGAGCAGGCCGCCCTCTTCATCGACGATGATGAAGAAGCCGGGGCCCAACTGCTGCGCTTCGGCCAACGGCTGCGAGAAGCGCACGGTCACGACGGTGTTTTCGGTGGCCTCCACGGATTCGATGGTCATGCCCATGCCGTCCGGATTCTGCTCCGGGATCGGGTTGTCGACCTGGTACAGCGGCTCGCTGACGGTCTCGGTCGGCAGGTCCACGGACGTTTCGGTTTCGAACGCCTCGCTCTCCACGCCGGACGTGTTCACGGCCAGCACGGACAGGTAGATTTTCTGGCCGGCGTCCAGCGGGAACTTCGCAAACTCGTACTTCGTCTGCTCGTCCTGCGTCTGCTCGAAATCGTCGTAGTCGCCCTCGTTGTCCAGGATCGACTTGCGGCTGTAGTAGATGCGGTAACCGGCGATGCCGGCTTCATCGGTCGCGGCGTCCCACTCCACCACCAATTTGCCGTTCTCGACCTTGGCCTCCACGCGCCCGACGTTGCTCGGGACGCCCGCGGCGAAGGCCACGGATGCCACCGCCAAACCGGCGACGGCGAAAGCGATCTTGATGTTTGTGTTGAACATTTCTCCCCAGTATACCAAAAAACGCCATTTTCGGCAACCGCCCCCTCACCGCCTCCGGCCATTCGCTACCCCTCCAAACAGCTCTTCTTGAGGCCCGTGACGTACAGTAGGCCGATGAGTACCACGCCCATTCCGACCAGGGCGGCTCCGGTGGCCAGGCTGCCCGTGAGGGCGGTGCGCGAGGTCCACAGAATGCCGCCGAGCAAGCCGGTGAACAGGAGCAGCTGCAGGACGTACTTGGCGGGGAACCTGGCGGGCATCCGGCGCAGCGCCTGGGGCAGCAGCAGAACCGCGAGCACCGCGTGCACCACCACCGACGTCACGGCCGCCCCCACGAAACCCCATTGCGGGATCAGCCAGAGGTTGCAGCCCAGCGCCACCGCCACGCCCACGAGCATGCTGAGCACCAGCGGCTTCCAGGCGTTCTTGGTCAGCAGCGTGTAGAAGCCGAACAGGATGATGCCGTTGCAGAACATCGGCACGCTGAGAATGAACAGCGCCGTGTCCGATCCGGGCTGGCCGGGCTGGGAGAGGTATGCCGGCGTGGTGAGCAGGTCGGTGAGCGGGCGCGACCACAGGGCCGCGAACAACAGGGAAATCACGCCGATGATCAGCACGATGAGGAGCGTTTTGCCGAGCATGCCGCGCGTGTCCTCGCCCCGCGCGTCGCGTTCGCTGAGCATGGGCAGCGTGGAGTTCAACAGGAACGTCGGCAGCAGGTAGGCCATGTCCATCATGCGCTGCACGAAGCCGTAATACGCGTTCTGCAGTTCGTAGTCCGGCCGCAGCAGCGCGATCAGCGCGACGTCGAATTGGCGGTACAAGGCGACGCACAAAAACGCGATGCCGTAGGGCGCGGCTTTTTTGAGCAGCGATGCCAGCAGCACCCGGTCGAAACACGGGCGGATGCGGATGAGATTCCGACTAAAGAACACCGACAGCACCAGCAGCCACAACGAACCGACGCCGCCGACTGCCAGGAACGCGTAACACACCCGCACATCCACGCTCTGGCGGACGCCGGCCGCGATGAACGCGCCGATGAGGGATACCGTGATGATGCGCTGCGTCACCTCTGCGATGAACACGTAGTGCATCTTGTACTTCACCTGGAACACGGTGCGGATCAGCCCCGCGATGAGCGTGAGGGCAGGCACGAACGCTGCGATGGAAATGGCCAACGGCAACGGGCTGCCCTGCCACATCGGCACCAGCCAGGCGATCAACAATGCCGAACCCAGCGATACCGCCAGGATGCCGCAACGCAAAACGAACAGCGCTCCGAGCACGCGTTCCTTGTTTTCTGCCTTGCTGACCTCGCGCACCGCCACCGCGTACAAACCGAAATCCGCGAGGATGCCGAAGATCTGCAGGTATCCGTAGGCCGAGTTGTAGTTGCCGGCCAGCTCCTTGGTGAGGCCGATCGCCACGAACTTCACCGTCACGATCGACAACGCCGCCATGACGATCTGACTGGCGAACTGCCACAGCGTGGACGATGCGATGGTTTTCGAGAGATTGGCCGGAGAAGTCGCTTTCGTCATGCGGGGGCAGTGTAGCGGAAGCCCAGGGGTCAATTTTCACCAAATAGGCGAAAAGAAAGAATATTATGCCATTATGACGTTGTTTTGTCTCATCGGCTGGCGATACTGGTGTCAGTACTTCTTCCCCCCAATACGTTATGGCGATCAATTCTATGAACGGCGACGGCGGAGGTTTCGATTTCGACCTTCCCGACGAGAATCCGGTAGCCGCGAACCTGCCTCCCAAGCCCGACGTCATCGCTCGTCCGGCCGAGGCCGCCGACCAAACCCTCGAACTCCTTGGCGATTTGCTCGGCCAGCCGGGCGTCGACCCCGACGCGGTGGAGTGGGGTGAGGTACCCGGCGCTCAGCCGGCCCAGCCGGATACGGGCATGTTCGACCCCCCGTCGAAGGACGAGATCCAACTCCCTGAGTAATCCCCGGATCCGATACAAGGATAGGTACGGAGAAGCGGCCGCCGAAACGCGGCCGTTTTTCTTGTGACCCGTTTGACAATCCTGCTTGGCGTTCGTATCTTCCGAAACGAACAAATGGCCATCAGCTTCAAACACCTCACGTCCACCAAGCAGCTCTCGAGGGCCGATACGGACGCGATTTTGTCGGTGGCCGAGGACATGGCGAAGATCCGCGAGAAGGGCGGCAGCGACTTGCTGAAGGGCAAGATCCTGGCCGCGCTGTTCTACGAGCCGTCCACCCGCACGCGCCTGAGCTTCGAGTCCGCGATGCAGCGGCTCGGCGGTTCGGTCATCACGGCCGAGGGCGTGCAGTTCAGCTCGTTGTACAAGGGTGAGACCATCGAAGACACCATCCGGATGGCCAGCGCGTATTCCGACATCATCGCCATGCGTCACCCGCAGCAGGGCAGCGCCGACCAGGCCGCCGCGGTGGCGACCGTGCCGTTCATCAACGCCGGCGACGGTCCGGGCCAGCACCCCACGCAGGCCATGCTGGACCTCTACACCATCAAGAAAGAGCGCGGCAAACTCGACGGCATCCACATCACGATGGTCGGCGACCTGCGCTACGGCCGCACCGTCCACTCGCTGAGCTATGTGCTCGGCCTCTACAAAGACGTGAAGTTCACACTGGTGTCGCCCAAGGAACTCACGATGCCCGAGAAAGTGACCGGCTTCTTCAAGGAAAAGAACATCACGTTCACGGAAACCGATGACATCAAAGACGGGCTTGGCGCCGACATCATCTACATGACGCGCGTGCAGAAGGAGCGTTTTTCGGACAGTAGCGAATACGAACGCCTGAAGCTGAAGTACATCCTCACCGCCGATGTCATGAAAGGCAGCAAGGCCAGCGTGTTGCACCCGCTCCCACGCGTCGGCGAAATCGCCACCGACGTGGACGCGCTCCCGAACGCCGCCTACTTCCGCCAGGCCAGCAACGGCGTGCCGGTGCGCATGGCGCTGCTGGCGATGCTCCTCGGCAAGGCATGATCTCCCCCCTGATTCTGGTCGCCCTTCCCATCATGGGAGCGGGCGGTGTTTTTTCGGCGGTCGCCGGCGGAGGATTGTCGATCATCACCATGCTGGTGCTGAGCGCGCTGGGATTTCCGATCCATCAGAGCGTTGCGCTCAGCGCGACCCTGGGCACCGCCATCCAGGTGGCGAAGCTCTTCCACTTCCGCGGCCACGTGCGCTGGAAGATCGCGGCCTGGTACTGCGCGCTCGGCATCCCCATGAGCGCCGTCGGCGGCCTGCTCCTGTTCTCGGTGCCGCCGCGCCTGCTGGAAATCATCGTCGGCGCGGTCATCCTCTTCATGGGCGCGGCCGACTTCCTGCCGCTGCCGAAGGGCCCGAAGCTGAAACCCACGCCGTGGCTGCTGGTGCCGCTGGGCGCCGTCAACGGCTTTCTTGGCGGCATCGTCGGCAACGCCGCGCTCATCCGCGCGCCGGCGCTTCTCAGCATGGGTCTGCGCAAGGACGAATTCATCGGCACGTCCACGGTCATCGCGTTGCCCATGAACATCGCCAAGGTGATTCCCTACGCGTACGGCATCGCGTGGACGCCGGAAATCTTCCAACTGTTTTTGTTGCTCATCCCCACGTTGTTTTTCAGCGTCGCCGCCGGCAAGAAGCTCCTGAAGCACGTGCCGGTCCGCGCGTTCGAACAGCTGCAAGCGGGCATCCTGATCGTCGGCGCGGTAAAGCTGCTGTTCTTCCCGTAGCAAACGGCTCTTAGCCGCGCTTCCAGAACTGCCACCAGTGGCGCTCATTGCGGGCGCAGGCCGCGTCCAGCGAGTACTTGCCGCAACCGACGGACAGCAGGACCGCGTTGGCCGAAAGCAGCAACAGGTCGAACTCCCACGCTCCCTTGCCGACGAAACCGCCGCCGCCGGAGAACTTGGTCCAGATGGCGCCGAGCATCACGATCACCAGGGCCGTTCCGGCCACCTCCACCGCCATGCCGATGATCAGCATCGCTCCGGCGATGGGCTCCACCACCGCGAGCACCTTCATGATGAAGCTCATGGCATCCGTGGACGGCGTGCCGAAGTTCCCCCATTTCATCATGCCGTGGGCGACGAACGTGGCGCCGACCGACAAGCGGAGCAGGAGCAGGGTCCAATCGGTGTAGCGCGCGAGCGGCGGCTTGGGCATCATGGGCAAAAGGGGAATGTTACCCCCTACTGTACCCACACTCTCCGCATGCGCAACGTCCTTGTTCGTAACGGCACCCTCGTTCTTCCCTCGGGTCAAACGGAGGCGGACGTCCTGCTGCAGGACGGCGTCGTCGCCACTATCGGCCCCAAACTCAAAGCGCCCGAGGGCGCCGAGGTCGTGGATGCCGCGGGCAAGTGGGTGATGCCGGGACTCATCGATTGCCACGTGCACTTCCGCGAGCCCGGGTTCGAGCACAAGGCGACCATGGCCACCGAGGCCGCCTCTGCGGTCGCCGGCGGCGTGACCACGGTGTGTGAAATGCCGAACACGAATCCGCCGACCGTGACGGTGGCGGCGCTGGCCGACAAGGTGCGCAAGTCATGGGCGATCGAGGATTGCGACCTGCGTTTTTACTTCGGTTGCACCGAAGCCGCGCACCTGTTCACGCTGCGCGAGCTGTGGACCGGCGAGTCGGACGAGCTGCGCCGCCTGAAGAAGCAGTGCTGCGGACTCAAGCTGTATTTGGACCACTCCACCGGCAACCAGAAAGTGGACGGCGGCATCGTCGAAGAAATTTTCCAGGCGTGCAAAGACTTGGGTATCCCGCTCATCGCGCACTGCGAGGATCCCGACATGAACGCCGCCGCCCTGGCAAAGAACACGTCCGAACTGGTCTCGGCCCACACCGGCACGCGTCCGGCCGAGTCCGAAGCGAAATCCATCGAGTACGCCATCGGCCTCACGCGAAAGTTCGGCACGCCGCTGCACGTGGCGCACTTGTCCACCAAGCAGGGCATCGCGCTGGTCGCCGCGGCCAAGAAGGAGGGCTTACCCGTGACGTGCGAGGTCGCGCCGCACCACTTGTTCCTGACCACCGACGACTATGCCTCGCTGCAGGCCAAAGTGAAGATGAATCCGCCCATCCGCACCACCGACCACCGCGACGCGCTGTGGGCCGGCATCGCCGACGGCACGGTGGACTGCATCGCCACGGACCACGCGCCGCACACCCTGGAAGAGAAATCCAACGGGCTCAAATCCCCCAGCGGCGTGCCCGGCGTGGAGACCATGCTGCCGCTCTTACTCACGGTCGCGGCCGGAATCTGGCCGCATCCATCGGCGCAGAAGCCCGCGACGCTGCCCAAACTCACCGCCGCAGACGTTCTGCGCCTGTGCCATACGAATCCCAATCGCATCTTCAAACTCGGCAAGAATCCGATCGCCGAAAAGAACCCGGTCGATCTCATCATCGTCGATCCGGCCAAGTCGTGGACCATCCGCGCCGAAGACCTCAAGTCCAAGTGCAAATGGACGCCGTTCGAAGGCTGGAAGGTCAGCGGAGCGGTCGTGCAGCACGTCCGCTAGGCCGGCATACCGTCTCCCGGCGGCAATCCAGGTCCGCCCGCACCCGGTCCCGGCATGGGGCCAGGGCCGCCGATTCCCGGCATTCCTGGCAATCCGCCGGGCATGCCCGGCAGGCGCGGTCCGGCACCCGGAGCACCCGGCATTCCCGGCAAGCCCGGGATGCCCGCGGGTCCGCCCGGCAATCCGGCCGGAAGCGGGGCAGCCGTTTTCACTGCGGCTTCGGTCTTGGACTTGGTTTCCGTTTCCGTTTTCGCTTTGGTTTCCGCGTCGCGCTTGCCCGCCTCTTCACGGGGAGGCGGCGCCAAACGCTGGCGGCATTCCTTCACGAAGCTTTCCAGGCCGGCGGCGCTGAGGCTCTTGCTCGAGCGCTGCGTGGAGCCGCGCCGCGTGACGGGTGTCATCCGCATGAGGATGGCGCGCTTGGAGCCGATGTTCACGTTGGCCAGCGCGGTGGGTACGGCGCCGCGGTCGCGCCGCTGGAACGGCAATGACATGCCGAAAATCGCCATCGGCTGCTTGGGCGGGATCACGCTCGCCGCGACGGACACGCGGAACTTTCCGCCGCGCTCGTCGGCCACCGACACCTCGCCGTCGGCCACGGGCCGTCCGAATGCTTCGGTCAGAATCTGCTTCAGTTCCGTGTGGGCGCGCACGGTCGGGCGCTCGGCGCCAGACTTGGTGCCGGCCTCCGTCTTCAACTTCGCCTGCGCTTCGGGGCCGCCGCCGAGACCGGGAATCAATTGCATGGGTGTTGGTTTGGAGGTTTCCCGCCAGTATATCACGTTTTACCCCAATTTGGCCAGCATCCGGGTCAGCTCCGGCAACGAGCGGACCACCATGTCGGCCTTCTCCACGGCTTGCGCCGGCGTATGGCGGCTGACGATGCAGCAGCTGGTCATGCCGGCGGCTTTGGACGCGCCGACGTCGAACATCTGGTCGCCCACGTAGAGGCATTTGGCCGGGTCGATGTCCAGCCGGTCGGCCGCCAGGAGCAGTCCGTGCGGGTGCGGCTTGTGGAAGTCGCCCAAATCGTCCGCGGTGATCAGGTGTCCGACGCGCGAGGTGACGCCCAGCAATTCGTCGATGGCGTCGACGTACGTTTTCCACGATCCGGTCACGATGGCGGTCGGTTTATCCTTCACGACGTCCAGCAAGTCCTCGGCGCCGTCCACGTACGCCGTGTGCCTGCGCAGCAGGTCGCAGTACGTCGCGTCGCGCACGCGTCGCAGCGGCTGGACGTGCTCTTCCTTGCCGCCGCCGTGGATCACCCATTCGTTGAACGAGCAGCCGGTGGGGTAGTACTTCTTGAAATCTTCCGCCGTGAATTTCAGGCCCGCGCCGCCGAGCGCGGCCAGGCAGGCTTGCTCGTACAGATCGATGGTGTCGACCAGCGTGCCGTCGAGGTCGAAGAGGATGGCGTCGTACTTTTTCATGGGCTGGAAGAGTAGCTGATTTCAGGGATTCAGGGGAGTCAGGAGAAGCAGAAGAATCAGGGGAGTGGTTCCCCTGATTCTCTTGAATCCTTTGCTTCCCCTGAATCCCTACACTTCGATGATGATCGGCATGATCATCGGTTCGCGGTCGAGCTTGCGGCGGAACATGTGGAACAGCGCCCCGTTCACGTCGCGCTTCAGGTTGCTGATGTTCTTCTCGCCCTTGGCGACGGAGTCCTCGTACGCCTTGCGGATGCAGGCGACGGCTTCCTTCTGGATGCTGGCCTGTTCGGACCCGTAGATGAGGCCGCGCGACAGGATCAGCGGGTCGGAGACCAGGCGCATGGATTCGGCGTAGACCTTGAGCGTGACGACGAAGATGCCGGCGTTGCTCATGATGCGGCGGTCGTCGAGAATGCGCTGGCCGTCGCCGCCGGTGCCGCGGCCGTCGATGATGATGTCGTTGGCGGGCAGCTTGCTCTTCGAGCGCCTGGCGTTGCCCTGCGCGTCGAACTCCAAGATTTCACCGTTCACCATCAAGTGGATCTGGTTGTCCTGGTACCCGATGGAACGGGCCAGGTCGCCGTGGGCGGCGCGCATGTACGGCTCGCCGTGCTCCGGGATGACGTGCTTGGCGCGGACCAGGCGGTGCATCAGCAGGATGTCGTTCTGGTAACCGTGTCCGGTGGTGTGCAGAGCCAGCTCCTGGTTCGTGAGCACTTTGGCTCCGAGCAGGTTCAAGTTGTTCACCACTTTGGCCACCGCGCGCTCGTTGCCGAGAATCGGGTTGGACGAGAGGATGACGGTGTCGCCCTTCTTCACGCGGACGTGCTGGTGGATACCCAGGCCCATGCGGGCCAAGGAAGCGCGTTCCTCGCCCTGCGATCCGGTCGTGAGGATGACGACTTCGCGGTCGGGGATTTTCTCCATGCCGGGGCCCACTTTGCGGATGAGTCCGCGCGGGACCTGGATGTAGCCCAAGTTCGTGGCGATCTCGATGTTCTGCTCCATGGAGCGGCCGGAGACGTAGACCTTGCGGTTGAGCGCCTTGGCGTGCTCGATGACCTGCGCGAGACGGTTCAGAAGCGAGCTGAAGGTCGAAATGACCAGGCGGCCCTTGGCGTCGCGCATCAGGTTGTACAGCGTCTCGGAGATCACCTTTTCGCTCAGCGAGTTGCCGGGCTTGGTGGCGTTCGTGGAGTCGGCGATGATCGCCAGTACTCCCTTTTCGCCGAGTTCGGCCAGACGCTGGAAGTCAGCGGGCGGCTCGTTCATCGGCGTCAGGTCGAACTTGAAGTCGCCGGTGTGCACGATGGTGCCGTACGGCGTGTGCAGCGCGATGGCGGCGGAGTCGGGGATGCTGTGCGTGACGCGCAGGAATTCCACCGAGACCTTGCCGATCTGGATCTGCTTGCCGAATTCGGCCACGTTCAAGCGGACCTTCGTGGTCAGCTTTTCCTCATCCAGGCGCTTGCGGACGAAGCCCATGGTGAGCTTGGTGCCGTAGCAGGGCGGGAAGTGCAGCGTGGGCAGCAGGTGCTGCGCGGCGCCGATGTGGTCCAAGTGGCCGTGCGTGAACAGGACCGCCTTGATGCGGTTCTCTTTGCCGCGCAGCGACGACACGTCCGGGATCAGGTAATCGATACCCGGCATGTCCTCCTCGGGGAACTGCAGTCCCAAGTCGATGATATAGAGGTCGCCGTCGACATCGACGACGAAGCAGTTGCGGCCCACCTCCTCGAATCCGCCGAGCGGATAGAGGCGAAGGCCTTTGCCGGTGCCGGGGCCGCGTTGCGGCTGGACCTGCTGGCGGGGGACGTTGTTGCCCCCTTGGCGCGGCGGGTGGTTGCCCTGCCGCGGATGGTGCTGGCCTTGGCGGCCATGCGGATTCTTGTGTACC
Organism: uncultured Candidatus Peribacteria bacterium; assembly: GCA_964434575.1. Lineage (GTDB taxonomy): Bacteria > Patescibacteriota > Gracilibacteria > Peribacterales > Peribacteraceae > DAORHV01. The sequence continues at coordinate 16,300 of CAYSWB010000008.1, read as the reverse complement.
GGGTTTGGCTGACGTGGAGCGGCGGACGGATCCGACGCGAGTTGCTGTTGAGGTACGACCGGTGCGGCGCTCTCCCCATTGGCAATCTTCTTCATCCACTCGTGAACTGATTTCACTATGTGTTAGAAAAGGAAAAATAAATCTGCCATCACTGTACTCCTGGAAAGCATTCTTGGCAATGGCATCTTTGTCATGTGCCTTGTTTTTTGGCTTAAAATCAACAAAAAATTAGGGGACAATTTTTGTTTTCGTGGTGCAGACAGCCCTGTCGCGAGCGCGGCGTCGCACCGGATTCGAGGTGGAACGGGATTTTTTTCGGGCGGGCCGAACGTCCACCCTTCCTTGATCGCAAACACCGTCCCGTGTAGCCTCCTTGCCTGTATGAAACTCGAGGTTTCTACGGGTCAGACAAAGGCCCCTTCGGGAACGGTCCTCGTGCCCGTTGTTTTAGGCGACGCCAAGAGCGACCGCGTCTTCATTCTGATTCATAGCGAAGGCAAGGAGGAGGGCGCCGACCACCTGCGCGAAGAATGCGTGAACGTGCTCACGCACGTCGTCATCGAGGGCGAGGGAGAAGTGTACAACCGCCTGGAGAGCGCCTTGAAGGAGCTCAACGGCCTGCTGAAGGGATTCATGCTCAGCGACACCGTCAGCGAAGTGCACGCCATCGTCGGCGTCATGGAGCTCAACGGCAACCTCCACCTGTCGCACATCGGCCGCAGCGAGGCGTACCTGGTCCGCGACGGATCGGCCGCCCAGATCACCGAGTACTCGCGCGGCAAGCCGCCCGCCGCCTTCATGCACATCGTCAGCGGACCGGTGCAGGAGCGCGACCACATCGTCATCAGCACGCAGCGTCTGCTTCGCGCCATCACGCCGGCCCAGCTGGCGCAGATCGTGGCGCGCGGCGGCGACACCGTGAAGAACATCGCGTCCGCCCTCGAAGGCGAGCGCGAAGTCGCGTGCATCGCCCATATCGCCATCCACTCGCATCCGCAGGCAGCCATGGCTGCCGAGGGCAAGGCCGCTTCGCGCGGACGTTTGCCGGTGCAGCGCGGCCGCCGTGGCGGTTCGAAGTCCGGGGGCGGCGTCATGGATATGCTCAAGAACCTGCCGATTCCGGCGCTGTCGTCCATCAAGGCGCCGGCCGGCATGAGGAGCGCGGTGAAGGGCAAGGCCAAGCATGTAAAGGGCCAGATGAGCACGTTCATCGGCAAGTTCGCCGCCGATCTCCAGGACCCCACCCGCAAGCGCCGCGCCCACCTGCTGCTCCTCGCCGGAGCCGCGGCCGTGTTCCTGGTGGCCTGGATGACCATCCAGTTGTCGCTCTCCAGCCAGAAGAGCCAGAACCGCGGCGAGTTGGCCGCGCTGGTGGAGAAGATCAACGAAGACATCGCCACCGCCGACAACCGCCAGCTGGCCGGCGACGCCGACAGCGCCAATGCCATCCTGCAGCGCGCCGAGGACCGCGCGCGCCAGGTGATGAGCAACGAGAGCGGCTTGTTCCGCAGCGAGGCGCTGGAGCTGCTGGACCGCATCAAGTCCAAGCGTGAGGAGATGAACAAGGTGGTGCGCGTGGTGCCGCCGCGCGTGATGGCCAACCTGAGCGCCAAGAAGCCCGACATCGTCGCGCAGGGATTCATGGGTCTGCCGAACGGCGAGTTCATCGTCTACGACCGCCAGGACCTGTACCGCGTGTCGCTGAACTCCGTCGAGGCGTCCGACCGCATCTCCACCGAGGAGCTGCTGCTGGAGGGCGTGGCGTTCCCGCGTTTCCAGAGCCGCGTGTTCCTCACTACGGGCAACAGCATCATCGAGCTGATCAACGGCCAGCCGATCACCATGAAGACCGAGGATCCGGCCGGCTGGGTGACCGGTGTCGACGTGAAGACGTACCTGCGTTACCTCTACATCCTGGCTCCGGAGCGCAAGCAGATCTACAAGTACGAGCGCCTCTCCAGCCGCTACGGACCGCCTGCCGAATACAACGTGAACGGCGACCTGTCCGGCGCGCTGGATATGACGATCGCCGGCCCGGTGTACGTGCTGAAGGACGTGTCGGTGGGCAAGGCCCCTGGCGAGCCCGGCACGCGCGAGGTGCTGAAGTTGCTGCGCGGAGAGAAGCAGCCGTTCACCATCCGTAACCTGCCGCCGGGCGCACTGGACGGCGTGACCAAGATCTTCAAGTCGTCGGCGACCGGCAACTTCTACTTCATGGACCCGGACAACAAGCGCATCGTGGTCACCACCAACGACGGCGACCTGGGCGACTCGCTCTACCTGAAGCAGTTCGTCCTGGACTCCGACCAGGTGGGCAAGCTCAAGGACGTGTACGTCGACGAGAGCGACACGCGCCTGTACGTCCTGGACGAGAAGAAGTTGTACGCCATCGATCTGCAGGCCAACTAAGATTCCCGGACTCCAAGACTCCTTGGACTCCTTTTCTCCGCACATCATGAAAGTGATGATTTTCGGCACCTTCGACAAGTTCCATCCCGGCCACGAGTTCGTCTTGAACGAGGCGCGCAAGCGCGGCGACGTCACGGTCATCGTCGCGCGCGACGCCAACGTGCAGAAGATCAAAGGCAAAACGCCGCGCTACGACGAGAGGGTGCGCGTGGCGGCCATCAAGACCGCGTTCCCGGACGTGCAGGTGCGCCTGGGCGATGAGGAAGGGGATTTCCTGGCACCGGTGCGGAAGTTCCAGCCGGACTTGATTGTACTCGGCTACGACCAGCAGCTTCCGCCGGGCGTCGTCGAGTCCGATTTGCCGTGCAAAACCGAGCGCCTGGGCGCCCACGAGCCTCAGAAATACAAAAGCAGCTTGCTTGACAAATAGCGCAGCGGGAAGCCATTTTCTTGCCATTTTGGCCTGTTCTTGGTATGATAGGTCAAATACCTTTCCCCCACTCGTTCCATGCCCGCAAAAGCTGCGACGAAGGTACTGCTCACCAATGAAGAGCAGGCTCTTCTGAAGAAACTCCCGCCCAACGCGCAGGCCCTGTTCAAGGGTCGCGTCGAGAGCGAAACGCTGGATTCCTTCGAGACCGAAGAGGAGCTGGCCGAGCGTCTTTCCAAGACCTCCTACGACCAGTACCCGGAGGTGAAGGGCATGATCGACAAGCTGCTTACGAGCGGCAACATCGATGACCTGGATTTCGAGAAGCTGTCCGACGGCGCGCTGGACGTCCTGTTGTTCAGCATCGGCGCCTGCGGCATTTCGGCGCTCATTGAGATTTCGCTGCAGGACGAGGTGAGCAAGGACGCCGTCGAGGCCATTGCGACCCTTTCCGCCGCCCGTCACCGCGTGCTGACCGTGAATTCCTCCAAGTAGCCGACACCCGCTTTCTCCTCACTCGCTTTTCCTCCACACCCATGCCTGCACCCCGCAATGTCGAAGTACTGCGCGACGCTCCCCCCGAGCAGAAGAAGGGTATCCTCAGCCACTTGAACCGCCACAAGGGCAAGTATCTCCTGGGCCTCGCTGCTCTCGCGGCCGGCGGAGTCTACGGCCTCGGCAAGGCCGGCCTCGGAGGCCATCTGGCCACCGGCGCCAACAACGTATTCGTGCGTAACTCCCCGCAGTGGCTCACGAATACCGCCCGCCAGGTTTCCAGCGTGGCCGGCACGCGTTTCGTGAACCTTGTCGACCACAACATCCTTCGTCGCCCCGCCATCGGAGCGACGGGCTTCCCTGCCGAACATGTTCGCAAGAACATCGCCGAGGGCCGCGGGCCCGGCGAAGATTAAGAAGTGATCGAAACCGCCCGCGAGGGCGGTTTTTTTATGCCTGCCGCCTGCCCGCCAGCGCTTCGCGCAGCGTGATCTGGTCGGCGAACTCGATGTCGGCGCCCATCGGCAGGCCGTGGGCCAGGCGCGTCACGGTCTTCACCTTCCCGGCCAACTGCTGCTTGATGTACGTGGCGGTCGCTTCGCCCTCCACGTCCAGGTTCGTCGCGATCACCACTTCCGTCACGGCGCCGTCCTTGCAGCGGTCGATCAGTTCCTTCAGGCGCAGTTGTTCCGGACCCATGCCGTCGATGGGGGACAGCACGCCGTGCAGCACGTGGTAGCTGCCCTTGTAGCCGGCCTTCTCGAACGCCACCACTTCCAGCGGCTCCTCCACCACCAGCACCGTTTTGGCGTCGCGCGTGCCGTCGGCGCACGTGTCGCACAGGTCTTCCAGTGTGATCATCTGGCACACGCGGCAGTACTTCAGGTCACGCTTCAGCGCCAGCAACGCGTTGCCCAGCGCGTCCGGCGACGCCTTGGATGAGCGCAGCAGGTGAAACGTTAGGCGTTCGGCGGACTTGGGGCCCACGCCGGGCAGCTTGCTGAACTCCTCGATGGCTTTCTTGATCTGCGGCGGAAGCAGGCTGCTCATAGGCCCGCATGGTAGGCGGGAACGCCGGACGGCCACAATCCGAAACGGACCGATTTCCTACAGGTCCTTGCCCGAGCGCATGCGGCGGTCCAAATCCCGGTCCTTGATCACCTGCCGTTTATCCAGCCGCTTGCGGCCGCGCCCCAGGCCGATGAGCACCTTGATGAATTTTCCGGCGCGCACCTCCAGCGGGACGATCGTCGTTCCCTGGACCGAGCCGGCCGACGCCAGCCGCTCGCGCTCGGATTTCTTCAACAATAATTCGCGGTCGTGGCCGGGGTCGTATCCCTCCAGTCCGCTGGCGAATTTGTACGGCGCGATTTTCATGTGTTTGATCATCGGCTTACCGCCGAAGAACGAGACGTACGCGCCGGCCAGGCTCACCTGCCCCAGGCGGCACGATTTGACCTCCTGGCCGGTCAGGACCAGGCCAGCCTCCACCGTTTCGACGATCTCATAGTCGAATCTTGCCCGCCGGTTCTGTGCCACGGTCTTCATGCAACCACTTTACCAGGGTTTTACGGGTTTTCCTCATCTGGATGCCGTCCGATCGGCGTCGGGAGCAGTTGACAAGGGCATGCAATGTATTGTAGTATTGCCATGCCAACATAACGGATTTCCTCCTTCACCGGAGGGGCATTCTCCTCGTGAGACGTGCAGCAATCCCCGTTGGTGCACTGAGGCTTCGCAGCCTTGCGGATTCACTCGAAAGAGTCCCCAGAGCTGCGAAGCCTCTTTCTTGTTATCGCAGCAACGAGAGATACCAGTCGCCCGCTCCAAGGAACGCCAGCAACGTCCCCAGCGCGATGAACGGACCGAACGCGATGCGGCGCGCTTTCAGCTTGCCGCCCATCAGCAGGATCCATCCGGCGACCACCGCGCCGGTGGCGTATGCCAGCATGAGCATCGTGATCGTGGGGATGAACCCCAGCCACAATCCCAACGCGCCCGCCAGCAGCATGTCGCCGCTGCCGACCCACGTGCCCCGGCTGACCAGCCATTGCCAGCCGAACCAACACACGCCCAAAATGCCGCCGAGCAGCGCGTCCTGCAGCGAGCCGAAGACCGCCGCCGCAAGGAGTCCGCATCCGGCGATGACGATGCTGAAGATATCGGGTATTTCCTGGTGCTCGGCGTCGATCGCCGACGCGACCAGCAACACGTAGAGAATCACGCCCGACAGCGCGGCCAGCACGGGCTCGTCGGGAACGCGGTGCAGCGCCAGCAGGAACAGCGCGGCCGAAACGAGTTCGATGAGGGGATAGCGCGCCGAAATGGGCTGCTTGCATTTGCGGCAGCGGCCGCCAAGCCATACATAGCTGGCCACCGGCACCAGGTCGTACCAGGCCAGCTGCTTCTTGCAGCGCGGGCACGCCGAACGGCCGCTCACCCACTTCTTGGTGCCGTACCGCACGATGAGCACGTTCGCGAAACTTCCCAGGACAAGGCCGGATGCCGCGAACAGCGGCACGAAGAAGGCGCTCGACATGGAGCGTATGCTACAGCGCCGCGGATCGGATTGCTACGAGCGCGTGACCAATGCCACGAACCGCGCGCGGCGGACGGGGTCGGACAAGTACATGCCGAGTGCGCCGGCGAGGGTGAGCACGATGAGCAGATTCTCGCGCGATCCGGAGCTGGCCAGGGTCTTGGCCTTGGGCGGAGTCACGACGGTCTGCTGCATGAGCGGCGCGCCGGAGTGCAGGGTGCCGGCGTCCTCGACGGCGGCCACCACGGCGGCGTCGGCCGGGACGGACGGGGCCAGGGCGGGGTTCGTCTTCACGAGCTGCCTGATGGCTTCCAGGTCCACGGACTTGGGAGCGGCTTCGGCGATGGCGGCGGTCTCGGCCGCCTCGCGCAATTGGCGGTTCTGTTCGGCGCGCTGAGCCAAGCGTTCACGTTGGTCCACCGGCGCGCCGGAGTTGCCGGCGTACGTCGGGGCGGCGGCGTGGGCCTGTTTGAACTGCTCCATCTGCGACTGCCTCGCGGCCAGACGCTGCTGCGTGCGCTGCTCCACCGGCGTGCCGGCGGCCTCGGGCTGCGTCACGGCGGCGAGTTGCTTCATCTGGTCGGCCACCTGCTGGGCGCGCTGGCCCAAGCGGCGGGCGGTGTCTTCGTCCACGTTCTCGTGGGCGGTGGACACTTCGCCTGCGTTTTCGGTGATGTTCACGTTGTTCGGTTCCACCAACATGCCGGTCAGCTTCATGCTGCCCAGCTGCTCGAATCCGACGTACAAGCCGCCGGCGACGATCATGCCGGCAGTGGCGCCCGCCAGTTGGCGGACGGTATTGGACTGCCAGAAGTTCTTCATGTGTGTTTTGACGGACATCGCACCATTGTAGCATATTTTACGTTTTCCCACAACGCAGCGGGACGGCGGTTTTGGCTATGCTCTGGCCATGACGCTCGTGATGCTGATCGGCGTTTGCGGCGCGACCCTGCTCCTGCTGGCCTTCATTCTCAACCAGCTCCACGTTTGGAAGGACGACTATTTCATCTACGACTTGTGCAACATGGCGGGCGGCGCCCTGTTGGTCTGGTACGCCGTCCTGCTTTCGGCCTGGCCGTTTGCGGTGCTGAACGGCGTGTGGTCGTTGGTGTCGCTGCGCGACGTCGTCGCCGATTTCAGGCGCAACAGCAAGCGCACGGGCCGCGGGTTCTTCCGCCACTGGATGCAATAATGCTCTTCCCCCCTTTTCCCATGGTCGAAAAACTCCTGATGCCCGCGCTGTTCTTGGCCGCCCAATTCCTGGTGTCGTGGTACGGCTGGTACACCGGCAAGCTGTCGTCGTCGGGTTCGTTCCTGGGATTCCAATACGATTCGCCGCTGGTGCGGTCCATTGTCACCCAACTGGAATTCCTCTGGCTTTTGGTCATCATCAACGCGTTGTTCAGTTTCGGGTTCCACCTGGGATTTTCCAACTACAAGAACTTCATCGTCATCGCCGCGTTGTGGATTGCCTCCGGCCCCATCGCCGCGCTGCTGTTCAATATGATCGTCGCCAAACAGGGCATCGACTGGACCATCCTTCTCGGGCTGGCGCTCATCGCGGCCGGCGCAGTGCTGGTGGTGGCGCACGCCGACGTGAAGGCCTTACTGCGATAACGTTCCGGTCTGGAAGTCCTCCAGCCCGTCGCCGGGCGCTGAGGATTCCGCGGTCTCTTCGGTTGCGGCGGGCTCTTGTTCCTCTTCGCCCAAGTCCGGTACCACCATCGGCTCCAGTTCATCGACCTCTTCCTCTTCCTTCGCGTCCGGTTCGTCGGGCTCCTTCAGCCATTGCACGGTGTTAAAGCCCTGCCCCGGCATCTTCACGAGCAGCAGGCGCAGCGGCTGTTCGCCTGCGGGCATGATGGACAGCGGCGTGCCGGCCGGCACCGCGATCACGTGGCCCGCGCGCACGGACGACCCCGAGCCGTCGAGAACGATGTCGCCGCGGCCGCTGATGACGTAGTAGACGCGGTTCTGGTCCGGATGGCGGTGCAGCTTCATGCCGCGCGTCACCAGCACCAGTTCGCCGATCCCCGTGGAACCGCTGACGATGTTCTCGCTGTCGAAACCTTTGGAGTTGTCGCTCAGGCGCTTCTGGAAAACGGTGAGGATGTCGATGACCTCCGGATCGAACTCGCGCCGGACAACGGCCTTGGGAGGCTTGGATGCCGTCGCTGCCGCGGAAGCGGTCGTCTCGCCGGATGCCGCCGCGCCGCTGCCGGCAGCTTGCCGGGCCTGCTGTTCCGCGTATGCCTCGCGCTGGGCCGACGTGGGCCCGAAAATCTTGCTGGCGCAGCCCGAGAGCGTCAGCAGCGATGCCGCCGCCACGCCGATCACAAGTGAACCGCGGGATAGCTTCATGGGCTAGCGCACCTCGTAGGTGAGCGTGACCGATACCGAAACCTCCTGTTCGCCGCTCGGAACCGGGAGCGAGCTCTTGGCTTCCGCGCCGTCCATGGCCATGCCGGCCTCGGCGCGCATCATCATCGGGGGAGTCGGGTAGCCGCCGTACCCTTCGCTGAAGCCCTGCAGCTTGCCCAGGCTGACACCCAGGTCGCCGGCCAGCACGGTCGCCTTCTGCTTGGCTTCGGTGATGGCCAAATTGCGGGCCTGCGCCTTCAGTTCCTCCGGATCATCGAACGTAAAGACCACGTCGCCGGCCTGGTTGGCTCCAGCGTCCGTCGCGGCCGACAGCACGTCGCCGACGATTTCCAAATTGCGCACTTTCACGCGCAGGGTCTGGCCCGCGGAGTACCCGCGCAGCACCTGGCGTCCGTCCGGATAGTCGTAGCTGGGCGAGAGCCAGAAATTCTCGGTGGCGATGTCCTTCTCCTGCACGCCGGACTTCTTCACGGCGTCGATGATGGGATCCATGTTCTTGCGGATGGCGTCGATGGCCGCCTTGGCCGAAGTCTGCCGCTCCACGTTCACGCCGAACGTGAGCGAAGCGATGTCCGGCACGGACGACACTTTGGCGTCGGCGGAGACGGAAATGGTGGCCATGTTCTGCGTTTTGGTGGCCACCTTCTGGCCGGCCAGGTAGAACCCGCCGCCGATGGCGACGGCAACAAGAAGCACCCAGGCCGCCGGAGCGCTCGAGGTGGAAGACGTGGAGATGGTGGTGTCAGGCATGGCCGAATTCTATCGGCGTGCATCCGCCAGCGGGCAACAATCCGCTCACGTATCAAGCGAGATACGACCGCCGTCGGCCGCGCCGTACCGCGCGTAGCCTTCGCGTTCGAGCTTGCGAGCGAAGTCGGGCCCGCCGCTTTCCACCAATCTGCCCTGCACCATGACGTGCACGCGGTCGGGAACGATGTACTCCAGGATGCGCGCGTAGTGGGTGACGATGAGCGCCGAGAAATTCTTGGAGCGCAATGTGTTCACGCCGTCGGAGACCGTGCGCAGCGCATCCACGTCCAGGCCGGAGTCTGTTTCATCCAGCAGCGCGAGTCTGGGCTTGAGGATGTTCAGCTGCAGGATCTCGGCCTTTTTCTTCTCGCCGCCCGAAAAGCCCTGGTTCAGGCTGCGTTCGGCGAACCCCGGTTCCATGCGGAGTTCCTTCATCGTTGCGTGCAGCAGATCGCGGAATTTGATCGGCGACATGCGCTGGTGGTTCGGATTGCGCGCCTTCATCTGCGCTTCGTACGCCGCCAAGAGGAAGTTGCGCAGCGTGACGCCGGCGATCTCTTTCGGATACTGGAAGGCCAGAAACATGCCCAGGCACGCGCGTTCGTCGGCGGACAGATCAGCCAGGTTCTTGCCGAGCAGCGCGGCCTTGCCCTTCATGACGTACTTCGGGTGGCCCATCAACGCGTTCACCAGCGTGGATTTCCCCGAGCCGTTGGGTCCCATGATGGCGTGCACCTCGCCCGGTTTGATGTCCAGATCCACGCCGCGCACGATCTCGCGCTTTCCGATGGATACGCGCACGTCGCGGAGCGTGAGGAGGCCGGTGGCTTTGGGCGTGCGCTTGGCTGGCATCGGCGGCATTCTACGCGGCCGAGGGCCTCTGGTACACTCCGGGCCTGTTTCCGCACCCGCGCATGTCCGCGCACACCTACGATCCCGCGACCATCGGCCGCCCCGAGCCGTTGTTCGGTCTTTCGACCGAGGCCGAGGGCATGGCGCTGTTCAAGTGGGCGAAGCAAGCCAAGAAATCGATCATCGAAATCGGCTCGTACTGCGGCTACAGCACGCTGTATTTGGCGTACGGCATCAAGAACCGGCCGCCAGAATTCCAGCAAGGCGTACAACTGTACGCGGCGGACTGCTTCCGCTGTCTCTCCAGCAACCCCAACCCGAGTCTGGACATGCTGGAGCTGGGGTCTCGCAACCAACTGAAGACGTTCGAGCAGTTCACCAAGACGTGCAAGTCGCACGGCGTATGGGACCTGGTGACGCCGATCATCGACGACTGCAGCAAGGCGTGGCGGCGCGGCCTGGAATTGGAGTGCGACATGCTGTTCATCGACGGCGACCACTTGCAGTGCTTGCGCGATTTCAACCAGTGGTCACAGTTCCTGTGCGCGGGCGCGATCGTGTGTTTCCACGATTACTCCCCGCAGTTCCCGCAAGTCGTGGTGGATGTGGACGGACTGATCGCCTCTGGGCGGCTCACGCGCATCGAGACGGTGGGGCAAGTGGCGGTATGCCGTCTGAACGCCGCCCCCAAACGACTGATGGCCCCCGCCGTTCTGCCGCAGCAGAAGCCTCCCCGGAAGTTTCCCAGGAAGGCGTACGCATGGTGGGTGCGCAACGGCTCACCCATGGCCGGCCCCGCCCGGTTCGTCCGCTACAAAGTGCTCGGCTGGCTGTGGCCGCAACCGAAGGCGCCGACAAAGCGCTCCACGGACGATCCGCAGCCGGGCGACCCGGCGCTGGGCCAGCAATTCATCATCCGGAATACGACGCGCATCGGCAACGTCGCGGTGGTGATTCCCTGCCACGATTACGGAAAATATCTGGCCGAGGCCATCGAGAGCGTGCTGACCCAGACGGTGTTGCCGCGCGAGATCCTGGTGGTGGATGACGCGTCATCCGACGACACCGCCGAGGTGGCGAAGAAGTATGCCTCGCACGGCGTGAAGTACCTGCGCGGCGAATGGAAGAGCGTGGCTGCCGCCCGCAACGCCGGCGCGCTCGCGACCACCTCCGCGTTCCTGGTCTTCCTGGACGCAGATGACCGCCTGGCTCCGAATTACCTGGACGCTTGTCTGCGCCTGATGGCCGACTCGGTGATCGGCATCGCGTACGGCGACATGCAGGAATTCGGCGACAGCGGAACGTTCTTGTCCATGCCCGAGTTCGACCGCGAATTGCTCCTGCGGCGCAACTACATTTCGGCCCATGCCATGATCCGCCGCCAGGCGTTCGAAGTGGTCGGCGGCTACCGCGAACTCCGCAACGCCCATCAGGATTGGGACATCTACAAACGCATCACCGCGTTGCCCTGGACCGCGTGCCGGGCGGACACGGCGGTGGAGTACCGGGTGCATAAGGACAGCATGTTGCAGACCTATTCGGCCACGCAGCCGACGTACGCGCATCGTGCCGGCCTGGAGCATGAACCCGTCACCATTTTCACGCCGTTCGCCGGACGGACGGAGGTGTTCGAACGCTATCTGCAGGCGCTTCGGGCGTTGGAGCACGACCCCGCGCTGGTGCGCGTGCACTGGCTGGACACCAGCGGCAAACCCGAGTTCGAGAAGATGCTGCGCAAGGCCGCCGCCGAGCTTCCGTTCTCGTGCGTGACGTACCGCAAGGCGCCGCTGCCCGCGCTGTGGAACCAGACGCCGGAAAAACTCATCGCCAACCGCGTGTCGGGCAAGGACAACGCGCGTCACTTCTACCAGATGGCGGTCGTGTACGTGTACAACCACATGCTGGTGGGCTGTGACACGGAGTTCTTGCTCACGCTGGAAGACGACATCGCCCCCGAGCCCAAGGCGCTGAAGCGCATGCTCGCTGCGTGGCGCGAGGACACCGCTGCAGTGGTCGCGTCGTACCCGTGCCGGTTCCGCGATTGCGTCATCGTCTGGTCGCACGAGGGAGGCAAGCGCGTGCAGTTCAAGCAGCCCCGCACGGGCGTGGAGGAAGTGGCCGGATCGGGCTTCGGCTGCTCGCTGTTCCGCACCAGCATCCTGCGCAAGCAACCCATCCACTACAACTTCGACAGCGCCGACGGATGGTATGACGACGTGGCCTTCGCCCACTTGCGATGGCACGGCAAAATTTTGTGCGACTGGGACATCAAGGTCGAGCACATGGAATCGTGAATCTCCTGAAAAAGGCCGTCTGCTTCGTCGGTTGCGGCAGAAATTCCGCTCAGCGTATGTCGAATACGCTTCGCAAAATTTCGCCTGGCCTCCTCGCATACGTCTCTTTTTGAGGAGATTCGATCACACTGTGGCAACGATTTGCTCCCGCACGATCGCGCCGTTTTCGATGAACAGGATGCGGTCGCAGACGCGCTCCATATCGTCCATGGAGTGGCTGACCAAGAGCACCGTTTTGCCGGCGCGTTTCATGTCCTCCAGCTTGGACCAGCACCGGGTCCTGAATTCCCGGTCGCCGACCGCCAGGATTTCGTCGAAGAGGTACACGTCGGCGTCGATGTGCGTCGCGGATGCGAATCCCAGGCGCAGCTGCATGCCCATGCTGTAGCACTTCAGCGGCAGGTCCCTGTGCGATTCCACGCCCGCGAACCGGATGATCGATTCCGTCTGTCGGCGGATCTCCGCGCCGGACAGACCGTGCAGCAGGCCGTGCATATGGATGTTTTCGGCGGCCGTGCGTTCCGGATGAAATCCGACGCCGAGATCGAAGAAGCACGCCATATCGCCGTTGCGGACGACCGTGCCGCCGTCGGCCGGCAGCAATCCGGCCAGGATGCGGAGCAGCGTGGTCTTGCCGCTGCCGTTGGGGCCGTATATGCCCACCCATTCACCCGGCCTCACCGCCATCGATACGTCCTTCAGCGCGTCGTGCGTCCAGTGGCGTTTCTGCGTCCGCCATTTGAGCAGGCGGTCCTGGAGCAGGGAAGAAGGGATGGTCGCTTGCCGGAAGCGTTTGCGGATGCCGGTGCAGGCGAGCACGGGTTTCATGGTTAGTATTCCTGGACGAAGTACGCGCTGCGGCGCAAGAAGACGACGGCGCCGAGCAGGAACAGGGCGCCGCAGATGGCGGTGGTGACGATCGTGTGCTCCAGGCTGGGCAGACCCAACTCGCCGACGTACAACACCGCGCGGCGGACGTCGTACAGCAGCAGCGACAGCGGCTGGAAGCGGATCACGGCATCCAGCACCGACCACACCGACGGCTCGAAATTTTTGACGAACTGCGCCACCGCGTTGCCGACCGGCCCCGAAATGTCATGCGGATAGGCGATCGGCGTCAGCCAGAACAGGACCTGCAGGGACACGGTCCACAAGTGCGGGACATCGCGGAATTTCAGCGAAAATGAACTCAGGAACATGCCGACGCCGAGGCCGAGCAGCGTCGCTTGGACCATCGTCACCAGCACGTACAGCGCGCTCCACCCCACGGGCATGCCCGCCCACGCACCGAACAGGAAGAAGATCGCCAGATAGGTCGCCAGGATGATGACGTGCAGCCAGCCGACGCCGTACATCAGCACGATGCGCGGGAACGAGACTTTCTGCACCAGCGACGCCTTTTCCACCAGCACCGACATGCACGCGGTGGTGGTGAGCGAGAAGTGTTCCCACAGGATGATGCCGAGGAACAGATACAGCGGGTACGACGGGATGCTGCCGGCCACGAACGGCCGGAACACGTGCAGGATCACCACGAATTTCGTCAGCGGAAACAGCAGCGACCACAGGTAGCCCAGCGCCGACCCGCGGTATTTGAGCGTGAAATCGCTCCATCCCATCGCCAGGACGACTCGGAGCGTCTGCCGCCAGCCGAAGCGCCGTCTGTGCGTCATGGCCGCATCCTAACACGGAAAACCGCCTTGAACTCGCGGCCCGCCCCCCTTACCCTCCGTCTGCCCATGCCCGACGTTTCGTTCCACACTTCCGACGGCCAGGTGAAGAAGGTTGCCGCCAAGGACGGCGACACCCTGTTGCAGATCGCGCTCGATAACGGCATTCCGGTGGAGCACGCGTGCGGCGGCAACGGTTTCTGCACCACGTGCATGTGCAAGGTGAAGGAAGGCATGCAGAACCTGTCGCCCCGCAACGACCGCGAAGAGAACATGGGCGTGGTCGAGGACCCGAACCGCCTGAGCTGCCAGGCCCAGGTAAACGGAGACGTGGCAGTGGAGGTCATCGATTACTAACCCAGCAGCGCCCGGATCTCCGACAGCTTCTTCTCAGCGGACAGCGCGCCGGCTTCGATGAACAGTGCGGATTGGTCGAAGCGGAATTGGTTGTTGCCCTTGAAGACGGGCCGGATGACCAGGTCGGCGGCCTTCAGGTCGCGCCGCACGGCGCTCTGCCCCGCCTTGATGAAGGCGCGCCAGCTGTCGGGCAGCGCGGGCAACGCCCAGTCGAACATGTCGCTGGTGGTGTCGGTCGTGATGATCGCGTCCGGGTTGCAGACGCGGCGCAACTGGGGCGCCGGGATGGCGCCGAAATTACACAGGTCGATGAACGTGTCGCCACCCACCTTTACCGGCGTGAACATGGCCGGGATCGCGCTGCTGGCCAGCATGGCGTCCAGCAGTTTCGTTTCGGGCGGGAACGTGTACGGCTCGATGCAGTCCAGGAACGTCTCGGTGAAACCGGGCTTCACGATGCGGTGCCAGGGGATCGGCTTCTTCACCCGGGCGGCGGTGCAGACGAACGGAATGTTGCAGTCGCCGATGCGGGCGTCGCCCACCACCGGCTTCAGGACTTTTTTCAGGCCGGGTTCCAGGATGCCGCCGTGCAGGCCCAGGCTGAGCGCCGCGCTCGTCAGGCGCGCCGTTTTCCGCAGGCGGACTGGACGCGCGATCGCGGCGATCTCGTCCAGCGACAATCCCAGCGCGTACGCGCCGCCGACGATGGCGCCCATGCTGTTGCCACCCACGCAATCTGGCTTGTAGCCCTCGCGTTCGAGCACCTTCAACACGCCGATGCTCGCCAGGCCGAAGGCGCTGCCTCCGGAGAGCGACATGCCCCAGCGCATGGGATTACTTGGAGGAAAGCGCGGTGATCTTCTGCTTCACGCCTTCGTTGTACGGCTCGATGCGGTTGATGCGGCGGTACGCCTCCTCGGCTTTGTCGGCCTGATTGAGCTGCAGGTAGCACTCGGCCAGCAAATTCAGCAGTTCGGTGTCGCGGGCAAGACGCGTGGCGGCCTTCTCCAGCAGCGGTGCCGCGTCGGCGAAGCGCTTGGCGGCGATGCATGCGCGGCCCAAGGCTGCGGAGCGCTCGGGCGTCTGGGGGTCGCGGTTCAGCGCTTCCTGGTAGGCGAAGCAGGCGTCCACGAATTTTCCCTGCTTGTAGTAGGCCAGCCCCAGGTTGGCGAAGAACGACACGTCGTCGCGCTTCAGGATCAGCTCCTTGTAGAGCGCCTCGGCCTTTGCTTCGCGGTTCGTCGTCAGGTAGAGCTTGGCCAAATGCGCCTGGATGTCCGGCGCGTCCGGGTGGATGGTCAGCGCCTGGATGAACAGGTGCTCGGCCTTGTCGAAATTCTGCAGGGCGATTTCCTTCTCGGCGCTGCGCAACAGCGAACGGACCTTCTGCAGTTCGATGGCCGACGTGCGCGGGTTGCGACGCGGCTTGCTGACAACTTTCTCTTCCACCAGCTTGGCGCCCCTGTCCTCGGCCGACTGGAATTTGCCCTTCATGGAGCGCACCATGCGGCGCACGGTCCTATGCCTCAGCAGGATACGCAGGAGCAGCAGGGCCGCGATCCCAAAAAGAGACGCACAGAAGACAACAAGGTAAATCATGTGGCAAATCAGGCTAGCATCATTCGCCGTCGAGTGCCAGAGCGAAGCGCTGCAACAACAGTCCGCGGTGCGCGTTGGTCTGCAAGGAATTCAGCAGATCCACGTAGGCGCGGGTCCACCGCGGCTGGCGGGCGGTGGGGGGCAATTCGCGCAGCGTCAGGCCCAGATGCAGCAGCATGGCGTCGGCGTGTTCGGGCTCGTCCAAGAACGCCGTGATCCACGGCAGACGTTCGTAGGCGCTGGGCGCGCGCCAGAACAGCATGGCCTGGGCGTGCATCTGCTTCTCTTTGCGCAGCGCGTCGGCGTCGTGCAAAAGCGACAGCGCTTTCCCGGGCGCGCCCTGGGCCAAATGCAGGATGAAGTCGGCGTCGTCCTCGCCGGCTTTGGCGACGAGCGGACGGAGCTGCTCGTTTTTCAGCGGGTGGAACTTCAGCACGCGCGTGCGCGAGATCACGGTGGTCAGCAGGCGGGACTCGGCCTCGGTCGTGAGCACGAACACCACGCGCGGCGGCGGTTCTTCCAG
>CAYSWB010000007.1:0-71563 GCA_964434575.1 uncultured Candidatus Peribacteria bacterium | reverse complement strand
CGCAGGCCCCTCCCGAACCGAAAAATCTTTACCCTTTCGGGACCATCCGGTATTAGCCCGCCTTTCGGCGGGTTATCCCTGAGTTCGGGGCAGGTTCCAACGTGTTACGCAGCCGTCTGCCGTGGGTCTAAACCCACTCGACTTGCATGTGTTAGGCGCGCCGCTAGCGTTCACTCTGAGCTAGGATCAAACTCTTCGTAAAAACTTGACGCGATGCTCAATCGACCGAAGGCCGACGAGGGATCGCTACGTTTCAAGTAATGAACGGGATCATTATTTTTGACGAGGTGATCCGCACCTCGTTTAGTTTTTCAAAGGAAAACTAGGACTCTCAAGCTTCTTCTCTGTTACACGATGCTGTGAAGGAGCCATTGGCGCTGATGAGCACTGACTCCTCCTGTGACAGAGGAAACCATCCAGCCGTTTACGAACGGTCTGATGTACTCACAGCCGGGCCATTCTAGGAAGGCGGCCAAGTTAGGTCAAGGACTTTTTGCAGGAAACTTTTCGGGCGCCTCCGAATGCCGAGTTTCCGCTTCTGAAAAAGGAGACCCGCACGGCGCGGGTCTCCGGATTTTCTACGGAGCACAACGGGACCCCTACGACTTGGGCGTGCAGTTGCCCTCCACGAAGATGGTCGCCGTGGCGTCGGCCTCGTACATTTTCTTCGGGTCCGTCTTGTACGTCACCTTGATCGGGTCCGGATCCGTGGTGAACGTGTTGGTGACGGTCAGCTGGCACTTGTCCGTGTCCGGGCAAGCGAGCGGTGTCTCGTTGGCGTACGGAGCTTCTTTCTTCTGGAACTTTGCACCGTATTCATCGGCCAATTTCTGAAAGTCCTCTTTGGCCTTTTTGCGCACGTCCTCGGTCCGGTCCGGATTGGGGCCTTCTACCAGAATACCGCGGTTGGTCTTTGCGCCGCCCAGGATCTGCACTTTTTTCGGGTCGGGCTGGGCGCAGGTGACGGGTCCGCCGTCCGGGGCGGGCGCCAGGAAGGCGTTGCCAGACGACGAGTCTCCGCCTCCTTCCACGACCACGACGGTCGTGTCGCCACCCTCAATGGAAAGCTCCGTCCACTCATCACTGCTGGAATAGCTCGACGAGACGCCCATCATGCCCGGGCCGCCCTCGGAGGGGTTCATGCCCATTGCCGGGCTTGATGCCGTGCCCATCATTCCGCCGTCGCCGGCATTCATGGCGCCCATGCCCGGACTCGAGACGGTGTTCCCCATCATCATGCCGCCCGTCAGGTCGCCCTGCAGGCCTTTCATGATGAGGCCGTTATTGGCGTAGACGAAGGTCGCCACCACGAACGCCGCGGTGACGGTGCCCAGTGTGTTCATCGTGCTCTTCTTCATAAGGATGGGTGTGAGGGGATGGGAAGTATGGGAAGTGTAGCCGTTTCAGTCCGCGCCGCCACCGTTCAGCGCTTCGGTGCGCATGATGCCTCCGCGATAAAGTCCACCGTGGCGATACCGGTCGACATGCCAGTGGTCTCGTCATACGTCACGGGAATCTCGGGCGGCTCCGTGACGAAGGTGCCTTTCACCGTGACTTGGCAGCGATCGGGCTGCGGGCAGGCGAGCGGCTTCTCATTTTCATAGGGAGATTCGCCGCGCTGGTACTTGTCGGCGGTCCGCTGCGCGAGAGTGGCGAGCTCCGTGGCGATGACGTTCCGTACGAGGTCTTCCGCGCCCGGACCGCGCGGAATTTCCTTCCGCACTTCGGCGCCCGCCAGTATTTTCACCGTGGCCGGAGTCGGCCGGCCGCACGGCTTGCCCGGAGCCAGCTGGGCCCGCATGGTGATGGGCAAGGCCTGGGTCTGGGCGTAGACGAACAACGCGAACGTAAGGCCCGCGACGACGATGCCGGCTGCCGTGACGATGCGGTTGTTTTCCATGCGGGAAAGAGAAACGTCCGAATGCTACCCGGGCAGGGGATGAAAATCGAGCGGCGACCGCTATACTGGTCCCCATGAAGAAAGCAGGTGGCAGGCTCTTCGTGCGGCTCGGCAAAGCGTTCATCGTCGTGTTTTTCGCGTGGCATACGTTCGCCATGGCCGTGCTCGCCGTTCCGTTCAGCGCCAAGTATCCGGTCCCCGCATGGATCCGCGCGAACCTGAAACCCGTCGTCGACCCGTACGCGGGACTCACGCACCAATGGCAGCGCTGGCACGTGTTCGTGCCGGAGAACCCCACGTACGTGAAGCGGTTCGTCCTGGAAGTCGCCGCCATGGGCATCGGCAACAAAGCGTCCATGATCACGACGGACGAAGCGGGCGTGCTGCAAGGCGATGACGCGACGGCCCAGCGTTCCATCGTGTCCATCCATTGCCGGCGCATGGGATTGCCCTCCGGCATGCCGATGTGGTTCAGCGAACGCGACTATGTGTTCCCGCCCGACGGCGTGCTCGACCTGCCGGACGCGGCGATGAACCGTAATCTGGAGTGGTTCCAGTACTACAAGAAATCCTTCCTTTGCCCATGAAGAGATTTTCGCTGCCGCAGGCGTTGCATGACTTCTTCTTCGCTCAGATGGACGCGCGCGGATTCCGCCTCATGCGCGTGGGCTGGGCCGTGACGGCGCTGGTGGTCATGCTGCCGTTCATCACGCGGATCACGGTGCTGTTCGCCGAAACCAAGACGCTCCAGCAGACCATCCTCGTGTATCCGTACGCGTGGTCGATGTTCTTCTGGATCACCACGCCCGCCGCGGTCACCTTCTTCTATGCCGTGCTGGTGGCGGCGTGCCTGGCCATGATCGCCGGGTACCGGCCGGCGATCGCGACGATCGTCGCGGTCTTCCTCTTCACGTCGTTCGCCGAGCGGAACATCGAAGTGTTCCACACCGAGGCCACGCTCCTCAGGCTCTTCGGCTTCATCCTCGTGCTCGCGTCGTTCTCGCCCGGGTATGCCGCTCCCGCCGTCCGCGGCAAACCGGCGCCACGCCGCACGATTCCGGTCTGGCTGTATCGCCTCCTCTATTGGCAGGTGGTGATGCTGTATCTGGCCACCGGCTGGCACAAGGTCATCTCTCCGTTCTGGACCAGCGGCGACGCAGTGCAGGCCATCCTGCATTGGGAGTACTCGCGGCTGACGCCCGAGCAAGCCGACCTGTTCAAGCCGTTCTCCTTCTTCTTGTCGTGGTCCGTCATCATCTGGGAACTGGCGTGGGTCCTGTTGTTCGTGCCGCTGTGGTCGATGCTGGGCAAGCGTGCCCGCCCGCTGCGTGGCTGGGGCAAGCGCGGGCTGATCATCGTGGGCATCGTCATGCACGTGTCGTGGGCCATCCTGCTGAACCGCGATATCCTGCCGTTGTCGCTGGCCATGATCGCCGCGTACTGCGGACTCCTGACGGCCGACGACTGGGCGCTGCTGCGCCCGGCCAAGAAACCGGCCCGCCGCGCCGCGCCACAGAAACGCCGCGGACGACGTTGACGCCGCCCCGGAGGCTCTAGTAGAGTCGCGCTCTATCCGTTCCCCCTCCCGGTTAGCCGGGACGGGTTTACCCAAGAACACCGTATGGTTACCCTCATTCCCTCATCGGAGGACGTCCGCGTCTACGAGTTCGCGGTCATGTACCAACCCGACCTCGACCAGAAGGGCGAGCAGTCGCTCCTCAAGGAGATCGACGCCATCTTCGCCGAGGCCCAGGCCAAGCTCCTGTTCAAGGACCCGTGGAGCCGCCGCGGTCTGGCCTACAAGATCGCCGGTTACAACGAAGCCAAGTTCGTCATCTACTACTTCGAGATCGCCCCGGCCGCCATCCGCGAGATCGACAACGCGCTGCGCCTGCTGAAGGGCGTCATGCGCCACCTCATCGTCATCCCGCCCAAGGGATACGAGGCCGTTTCGTACGAGGAGAAATACCAGTCCTGGCTGAAGACCCGCGAGACCGTCGCCGAGGCCCGCGTTCGCCAGAAGGAGGAGAAGGCCACCCAGAAGGTCGCCGACAAAGCCAAGCGCGAGAGCAAGCGCATCGCCGCCAAGCCCAAGACCGCTTCCGCTCCGATGGAGAAGCAGAAGGTCGATGCCAGCATCGACAAGCTGATCTCCGACAGCGACCTGAAGATCTAATCCTCCCATCCGCATTTCCACTCTCTGACCATGGCCTACCCCAACAAGTCCAACAAGCAGCCCGTGAAGCAGGTGATGAAGAAGCAGTGCCCGTTCACCGCCGCCAACACGCAGTACATCGACTACAAGGACTACCCCACCCTCAAGCCGTACATCGACTACTTCGGCAACATCCGCAACCGGTACTACACGGGCGTCGCGCTCAAGTACCAGAAGATGCTGAAGACCGCCGTGGAGCGCGCCCGCTTCCTGGGCTTCCTCGCGTACCGCAAATAAGGGTTCCGATCACCGACTCCAAGACGCCTCCTCCGGGAGGCGTTTTTGTATCCGGCGTCAGGCGGGGTTCGGCTTTGGCGGCCGTACTGCCGGCAGCGCGATCTTGCGGCGCTTGAACTCGTTGACGATGAGGTCGCGCTGGCGCTGCAGCGCCCGGACATCGTAGACGTTGCGGACGAACTCAAGACCGTCTTTCCCTTTCAGCTTGGGCAGGGTTTGCAATTCTTTCGCGACGATACTCACCGCTTCATCGCCTTTGCCGGAGCGCAGGGCGGCAGCGGTTTGCTTCAGTCCGGCGCGTTCCAGCGCGACGATTTCATTTTCGATCGCCGAATCGATTTGATTGTATTGCGCCTTCAGGCGGGATGGCGTGGCTTTGGCCAGGTTCTTTTCGGCGGCGCGGCGGACGGCGTCTTCCGCTTCGGTCGTGACGGGCTTGCTGGGCCCCTTGGAAGCGCCCGGACGCGGTTGCTGCGTGCCGCCGGCGGCACGGCGGGCCACCTCGTCTTTCACCGCCTTGAGGCGCAGCTGCTGGTACGGCGTATTGTTCCCGTTCGCGTTGATGTTCTTTCCGATCGAAGCGCCCAGGTTTTTGACTTCGGATTCCGACCGATAGAGCAGGCCCATGCGGTTCGTCAGCTCGCGCTCCATAGCCGCCAGTTCACCCGGCTGGGCATTCGTGGCCTTGCCTGACTGCAGCGCGTTGTAGCGCTGCACAAGCAGGGCGTCATCCACCTTGTCGATGCCGTTCACCGGGATGGGCTCGTTGGGCGTCGGCCTCGGGGTGGGCGTGGGTTCAGGAGCTGGCTTTGGCTCCGGTTTCGGTTCGGGCTTCGGTTTGGGTTGCGGCTTGGGACCAGGTGCGGGTTTCGGAGTAGGGTTCGGCTTTGCGTTGGGCTTCCCGGCGCCCTTTCCGAACTGATCCATGGGCAGCGGCTCCGGCTGAGCGGTTGGTTTGGGCTTTGGATCCTTAAATCCAACCAGCGGCTCAGGCTCTGCAGTCGGCTTTGCGTTGGGCTTCCCGGCGCCCTTTCCGAACTGATCCATGGGCAGCGGTTCCGGCTGAGCGGTTGGTTTGGGCTTTGGATCCTTAAATCCAACCAGCGGCTCAACCTTTCCTGTTGGTTTCGCCTTTGGGTCCTTGAATGGAATCAGAGGCTCAACCTTCCCCGTCGGCTTGGGCTGGGGACGCGGGGTAGTAGGCCTTGGTGTTGGCGTCGGATACTTGTCCGGCAAGTCGTTGCGCTTCACGCGCGGGGTTTTCGGCGCCGGTTTCGGATACACGTCCGGCAGGTTGTTCACTTTGACCACGGGGTTTTTTACGATCGGGATCGCCAGGCCGCGGCGCGCGAACTCGGCTTCCAGCTGCGCCAATTCTCCCGGCTGTGGGTTCACGGCCTTGCCTTGCTGCAACAGGGTGTAGCGGTTCGAAATCTGTGCGTCCGACGCCTTCGGCAGGTCGGCTGGGCGGATGGGACGCGGCGGTCCTTCGTAAATCTTGTCTGGGAGGTTATTGCGCCGGACCTGCACCTTTGGCACGGGTGCGGGCTTGGCCACGGGCAGCGGCAAGCCGCGGCGCGCCAATTCCGCTTCCAGCTGATTCAGTTCGCCGGGACGCGGCGCGGCGCGGCGGCCGACAAGCGCCTGGTAGCGCGCAATGACGCGCGCATCGGTGGCGGTGCGGAGCGTGGTGTCGCGCAGTGGGCGGCCGGCAGCCGGCAAGAGGTTCGTGGCGGGCGTGGGGCCGATGGCGTCGGGCAGAGGGTTTACCTGCACTGGGCCGCTCTTCACGGTCGGCGGCGCGATGCCGCGGCGGGCGAATTCGGCGCGCAGCGTGGCGAGTTCGTTTTTTTGCACGTTCTTGGCGGTACCGGAAACGATTTCCGTGTAGCGCTTGTTGAGCTGGTTGACGGTTACCTTCGGCAGGTCCGCTTTGCCGACCAGGCGCGTGGTCGGTTTCGGCGCCGGCGGTTCCGGCGTTGCCTTTGGCGCACTCGTGGCGGGCTTGGGTTTCACGATGGGGATACCGTCCGGTCCGATCTTCGGTTTCGGCCTGACCACCGGAATGCCGTCGGTGCCGATGGGTTTGGGCTTCACGACCGGAATGCCATCTGCACCGATGGGCTTGGGTTTCACGAACGGAATACCGTCTGGTCCGACTTTGGGCTTCACGACCGGAATGGGCTCTGGGGCGCCGCCCGGCACGGGTTCGACGCCGGGTGCCGGCTTGTTGCCGCGCAGAGCGCTGATGCCACGTCCGCCGGCGGTGAATCCGGTCTTCAGTCCGCCGCCCAATCCCGCACCCACGCCGACCTCGATGGTGCCGTCGACGATGGCCTGTTTCACGGTCTTGGCGCCGCGTTGGACGTCATCCACACCCTTGCCGACCGCGCCGGGGGCCGCAAGCGTAGCGCCTTCCACGGCGCCCTGGCGGAACACGACCAAGAGAGGCGTTTTGGCGGCATTGGCGGTGTTGGCCACCGCGGCGGTTGTTTTCAGCCCGCTGAATACCGCGCCGGCGCCGATGGGCACCACCGTCGTGATGACCGCGATGGTAACGTCACGCGTGACGGTGATGGCTTCCTGCTCGATGGCGAAGACTTCCTGGTAGAATGCGGCGTCGCTACGGTTGGCGATGGCGATGCTGCTGAGCGCCGATTGCACGGCCCGCAGTTTCGCGAGACCTTCGGGCTCGGCGTCGGCTTTGTTCAGGCGGTCCAGCGACAGGTTCATGCGCGAGATCGTCATTTCGGCATCCGTGATCAAGAGCGCATACGGGTCCGAGCCGGTGAGGCCGGTTTTCAACGAGCCGAACGTGCCGCCGGCGGCGCGCTGCTCGTAGGCGTTGATGATCTGCTGCCGCTCGCGGCCGATGACTTCCATGATTTTGGCGCGTGCGCGGCGGATGCCTGCTTCGGAGCGTTGTGCCAGGTCACGAACCACTGGTTCCAGCTGCTTCAGCGCGGCTTCCAATGTCTGTGTGCGACGCTGCAGCAGTCGCTCGAATGCGGTTTTGGCCGCCGGAGCCTCCTTATCCATCAACTTGCTGTTCTGGCGCAAAAATTCCAGCTCGCCTTGCATGCTGCTGATCACGGAGAGCAGGTCTTTGGTGTTCTTGCTCTTGTCGTACGCCTCCGCGGCAACGCCGGTTTGCTGCTCTTTTTCGACGAACTGCTTGATGATGCTTTCCTTATACGCATCCTTCTGTTCCTCGGTCATACCCTCGGTCGGGTCGGGTTGCGCAGCCGCTTCCTGTTGGGCCTTGGGCACCAGCGGGGCGACGGTCACCGGCCTCTGTTCCGGCGGGCGCGCGAACGTGAGCGGCACGCCGCGTCCGATGCGTTCGTTCAGTCCGGCCAGATACGACAGGATGTTGTTGATCGCCTCTTCACCGCCTCCCGATGCCGCGCGGCGCGAGCCGGGGTCGCTCCATGCTTCGGATGTGAACCAGCGGACGGCCCAGCGGCCGCCGACGAATTGAAATTGGGGGTTCACGTTCACGCTGAAGCCGGTGCTGTACTCCCAGCCGCCGCCTTCGCCGTCATACGGCTTTGCACCGAGTTTGAGGATCTGCACGGCGCCTTCGCGCTTGATGGATTGAGCGTTGTCGCTGTTCAGGCGCGCCTGCACGCCCTCGTTGGTGATGCGCAGTGCAGCGCCCAGGTTCTGGAACACGCCCAGTTCGGGGTCTTCCGGCGCGACGTTGGTGGTTTCGACGGGCATGAGTGGCCCCGTGCCGTTGCGGACCAGCCAGCGGCCCGTGCCGTCGGCGCGGAACTGCCACGGCGATCCCGCCTTCTTCCACGTACCGTCGCCTTCCTGGCGGTAGCCTCCCTGCTGCAACGCGCTGCTGCCGACGTTCTCCTGCATTTCCACGACTTGCTGGTACAGCGGACGCCAGTTGTCGTCGAACTGCGGGTTCACGACCAGCGTTTCCGCTCCGTTCTTCGCGTAGCGAATAAGGGAATCGCCGCGCCGGCCGTAGTTGTACGCCGTCTCAGCGCCCGGGAGCGATGCTCCGTCCACCAAGCGCTGGTTGCCGACGAACGTCAGCAGGATCGCGAAGCGCTGCTTCGTGTTGCCGACGAGTTCGGTGAGCGTCACCGTCGCGCCGATACCCGGTTCGACCGAGAAGATCTGCGGATTGCCGGGTTTCGCGGCGATGATGACGCCGCCGATGGTGCGGAGCTGGTAGCCGTTCAGACGGCTGTCGCGGATGTTCACGTCTTCGGGCAGCACCGAGGCGTCGGCGGGGATGGTCGGACGTTCCGCAGACCGTGGCCTAGACTCGTCCACGACCTTGCGGGCGCCTTCGATCTCAACCTTTTTTTCTTTTTGCAGGTTGTCGTCTTCCTTCAGGACTTTTTCACGCGTCGCCGTCAGCTCCTTCAGGGGCTTCTCCACTTTTTTGCCGGTCGGGTCGGCCTTCAGCAGCATTGCGCCGACTTCTTTCGTGTCCTTCTCAAACCCTTCGCGCCCCGGTTCGACCGGTTCGCTGGCGGAAGCGGATTTCACGGCTTTTTCCTTCCGCTCGACATCGCCGCTGGGGCCTTCGCCGCCCGCGAGATGAAGGAGCCGGTGCTCGGAGAAGAGCGTCATTCGAATTGCTTGGTGATGTCGTCCAACGCCTGGTCCCTCTCGCTCTGTTCGACCGCCGCATAGACGACGGGGAGCGTCGCGCGGCGGATGTCGTCCAACGCTTGCTCGGCCGCCGCGAAGCGCCGGAAGCGTTCGGCATCGATTCGCCGGCATGCCGTATGGATGCTGTCGAGCTTTGCGGCAAGCACGGCGCGCTCGTCAAAGACTAGGAAAAACGCGTCGTTCACGGCCGCCTCCAAAATATCGGCGGGAAACAGCGTCCAAGTTTTCGCGCGGGCAATGAAATCGTCGAGAGTCATGTGGATGTTGGATTTTCATACAATCATAGCAGAAAAACGGTTGTTTCAGAAGTCCCGGGACACGACGCGGATCACTGTCGATATTGCATATATTATAAAATATTGTATGGTATATATATGAGTACGCAGTATCCGTCGCAAAAACCGTTCGATGGGGGCGACTTTTCCCAAGCGGAATTGCTGCGCGGTTTACAGGCGTATTTTGGTCCGCGAGAAGACCAGTTTTTGCAGGCGCTCGACGGACTCCGCGCCAGACTGAATCATGAGCTGAAAATCGCCCTCGGCACGCGTGCCATGTTCATGTCTCCCCAGGCGATGCCGAAGGCCGGTGGATGCGGGTTTGTGGCGCAGGCGATTTTGGATGGCGTTGCGGAGCTGGATTTGCCGGTGCCGACACAGCTTATGTATGGCTTAATGAAGCCAAGTGTCACGCCGGAAGAAGCCGGTTCCTCGTACCATTTCTGGGTTGCCGTCGGCCACCCGGAACAGCGCGTGGCAATCGATGGCGCGCACCCGGGGAAACGACGTCTCTGGATCGCGCCGGAAACCGAGCATGCCGAGCAGGCATTTTTCGCCCCGTATCGGCGCGGCGAACAGCCCGGTTCCCCGCATGAAAAAACACTCGATGCCGCCGCCACGAAAGAGGGCATTATTTTTCCGATGATCGGACGCTTGTCGGCCGACGTACGCGCTGCGTTCTACGGACTCGTCAATACCCTCACGGACGAGGACACACTGACGGAATAGGCTCCAAAAGCGCCGTTCTCCGCTCCGACTTGCGGGAAGCACGTTTCACGAAACGGCGTTTTTCTGGTATACTCAAGAGATTTATGTCGGCCCAAAAACCAACACTCAACACACTGGTGGAATCGTCGCGGCTGCTGAAGCCCAAGCAGCGACAGGCGCTGCTGCGCGCGCTGCCGTCGCTGAACGCGGAACAGGCGGCGCGTCTGCGCGCCATCCTGGAGGGTGAGCCCGCCGTCGTGCAGAAGGCGATGGCGGCGACCATCGACGCCGCTTCCAAGCGCAACGATACGGCGTTCTTTGTGCAATTGGATAGCTTGTTCGCCGCCGCCGCGAGCCAGCTGAGCAAGGCCGAGGAGCCGTTTGAAAAGGCCGATGAAGACGAACAGCTCAAGCATTTCTTCGACGCCGCATGATGCCTCCCGGACCGGAGTCGGCATCGAATGAAACCAACATCCAGCGTCAGCAGCAAAGGCTCGACAGGTTGGATAACAAAGCCGACGGCAAGGTCGAAGGCCGCGGCGGCGCGACCGAAGAGCAGATCGCCGAGCGCACCAAGACGTACATCAACCGCGTGAACGAGCTCCAGGCGCGCATCCGCCAGCTCAGGTTGCACGTGGAAATCGGCAAAGACATGCGCAACCCGAACTGGCCCGCGCTGGAGAAGGCCTGCAACGATGCGGAGGGCGGATTGGCGGGGCGGCTGGTGAACGTGAATGACGACAACCTGGATTCCGGCATCCCCGAATTCAGCGCCTCGATCGACCGGTTCCTGGAATCGTTGCGGCCCGAGGATGTCCGCGAGGTGCGCCGGTATGCCGCCGGGCCCGTCAGCTTCCAGCAGCTGCGCAAGCGTTCGGACGACGCGTACAACGTGACGCTGGTCAACGCGCGCAAGGTCGGCGGCCTGGCGCATGCCAGCGCCTGCGACGAAGTCATCCGCGCCAACGAGGCCGAACTGGCGTACCTGCGCGATGGCGTGAAGCCGCCCGACTGGAACGACGCCGTCATGGGCGGCACCGTCCAGCAGCGCTGTGCGGCCATCGAGGCCGCGCTTGTCGGCTACCGCAAAGAGCGCAACGACGTGCTGGCCGCGTTACCGAGGGACCAGGCCACCATGCAGGCGCTGCGCGACCGCTCCGACCAGGCGTGGATCACGTTCAACACCGCCAGGTCCGCGTCGCCGGTCGTCGCGCAGAGAGTCGTGGAAACCCTGGAGCTGCTCATCGACGCCAACGAAGAAGAGCGCGTCCACCTGGCCCGGTATCCGAACCAGGGGATGCTGAACGACAAGTCCGGCGAGCTCATTTCCGCGCGCATCAAAGCGATCGAAGACGCGCTCCCGGGCTACCGCACCGAGTACGCCAGACTGCGGGGCGAGCAGGCCGAGCTTGGGGCGGACGCGCCGAAGACCACCGTGCGGCAGCTGTTCGAGCAGCTCACCACGGACTCGCCGCTCGACCCCAAAACCATGGAGGAATACGTGAAGACGGCGACGGAGCGGTACGGCGAGACCACGCTGCGCTTGGTCGTGTCGCGCGTGTCGCTGGTCAACAAGCTGAGTCCCGCCATCTGCGAATCCAGCGGCTTTCCGTTCCGCCCGCCCGTGGACATGCGGCAGCTCGCGACGCAGCTGGGCCGCGGCGTGCTGCCCCCGCAACCGACGCCCACGCAGGCCGTAAGTGTGACGCACGCGTACCTGCTGGGTAAACCGGAGGACCTCATCCGCCGCAAGTACGAATTCGTGCTCGACCGCACGCTGGAGCCGCAGCGCAACATCGAAAGCACACAGACGTTCATCCAGAACGAAACCAAGAACCTCGCCGATGAAACACGCAAAGACGCCGACAAGGCGAAGGTCGAACGCCTGGTGAAGAACATCCGCTCCGCGCGCGAAACCATCCAAAAAGAACAACAGGTCATCGCCGGACTGCAGCAGATCATGTTCCACTTCGAGGCCGCGCTTACGATCTTCGACGCCACCGTCGCGAAGAACGAAGGCCGGCAGCAAGAGAGCGACCGTTTCTACCTGAAAATCCGGGAGAAGTACGGCGCGGATATCGCCCGCATGGACCCCGATCTCGGCAAGCGCGTCGCCGAGGCGATCGGCGGCCTGAAGGCGCGCAACCAGCTGACGCCGGTGGAGCTGGCGATGGCCGAGGGCCGCGACCAGGACGCGACCAAACTGGCGGTGGACCGCCAGGCCGGCAACCGCGACTCCGATTTGCTCGCCCAAGCCCGCGGGCTGCGCCGTTCGGTGGACCTGAACCTGCTGCGCAGCAACGGCCGCTTTGCGCCGATCCGGGTACAGGGCGATTCCGCCCCCGTCGATTTCGGCGGAGGCGTCGTGTTGCGCGGCAAAGGCGGCGGCAGGCTGCCGTTCAATGCGGAAGACTTCGAGAATCCGCGCGAGAAATTCACCAAGCAGGCCAAGGAATTCCTGCTGTCGCAGAACGGCCAGAACGGCGTGACGGTCAAGCGCGTCGGTGACGGCGCCAATGACTTTTTCGCTCTGTATTCCGTGGAGACCGCGACGGTGAAAGGCACGTTCTCGTGCGGCATTGGCGGCGAATGGCACTTCAACCAAGAAAAGCCGTCGTATCGCGTCGGGTACCCGGACGGCAATTGGTTCACCGACCCGGCCATTCCGGAAGGCGAGCGCAAGGCGCTCAATGCCATCTGCCGCGGTCTCGTGGAACGCAGCGACCCGGAAGTCCGCCGGCGCCGCGAGGCGCGCGAGGCCGGCCCGGAACTCGGCAGCTACCAGGCGGCCGACAACCGCGAGTTGTTCGAGCGCCGGCAGTTCGCCGATACGTCGTTCACGGTCGCGGAGTACGACTCGTACTCGGGCCGGTACGAGGGCCAGAGCGTGCCGGTTGAGCTGACCACCAGCCGGACCATCGGGTTCCGCGGGACGCCGCTGTACAAGGTCGGCGTCCAGGGCAAAGAGCACCTGGTCGCGTTTGACGAGAGTTTCATCATGAAGCTGGGGGGTGCCCCGCGAGGCTTCACCGCCGTGTTGCGCCGCCAGCCGTCGAAGCCGACGTTCGGCAACGTGATCCGCGTGCCCAGCAACGACCTGCGCACGCCGCCGCGCTACCAACAGCTTGTCACCACGTTCGACACGCTGAAGGCCGATGACCTGGCGTTCGTGCGCATCGGGCGCAGCGTGGAAGAAATGCGCGAAGTGGAACGCCGCGGTCTGGAGGTGCTGACCAAAAGCGGCGGCGAAGTATCCATCCAGCGGAACTGGGACCGGACCGATTCGCCGATCGATTTCGACACCCGGGTACGCGTGAAGAGCGGCGGACTGACGGTGGAGTACGTATTCTCGAGCACCGACGGCGTCTGGCTCTGCCGCGAAACGGAACGCGACGGCAAGAACTTCGACGATCCGAGGAACGTTTTGGGTTCCAACCGCGGCTTGCACGGCGTCGACGTGCGGTACTCCACGCCCCCGGATGGCGGGCGCGTCGCCATCAATACAATCAATCAACAATTGTCCGGCATCGAAGGCGGCATGAACGGCCGGTCGGCGCTGCAGGTGGTGGGCGAGCCGAACCCGAGCGAACCCGAAAACAAACTGGCGTCGTACAGCGTGTTCGTCACGGCCAGGAACATCCGGTTCGCATCGGTTGACGACGTGGAAAAGCGCAACGTGGAAGACTCCCGCGACGTGTTGCGCGTCATCGATTCCGATCCGGCCGTGCGCGGCATCACTGCGGACGCGGGCAAGATCCAAGGCTCGCTGAACCTGATGCAGAGCCTGTTCGAAGCAGGCAAGGACGGCACCAGGCGGCAGAGTCTGGTCGACCTGATGCGCCAGGAGGCGACGAGCGTGCTGGGCGTGCTGCGCGACCCCACGCTGCGCACCAACGTGAACAAAGCGAAAGGCCGGTTGCAGGAATTGCGCCGCGTGAACACCGGAGTGGACAAGACCGCGCTGGATCAGGAGATCGACAAACGCATCAAGGCGCTGGAAGACCTGGAGGCCATGCTCAGCAAGCCCGACCTGGAGGTGTTCTGCGCCAACATCGTCGACAAATCCTCGTATGACGTCAGCACGTTCTGGACGTGGCTCGAGGAGAACATCGTGCTCATCATCACGGTCGCCATCGTGGTGCTCGCCATCGTCGTGTCGGTCTTCACGCTTGGCATCACGTCTCCTCTCGCCATCGCGGCCATTTCGGCCACCGCCGGCGTGCTCACGTCCGAGGTCGTGAGCGAGGCGCGCTTCCAGCTGCATCAGGAATTCGACGAGGATGTCCGCAGCGGCAAAGTGACGTACCGCGCAAGGTCCCGCACCGGCGCCTTCGCCCGCGCCGTGATCAAAGACGAAAAAATCTTCAATCCGGAAACGGGTCGAGAGGAGCATGTCGACGCGCTGAAGCATTTCATCGAGCCGCTGGCCCAGCAGTTCGCCGAGCAGTTCGCCACGTCGCTTGCTTTCGCCGGAGCCGGAGCGGTCATCGGCAAGAGCCTGACCCTGCTCGCCAATTCCAAGATCATGCAGGGCCTCGCGACGCGCTCGCCCGTGGTGAACCGCATTTTCACGTACTTCGGCAAGATCGAGCAGCAGGCGACGAAAGGCGTGACCACCAAGCAATTCCTGCGCAGCTGGGTGCTGGAAACCGCCCAGGAAGTCGGTGAAGAGAAAATGCAGGACGTGGTCGGAGACTGGTCGGTCCTGTTCATCATCGCGGGGCAGAACTTCAAGCCCAAGACGCCCGGCAATCCCCAGGCGCGCGTGATGCCCACGTTCGAGTACCAGACCAATGGCGATCCCACGAAAGCCGTGGCGGATGTCGTCGCATGGGCGACCATGGAAGGCGGCAATGTCAGCGTCGACGTAAGCGGCACGATCACGGTGGAGCTCGACGGCCGTACGATCGTCCTGGTTCCGGATACCGCCGGGGCCAGCGTGACGCCAGAAACCCGGCCCGAAACGCGCGCCGAAGGCGTCAAGCTGGCTGCCGCCGCGAAGGCCGACCCCGGCCAAATGGCCGCGCTGAAGGAGTTCCTGATTCAGAACGACGTCGACGACGCGACACGCGTGCTCATCGCCGAAGCGCTCATCGGACGCACGCTCAACGATACCGAGCGCAAGGCGCTGCTCGATGCGCACAATGCCCCCGGCGTGATCGATAATCTCACCGGGGCACAGATGTTCGGCAAGGCGCGCATTCTGCTGCCGGTATTCGGCAGGGCCAATGCGCAGCTGCTCCTGGACGCTGCCGTGTGCGGCAGGAGTGATGCCTTCGATGCCCGCAGGATCGTTCCCGGCCAGGAATACACCATTCGCACGCCGGCCGGAAAGCTGCGAGTCGCCACGTTCGTGCGCGTGCAGGACGGCAAGTACGTGTTCTCGTTGGACGTGAACGGCGTGCGCGCCGAGGCCTCCCTCTCGCTCAATGAAATCGTGGGCGACAAAAACTATGCGGCGCCAAGAGACGGAGGGAACGCATTCGTGAGCGACTATCTCAGGAGGGGCGGAACGGTGACGCTGGCGCTTCCGAACGCGACCGGGACGTTCGTGTTCGTGCGCGAGAGCTCCAGCCAACCGGACTCGTTTGTCATGCGCAATACAACCACGCAAGTGGAAGTGTACGTGTCGAAATCCAAAGTCTACGACGCCGTGCATGCCGAGGTGGGGTACGACGAAGTGCGGCCGCCTGCCGCCGGCAAAGACATTCCGGAACTCACGGTGCTTACAAAGTTGGAGCAGGGACTGAAGGTGAAGATCGATGGACGTGAATACGTCTTCGCCGGGGAGCCGAGCAGGGGGAAGTTCGCGATGGAGGACACCAAGACGGGTCTTGTGAAAACGTTCACGCAGGCCGAAGTGGTGGACGCGGCGCGCGCGGCCCTGGCTGCGCCAAGCAGCCCGGACGCTGCTCCGGGATCGGTCACGGACGATGCCGCCGCCAAGCGCATCGCGGCGGGGTTGCCGGTGGAGATTCGCGGCGAAACGTACGTCTACGTCCGCCTCAGCAGGAATGAGCCCGACACGTATGTCATGAAGCGCAAGAGCGACGGCGAACAGCGCCGCATACCCATCGCCGAGGCCATTGCCGCCGCGAAGGTTGCCATACAAGCCGAGGCGAACCCCGCAGCCGCCCCCAAGAAGCTCTCGAAGCAGGAGCGCCGGGCGGAGCAGGACGTGGTTCTCGGCAGGGAAGTCCGGATCGGCGACGCCGTCTACACGTTCGATGGTGACATCGATGAGAAGGGCGATCTCCTGATGAAAAACACCCGCACCGGAGAAAGGGCAAGGTTTACGCGCGACCAGGTCATCGCCGGCCGTCTGTTGTTCAAGGAACAGCCGGCCGCGCCGGAAGCGCCGTTGGCGCTGACCGACTTGCGCGAGGGTACCGTGTACTTGATCACGCGAAGCAGTGGCAAAGTGGAGCGCTGGAAATACGTGGGCGGCGACATCGGCGGCGCGCCCAAATTCACCAGCGTCGATACGAACGAAGATCCTTCAGGATTCCCCATCAGCAAAGTGCGCCGCGCGCCGCCGGACGATCCGCTGCCGCTGGCCGATGCGCTGCCGGACCATTCGGACTTCGTCCAAGACAACCTGTACCGCATGCGCCGCAGCGGCGGTGCCGTGGAAGAATGGCGGTACGTCTGCCCCGCCGAAGACGGCAGCGGAGGAAGGCCCAAGGGCCGGTTCAAGCGCGTTGTGGACGGCAAGACCGAGTACCGGAATTTCCATCTGGATGTCGCGCAGCTGGACGCCAACGGCCGTGTGCAGCCGGTGCGGGAGGCCGTGCCGGGCGCGGTGGACATCAACGGCATACAGGTAAAGCCGGGGCAGACGCTCATCATCCGCCCGAATGTCGATGGAACGCAGCAAGAACTGAAGCTGGACTCCGTGGACCCCGCCCAGCCCAATATTGCGATCGTGAAAGATGCGTCAGGCGTTCTCTACCGGATCGATCTCCAACTCGTGCGCGATTGGCAGCGCAACACCGGATTGAAGCCTGGAGAGCGACTCGTCGTTCCTCCCATCGGCACGGCGGCGCAGGATGCGAAGGGCGACACGGTCTTGATCTCGTCCATGGGCCCCGACGGCAAGGTGACGGTGCATTACGATCCGGATTCTCCGCGGATTCGAATCAGCAGAGTCCCGTACAAAGACCTGAAGAACATTCTTTTGCCCCTGAATGACGAAAACGCCTACATCGAGACCGGCTATGTGGCCCCCGCGTTGCGGCGCGTTCCGCGAAACGGCGAGGCGATACTGCTGCTCACCCCAAAAACATCCACGTCGCCCGCGAGCTTGGAACAAGGCTGGATCGTGCGCCGGACGGCTTCCGGTCAGCTGGAGGCATACAACCCCACCACGCGGCGCACGCTTCCGTACGATGCGGAACGCATGTTCAGCCCGCAGGATCTGCGCGAGCGCATTCCGGCCCTGCGCGAGGCACCGGAAAGCGAGTTTTTCCGCAAAAAACTGGATCTGCTCGAGGGTGGAAAGCTGCCGCTCAACCGGTCGACATTCCAGCACCTCTTCCCTCCGGACAGCGATTTTTCCCAGCAGAACGTGGGGAACTGCTACCTGGTCGCCTCGCTGCACTCGCTGCGCCAGTCGCCGCATTTTGAAATCCTCGTGCGGTCCGCCGTTACGCCGATCATCGAGGAGCTCGACGTGCCGGATCCCAACAACAGGGGGCGCACCATCCGCCAGAAGTTCACGGTGGGGTACGACGTTCGCGTGCCGCTCGGCGGCGGTCCGGGCTCGAAAATCGTCCGGGTGAACGACGGAGACCTGCAACTCGCCCAGCATACGGTCGCGCATGCGTATTTCGGCCTGAACGGGCCGGTGGGTTTCCAAGTACTGGAGGCGGCGTATACCCTTTCCGTGCATGGCCGCGACGGAAGAGGGCAAGTGAACCGCAAGGCGTCGACCGGCGGCCTGGGTCATGAGGCCATCCAACGCCTGCTTGGTTTTGACAGCGGAGAAGCCGGCCATATCGTCGGCGACGCGGCAAACGCCCGTCCCATCAGCCAGGGTGAGATTCACTCAAAGCAGAAAGCGCTGGATTTCCTGAACTCCTTCTCGGTGGAAAAGCACTTCGCCACGGCAAATACGCCGCGCTTGCGCAACGATACCTTCACGTACACGGTCAAAGACGTTCAGGGCAACGACGTGCGCATTCACTTTACCCATGCGTATTCCATCGAATCGGTGGATAACGTCGCCAAGACCGTGACCGTCGTAAACCCGCACGATACATCCAAGCCCATCACGCTGCGGTACAACGCCTTCCTGGAAACCTTCTCGGACATCAGCTACGTGACGGTCGACATGCGCCGCCTTTTGAAATAATCCCACTTGCCCATGAAGCCTTCCTTGCCGCCATCTGCCAAAGACCTCCTCGCGCTCCATGGCGACTCCATTGCCAAAGCCGGCACGGAGTTTTGCCGGACGACATTCAATTCCGTAGCCGTCACGGCCGAGGTCAGCGCTGATACCGCTTCGCTGGATGCCGTTGATGGCGCCATCGGCACCTACCGGATGCTGCTTGTTCACAACTTCGGTTTTCTGGGGGCGACCGTGACCGCCGATGCGAAAGGCGACGTGCTCGGCATGCAGTTCCAGAAAGTGTAAGCACACAACCACTCCCTGTATTCCCTCGGGGTCGTTAACCGCCTGGCGCGTGGATGGCGCCCAAAAGCGATTTATTGATACTTGCTATTTATAAAATATATTTTATAATATAATATATGACGTGCCCCGCACCCCAGCGCAGTACGCTTGATTGTGGCAGCTTTTCACAGGCAGATTTATTGCGGGTCTTGAGGAATCATTTAGAGCCAAAAGAAGCACGCTTTTTGCGTGCGCTGACGGCACTTCGCACGACCTTCAACGCTGAAATCGCAGCAGTGTGGCGACGTGATATTTATAAGCCTGCCAGCAAGGCGCCGAAGAGCGGTTCGTGTGGCTTCAGTATGAGTGCGGTGCGGCACGCCGTGCGCAAGCTGGAACTCCCAGTACCCATTGCGTCGGTGTACGCGTTGCCCCGTCCAGCAACCGGTACAGAAACCGTAATGCCGTATCATTACTGGACAGCGGTGGGCCGGGAGGGTCAGCGCGTTGTCATAGACGGGGCTCCTCCTACCGGCGAGAGCAAACTTGTTATCGAGACCGAAGAGGATTTTCTGGCTCGCTCGGCGTTCGTGCCGTATCGCCGTGGTGACCAACCAGCAACCAGTATCCATGAGCTGACGCTCAATGCACTGGAAGCTCTCCCGCCGCAGGACGATCTGCCGTTGCCCGCCGGCATTTCTGCGGCCGCATGCGTAAGGTACCTGCGCCTGATGACGTCCCTGACCGATGAAACGACCGGCTAAGAATGCCCGTGCTACAATCCGGTCATGTCCGGCCATTCAAAGTGGGCAAATATCCGGGTTCGCAAAGGCGCGCAGGACGCCAAGCGCGGCAAGGTGTACACCAAGTACGCCCGCCTGATCGAAATCGCGTCGCGTGAGGGCGGCGGCGATCCTTCGTCGAACGTCCGTTTGCGCTCGCTCATCGATTCTGCCAAAGCCGAAAGCGTGCCGAACGCCAACATCGACCGCGCCATTGCCAAAGGTACCGGCGCCCTGAAAGGGGAGGCGATGCAGGAAACGGTCTACGAGGCGTACGGTCCGGGCGGCGCCGCGCTGATTCTGGAGACGCTCACCGACAACAAGAACCGCACGCTCTCCAACGTGAAGATGCTGCTGGATAAAAATGGCGGACGGTTCGCCAGCAACGGCTCCGTCATGTGGATGTTCGACCGCAAGGGAGTGGTGGTGGCGGGCGCCCCCGAAGGCGGCGCGTTTCCGGACGCCGCTGCGCTGGAGAACCTGGAGTTGGAACTCATCGATCACGGCGCCGAGGATTTTTCGTCCGACGGCGCGCATCTGCAGGTGGTCACCGACGTCGCCGGTTGGCCAAAAGTACGCGATTTCCTGAAGACGAAGGGCATGAACATCGAATCCGCCGGATTGCAGTTCGTCCCCAAGCAGCACGCCGACGTGGATGCCGCCACCATGCAGAAGATCGACGCGCTCATCGCCATCCTGGAAGAAGATGATGATGTGTCGGAAATCCATACGAATGCGAGAGTTCAGGGTTAGCGGCTGGCGACGATGGGAATCACGGGAGTCAGGTGAAACAGGGGAGACAGAGGATTTTTGTGTTCCCCTGACTCACCTGTCTCTCCTGTTTCCCGGCCCCTCGCAGTCATCTTTCTTCGAAAAATCCGTCGGACTATTTGCCGCATCGTGGCGGCAGGACTAGCATTCCGCTCTCGTTACTATATACTTTAGGTCTAAAGTAATTCCATGAAGGTCTTTTTCGCGCTCGCATCGGCAACCTGGCGGTACTCCGCCGGACGCAGGCACCTCGTCGTGCTGTACGTGCTCATGCTCGTGGCTGCGAACATCGTGTACCTGTTCGAGCCGTTCGTCATCGGCATGGTGCTCAACAGCGTGCAGGAGGCGTCCACCACGCCCGACTCACTGCAGAAGATCTTCATGTACCTGCTCATGATCGTGGGCATCAACGTCGCCTTTTGGGTGTTCCACGGCCCGGCGCGGGTCATCGAGCGCATCAATGCGTTCCATGCCCGCAACGCCTTCAAGGACCACCTGTACAACGCCATCGCCGGCCTGCCGCTGCAGTGGCACAAGCAGCACCACTCAGGACAAACCATCAGCCGCATCGCCAAGGCCACCCGTGCGCTGAACGATTTCGCCGAGAACACGTTCCAGCTCATCGAGATGTTCCTGCGTCCGGCCGTGGCCGTGGTCGCGCTGGCGCTCATCATGCCGCAGGCCGCCCTCATCGCCGTCGTCGTGGCGGGCACGTCGCTCTTGCTCGTGTTCCTGTTCGACAAGGTCCTGCTTCCGCTGTACGACCAGGAAAACGCCAAGGAGCACTTCGTGGCGTCCGCGTTGCACGATTACATCTCCAACATCACCACGGTCATCACGCTGCGCTTAGAACAACTCACGCGGAGCGAACTGTGGCAGCGCATGACCCACTACCTGCCGTTGTTTCGGAAAGAGGCCGTCGTGAACGAGTGGAAGTGGTTCCTGGCCACCATCGTCATGTCGTCCATGACGGTCGTGGTGCTGGGTTGGTACGCGTGGTCCACCATCGGCGCGGGCGTGGTGCCGCTGGCCGGCACGTTCTTCATGCTCTACGAGTACCTGCAGAAGATCAGCGGCTCGTTCTTCACGTTCGCCTGGAAGTATTCCGGCACCGTGCACCAGTACGCCGACCTCAAGTCGGTGAATTCCATTTTGCAGACCGCCGCCGCCGACTACCACGGCCACTGTCATCTGCCGGTGGACTGGAAAACCATCGAGATCAAGAACCTGAACTTCACGTACAAGGACGAAGAGAAGCGCGAGCACCATCTGAAGGACGTGTCGATTTCGCTCGGCCGCCGCGCCAAGATCGCGTTCGTCGGCGAGAGCGGCAGCGGCAAATCCACGCTGATGACGCTTATCCGCGGCTTGCACTCGCCGGACCGCGCAGATGTGCTGTGTGATGGAAAACCGCTGGAGCACGGCCTAAAGGACGTGGGCTCCAAAGTCACGCTGATCCCGCAGGAGCCGGAGATCTTCGAGAACACCATCGAGTACAACATCACGCTCGATACCGAGCAGACGAACGCAGAAGTCATGGACGACGTCCGGCTGGCCTGCTTCGAGAGCACGCTGGAGAAGCTGCCGAATGGACTGAAGACCAACACGGCCGAGAAGGGAGTAAACCTGTCGGGCGGCGAGAAGCAGCGCCTGGCGCTGGCTCGCGGATTTTTCGCGGCGAAGCGGAGCGACATCATCCTGCTCGACGAGCCCACCAGTTCGGTGGACTCCACCAACGAGCTGAAGATCTACAAGAACCTGTTGGAGCGCTTCGCCGACCGCTGCGTCGTCTCGTCCATCCACAAACTTCATCTGCTTGAGCTGTTCGAGGAGGTCTACGTGTTCGACCAGGGCCGCCTGCTGCAGCACGGCACGTTCAAGGACTTGATCACGACCCCCGGCCGCATGAAGGACCTCTGGGAGGCCTACAACCGCCGCGAGCACGCCCAGGCGTAGCCTAGAACCCGATCGTCAGCGTCAGCTCGGCCGAACCTTCGTTGCCGGCCGTGTCGCGCGCCACCGCGCGGATGACGTGGTCGCCCACGGATTCCTTCAGCGTGTATTGCAGCTGGTACGGCGCGGTGCGCTTCACGGTCAGCAGTTGTCCGTCCATGAAGAACTCCACGCGCTCGATGCCGCCGTCGTCGGTGGCATCCACCGTCAGCACGATCTCGCTGCCGGCAGGCATGGTCAGTTCGTCGTTGTCCGGCACGAACCGCACGCGCGGGCGCCCGGTGTCCTCTTCGAACACGAAGCTGGAGGTGTCCTCGGCGGTGTTGAAGTACTCGTCGGTCACGACGACCTTCATGTTGTGCTGGCCTTCCTCCAGGATGGAGCGGGGGACGCGCACGGGGCCGTTGAACGGGGCTTCGGTGAATACGGCGACCTGCTTGTCGTCCACGAAGTACTTCACCTCCTTCAGCTTGCCGCGCGACACGATGTTCGCCTTGGGCGTGAACGACGGGTACGGCACGGACGATCCGCCCGACGGGATGATGAGCTGCACGCTGGGCTTCTCCAGACGGCCGGGGGTCAGCGCCGGGTCGCACTCGGCGGTCGGCGGGAGGGGGAGCGGCAGCGTGGAGCCGGAGTGCGTCTCGTTGGCGTTCCACTTCTCCATTTCCTTCTTGCCCCATTCCTGCACCGCCTGTTCCCACAACGGCCAGCGGGTGGGCTGCTCGCTCTCGGGCACGAAGAACGCGCGTTCCTCCACGGCGTCTGCCGGGCAGGCCGGGGAGGCCAGCAATCCCGTGACTTTATCCACCTTCAGCAGGACGCAGGCGCTATCCTCGGCGGTCGGCGTGCGTTCCTCGAGCGAGAGATCGGATTTGCGCAGTTCCACCGGCGTGCAGGCGTTGGCCAGCTGGCCGGAGAGCTTGGACAGCAGCGGCTGCGTGATGTTCGGCGGCATCGTGAACGACGTCGTCACGCCGGTCAGTTTGCGATGCGCGCCGATCATGTACTCGTGCCAGATGGGCGCGGCGGTCGTGAGACCGTCGGCTTTGTCGAACAGCGATTGGCTGGTGGCGTTGCCCACCCATACGCCGGTCACGAGGCTCGGGGTGTAGCCCATGGTCCAGGTGCTTTCCGGGCGGCGCAGCGTACAGCCTCCGCTCGCGTCACGCTCCAGACACTTGTTGCTGGTGCCGGTCTTGGCGGCGGCCTGGATGCCGGGCACCGAGAGCACGGTCTGCCAATATTCGTTGGGACGCACGGACACGTCGCTGAGCGCGGACGTCACCATGGCGGCGACGCGCGCGTCCACCACCTCCTGGGGCGCTTCCGGCTTGTGCTGGTAGCGAATGTTGCCGGAACTGTCGGTGATCTTCAGGATCGTGACCGGCGGCAGGAATTTGCCGCCGTCGGCGATGGTCGCGTACCCCTGGGTCATTTCCCACAGCGGCACTTCGGCGGCGCCGATCGACAGCGGCCATCCATAGTCGTAGTCCGGGGTGTTTTTGCGGAACTCGGCTTTCTGCGTGGTCGGAGTCGTCACGCCCATGCGTGCGGCCAGCGACAGCAGCGGCTCCTCGCCGCCGCCCAGGAAGAACGCCTTAATGGCCGGGATGTTGCGCGACGAACCGAGCGCCGAGCGCATCGTCATGAGCCCCCAGAACGCGCCGTCGAAGTTCTGCGGTTCGTCCACGCCGAACTTGGTCGGCAGGTCGTAGACCACGCTGCCCGGGCCGTAGCCCTGTTCGAACGCGGACAGGTACGTGAATGCCTTGAAGCTGGAGCCCGGCTGGCGCGGCGCGCGCACCATGTCGATCTTTCCTTCATGTTCCTCATCGGAGAAATCCGTGTTGCCGACGTACGCCAGCACTTCGCGCGTCTTGGTGGACAGCGACAGCAGCGCGGAGTTTCGCGCGCCGAAGCGGTTTGTCACGTCCTCGGCGTGATCGGCGACGACCTTCTCGGCGACCTGCTGCAGGTTCCAATCCAGCGTGGTGGTGATCTTGAAGCCGCCCTGCTGCAGCAGCGCTTCATCGATGCCCAGCAGCTCCTCGGCCTGCTTCTGAACGGCCAGTACGAAGTGCGGCGCGCGGATGTTCTCGCGCTCGCGGCGGAACTCCATTTTTTTCAGGTCCTCCACCGCCTTGGCGTGCTCTTCCTCACTGATCATCTTCTGGTCGAGCATGTTCTTCAGCACCTGGTCGGCGCGTCCTCCCACGTACACTTTCGTCGCGCCAGAACCCACTTCCTGGCCGATGAGTCCGATGCGCACGCCGGCGTCGGGGATCTGCGCGGTCGTCGTGATTTCGCCGCTGATGATGCGCTCCAGGATCTGGTCGCTGACCTGCGTGCGGACGTTCTTGCCGTACGGGCTGAAGTACGACGGGCGCTGCGGGATGGACGCCAGCGCGGCGGCCTGCGCCAGCGTGATGCTGTTGGCGCCGGTGCCGAAGTAGTTGCGGGCGGCCTGCTCGATGCCGTACGACGTGGGTCCGTAGGGGATCCAGTTCAGGTACAGCTCCAGCAGCTGGTCTTTGTCGTATTTCTGTTCCAGCTTGCAGGCGAGCATCAGCTCACGGATTTTGCGCAGCAGCGAGCGCTCGCGGCCCACCAGCGCGTTGCCGGCGAACTGCTGCGTCAATGTCGAGCCTCCGGAGCGCACCAGCGCGCCGGGCAACACCTGGCTGAGCACGGCGCGGCTGAAGCCGATGATGTCGAAGCAGCTGCCGCGGCTGAAGAAGCGTTCGTCTTCGATGGCGATGGTCGCCTGTTTCACGCTGTTGCTGATCTCGGCCCCCGGGATGTACGTGCGGTCTTGTTCGGAGAACAGGCGGTACAGCTCCACGCCGTTGCGGTCCACGATGGCCGTGCTTTGCGACGCGAACAGCGTGCTCGGGTCGTCGATGTTCGGCAGCGTGATCCACAGCAGGGCAAGGCCAAGCACGGCCGCCGCCGCGCCGCCGGCCACCGTGCGGACGGCGATCGTCTTCCACTCCTTTTTCGTGCGTTTCTTGAAGACGACGCCTTTCACGCGGGCAAGCGCGTTTGCCGTACGGGTTCCCCCGCCGCGGTAGCTGGCGCGTTGGCGCAAGCGCGGACTCCGGCGAAATCCTCCTTCGGGAGGGGTGCTGCGCGGCTCGTCCAAAGGAGTTTCGCCGCGGTTATCGTCGGATGGCTCGTCACCGTAAATCGGTCGGCTTGAGAAGCCCGGATTCGCCATAGATGCCAAGTCTAGTCAGGGGCCATCCGCCGCGCAACCGAATGGCGCCCCGGCCCGCTCTGGGCTTCATCCAAGGGGCGAAATATGGTACAATGGGGTGATGTCGCTGAAAAAACTGTCCATTGCCGCCCTCCTGCTGCTTCCCGCGGCCGCCATGGCCTATACGCCCGGCGCGCCGATCGTGGTGAGCACCGGCGTGGTGACGACGATCCCGCGCATCGTGGCGGGCATCGTGAACGTTCTCCTCTTCTGGGGCGGCGGCGTCACCACCACCATCTTCCTGATCGGTACCTTCATGATGGTCGGTTCCGGCGGCGGACGCTTCCTGGATAACGGCAAGAAGCTGATGATCGCTTCGCTGATCGGTTACGCCATCATCCTGAGCGCCTGGCTCATCATGAGCACGGTGGTCTTCTTTATCGCCGGTTAATCCGGGGCCGACGCCCGTCGTGGTACACTGGAGACATGTCCGTACCGCAGAACGACGGCCCGTTGATCGACCTCCTGAACCAGGCCGAAGATTTGAAAATGGAGGGGAAATATGAGGAGGCCATCGCCGTTTTGGAACAGGTGCTCATCGCCGATCCCAACAACATCGAGGCGCTTGAGGAGATCGCCGACAACGAATTGAGCCTCGAGCACTACGATCGCGCCGCCAACGCCGCGCGCAGCGCCATCGCCGTGGATAAGGAAAGCTATACCGGCTACTACATCCTTGGCTTCGTGGCGTCGCACCTGGAGCGCTGGGACGAGGCGGTGCAGATGCTGCGCACCGCCAACGGCCTGAAGCACAACAACCCCGAAATCCTCCGTTGCCTGGGCTGGGCTCTGTTCAGCTCCGGCGACAACGTGGACGGCGTGGTCACGCTGGAGCGCGCGCTCAATTTGGACGCATCCAACCCG
Source organism: uncultured Candidatus Peribacteria bacterium (assembly GCA_964434575.1). Lineage (GTDB taxonomy): Bacteria > Patescibacteriota > Gracilibacteria > Peribacterales > Peribacteraceae > DAORHV01. The sequence goes on along the minus strand of CAYSWB010000007.1, from coordinate 45,344 downwards.
CTGACGCTGTGCGACCTGGGCGTGATTTACCTGCGCATGAACAATTTCGCCAAGGCCAAGGCGCTGTTCCAGCGCGCGCTGGACGTGGACCCGGGCAATGCCCGCGCGCTCGACTGCCTGCAGATGGTCGCGCGCATCGAGCAGCATGCGCAATCGGCGCACGGCGACGGCACCGTGGCGTGACGCCGGGGCGGAGACCCGGTATGATGACCTCCATGTTCGCTCGCATGCCCAAGACGCCGCTCCTCTTCAAGCGCGGCTGCATCCGGGGCCTGAAGAACGTGGTGCGGGAAGACGGCTGGGCCGGCTCGGTCGGTTCGCTGTTCGGCGTGCTGCTGCTGGGCCAAGTTCTGCTCTTGCTGGTGTTCTCGGCGCACGTCGGCGTGCAATTCCTGCGCGAGCAAACGGATCTTCGTCTGGAGATCGTGGATACCGCGTCCGATGATCTCATCCAGGATCTGGTGCAGAACGTCCGCGCGCTGCCGTACGTGGAAGAAGTGCTGTACGTGACCCGCGAGCAGGCGTACGAGCGCCAGCGTCAGCGCGATCCTCAGCTGGTCGCGTTCCTGGAGAAGTACGGCATCGGCAACCCTTTTCCCGAGACGCTCGGCGTCCGGCTGGCGAGCATCGCCGACTATCCGCGTTTCCTGCAGTTCCTGCAGCAGCCGGTGTTCGCGCAGACCGTGGACCCGCAATTCCTGTCGCAAACCACGGATCAGGAGCAGCGGCTGTACCAGCTCGTCGAAATCGTGTCTTCGGCCCGCGTGTTCCTGGGGCTGGTGGTCGCGCTCTTCGTGATCGTCCTGCTGTTCGTCATCGTGGAATTGATCCGCCGCCGCGCCATGCTGCGCCGCGACGAGGTCTTCGTGGAGCAGCTCGTCGGCGCGCCGGCCCTGTTCACGCTGTTGCCGTTCGCGGTGGAAATCACGCTCTTGCTGGGAGTCGCGCTCGTATTCTCGGTCGTCTTCGCCGCCGCGTGCATCGCTATCGCGCCGGCGGTGGTGCCGGCCCTGGGAGCCGGCGGCGCGTTCGCCGCGTGGGGCGAGGGCATCCTGGCGTCGCTGTTGGCCTGGTTGCCGTGGACGCTCATCGGCGAAGCATTGCTGATTCCGCTGCTGGCCGTGGTCGGCACGCTGTTCGTGTTGTGGACCCGCGTGCAGGGAACGTTGCTCGGCAACGTGTAAGCGACCTGTTGTATACTGACGTACCGTGAGCAGAACGTTCGCGGACGAAGCCATCGTGCTGAAAACCTTCAATGTCGGCGAAGCCGACCGTTTTTGCCTGCTGCTCACGCGCAAGTCGGGCCGCATCGCCGCGCGCGCGGCCGGCGTCCGCCGCGTCACCAGCAAGCGGGGATCGGCCTTGTTGCCGCTGCGCCGCATCCAGGTGGAGTACACGTTCGGCCGCACCGGAGCGCATAGCGTCACGCAGGCCTCGTGCATCGATCCGTACTCCGAATGCGCCACCTGCCTGCGCGCGTTCTCGTGTGCCGAGCAGGGGATGGAAATCCTGCTGAACATCATCCACGAGGGCGAGCCGGTGGAGCAGGTCTACATGCTCACGCGCGAGTTCCTGTCGCACTGCAGCACCGACCACGCGCCGGCGCTGCTGCCGGTGTTCACGCTGAAACTGCTGTCCATCCTGGGTTCGCTCCCCGGCGGCGAAGACCTGGCCGCGCTGCCGGTGGACACCTCGCTCATGAACGGCTTGTCGCCCGCCATGCGCGCGCTCCTCAACGACATTCCCTCCGCTTCGCTGTCGTCCGCCTCCGCTTGTCCCGCCGCGCTGCTTCCCGAACTGGAAGCGTTCACGCGTCACCTGCTCGGCAGCCAGCTGGGCGCCTCGCTCAAGTCGCCGTCGGTGGCGGGCAGGCTCTCGCCGGCTCCCACGCCCACCAGGTAATAGAGCGGGCGCGTCTGGTAGTGCGAGAAGTAGCTTTCCATGGTCGCGCCGGTGCCCGGCATCTGCACGCTGCGGTACCACATCACCTGCATGCCGTCGTGGCGGTCGCCCACTTTCTTGCGTTCGCCGGGAGCCAAGTCGGTGGTGTATTCGATCTTCTCCTCCTTGGGCGCGCCGATGCGATTGGAAACGAACGGCCCGAAGACTTCGCTCTTCCGGTCATCCTTCGTGCCGTAGTAAATGAAGAACGCACGGTCCTTCTCGTCCGTGAACGACTGGATCAGCAGCGCTCCGGGCGTGTCGTTCTTGAATTTCATGTCCACGCTGGGCGGGTAAATGGTCGCGTCGGTGCCTTGCGGGCTGTAGTACGTCACCGCGTAGCTGTGGTTCTTGCGTTGCACGATCGGCATGCCGTACTCCCACGGGCCGCGGTAGGCGGTGGAGCTCACCTGGCACAATCCTCCGCCGTAGTCGGGGATGGTCTGGTCGCCCTGGATCACCAGTTCCTTCAGGTAGCCGGTTGCGGCGTTCACGGGGCCCAGCGTTTCCACGAACGAGAACGTGTCGCCCTGCGGGATCAGGTGGCCGTTGAACGTGTCCACGCCCACCGCGATGTTGTGGCGGCGGTTCTTCGGCGAGCCGGCGAACACGGATTCGCCGACCGTCACGACTTCCTTGATGCCCTGCGCTTTCAGATCCTCGTCCTCCACCGTCACCAGGGGAGCGGTTTCGATCACCGGCAGCATCACCTGAGACACGTTCCGGTCCAACGCCTCGCGCACGAGCGCCGATGCGCGCGTCACGTCGATGTTGCGTCCGGGCAGTCCATGGCCGTCGAACACGACCTCGCCGGAGCCCGTGCGCGAGATGCGCACGCTGCCCGGCTCGCGATCGAACTTGGCGCCGATTTCCTTCCGGATGCTGCGGCCGATGGCCTCCAGGTTCCATTCCACGATTTCCTCGTGGCTCCAGCCCGGCGCGTCCACGGGCTCGGATCCGCAGGTCAGCAAGCGGGCCGGCGGCACGGCCGGGACGCCTTCGTAGTACCACTGCTTGCGGGGCTGCTTCCACTCCGGGTGGTTGTTGGGGTACATCGTGAAGATATGGTGGTCGTAGGTCAGGGTGAGCTGCGCGGGGGCGGCCCACGTCGTTTCCGGCACGCCGAAGACCGCGAGCACGCCGACGAGCACCCACAGACGCCACGCCCGGAGGGCGCCTGGCAAAGCGGCGGAGACGGTCGTCGGTTGGTGCATTTGGCTTAGATTCTTCGGGACAACGATGGTGCGCCCGGAACGGGGTTGGAGTCCAGCGCTTTGTTCACCAACGCGTCGGCGCGCGTGTTCAGGTGGCGCGGGACGTAGGTGAAGGTGACCTGCGGAAATTCCGCTTTCAGTTCCATAATCTCGTCGATGAGCGGCTGGAAGGTGGCCATTTTCACGCGGTATTCGCCGCTGAGCTGTTTTACGACCAGTTCGGAGTCCAAGTGGCAGACCAAGTGGTTGGGGCGGAATTCCACCGACATCTTCATGCCGGCGATCAGCGCCTGGTACTCGGCGATGTTGTTGGTCTGGATGCCGATGGCCTCGCTGTGTTCGCGCAGCACCGCGCCGGTGGCGGGGTCCAGCAACACGCAGCCCACGGCCGCCTGGCCGGGATTCCCGCGCGATCCTCCGTCGGTGAACAGGTGGAGCGTGCCGCCGATGGACAACGGCTGTTGGATTTCCGGCAGCACGGCGGTCTCGATCGCCTTGGTCACCAAATCGGCCACGAAGCGTTCGCGTTCGCGCACTTTCGGAAACAAGACGGCGAGTTTTTTCTCGAGCGCGGCTGGCAGTTTGATCATGGAGCCCAGTGTACTCCAAAGACGCCGTTACGGCAGCGGCTTCGGTTCGTCCGGCAGCGGACCGAGCAAGTCTTCGAGCGCACGTCCAAGCGCCTGTTTGATCAGGTCCATATCCTGACCCGTGGGATCTTTCAGTCGGTCCAGGGCGCGACCCACGTCCGCGGCCGTGACGGCTGCGTGCACTGTGGGGTGCAACTGCAGCAATGGCAGCGGGATTGGCGGCGCCTCCGGGTCACGGAATGGCGCGTAGGCACGGTAGGCCGGCGTGTCCAAATCGTAGATTTTTCGAGTGTTGTGCACGATACGTTTCAGCGTAACCGGTTCGCCCCGGGCATCCACCGCGACGCGCGGCAGCGTGTCCAGCGCCGCGACAGCCGTGTAATAGATGCCGCCCGCGGTCACGTGGCCGGTGCTCACTTCCAGTTGGTGGTGGCAGCGGTTACTGCGGAAGTGCATGCGGCATGCCGTAGTCGGCGTGGCGGTGAGCTCGTGCGCGCTGCCGCAGTCGGCGTCGCGGCCGCCGATGGTTTCACCGACCAATTTTTGAATGTGTCCGAGCGTCATGAAGCCGTATACCTGGATGACGTGGTCCACGTACCGCAACTGATCTTCCGGCTGGCGTATGTTTTCCAGCAGATCGGCGATTCTTCGTTGGCGGAGGTCTGCAAGCGGCACGATGTCATCGTGACATGAAATGCTCTTCCGTCAATTTTTCCCGCATGAGCCGCCGCAGCCGCATGTTGTTTTTCCGCAACCACAAGGTTCGGAAGCCATATCCAACTTGAAGCGCCCTTCCCGGTAGTCGATCGTCGATCCGCCGATGCGCCACAGCGTCAGCGGCGAGGCGAAGAACGTCAGTTCAGGCACCTCGGCGTTCCTGAACTTCAAGTCGTCTTTCTTGGCCTCCTTCTCGAACTCCATGCAGAACGCGCCCCGTTCGTCGGTGTCCACGCGCAGGCCGTATCCTTTTTTGTCCTCGCCCTCGGCGACCTTCAGCAGCGCGCGCGCCGCGTCGGCGGTGATCGTCAGCGTGGAGGGGCGGGGCTTCGACGATGCGAGCAGTTCGTTCAAGTCCGCAACGATCATGTTCACGTCGTGGTCGGTGAGGCCGTGGCTTTTGGCGCCGTCGCCGAGCGAATCGAGCGTGTTGAAAGCGCAGCCCACGCAGTGCAGTCCGTACGCCGACATCACCTCGGCCGCGCCGGGATGCAACGCGATGATGTCCATGACGTTCATGGACGCGTCCACGCGCGGTACGGCGGTCTTGGCGGGCCGTTTGGCGGCTTTCGTCTTTTTCACGGAGGTGGTCTTTTTTGCAACGCGTTTCGCTGGCATGGCCGCAGTATATTCCAGTATGCTTCGCTCCACGATCGGATGACCGGATTTCGCGGGATGCCGATCATGACCTCCATGACACGTTCGCTCCGTATTTTTTCGGCTGTACTGTTGCCGCTCATCATGTTGGCCCTGGGCTGGCAGCTGGGCATGCGCGCCGAACAGCAGCGCCTGAGCGCGGAACACGACCGCATCGCGGAATTGTTTTCGGGCGCGACCGGCAGCGGCAAGACCGTGGCGTCGGACCCGGAGAAAGAGGTGGACATCACCCTGATGTGGAGCGTGTGGCGGCTGCTGAGCAAAAATTACATCGAGCCGGACCAGCTGAAGGTGAACACCATGGTCTTCGGCGCGGTCGGCGGCATGGTGGATGCCGTGGGGGACCCGTACACCGTGTTCATGACGCCCAGCGACAGCAAGCAGTTCCAGGACGCGCTTTCGGGCACGCTGGAGGGCATCGGCGCCCAGCTGGAAATGCAGAACGGCCAGGTCATCGTCGTCGCCCCACTGAAAGGCTCGCCGGCGGAGAAGGCCGGCATGCTGCCGCGCGACATCATCCTGAGCGTCGACGGCGTCGAGGTGAGCGGCATGCAGCTGGACGAAGTCGTGTCCAAGATCCGCGGCAAGAAAGGCACGAACGTCACGCTCACGATCCTGCATGACAAAGCGCGCCAGAGCACGACCGTCACGCTCACGCGCGACGCCATCCATGTCCCGAGCGTCGAATCGCGCGTCATCAAGAGCGCCAGCGGTTCCGTCGCGTACGTGTCGCTGAACCAATTCGGCACGGATTCCATCGCCGAGCTTCGCAAGGCGCTCACCGAGCTCCCGCTCGCCGACGCCAAGGGCTTGGTCCTGGACCTCCGCTTCAACGGCGGCGGCTACCTGGAGGGTGCGGTGGACCTGGTGTCCATGTTCGTCGGCGACGGCAAGGTGGTGTCCGTGGAGCGCCGCGGCGGCCTGACCGAAGAACACTTCGTGAAGGGCGGCGTGCTGGTGCCCGGCAAACTGCCGGTGGCCGTCATCATCAACGGCGGTTCGGCCAGCGCTTCCGAAATCGTTGCCGGCGCGCTGCAGGACCACAAGCGCGCGAAGATCGTCGGCGTGCAGAGCTTCGGCAAAGGCACCGTGCAGGAGATCGTGGATCTGCCGGGCGGCTCCAGCCTGCGCGTGACCACCGCCCGCTGGCTGACGCCGAGCGGCACCGATATCGGCAAGAAGGGCATCACGCCGGAGCTGCACGTGGACCGCACGCTCGAGCAATACCAGGCCGGCAAAGACCCGCAGCTGGACGTGGCCGTGGAGTGGGTCACCGACAAGCAGGACATCACCGCCGCCTACGGCACGGGCGCGGTGAAGACCGCGAAATAGCCGCACCCGTCGGGCACGGTATCCGCGTTGTTTGCGTTGTTAGTAGACGAACAGCTCTTCGGGCTTGAAGAAGCGCTTCACTTCCACCTCGGCGGTGGCGGCGCTGTCGCTGGCGTGGGCCACGTTGATCATCACGTCCTTGCCGAGTTCGGCGCGGATGGTGCCCTTGGCGGCTTTGCGGCTGTCGGTGACTCCCAGCATGTCGCGCATCTTCTCGATGATGCCCGCGCCCTCCAGCACCAGGCCGATGACGGGGACGGACTTCATGAATTCCTCGATCTCCGGGTAGAACGGCTTGTCGGCGACGTGCGCGTAGTGCTCGCGGAGCATGGCGGGGGTCAGCTGGATCATTTTGCAGCCGACGATTTTCCACCCGGCGTCTTCGAAACGGGTGATGACTTTGCCGCAGAACTTGCCTGCGACGGCGTCGGGCTTCAGGAGGATGAGAGTGCGTTCGGCCATGGGGGCGGGAGGGGAGATTGGGTCATGTTTACCGGACAAACGGCGATCTGGCAATCCACATGTAAGCCCCGCTTGTCAGCGCATCTTCCAGCCCGCGGCCTCCCAAATCTTCACCATGGCGACGCCGAAGAGCGCGATGAACACCGTGCCGCCCCAGTATCCGGCCGCGCCGAAATGATTCGTCCAGCTCCATGCGCCGGCGACGTGCCAGAGGCAGACGACCACCGAAATCATCAGCGAAACGCGCTTCGGCGCCAATACGATGCATGCGCAGACCAACGCCAGATATGCCGCGACGCTCGCGGCAAACGCGGCCGGGCCGGTGGTCAGAAACAGCGCCCAGAGCGGCGATGCCTCGTTTGCCGCCGCGTGCGATTGCCAGTATTCGGCCGGCTGCAGCGCCAGCGTCAGTCCCGCGTCGACCAAGTCCATGAGGACCGGCGGCAGGCAGAGCAGGAGCTTGGAGCGGTCCATGCGTTTACGCACCGAGCAGCTTTTCGAGTCCGTCCGGGTCGTTTTCCTTGCCGATGACGACCAGGCGCAGGTTATCGGCGGTGAGCAGGCGTCCGGCCAGCGCGTTGATCGACTGCAGTTCGACGGCCTCGATCTTCTTGAAGTACTCGTCAATGTCGCGGACCTCGGGGTACAGCAGTTGCTGCTTGCCGAAGAAGTGCGCGCGCTCCTCGCTGTCTTCCAGCGACAGCGTCACTTTGCCTTTCAGAAAATCCTTGGCGCGGCGCAGCTCCACGTCCGTCACGCCCTTGGCGGCGGCCTGGAAGTACTCGTGCTTGATGGCCGTGATCGCCTCGTGCAGGCGGCTCTGGTCCACGCCGGCGCGGGTGGACATGATGCCGGTGTCCAGGTAGTTGTCGGTGCTGGTCGAAATGTAATAGCACAGGCCGCGCGCTTCGCGGATGTTGAGGAACATGCGCGAGCTCATGGAACCGCCGAGGATGATGCTCAGCAGCTTCTGGCCGAAGTGGTCGGCGTGCAGCGCGCCCACGCCCTCCATGCCCAGCACCAGGTGGGCCTGTTCGGTCTGCTTGGTGGTCAGCGCGACCTTCTTGCCGTCGTGCTTCTTCACCGCTTCGAATCCCTTCGCCTTCTTGCCGCCGATGCCGCCGAAGTACTTCTCGCCCAGCTGCATGGCCTGCTTCTGCGTGATTTTGCCGGCGAACGTGAGCACCAGGTTGTCCGGCGTGTAGAGCTCGTCCTTGTGCTTCAGGAAGTCCTTCTGGTTCACCGATCGGATGACTTGTTCGGTGCCGATGGTGTCCCAACCGAGCGGCTGGTCGCCGTACAACAGCGTCTCGAAGTCCCAGCCCGCCTGGTACATGGGCGTGTCCTGGTACATGCGGTATTCCTCCATGATGACGCCGCGCTCCTTCTCGATTTCCTCCTGCGGGAACGTGGCGTTCTGCAGCATGTCCGAGAGCACTTCACAGGCCAACTCCACGTGCTCGGCCGCCACTTTCACGTAGTAGCCGGCGTATTCCTTGCCCGTGAACGCGTTGAAGTCGCCGCCCACGGAGTCGATGGCGATGCTGACTTCGGCGGCGTTTTTGAACTTCTTGCCGCCCTTGAAGAACATGTGCTCCAGGAAGTGGCTGATGCCGCGGTCGCCCTGCACCTCGTAGCGCGAGCCGGCTCCGGCGAAAACGAGCACCGTCACGGCGGCGGTGCCGTCGGTGGGGGCGGTCAGCACGGGCAGCTTGGATTTGAGGCGATCGACTGAATACATGCGCAACTGGTGGGAAATGTGGAGTAACCGGAGTGTAGGCGAACGGCTGTGCGAATGCCATGACGCCCCAAGTACCATTTTTCTTGCGCTGGCGTGCGTTCTGCGTACAATTCCGCTTCCCCATGCCCCCCGAATCCTCCGACGACGGCGCAGAAGATCTGTCCGAGATGGACTGGTTGTCCAGCGAGGTGGGTTTCGTGCTCGGCGAGATCGCGACCATGGAAGAGGAAGGGGTGGAAGATCCCGCCATCGAAGATGTTCTCGCCAGCATCGTCTGCGCGCTGCAGGAGTGGCTGAAGTTTGCCAAACGTGGCCAGTACCGCGAGCCCGAAGACGTGCGCGCGGCGGCCGACGAGCTGTCCGACGAGGCCCGCAGGGTGCTTGGTCTCATGCCCCGCAAGAGAGGCAAGCTGCAGATTCCGATGATCGCGGCGTTGCAGCACCTGCAGGATTTCCGCGATCGCATCCAGAGTTGCGTGGCCACGCCAGAGGAGTTCCGTGAGAAGGAAGGAGCCTAGGCCTTCCAGTTTCCCCGGAACGCGATTTCGTCGAGCGGCTTCCTTTGGCGCGGACCGGCGTCGCGCTTCTGCGATCCTTCGTCCATGGCCTTGGGGTCGCCGGGATAACCGATCGCGATCATCGACGTCGGTACGAAATCGGCCGGTACGCCCAGGGTCGCATTGGCCTTGTCGGCGGCGAAGCCGGCCATTTGGTGGCCGACCAGATTCATGTGCGTCGCCTGCAGGACCAAGTAGCCGCTGGCGCAGCCGGCGTCGTGCATGTGGTAGGCGTTGGGTTTGCCGTTATGGTTGAACGTCGTTTTCGCAAAACCCACGATCAGCAGGTACGCGTTCTTGGCCCATGCGTTGCCCGGTGCCAGCAGGCCTTCCAGCGCCGCACGCTTCTCGCCGTCGTCTTTGGTGGCGTAGACGTAGCGCCACGGCTGGTCGCCGTAGCAGCTGGGCGCCCAGCGGGCGGCCTCGAACAGCGTGTCGATCATTTTCTGATCCATCTTCTGGTCGCCGACGGCGACCGGACTCCAGCGGCGCTTGATGTCGTCGGTGATCGGCAGGTCGGTCGGGGCGGGCTTTTCGGGGTAGGCCATGCGGAAGAGGGGAAGAAACTGAAGTATTTTAGTCCTAAAACAATCGGCCTGTCGAGACATCCGTCGGCATTCCGGACTTGCCGATGTCCAGAGGATGGGTTTCCATCGTTTTTTCTTGTCTCGTCTCCGCAACGGGAGCACGATACGCGGCCATGCCGGTTGCATCCGCACCCAGTCAGGCCGAATCGGAGCATTCCATCGCCGTCGTCGACGCGTTCCTGCGGCGGGGTGGCTCGGTGTGTTTCCCGGCCCTGCGCGCGGCGCTTGCCGGACAAATCTCCTATCACGCGTTGCCCGGAAGCGACCTTCAGGGGCCCGTGTACGAAGCGTTGCGTCAATTTCTGCACGCGAATGCGCTGTCGGTTGCGTCACCCGGCCGCAAGCTCGCCTGCATCTTCATCGATCCGGACAAGGACATCACCGCCGAGGCGCAGCGGCAACGGGCCATGGCCATCCGCGAAGAAGTCCACGTCGCCATCGCGCGCATCAACAGCTGGGTCCCATGGGATTGCGTGCATCGCGCCGCCGTCCGGAAAGAGTTGGCCGATAACGATTACCCCGGCGTGGCGGGTCCCGACTGCCTGGGCAAAAACATGATCCGGTTCGCCATGGGTCCGCAGTACGATCAAACCCATCGTCGCCATGCGCCGCGGCTCATCGTGCCGGTCACCACCGGTCAGGATGCGGGCTGGGCGGCGGATAACACGCCCGAAGACGTCCGCCAGACGTATTTGGCGATTCAGCGCCGGTCCGGTGAAATGCTGGGGGCGATGGCATATTATGAGGATGTTGACAGGACTTGACCGCCCCTTGACGGTTCTGTAGGCTGACCCAGCTTTATGCTCAGCAAACGTCGCTGGCGCCGGCGCCTCCGCCGGCATGGCTTCCTCAAGCGCATGGCCTCTAAGAATGGCCGTGCGGTGCTCAAGCGTCGCCGCTCTCAGGGCCGCAAGCGGCTCGCCGTGCAGAAAAAGAAGAAGTAGTACGCCGCTGAATCCTGTATCATGAGCCCATGGTCAACGTTCTTCGCCGTGCGGCCGCGTTCTGGTTCTTCGTCTTGGGATTCCTGGCGATCGCCGGAGTGGTCTTGATGAAGAACGGCTTGCTGCCGGCCCCGCTGGTGGCGGTCACGCATGCGTTGGACCTTCCGCTGTTGCTTGCCGGCATCGTGTTCGGCGGCTGCAGCCTGTACCGCAGCATGGTCCCGGCCGGCAAATCCTCGCCGCTGCTTGCGGTCGTCATCGCCCTTCCGTTGCTGGCCGCGTTCGGCGCGCTGGCGTACTTCAACTTCGCGCTGCCGTTCTCGTCGTTCTGACCGTCAGGCTTTCTTGATGACGACCGGGCGCTCTTTCGAGCCGGACCAGCCGTGGGTAAAGCGCGCGGCGACGAACAGGTAATCGCTCAAGCGGTTCACGTATTGCAGCACGCCATCGCCGATGGGCTCCTTTTCATTGAGCTCGACGATGAACCGCTCGGCGCGGCGGCAGACGGTGCGGGCCCGGTGCAACTCGGCGCCGGCCGGCGATCCGCTCAAGTGGATGAATTGCCGCAACGGCTCCATGCGGCTTTCCAGCATGTCGATCCACCCCTCCAGCTCCGTCGCCTGTTTCGGGTCCGTGCGCAGGATCTTGGCTTTGCTGGACAGCGGTGTGGCCAGGTCGGCACCCAGCGCGAACAGGTCGTCCTGGATGCGCTCCAGTTGGATCTTCAGGTCGTCGGGCAGGGCGCCCGGCATGCTGAGCGCGACGCTCACGCAGGCGTTCAGCTCATCGATGGTGCCGTACGCGTGCATCCGCAAATGCGCCTTGGACACGCGGTCGCCGCCGAACAGTCCGGTCGTGCCGTTGTCGCCGGTGCGCGTGTAGATCTTCATGCGCGGATTAGAGGCCCAGCTTCGCCTTCACGTGCGCGAGCACCTTGGCGTGCGCGGCATCCGAGTCGGCCTGCTGCAACGTGCGTTCCGCGGAGCGGTACACGAAGCGCAGCGTGAGGCGTTTGTCGGAGGCGTCGGCGGGGTTTTGGTACAGATTCACGATCTCCACGGATTCCAGCAGCGGATCCACCGCGCGCACGCCGTCCAGCACCGACGACGCGCGCGTGCCCGGCTTGGCCGGAACGGTCTCGTCGTAACTCACGGACGGGAACAGCGGCAACGGCTTCGCGATCACCACGGACGGCTCCATCACCATCAGCGCGTCCCAGTCCACGACCGCGGCCGCGGCGCGGGCGGGCAGGTCGCAGGCGGCGCAGATGGCGGGGTGCACCTCGAACAGCGAGCCGATCTTCTTTCCTTTGCAGACGATCTCGGCGGCGCGGCCGGGATGCATCCACGGCGCGATGCCGTCTTCCATCGGGCGGACGTCCACGTCGTAGCCCATGGCGGCACACGCCCGGCGCAGGTCGGCCTTGGCCACCAGCAGCGGGTCATCGGACAGCGACGTCGCTTCCTTGGCGGCCACCACCGTGCAGGCCTCGGAGCGTTCGGCGCCTTTCTCGTAGACGTGTCCGTACTCGTATACCTTCACCGTGCCGACGGCCGAGCGCAACTGGCGTGCGGCGGTCTCCAGCACGTTGGGAAGCAGGCTCAGGCGCATGAGCGAGACCTCCTCGCCGATGGGATTCTCGATCGCCACCGCCTTGGTCATGTCGAGGGCGAAGCGCTTCACCTGTTGCGGACTGGTGAACGCCAGGTGCAGCAGTTCCCAGTAACCGCTCTCGCGCAGGCTGTCGCGCAGGTCGTGCACGCGGCGATCGCGGTGCGGCGGCACGATGCCGGCGGACGGAACCACCGGCTTGATCTTGTTGTAGCCGTAGACGCGGGCCACCTCCTCCACGATGTCGGCCGGCAGTTTCACGTCCTGGCGCCAGGCCGGCGGCGTCACGGCCAGCGTCTTGCCGGATGCCTTCACCGTGAATCCGAGGTCTTCCAGGATTTCGCGGATCTGCTTGGATTTCACGGCCTCGCCGATCAGCCCGACGATGCGTGCTTCGGAGATGCCGATCGCCTTCTTGGGCTTGTCGGTTCCCCAGCGCACGTTGGATGACGTCACGCGGCCGCCCGGACACAGGGTGCAGAACAGTTCCACGGCGCGCGCCAATCCGGCCACGGACGTGCAGGGTTGGACGCCTTTTTCGTAGATGGTCGCGGCGTCGGTGCGGTGCCCCAGCCCGATGGCGGCGCGGCGGATGGTGACGGGGTCGGGGATCGCCGCCTGCAGGAAGATCCGGCGGGTCGTGTCCCGCGTGGACGTGCGCAGGCCGCCCATGATGCCGAACAGGTCGAAGATGCCCTCCTTGTCGCTGATGATGATCACGCCGTCGGGGAGCGTACGCTCCATTTTGTCGAGCGTGGTCATGCTCTCTCCCTTCTTGGACAGGCGGACGTGGATGTCGCCCTTGAAGTCGCCGGCGTCGAACGCATGCAGCGGCATGCCCTGTTCCAGCATCACGTAGTTCGTGATGTCGATCGGCAGGCTCAGCGAGCGCATGCCCACGGCCTCCAGGCGGCGCTTCATCCACTCCGGCGTCTCGCCGGGGCCGTCGATGTCGATCATGACGGCGTTGTAGTACGGCACGAGCCCGTTCGTCTCGTCGTGCACCGTGAACGGCGGCTTGGCTTTGGCGAATTTCACCGCGGGGGTCTCCTTCCTTTTCTTCCACTTGGCCAGGCCATGGGCCACCAGCTCGCGCGCGATGCCGACGTGCGAGAACAGATCGGGGCGGTTGGTGATGGCGTGGTTATCCACGTGCAGTACGGCGTCCGTGAGGGCGAGGGCCTCGCGCAGGGGAGTGCCGACTTTCAGGTCCAGCGGCGTCAGGTCGATGACTGGGCGTGCGCCATCCTCCTTCTTTGCGGTGAACATGCCTTCCAATTCCAGCTCGGAAGACGCGCAGATCATACCCTCGCTCTTTTCGCCGCGGATGGTCGCGGCCTTCAGCGTCATCAGTTCCGCTCCCGCACGCACCTGTGCGCCCACGTGGGCCAGCGCCACCAACATGCCTTCTTTCAGGTTCGAGCCGCCGCAAACGATGGGCTTTTTGCCCTGTTCGGTCTCCACGTCGCACAGCGAAAGCTTGTCGGCTCCGGGATGTTTGCGCAGGTTCGTCACCTTGCCCACGACAACGTCGCGCAGGCGCGCTCCCTGTTGGACGACGTCGTCCACTTCGCCGGTTCCGGCCGTCAGCCGGTCCGCGATCGTCTGCGGATCGGTCTCGATCCATTCGACGACATCCGAAAGCCAGTTCATCGAAATACGCATGCGGGGACAGCCTACGCGGGAAACGGCCGACGGGCCAGCCGAATGGCCGCACGTTGCCCGCACGACCGTTCTGTTGTCTGCGAAGCGGCGCGGAGGCGCGGTCGATGCTATAGTGCCTCCATTCTTTCCTTGCCCCCGTTTATGAGTCTCCTCTCTTCCAAGAAGTCCAAGTCGCAGTGCTCCACCCCGTGCGTGATCATGAAGTGGGCGGTCGCCCTGCTGCTCCTGCTCGTGACGATCGCGTCGCTGGTCGGCATCTACCAGACGCATATCGTGGCCGGCGGAGCCCAGTTCGGTTCCACGTCCGGTTCCCTCGCCATCATCGCTTTCGTGGCCTCCGTGATGGGCTGGAGCCGCCAGATGGGCAAGTGCATGGGCAAGGGTTGCGAGGTCTGTGCCTAAGCGGGTTGTCTCCGGCGCATGAACTGCGTATCCTGGGCTTCCCACGGCATCGTGCCGTGCCAGCCTTATCCACGGAGAGGTCGCATAGTGGCCTAGTGCGCTCGCTTGGAAAGCGAGTAGACGTGAAAACGTCTCGGGAGTTCGAATCTCCCCCTCTCCGCCATGAAACTCGTGAAAGGAAACTTGCCAGTTTCCTCTCACGGGCTCTCCTTCGGCTTGTTGCGCTCCAGGCAGGCGGAGCCTGCCTTCGCGCTTCTCTACGGCAAAACGGCCGTTTGTCGGCATCAGGTCACGCTTTCTTTTCATGATGTTCGACGTGTTCCCTTATGGCTGGCAAGCCGCGTTGAGGAGCCCGACGTGCCGGGGACTGTATACTGGCGCGCGGAATTTCGATGACCGCCAAATCATCCACCTCCGGCAGAAGCAGTCGCGTGCGCACCAAATCCCCGAGCTTGCGCGGCTGGATCGATTTCGGCGTGTTCGTCCTGTCGGCGCTGCTCATCACCATGTTCCTGCAGCTCACGCTGCCGAAGTTCGACAAGATCACGTATCGTTTCGGCGACGCGCCCGAGCAGACCACGCGGCTTCCGCTGCTGGTCGATACCGCCGCGCCCACGCTGCAGGTGAAGGTCCCGCTGTGGATTTCGTCGTTGTCGCCGCGCAACTTCCTGGTGAAGCCCGATGATTGCATCGAGGAGCTTCGTATCAACAATTTCACGGTTCCGTACGAGGTGGCCAAGTTCTGCGACTACGACGAGGGACGCGTGCTGGATCTGCGCAAATACCTGAAGAACGGCAACAACCTGCTGGAGTTCAAGATCCGCGACGACGGCGGCAAGGGCGGCATCAACGTGACGGTGGCGAACAACGACCCGCTGCAGATCGCGGCGTTCAGCGCGTTCGTCCTGCTGTTCCTGTGGTACGCGCTGGCGCTGGTCGGTCACCTGCGCATCAAGCCCGAAAACCGCCTGCTGGCCGCTGTGTTCGTCGGCGGCCTGATGCTGCGCGTGATGTACGTCATCGCCACGCCGTTCCGCGTGCGCAGCTACGACGTCGGCGGCCACATCGAGTACGTCGATTTCATCCTGAAGGAATGGGCCATCCCGCTCGCCAGCAACGGTTGGGAGTACCACCAGCCGCCCATCTACTACTGGATGTCGGCGCTGTGGATCCACCTGAACGGCTTCATCGGCCGCGCCGGCGACATGCTGTACAACGACCTCCAGACATTCTCGCTGCTGCTGTCGGTGGGAACATTGTTCGTATGCGCCTGGATCGGCAGGCTGCTGTTCCCGGCCAAGACCGGCCGCAAGGGCGACGTGCTGTTCCTCATGCTGATGGCGGTGATGCCGGGCCTGGTGATGTTCTCGTCACGCTTCACCAACGAAACGCTGTACCACTTCCTGACGTTCGCAGGCTTCGGATTCATCCTCGCGTGGTGGAAGAACGGCCGCATGAAGGATTGGTACGCGGCGCTCTTGCTCGTCATCGCAGCCTCGCTCAGCAAGATCAGCGCCGCCGCATTGTTCCCGGTCGGCCTCATCTGCTTCCTCGTCTGGAAGCGCATGGGCTGGAAGCCGAAGCTCGTGCACCTGGGCGTTTCCATGCTCATCATCGCGGCGTTGTTCGTCTGGTATCCCATCAAGCGCTTCACCGAGCGCAACATCGCCAACGTCGTCACGCTGGGCAACAAGAACATGAATCCGGATTTGTCCGTGCCGCGCGAGGTGACCGATTTCCTGACGTTCAACCCGGTGGAAGTCATGCGCTTCCCGTACAACGACACGTGGAGCGACAAGTACCGCCGCCGTTACTTCTGGGAATTCTTCTTCAAGTCGTCGTTCTTCGGCGAGTTCCGTTTCGAGAAGATCAAGCAGCTCGGCTCGGTGATCGTCGCCTTGGGCATGGTCTTGCTGCCCATGTTGCTGCTCGGCCTCGTCGCGACCGTGCGCAACCGCAAGAACATCTACGAGTCGCTGCCCATGACGCTCACCACCGGCGCCCTCATGGCCGCCGCGCTGGCATACCCGACGCTGTTCGCGTACGCGCCGAACCAGGACTTCCGTTTCTCCATCCTGCTCTGCGTGCCGTTCGGTTACTACGTGGTGCGCGGACTGCTCGCGTTGCCCGTCGTCATCCGCCAGATCTACCTGGGCGCGCTCTTCGCGTTCGTTGGTTCCTGCTCGCTGTTCTTCTTGGCGCTGTACCTGCGCCTCCAGGCCTAATACCAGGTCCTCTGAAACAGGTCGCCTGCTTTATCATTCGGCGACATGCCTCCGGAGCATGGCGTGAGATTGCTCTGCCGGATGCGAGGAGACAGGGGATTCAGGGGAAGCAGGGGAGCATCATTATGACAAATCCCCTGACTCACCTGTTTCTTCTGTTTCACCTGCATCCCCGGCCTTAGCAAAAAGCCGACCCGGTCGGATCGGCTTGTTTGCGGATTGCGTTGGTCGAATTACTTCTTGCTGCCGAAGCCGACGGCCAGGGTGACCACGGCGATGGCGGCGTGCAGGTAGTTGTCGTAAGCGTTCACGTGGATCAGACCCAGGATGTCGCCGTTCAGGGCGAAGCCGAGGATCGTGACCAGCGCGTAGATCAGACCGAAGATGATCAGGTACATGCGCGAGTAGGCATGTCCGCTGCTGGCGGCCCACAGACCGGCCACGCCGGAGACGATGTGGATGACGTTGTGCAGGGCGTTCACCTCGAACAGTCCGAGCAGCATGCCGTTCGGAGCGAGGAAGAAGCCGGCGATGCCGACGATCGTCAGCACGGCACCGAAGATGAACGTGACTGGCTTAACCAGTGTGGTCATAGGAGTGGTGGGAAAAAGGGAGGAATTTGGCAAAATCTACCACGAAAACGCGGAAAGCGTCCACGTCAAAGCACCATACTTCTCCTCCAAGGCGAATAGATTAACGACCCGCCTGCAGACGCTTTGCCAGCGTGCGCAGGTAGCTGGTCGACACCATCATCTTGCGGTACGTGCCCGTCTCCGGGTCGAACACGCGCTTCTTCTGGATGTTCGCCTTGAACGAGCGCTTGGTAGCGCGCATCGAGTGGCTGCGGCGGTTACCCACCGAGCGCTTTTTGCCGGTCATGGCGCAAGTGCGTGGCATGAGAGCTGGGAGACTGTACCGTCAGGGCCGCAGGCGGTCAATACGGTTTTACACCCTTCAATCCAAGGATATAGCGCTCCAGGCCGGCGGCCAGTTCGCCTTCAGGAAGCTTCTTGGCGCCTTCCACGCCCAATTCGCGCGCCAGGGCGTCCAAGACGGCCCGGGCTGGCGGGCGGGTGGCCAGGTGGCCGTACCGGAGCTTCGTCCGTGGCAGAGGCTCTTCGACCAAGTCCGGCGGGCAATCCGGGTCCACCATCCGCACGGCGGTCAGCGCCCAGGCCGCGGCGTCCCGGTCCGTTTCCAGCTTTCCCTCCGTATAGAGCCCGAACAGCGTTCGCCAATGAACGGCCTCTTCCGGCTTGGCGTCCCGGCGCAGCAGGTGGTTCAGCCAGCCGACCGCTTTGGCTTTCGCCTGGTCGGGAGAGCGCACCGGCACGTGTCGCATCACGATGCGCGCGGTGTCCGCGGTCGCTTCCTTCTTGTCCACCAGAAAGCCGTGGCTCCCGGGCGTGAGCACGCCAGCACTCTTCAGTGCTTTCGGCACAGCCACCACTTTGGGGTACGCGAGTGCTTTCTTCAGCCGCCGCCCGTCCGGAACGTACGTCAGCAGCGTGCGCGTGATGGCCGCGGTGGGCGCGGGCAGCCCAAGGATGGCGTCGCGCACGGAACCTTCCGTGGCGGTAAGGCATTCGTCGGCGTCCAGCGGCACGATCCAGTCTGCGTCGGATTCCCGTAGCAGCGCGTTGAGCGTTTCGGATTGCCGTTGGGCCGGGCCGTCCAGCCGTCGCACCGCAACCGGCAGGCCTTCTTGCCGCAGGAGTTCCAGGATTGCCGGTGTCCCATCGATGCTGCCGTGATCCGTCACCGTCACGGTGTCCGCGAACGACAGCGCGCGCCGGACGAACGCCTCCAGCACGTCGGCTTCGTTGCGCACGCAGGTGATGACCGCGATCCGGGGCATATTGGAGCGATGCTAGCGTCTTTCACTCGTTCCGCGCCAAGGTTTTCCTGTACTCTGAAGGGGTGCCGTTCCTCCTGCCAGATCCGCCGTTCATCATCGCGGTGCTCGTCGCGCTCACGTTCCACGAATACGCGCACGGCTGGGTGGCGTACCAGCTCGGCGATCCGACCGCCAAGTACGAAGGACGCCTGACGCTGAACCCGGTGGCCCACTTGGACCCGCTGGGAACGCTGATGTTCCTTCTCATCCGTTTCGGCTGGGGCAAGCCGGTGCCGGTGAATCCGCGCTACTTCAAGCACTACCGCCGCGACACGGCGCTCGTCGCATTGGCCGGACCGGCTTCGAACCTCATCCTCGCGTTCCTCGCGTTCTTCCTCCTCTTGTTGCTCATCCCGCGCGACGGCGGCTTCGAAGGCGCTTCCGCCATCATCGGCGCCGTGAACTCGGCCAGTCCGTCGCTCAAGTTCATCGTCGAGACGCTTTCCACGTCCGTGGTGGTGAACCTGGGACTCATGGCGTTCAACCTTCTTCCCATCGCACCGCTGGATGGCTCCAAGATCTTGGCCGCGTTCGTGCCGCTGCGGCACGAGGATCTCTACGAACGCTACTTGGAATACGGAACGTATATCCTGCTTGGCCTGCTGGTTCTCGAGCGCATCTTCGGTGTCCCCATCCTGCTGGGCTGGATTTACGGCATCATGAACCCAGTGCTGCAGCTGATGGCGCTGATCGGCGGGGTGTAGTGCCACTATGCCGTCCGATCATGCTTCGCAGGCTCAAGCGGCTCTCCGCTGCGGAAGCGCCGCTGCAATTCTGTGATGCGTTGTGCGGCTTGCCATGCCCGATACGCGACGCTTTCTTCGCGCTGCCAAATCGTCATGGTATCCGGATTGCCGCCGTCGATTTGTTCGCTGAACATGTCAGCCGTGACGGATGCGCATTCCCGCAAGGCTCCGCCGCGCTCGCTTTCCAGAAGCCGTCGCATGCCTATGCGGCGGCCGTAGCCGGGTGCCAGCACGTTGAGTTCCGGCGCCACGATGCCCAGTGCGAGCGCACCCAGCCCATGCAGCAGCATCCCGCCGCCGTATCCGGTGCCGCTTTCCGTCAATGCCATGCGGACTTTTTCGCGTGTCGCCGACGTTTGACGCTCGGCATCGCGAAGACATTCGCGTCGCAACGGGTGGAGTTGGCCGGGATCAAGCTGCAAATCGAACACGCGCCGAAGCGTCTCGTCGTGCGGGGGTTCGGTGACGATAAGCAGCATCCGGCGGCGCAGCATGCTCGTACCGTCGGGCTCGGTGGTTTCTTGCACACGCGTGTCGTGATGGATGCGCGCATGGCGTCGCGCGATGAGTTCGTGCGCGTCTTGGACGGTAATCGTGGGGTACCGCACGCGGCGATTCTGTCCCGTCCGGAATAGGCGTCAAGCAAACCGGACCCGGTTGGGCGGTTCGCGGCGGCAGGATTGGCGGCATCCTGCACTGGCGGTCAGCATGAAACCATTGGCGTACGAACTAGAGCAGCTTGGCGCCGAGCGGCACGTCTTTGTCCGGGCCGATGAGCACCACATCGCCGTTTGCATCGTGAACGCCGACGGTGAGGCACTCGGACATGAACGGTCCCACTTGCTTGGGTGGAAAATTAACGACTGCCATGACCGTGCGACCCATCAATTGTTCTTTCGTGTAATGCTTGGTGATCTGAGCCGAAGATTTTTTGACACCGATTTCGGGGCCGAAATCAATCTTCAGTTTGTAGGCGGGCTTGCGAGCTTCCGGGAAGTCGAGCACTTCCACGACTTTGCCGGCACGCAGTTCGACGTTTAGAAAGTCCTGAAACGAAATGGTTTCCATGCGTCCAGTATACAGTGTTGCAGCGCCATCCTGCGGCGTTCATTTACATCGCCCAGTTCCGCAGCTTGCGGTCCACGTAGCCGGGGTCCAGCTTCAGCGCGTTCGCGAACGCGGCCTTGGCGTCGTCCTCGCGGCCGTGCTTCTGGAAAAAGAGTCCCAGCGAGAAGTGCACCTCGGCGCTGAGCGGATCGAGCGTGACCGCCTTGGAGAATTCGGCCAGCGCGCCGTCCTCGTCGCCCTGGCCGTCCAAGAACGCGGCGAAGTTCAGATGCAGGCGCACCGAATCGGGTTCGCACGACACCGCCGCGGCGTAGTCGGCCTTGGCGCGTTCGGCGTCGCCGGTCTGCGCGAACCATGCGCCGCGGTTGTTCAGCGCCATCGTGGAGCACGGGTGGTATTGCAGCACGCGTGTGAACACCGTCGCGCTGTCGCGCCAGGTTCCGGCCTGCGCGTGCGCCAGAGAAGCGCACTCGGCGATCAGCAGGCCGCACGCGATGATCGCCAGCCGCCGCTGCGAGTGCCTGGGCTTCATGCGCGTCATCGCCCAGCCGACGGCCATCAGCAGGCCGAACATGGGCAGGTAGACGTAATGGTCGGCGCCGAAGTAGTAGCCGTATTTCACAGCAGCCGGGAACGTGGGTATCAGCGAGACGAAGAACAGCGCGAGTCCGAGCGCGATGCCGGGAAATTGCCGGCGCAGCACCCAGCACGCGATGCCGACCGACGCGATGGCCAGCCACGGGAGGACGAATTCGAGCGTGAATCCGACGGGCGTTTCCTGCAGATACGCGATGCGCAGCTCATCGGGGAACAGGAACAGACGCAGGTACCACGTCACGGTTTTGCCGGCCAGCAGGGCCACCTCGTGCGCCGGCGCGCCCAGTCCGGTCTGCTTGCCCAGCGCGGCGACCAGCGTGAAGAAGGCCGCCACGCCGAGGAACGGCGCCAGGCGCCTCAGCATCGCGCGGTCCGGCTTCGCGCCGCGCAGGAGCTCCATGCTCAGCAGCAGCGCCGGCAAACTCACGATCATGTATTTGGCCGTCAGGCCCACCGCGAACAGCGCGAGGGAAAGCCGGGAAAGCCGCCGGTCGTTGCGGTCCAGGCCGTACAGGTACGCGATCGCGGCGGCCAGGTAGAACGGCGTGGAGAGCGCGTCTTTGCGGGCGGCGATCCAGGTCACCACTTCGGTGTTCAGCGGGTGCAGCAGGAACACGGCGCCCAAAAAGAACGCGATCCTGCGCCGCTTGAACAGCGCGAAGAACAGCCATGTCGCCAGGCACGCGCCGAGGATGTGCAGCAACAGGCTGGTCAGGTGGAACGCGAACGGATCGGCTCCGCCGATCGCGTAATCCAGCTTCAGGCTGGCGATGGTCAGCGGCATGTACAGCTCGGCGTCGTAGCCGGTGAAGATCCGCGGCAGGTCGCTCCACGTGCCGCTGGTGACCAGCGGGTGTTTGGTTACGAACAAGTCGTCGTCGTACGTCAGGAAGGCGTTGTGCAGCGAGCCGCCGTACGTCAAAAAGCCGGCTGCCAGGAAGGCGAGCACGGTCAGCAGGGCGAAGCGGCCGCGGTGTCTGAGTGCATCCACGGTCCGCAGTATAGCGGCTTTCAGCAGTGATCCTGCGACTGGTAGAACTTGCTCGCCCGAATGAGGAACTCGCGCCAGATCGGCGCGGCTTCGGTCAGTCCGTCCACCAGCTCGCCCAGCGGCGCGCCGTCTGCGTTGCCCGCCCACACGCCCACCACCATCTCCTCGTTGTAGCCGATGGTCCAGATGTTGCTGACCGCGTACTCGCGGCAGCGGCCGGCCTGGTCGCGCTCGAAGCACAGGTTGCTGGTACCGGTCTTGGCGCCCAGGTCCATACCAGGGATGTTCAAAATGTCGCGCCAGTAGCCGCTCGGCTTGCTGTCGTCGTCGCGCAGGACTTCATCCACGCCGTCGGCGGCCTGCGGCAGTACCGCCTGCGTGGTGGGGCCCGACGGCAAGATCCGTTCGTGGTCGCCGTTGCGCGTGGTCAGCTTGCAGATGGACTGCAGCGGACGGAACTGGCCGTGCTCGGAAATCGTCGCGTACGCCTGCACCATTTCCACCAGCGGCACCTCGGCCGAGCCGATGGCCAGCGGCCAGCCGTAGACGAAATCGCGCCCCTTTAACTCCTGCTGCAGCTTGTACTGGAGCGGCGCCGGGGCGCCCATGCGGGCTGCCAGGTCCAGCACGCGCTCCTCGCCGCCGACGGCCAGGAAGGCGTTGATGGCCGGGATGTTGCGCGAGCCGCCGAGCGCTTTCTTCACGCTCATCCAGCCGCGGAAGTTGCCGTCGTAGTTCTTGGGCACGTTGTTGCCGATGTGGATCGGCGAGTCTTCGATGAAACTGTCCGGGCCGTAGCCGTCTTCGAACAGCGCCGAGTACACGATGGGCTTGAAGCTCGACCCGGGCTGGCGCGGCGTGGCGGCCATATCGATCTGCCCCGTGTCGCTCTCGCCGAAGTAATCCGCGTTGCCCACGTACGCCAGTACCTGGCGCGTCTTGCGGTCGATGGCCACCAGCGCCACGTTGCGGATGCCGGCCCCGTTCAAGCGGGGGAGCGCCTGCTCCGTCACGTCTTCGGCGATCCACTGCAGCACCGGGTCCAGCGTGGTGTGCACCTCCATGCCTTCGGTCAGCCAGCGCTCGGAGCGGTCCAGGCCGCCGAGCAGGGAATCGATTTCCTGGCGGACGCGCAGCGTGAAGTGCGGCGCGGCGATGGGGTGCTTGGCCGGCTTGAAGGAAACCCTGGGAATCTCGCGCAGTGCCTCGGCGTGCTCCGTTTCGGAGATGAATCCGTTGCGCTTCATGGCGTCCAGCACCAGTTCGGCGCGGCCCGGGATGCGGATGAGCCCGGCCGGCGTGCGTTGCACGCGACTCAGCAGGCCGATCTTCACCTGGTCGGCGCTGAGGGTCGCCGGGTCCATTTCACCGGTGCGCAGCTTGCGGACGGCGTCGTGGTCCACTGCCGTGCGGTCGTGCGTGCCGTACGGGTTGAAGTACGAGTTGCGCTGCGGAATGGATGCCAGCACCGCGGCCTGCGCCAGCGACACGTCGGCGGCCGACGTGCCGAAGTACGTCTGCGCCGCTTGTTCGATGCCGAACGCGTTGTTGCCGAACGGCAGCTGGTTCAGGTAGATCGTCAGGATCTCGTCTTTGGGCACCGCCTGTTCCAGCTGGCATGCCAGGTCGATTTCCTTCAGCTTGCGGTCGATGGTCTTTTCGCGCGTGAGGTACAGGTTGCGCACCAGCTGCTGCGTGATGGTGGACGCGCCTTCGGTGCGGCCGTCGTCGCCGAACAGGTTCACGTTCGCCGCGCGCAGGATCGCGCGGATGTCGATGCATGTGTTGCGGGTGAAGAAGCGTTCATCCTCGATGGCGACGAACGCGTCTTTCACGATCTGCGGGATCTCCTCTCCCGGCAGGTAGAAACGATCTTCTTCATCGTAGAACCGGTAGAGGTCGCCGCCGCGGCGGTCTAAGATCCGCACGCTCTGCTTCAGTTTCAGACGCGTGAGGTCCAGTTCGGGCGTGTACTGCAAAATCGCCATCGCGCTGGTGTAGCCCCACACGCCCACGATGGTGACGAGCGCCAGTGTGGCGAAAAACGCCTGCACCATGGTGCGCCAGGTCCAGCCGAGGATGGAACGGAGGGTTTCCATCGAAAGGTCGGCCAGTGTACGTCAAAAGGACTTGTCATGCACCTGCTTTTGGCGGGGTCCTAACGGGCCTTCAGCTTGCCTTCGGCGATCATGCGCAGCAGCGCCGTGGCGGTGTGCGCGCGGTAGCCGGCGATCGGGTAGATGATGGACTGCGGATGGTCGATGTCGGCCAAGTGGACGTCGATCTCGGCGTCTTCGGCCGGGAGGCAGTGGCCGATGAGGGCCTGCGGTCCGGCGCGGTCCATCACCGCCTGGGTCAGCTTGTAGCCGGCCAGCATCTTCTTCAGCTGGGTGGCCTGATCCTTCTGGCCCATGGACGCGTGAACGTCGGTGTACACCATGGTCGCGTCCGGCACGGCCTCGCTCCAGTCTTCGACGTAGCGCACGGAACCGCCGCCCTTGCGGGCCAGCTCCTGCAGCTCCTCAAAACGGTCTTCCGGGATGCGGTGACCCTGCGGGCCGGTGTGGATGAATTCCCAGCCGCGCATGGCGGCGACTTCGGCCAGAGAAACGGTGACGTTGTTGTTGCCGGGTCCCATGAACACCACCTTCTTGCCCTTGCTGACGCCTGTGCGCTCTTCCAGGGCGGCGGCATCGGCGAATGATTGCAGCGGATGGTCTTTGTCGTTCAGCGCGTTGATGATGGCCATGTTTTTGGAGGCGCCGATCATTTCGAGGGTCTGCTGCTGCGTGTGCAGGCGGGCGAAGGCGACGCGGTATCCCATGGCGTCGGCGCAACCGACGAGGTGTGCCAGCGGCTCGCGCATTTCCTTGGTCTCACTGCTCAACAGGTTCGTGTACGGCATCACGTTGCCGCCCAAGCGCGTGACGGCGGCCTGGATGGAGCTGGCGGTGCGGAAGGAGTCCTTCGTGGAAAGCCACAGTGCCATTTGGTCGCGCATCGGGGTGCTGGGCTCGGGCGTTTTGGTGCGCACGCGCTCGGCGACGCGCTTGCTTTCGGCGAGCAGCGAATCGAGCTCGTCGAGGCTCAAATCGGAAGTACGGTTGAGATGGAATGGAGGCATAGGGCGGACTTTTTACAGTCCTCATGCGGCAAAGTCAAGTTTGCATGTCCTGTGCGGCGTCTTGCGCGACAGTCGGATTCGGGAGGTTGAAGCGAGGCCGCCGTTGGCTCTGCGGCGAACATACCGTTAAGCTCCTGCCATGAAATTCAACATCGCATCAGCCGCGGCAATCTCACTCCTTTTTGTAACGGGTGCGCTGGCAGCCCCGATCACCTTCACGGATGTTCCGCCTGGGGCGTGGTTCGCCGCTTCCATCCAGCAGGCCGTCGATGCCGGCATAGCGAGCGGATACAAAGATTCGAAGGGCAATACCACCAGGATGTTCGGTCCGGCAGATTCCGTCACGGCCGCCGAGGCATACAAGATGACCGCCGAGGCAGCTGGTTACCAAAAGGGCACCGACGAATCGCTGCGGGAAGCGGGTATCGAAGGATGCACGCATTGGGTATGTCCGTACCTCACCATCAATCTGCAGGGCGATTTCGGCATCCCCGCGGATTTCAGCGTCGTATTCGGTCTTGGAGATCAACGGACATTTGACCGCCCGATCACCCGGGAGGAAATGGCTGCCATGGTGGGAAGCGCGTTCAGAATCGACTGGTCGAATCCGATGACGAAAGCCGAATTCCCGCCGAATCCGTATTCGGATGTGCCCGATTTAGTGGAACATGTGACGCCGGACCCAACGGTGCTTTCCATCCTGCGGATGACCGACGCAGGCATTCTCAGCGGCGATACCGACGGTTCGGGCAGGCCCACCGGCACATTCCGCCCGACCGACTCCCTGAACCGCGCAGAAGCGGTAAAGATCATTCTTGGTGCAATGAATGCATACGGAAAAGTCGGTCTCCAACCTGCTCCGGAGATTCCCATGGCATGCATACAGGAAGGAGTGCTGACGAACGTGATGCCGGAAAACAGCTGTTGTTCCGGACTCTCCTGGATACCGCAGGGGAATGCCGGCATGGGCATCTGTCAGAAGACCGTGCCCGGCGAAAATTGCATCGAAAAAGGCGGAATCGTGAATCTTTCCATTCCTCCGCAGGATGGCGTGCCACGTTTCTGCTGTCCGGATCTGGAGCCGGTTCTCCGTTCCGATTGTCAGGGTGTCGGGTGTAATTCCACGTGCGAATAACACGGCCACCGGCAATGAGCCAGGGCGACCACGCTGAAAAACTGGAGCCGCCCACGAGGATTGAACTCGTGACCCCGTCCTTACCATGGACGTGCTCTACCACTGAGCTAGGGCGGCTTATCTATCGGTCGATACTTTTACTGACGTCGTCAAAAGAGCCTGGAGAGTGTACTAAGGTGACTAGTCATTGTCGAGCGCCACGGTGTCCAGCCAACCTTGCGGTTCTTTCCTGGCGTGGACGCGAAGGGCGTTTTTCAGCGTGTGCAAGCTTAAAAGGGCGCATTTGAACCGGCGCGGTCCCACCGGAACGCCCAGCAGTTCATAGATGCGTTCGGGCTTCAGATTCCCCGCCGCTTCGACGGTCATCCCTGTCAGTTCCTCGCTCAGCATCGACATGGCCGCCTGGCTGATGGCGCAGCCGGTGCCCTCCCAGCTCACGCCAGCGATCGTGTCCTTCTCGATCTTCAGCCGCACGGCAAGTTCGTCACCGCAGCTTAGATTCTCTTCGTTGCGTTCGGCATCGAACTTCTTCAGCGGCTGCTGCCCGCGCGGGTGGCGGTAGTGGTCGAGGATGTTGTCGGCGTACAGATCCATGATCAGGCTTTGAGAATCTTCTTGGCTTCCTCGATGCCCGCGGCGCAGGCATCGATGTCTTCCTTCGTGTTGTACGCGCCCACGGACAAGCGGGCGCTCGCGGCGATGCCGAGACGCTTGTGGAGCGGCTGCGTGCAGTGATGGCCCGCGCGCAGGCAGATGCCTTTCCGCCCCAAAATTTCCGTGAGGTCGTGGGGATGCACGCGCTCGAGCGTGAAGCTCAGGCAGCCGCGCGCGTTCGCCGGATCACCCAACAGCGTCAGTCCTTTGATGGCGCCGAGTTTCTTGGCCGCGTACGCGATGAGTTCGTGTTCATGCGCTTCGATGTCGGCGCGTCCGGTTCGCTCCATCCAGTCCAGCGCGGCATGCAGTCCCACCGCCTCGGCCACCGGAGGAGTGCCGGCCTCGAATGTCCGGGGAAGTTCGGCCGGCGTGAAGCCGTCGGCGGTCACGGTCTGGATCATGTCTCCGCCACCCAAAAACGGCGGCATCTTTTTGAGCAGCTCCTGCTTGCCGAATAACACGCCGATGCCTGTCGGGCCGTAGAGTTTATGGCCGGAAAATGCCAAAAAATCGACGTCGAGAGTTTGCACGTCGATCGTTCTGTGCACGGCCAATTGCGCGGCGTCCGCCAGTACCTTGGCGCCGTGTTGGTGCGCCATGTCCACGATCTCGCCGAGCGGCGTGAGCGTGCCGAGCACGTTGCTCATGCCGGTCAACGACACGAGCTTCACCTTCTTCGTCGCGAGTGCTTTCTGCAACTCATCCAGTTTGATGCGGCCCGCGTCGTCGATGTCGATCCAATGCAGCGTGATGCCGCGTTCCTGCTTCAGCTGCAGCCACGGGACGATGTTGCTGTGGTGCTCGAGCACGGACAGCGCGATGCCGTCGCCTTTCTTCAGCGACATGCCCCACGACTTTGCGACCAAGTTGATCGCTTCCGTCGCGTTGCGCGTGAAGATCACTTCATGCGCGTGCTTTGCGTTCACGAAAGCGGCCACGCGTTTGCGCGCACCCTCGTAGGCATCGGTCGCGCGTTCGGCCAGCGGGTGCACGCCGCGGTTCACGTTGGCGTTCGCGTAGGCGTAGTAGCCGGTCATGGCATCCAGCACGGCGATCGGCTTCTGGCTCGTGGCGGCGGTATCCAGGTACACAAGAGGGTTCCCGTCGAGCGGTTGCTCGAAGATGGGGAACTGCCGGCGGACGGAAGCGGCGTTATAGGCCATACGCGGGCATCCTAGCGTATCCGCGATTCTGACTGTTGAATAGCCAAAATAATATAAATATTGTATTATATATATGGAGGGCACTCACCCTCTGTTCCTTAGGCCGCTGGTGTCTAGCATGAAGCCCGAGTTTTGGATGGGACTGCTCCTGATGGTGATGTCGTGCAGTTACGCCTTCCGCGCCAACAAGATGCGCGGCGACCCGAACCGGCTGCCGACGAGGTGGCTGATCGAGGTCGGAAAGGGCGTCTGCCTGCTCATCGCCGGAGCGACCATCATGATGTTGGGCCTGAAGTGACCTAGGGGTAACGCGGAGTCCGCTCCGCGATTGACTCCAGGGGGCCGTCCCCCTGGAGTCTCTCCATATTCACGCGCCGGGCGAATCCGATCGCTTTGACTTCGCTGAAAATGGGTTTTTCGGGTATGGTACAGCCACTTATGCACCTTTCGCAGCGCACCATCTTCATTTTGAGCGTCTCGCTCTTCGCCCTCACGATCTTCTGGGGCGGTTACACGCTGCTGGCGTACATCGGCGTTCCCATCCACCAGATGGTCTACGCCACGCAGGCGCAGGTGGAGGCGCTGAACCAGACCTGCGGATCCACCATGACGCACGGCATGCTGCTGTGCCGCGGTTCCGCGTTCTTCTTCTCGTTCATCGGCGGCGTGCTGAAGACCGGCAGCCCGTTCCTTCCGTACGTCATCATTTCCGCGCTCGCCTATCTGGGCTTCATCCTGTTCGGCGGTTTCACCACCGGACGGTTCGCTTTCACCTTCAAGCTCCGCCCCATCTTTTTGGTGGCGCTGTTTGCCGTTTCCGTCTGGCTCATCGGCACCACGTTGTCCATGGGCTCGCTGTACAACGCCAATACCCCGGAGAACCAGCGCGTCATGGACAAGAACAACAACATCGTCCTGGCGCCGTTTTCGCGCTTCTACGAGCCAACGCAGGCCATGTACGGCGGCGCGAGTGCCGAAGCATTGGTGGAGCTGCGGGCCAACTACGAATCCCTGCTGTCTCGCGGATGCCTGAGTGAAGTCGGCCGCCTGCAGAACGGAGCGCGCATCTACGATCTGAAATTCTTCTGCATGCAGCAGAGCCTGTTCGCCCGTGCCGGTGCGCAGTTCCTGCTTCTGCTCGTCCTCCTCTTGAACTTGTTGGCCGTGGGCCGCGCGGTACTCGTCTTCGCCCTGCGCATGCGCGGGCAGCCGAAGTTGCTGGAGCTGGTGTTCAGCATCGGCATCGGCACGCTGGTCTGGATCGCCGTGCTCTTCTTCTTGGCGGTATCCAACGCGCTGAACGTCGTGGTGCTCAACGGCTGGACCGTCACGCAGCTGCTGTTCTTCCTGACGCCGTTCATTTTCTTCCCGCAGAGCTGGCACTGGCTCAAGGCCTCCTGGGAACCCGCCGGAAACGTCGAGCTGCAATGCAAGGATTGGTTCGTGCCGCTGACCTGGCTGCTCGTCAGCTACCTGGCGCTGAACTTCCTGAACGTCGTGCGCCCCTTCCCGATCGGTTGGGATGACCTGGGCAGCTACTTGAACCGCCCGCGCCTGCTGGCCAGCTACGGCTTCATCATCCCGTCGATGTCGCAGTTCCAGTGGGAGTACCTGTCGGCCGTCGGCTACCTGCTCTTCGGCTTGGGCAGTGCCACCGGTTCCACGCTTGCCATGCAGATCAACTGGCTGGCCGGCGCGTTCGCGTTGCTGTCGGTGTATGCGTTCGCCCGCAATTTCATGGGCCCGCGCCGCGGCATCGTCGCAGCAGCGCTGTACTACATGCTGCCGATGACCGGGCACTTCTCGTTCGCGGACATGAAGATCGACAACGCGGTGTTCTTCACGGGCGTCTTGGCGATGCTGGCGCTGTTCGCGGCGTGGTTCGGTTCGCCTGGTCTGCGCGAGGAAACGGAAGGGGAGCAAGGCCGTCATGACTGGCGTCTGTTGCTCGTCGCCGGATTGCTCGCGGGCCTGAGTTTCGCGATGAAGCCCACAGCCATCCTGACGATCCTTCTGATGTTCTCGGTGCTGATCGGCGGAGCGCTCGGCTGGTTCGCGTTCGCGGGCATGTCGCTGCTCGGCTTCGTGATTCTGCTGACGCAGGGCCCGCTGAACGTTTCGGCGGTCTTGAGCCGCGCCGCGCTTGAAGGCGGATTGTTCTCGCCGGCCGTCATCTTGGGCGTGCTGACCGTCGCCGGGCTCGGATGCCTGGGATACGCCGCTTACCGCAAGCGCCAGGCGCTCGTGCCCACCGGCAAGTCGCTGGGCATTTTCGTCGCCGGCCTTGTCATCTCCTGCGCGCCGTGGATGGCGTACAACCTTTCCACCGCCATCGGCGTGCCGTTCTCGTCCGGCAGTCTGCTGAAGGCGCAGGACGTCACTGCACCGTTCGTAACGTACGTGCAGAAAGAAGATCTGCCGCCGGAACTGAATCCGGCCACGCCGGTGCGCTACCTGCCGCCGGAACTCAAGCTGGATCCCAAGCATCCCGCCTGCACCACGTCGGCCCGCACCGAGGAGTTGGATCGCTACTGGGGCTTCGACAAAGGCATCGGCCACTACGTCACGCTGGCTTGGCGCCAGGTCATGAACATCGACTCGTTCGGCTACTATGTCACGTTCATCCCGCTCCTGCTGCTGGTGCCCCTCCTGTTGCTCGTTCCGTACTTCTGGACACCCCGCGCCAGGTGGCTTCGGTTCCTGTTCGCCGGAACGATCGTGTTCTTCATCCAGTGGTCGCTCGTCGCCAACGGCATCTCCTGGTACGGCATCGGCATGTTCCTCGGCTTCGCGGTCATCTTGGAAGCCATGGCCGCCTACGCGCCGGACGCCTGGAACCGCGGCACGCTCGGCACGCTCATCTTCATGAGCATCCTGGTGTGTCTGGTGAACCGCTTCTGGCAGTTCGACACGCAGAAAAACCTGTTCGAGTACCCGATGGGCAAGGTGACCGCCGAGGCGTTGCGCGAGGTGACCATCCCGCACTACGACGACATCCGCGACAACGTGCTGGAGCGTCATGAGACCGTGCCGAACCGTCCGTACACGTACCGCGTGGGCACGTTCATTTCGTATTTCATCCCCCGCAACCGCGAAATCCTCCCCCTGGCCGACCACCAGCTGCAGTTCTTCAACTGCTTGAACCAGGAGCGGGACCACGCGCTCACGCTCAAGCGCCTCCAGGCACTGGGCTTCAACAGCCTGATTTTCGACACGAACACACAGACCATCGAGCGTGATCCGAACGGCTCGCTGCACCAAAAGGTGAACGCGTTCCTGGCGTTCGCCAACGACCCCTCGATCGGCCTGCAGCTTGTCGTCAACGATCCGGGCAACGGCGTGGCATATCTTCTTCTCCCGTAAATGCGAGTTTGTGCGGTGATCCCGGCGTATAACGAAGCCACGCGCGTGGATGCGGTCGTGCGCGGCTGCCTGCAGTTCGTGGAGCAGTGCATCGTCGTGGACGATGGGTCCACGGACGGCACGCACGAAGCCGCGGAGAAAGCCGGCGCGTTCGTCATCCGCCACGGTGAGAACTGCGGCGCGGGCGCCGCCACCATGACAGGCATCGAGGCCGCACGCAGGCTGGGCTTCGACATCGCCATCACCATCGACGCCGACGGCCAGCACGACGCGCGCGACATCAAGCAATTGCTGGACGTGCAGCGCGAGCGCAACGCGGACCTGGTCATCGCCAACCGTTTCGGCGGCACCAAGAATTCCATCCCGGCCATTCGCCGGCTGTTCAACGCGCTGGGCAACCTGCTCACATTCATGGTCACCGGCATGATGCTTCCGGACACGCAGTGCGGCTTCAAGGTGTTCGGGCCCCGCGCGCTGAAGCAGGTGGATCTGAAAATGCGCGGCTTTGAGTTCTGCACCGAAATCATCCGCGAGGCCGCCCAGTACCGCTGGGTCGTGGTGTCCGTGCCGTCCAAAGTCATGTATTCCGAGTACACGCTGGCCAAGGGTCAGTCGTTCGCCAACGGCATACGCACGGCCGGTAAGATTCTGCTACGCTCCTTCCTGCGCTGATTCCCATGGAAATCACTCCGTACCAAATCGTCGTCCCGCTGTTCTCGCTCCTCATGCTCGTGTACGCGTGGAGCCTGGTCATGCGCCAACGCAAGTCGGTGTGGGAAGGCATGCTGTGGACCGTCTTCTGGGGAGTTCTGGCGTACATCGCGCTGTTCCCGGGCAACTTGCAGTACTTAAGTGCCGTCACCGGCATCAAGAAGAACGAGAACGCCGCCGTCATCAGCGCGCTGGGCATCTTGTTCTTCATCGTCTTCTACATGGTCATCCGCATCGAAGAGCTGGAACAGCGCATCGTGAAGGTGGTGCGCGACGACGCGCTGGACGAGGCCATGAAGCGTTCCGGCAAGTAGGGAAGCGCGTTCCAGGCATGTTGTTAAATATGCAATTTTATTGTATAATAATAAGGAAGAGAAACACTCAATATGAGCCTGGGCACCCTTCTTCCCATCGTGCTGTTCCTCGTCCTCGGCGTGGTCGGGCTATACGCCCTCCAGGTCGCCAAGAACGTGGCCTACGTGGCGTTCGTGATCATGTTCGGCATGGCCACGTGGTACGTGGGCGCACCGATCCTGAGACACTACGTTTTCAACGAGCAGGTGGTGTCGCAGTTGCCCGAAGAGGAGGGTAAGGTCGCCCGCGAGATCATCGAAACATTCAACAACACCCTGCCGTCCAAGGAGCAGATGGAGGAGCAGTTCAAGCCGGCCGTGGACGAAGCCAAAAAGGTGGCCGAATCCGGCGTGTCCGGCGAGCTGCATGCCGCCGCCGAGGGCGAGGAGAAGCCCGAGGAAGAAAAGTCGCTGATCGATAAGATCCTGAAGGCGGTGTTCCAGACCATCGCGGACTCGCTCTAGAGCGGCGTTTGCACTTGGCCGGGTGGCGTGTCACGCTACACTTGGCTTCTTTATGCGAACAATCCTCCTCATCAGCCCGTACTGGAAGGAAGACCACCGCTGGATGGTCAGCACGGTGAACATGGCCGAGTTGTGGCAGCGGATCGGCTACCGGGTGCACGTGCTGTGCATGGGGCCGACCGACGGCGGCAAGCGGGAGACCGAGAACGTCTCGGAAACACTCGTCATCCACCGCGTGCAGGACGTCTTTTTGCCCGACCCGTGGAATTACGGCATCGCGCTCGGTTTCGGACGTAGGGCCGTGAAGCTTGCCAGCGAGTTGAAGCCCGACGTCATCGTGGTGAATAAGGTGTTGTTCTGGAGCTCCATCGCGTTGTTGCCGCTGCGGCTGACCGGACGACGCGTTCTGCTCATCACCGACGCCTTGGTCGGCATCACGTGGTGGGGCCGCGGCAAGTTGTTCCAGATCTGCAGCGCCATCTACGCGTGGACGCTGGGCTGGCTGATTTTGCTGGCCGCCAACCGCGTGGTGTTTTTCCATCCGCAGCCGGAGGCCGTGCTCAAGCGGCTGCTCATCAAGAACAAGTCGCAGGTGATTCCTACCGGCATCGACCCCAAGCCGCACGGTCCGTCGGCCGATCGCGGCAAGAGGGGCATCACCGTCACCTACGTCGGCCGCCTGGAGTCGGTGAAGGGCGTGGACGACTACGTCGCCGTCGCCGACAAACTGAAGAAGGATTTCCCGAACGTGGAGTTCCGCGTGGTGGGCTGGTACAAGCCGGGCCATGAACTCGTCATGAAATACGCCAACACCGTTACGTTTACCGGCCTGCGCAAAGACATCCCCGTGGTGCTCGGCGAAACGGACATCTTCGTGTTGCCGAGTTATTCCGAAGGCCTGAGCAACGCCCTGATGGAAGCCATGTCGAGCGGTTGCGCCTGCGTGGCGTCCGAAGTCGGCGGCAACGCGTACCTCATCCAGAACGGCGTGTCGGGCTTTTTGTTCGCGCCCGGCGACCGCGCCGCGCTGGAGGCGCACATCCGCCGGCTGCTCGGCGACCCCCATAAAATGAAAGCACTCGGAGCCGCCGCCCGCGGGCGCATCGAGCAGGTGTTCGGCTGGGACGTGGTGGGTGCGCAGTACGGCAAGCTCTTCGACGCCTGGGTCGGCGGTCCTTCCGCATGAAAAAACGCATCGTCATCCTTTCGGCGTTCCTTACTCCGCACCGCAGCGGTGCCGAGGCGATGGTCGAAGAGGTTTCGACGCTGCTGAAAGACGACTATGAACTGACCATCGTCACCAGTCTGTCCGACGCGCGGCTGCCGAAAGGGCTCAAGCGCCGCGACATGGTCGGCGGCGTGCGCGTCGTGCGCGTGGGCTGGGGCCTGGGTTTCGATAAATACCTGTTTCCCGTGCTCGGCCCGCTAGCCGCGCGCGCCCAAAAACCGCACATCATCCATGCCGTGCTGGAGTCCTACGCCGGTTTGGCGCTGGTACTCTGCCGGTTTCTGGCACCGGGTGCCAAGCGCATGCTGACGCTGCAGAGCACCAACACGAGCATGCTTTTGGGTCCCATGCATGACGCGGCGCACCGCGTGACGGCCATCAGCTCGGCGCTGGTTCGCCGCGCGGAATTGCTCGGGCGCCACGACGCGGAATTGATTCCGAACGGCATTCCGCTTGGGCTTCTGGCCGAAGCCCGTACGTTCCACCCGAAGGTTCCGGGCCGCGTGTTGTCGTTGTGCCGCCTGGAGCCCATGAAGGGCATCGACACGTTGCTGGACGCGTTTGCGGCCGCATTGCCGGAGGCGCCGGCCGCGACGCATTTGCGGATCGTCGGCGACGGGTCGCTGCGCGCGGCGCTGGAAGCGCAGGTGGGAAGGCTCGGCATCGGCGAGCG
The DNA here is from genome assembly GCA_964434575.1 of uncultured Candidatus Peribacteria bacterium. Lineage (GTDB taxonomy): Bacteria > Patescibacteriota > Gracilibacteria > Peribacterales > Peribacteraceae > DAORHV01. Next base: position 10,528 of record CAYSWB010000007.1, on the reverse strand, counting down.
CGTGCACTTCACCGGCCCTGTTCCGCCCAAGGCCGCGTACGACGAATTCGCCCAGGCCGAGATTTTCTGCGGACTTTCCCGCAGCGAGGCGTTCGGCAACGTGTTCGTGGAGGCGCAGGCTGCCGGATGCGCGGTGCTGGCATCGGATGCAGGCGGCATCCCGGACATCATCACGGACCAGGTGAACGGACTCCTCGTTCCCGCCGACGACATTCCCGCCGCGGCCACCGCGCTGAAGAAACTGCTTGGCGACCGCGAGCTCCGCGAGCGCCTGGCGGCCTCCGCACTGCAGGATAAGGAGCGCTACGACTGGAACGTGATCGCCGGGAAGTACGCGGCCGTGTACGAGGCTCTGTAGTATCATTTCCCCATGGACGACCGCAGTTACCTGCACGACGGCGAGCGCTTGCTCCTGAAAATGGGTCCCGGTTTGCCGGTGCTCATCCGCGGCATAGGCCGCGCGGTCGTGGAATCCGTCGTCGCCGGCTTGTTCCTGACCATCGTTCTGCTCGGCGGATTCTGGCTGGTATTCGACACGGTGTTGCCCTGGCAGATCGGCATCGGACTTGCCGTCATCGTGTTCGGCGCGTTGGTTTGGTACCGCGTCGCGTTGTGGAAGAAGGCCGCGCTGCGCGTGACCAACGACCGCATCCTGCTCCAGGAGCCGGGTCCGTTTTCGCTCAAATCCATGAAGACCGTGAAGTGGAGTCAGTATCAGGAAAGCGCCACGAAGAAGGGCGGGCTGCTGGAAATGGCGTTCGGCGTGAAGCACATCATCGTGCGGTACGGCACCGCCGACGCGCAGCGCAGCGCTTCGTTCCCGGGATTGAAGTACGCGACCGACATCAAGCACTTCCTCGACAAAGTCGACAGCGCTGTCCGCACCGGCACCGTGAATGACGTGAAGGTCTTCGTGGCCAAGCCGCGCGGAAAGCGCGACTTGCCCGAAGGCGAGGCTACGGCCTGACGATTTTCGTGATGCGCTCCAGCACCACGTCCAGCTTGTCGTTCACCACCATGTGGTCGAACAGGTGGGCGTAGGTATCGAAGGCCAGCAGGTCGGACTTGGCGGTTTTCAGGCGCTCTTTGATCTGCGAAGCGGTCTCGCGGCCGCGGATGCGCAGGCGGTGCAGCAGCGAACTAAGCATGCGGCGGTGGCTATTGCCCGGAGGCAGCAGGCCGCAGCTGAGCACGGCGCGGCGGCCGAGGCTATGGGAAAGTCCCTGCAGCAGGTGGATGTCGGTCACCACCACCGGCAGCTTCATCTTGGCCCAGATGGCTTCGATGTCCTTCTTGCGGTAGCCGTACCTCCTCAACTCGGTCTTGGACTCCATCTGGGTGTGGGCGATGATCTCGCCGCTCTTTACCATGACGTCGAAGGTCTTTTCGTCCACGTGCACGTACGGCTCCACGTCGCCCTTCTTCTTGGCGCGGGTGGTTACCACCGGCACCTGCTCGCAGTAGCTGCGCATGACTCCCATCAGCGAACGCGTGATGGTGGTCTTGCCCACGCCGGACGGCCCGGTGAGAGCCAGAACGTACTTGCTGAATTGGATGATGGGCAGCGTGACATCCTGCACGACTTCGTACTTCACGTCGTTCACGAACAGGCCGTTCTCCATGGTCCGGATGCGGCGCAAGCAGGGCACAACGTGCGCGCCGATCACGGCCGGCGCGCTCTCGCGGGTCAGCTGGGCGCAGACGCGCTTGCCGTCGGCCAGTTCCACCAGCGCCACGGTGTACGGCTCGGAGCCGAAACCCGCCGGCGGATGCTGGATGGTCGTGAAACTCACGATCGTACCGGCTTTCAGCTCGGTTTTGGCGAGCTGCTTGGTGCGGCGGTGGAGGGCGGGGATGCGGTTGGGCATGGTTACGCGGCTTCGAGAAGGTGCAGGGTGCAGGTGGCGCCGACGCCGCCCAAGTTGTGGGCGAGGCCGCGCTTGGCTTTGGCGACCTGGTTGGGCGCGGTGCCGGAGAGCTGCTTGTAGATATCGAGCACTTGTTTCACGCCGGTGGCGCCGATGGGGTGGCCGCACGCCTTCAGACCTCCGGAACAATTGATGGGCAGCGCGCCGTCGGCTCCGGTGTCGCCCTGCTCAAACAACTTGATGCCCTCGCCGGTGCGGGCGAAGCCCATGTCTTCCAGGTGGATGATGGTCGCGATCGAGAAGCAGTCGTGGCATTCCATCACGTCGATGTCTTTCTTGGTCCAGTCGGCTTCTTTCATGGCGGCTGCGAAGGCCTTCTTCGTGCTTTGGAACGACGTGATGCTCTCGCGGTCGGCCAGGCTGAGGAAATCGCTGCCCAATTGCGACGCGGCGATACGCACGGAGCCCGTCTTTTTGGTGGAAAGCACCATCGCGGCGGCGCCGTCGCTGATGGGCGAGCAGTCCAGCAGACGCAGAGGATCGGCGACGAGCGGGCTCTTGGAGATGCTTGCGGCCGGGATCTCGCGGCGGAACTGCGCGTAGGGGTTCAGTGTCGCGGCACGGTGGGTGGAAGCGGACACCAGACTCAGCTGGTCGCGCTTCAGGCCGTGCTCGTGCATGTAGGCCTGGGCCGTGAGCGCGAAGATGCCCGGGAACGTGAGTCCGGCGGGCGTGTCCTTCTCGCTGTCGGCGGCGTGCATCAGCGCGCGGGTGACCAGGTCGCCGGAGACGTCGGTGAGCTTCTCGGCTCCGACCACCAGGATGGTCTGTGCGCGGCCGGATTCCAGCAGGGCGCATGCGGTGTGCACGGCCAAGCCGCCGGATGCGCACGCGGCCTCCACGCGCAGGGCGGGCGGACGGTGCGGGAGCAGGCTGGAGGCGAAGGTTCCCAAATGCGCCTGGGCGGCGGTCTCGCCGCTGACCATGTTGCCGATCACGACATAGTCGATGTCGGTGGTCATCACGCCGCTGCTTTCGAGCGCGTTGTAGACCGCTTCTTCGATCAGTTGCTGGAGGGATTTCTCCCACAGCTCGCCGAAGCGCGTTTGGCCTCCACCGAGGACGTAAATGGTTTCTCGCATGAACTGGGGGATTTTATAACGTATGGGATAGTTCACGCAATACTCCTGGCGTTCTGTCCATGCGCAGATTCTTACCCCATGCGAAGAGGAATGCGCTGATGCGACTCCGGTTCCGCAACCACCAGGGCCAGTTTGCGATGCGGCTGGGCGGCGTTATGCACTTGGATGTTGTTCGTAAAATCATGTGCGGAGCCGTATGGCACCACGAGCAACGGGTCGGTGGCCTGGCCGAGCACGATGCGGATGGCATCGTCCTCGCGGTCGTCCGTGATCGCGGGATGGCGTAATCCGTGCTTGTCGCGCATCTGCCCCGCGCGCGTCAGCGCCTCGTCGCTGCCGCACATCCGCCGCCGGATGCGGCCGGCTAATTCCAGCCTGAGCGGCGCGTCGAATTCCGCGTCGTTGCGCTGGAGCTTCTCGAATCTCATCCGGTTGTAGCCGTCTTTGCCCAAACGGCGGACCAGCGCCAATTCACGTTCGAACTCGGCCAAGTTCCGTTGCGTCATCTGCTCCAGCACCCGCGTGTGCTCTTCCGGCTCGTTCCGCTTGCGTGCATCGTCCAGTAAGGACTTCTGGAGAGCGATGGCGTCCATGAATTCTTTTTCGGGATCATCGCGGTGCGCGAATAACTCGCTGTCGCGCAGGTTCTTCGGAACCATGTTTTCCGGATAGACGTCGCGGAGACCGAAGCGACGCTGCAAGTCCAGCAACATGGTTTCGATATCGGCTTGCGAAGCGCGGACGGCGCGCTGCGCCATGCCGTCCATCAACATGACCTGGTGGCGCTGCGGAATGTGCAGGAACACGTGGTCGTACTCCTCCGGAACCACGGGTGCGACGACTGTGCGTGCTCCCGCGATACCCTGATTCATGAGTGCGTCCAAGACCTTGCGCGGAGTCAGAGCCTCCCTGCGCTCCACCTTCGTGTCGCCGGAGACGGAGAGGGACAGCAATCCGGCCAGCCCCGCTTGGATGGCGGCACGGCGGGTGAAGACGCCACCCATTCTTGCCGGTGTGGCCGCCGTCGGGACCGCCGAGAAAGTGTCAGGTGTATTTCGCATGACTCTTTATTGCAATCTTTTTTTGTTTTGTCAAATTCTTGTCTCTGGTGCACGGGGTACGGTCGGGCTCTATACCGCCTTCACGAGCTGTAGGTACTCGCCGTACTCCAGGTGGGTGATCTCGCGGCTCGGCGCCGCGGGTAATGCCTTGCCGTCTTTGAGCATGGTCAGCACGAACGCGTCGCTGCCGGCGCCCGAACCGTAGGAGACCAGCAGGATGCTCTCGCCCTTCTTGGCGACCTGCAGCACCTCGGCCAATCCGAGCGGCGAGCAGGCGCTGTACGTGTTGCCGATGTGCGGCACCACGAAGCCGGCTTTCATCTGTTGATCGGTGAAGCCCAGCTTCTTGGCGGCCTGGGCTGGGAACTTGGCGTTGGGCATGTGCAGCACGACGTGGTCGAATTCTTCCGGCTTCATGTTCACCTTTTCCATCATGGCTTTGGCGGCTGTCTGCACGTGGTGGAAGTACGCCGGCTCGCCGGTGAAGCGGCCCGCGTGCGAGGGATACTTTTCCTCCGCGTTGCGCCAGAAGTCCGGCGTGTCGCTGGTGTACGAGAGTGTGGCGTCGATGGCGCAGATGCCGGGGTTCTTGGGGGTCGACGGACCGACCACGAACGCGGCTGCCCCGGCTGCGGCCGAATACTCCAGCGCGTCGCCGGGCTTGGACTGGGCGGTGTCGGCGCCGATGGCCAGGCCGTACTGAATCTGTTTGGACGCGGCCATGGCGCTGACGATCTGAATGGCGGCGGTGCCGGCCTTGCAGGCGAACTCCAGGTCGGCGCAGTGGCACATGGGGTTTAATTTCAGGGCGCTCACCAGCATGGCGCTGGTCGGTTTCACCGCGTACGGGTGGCTCTCGGAACCGACGAAAATCGCGCCGATGTCCTTGGGGTCGATGCCACCGGTTTCCAGCGCCTGGCGCGCGGCTTCCCAGCCGAGCGTGAAGGCGTCCTCGTCGCGGGCGGCGACGGCTTTCTCGATGATGCCCAGCCCGTCGGCCTGTTCGGTGCCGCGCTTCCAGTGCGCCGCGATCACCGACGACTTGATGCGGTTGCGGGGCACATAACGGCCGAACGCGTGAATGGCGGTTTTCATGGGAGTCCGCACGATAGCAGAAAACGGCCGTCTCGTCAGTCCCCGGGAGGGTATTTTCACTTCAGGCGTGAACGGCGCAATGCCACCGTCCAGCACACGTTCACGAGCACGACGCACAGCGCCAGGATGCCCGCCGCCCACAGCGGATACTCCGCGGCCAGGTAGAACGGCATGTCCAAGTACTGCGATCCGGAGAGCGGAAACTCATCCGGGCCCGCGTACGCGAGCAATGTCATCGCCATGCCCAGCAGGTACGCCAGGGCCACCGCGGCGAGGGTGCTCCAAACACGATGGGGAATCGTCATCTTCACGCGCGCAGTATGGCATGCCGCGCCTCAGCGCCCCAACGTCTTATGCGCTTTCGCAAGTGCATGTCCGGCCTGGGCCGCCAGCAGCGATGTCTCCCCGGCCAGCACGCCGGCCGCGATGCTCTCGGCCAGCTGGCGCTTGGTGCTCAGGCCCGTGTCCGGCAGCGTGAGCAGCTTGAGGCAGGTCTGTTGGGCGGGGAGCGTGGTGCCGCCGCCGCGCACGCCCACGAGCACGGCCGGCATCCGCACGCGGATCATCAGGCCGCCCGTCGTTTTCTTCACGGTCGTGTCGGACAGCGATCCCTCCACCACGTGCGCCGCGTCCTGGCCGGTGGCCAGGTACAGGGCGGCCACGAGATTGGCGGCGTGCAGGTTGGCCCCGATGGCACCGGCCACCTTGGACCCGACTTTCAGTTTGGCGTCGGCCACCGCGACCATGGCGTCGGCGGTCGTCTTCAGCACGGTCTCTATCACTTCTTCCGACAGCTCGGCCTCGGCCACCACCTCGAACCCGCGGCCGAGTTTGTGGGTCCGGGAACTCGGTTTCTTGTCGCTATCCACGTTGCCGGCCACCGTCACGCATGCCAGGCCCATGTCGTTGCCGGCGAGCCAATCCGCGATCGCCTGCGCCGCGAGCGTGGTCATGTTCATGCCCATCGCCTCGTCGGTGTCGCACGAGATCGTGAGGAACAGGTACTTGCCCGACACGTCGATCGTATAGTCGATGATGCGCAGGTGGTTACTGGTCGCTTCGCCGACCGCTTTCCAGACGGACGCCTGTTTTTCGATCATGCGTTTGATGGCGGGCGCCTTGCCCGTCATGCGGAACGCGATGGAGCGCGACATTCCCAAAAACGGCGCCTTCACGATGGTCACGCCGCCGCTCATGGACAGCGCTTTGCAGCCGCGGTTGGCGCTGGCGACGAGCGCCCCCTCGGTGGTGGCCAGCGGCAGCCAGACGTCGGCGTACTGTTTGTTGCCGAAGCGCACCTTCAGCGGACCGGCGATGCCGACCGGCAGACCGATGACGCCGATCATCTGTTCGCAGTTGCGCTCGTCGGCGTGGCCGATGTTCGCCGGCACCGGCGTGAGCGCGGCAAGGTCGAGCTTCAGTTCGTCCTCCGCCCGGCGGCGGCGTTCGGCCACGCGGCCGCTGCCGTCCAAGCCGTCGGGGAGCGTGCGCAGGTCCATTAGTTTTTGAGGAAGGAACCCTTGCCGGTCTTGGAGCGGAAGAGCAGGCAGTTTTTTTGCGCTTCGGCATACTCCAAGACATCCTGCAGCGCGTCGTCGGTGCAGAACAGGTGCACCGTCGGCCCGGCATCCATGGTGAACAGCGCCGGCAGGTGCTTGCGCTTCCGCAGCGCCTTGATCTCCTCCACGATCCGCAGCGTCTCGGCGTTCAGGTACTGCAGCGGAGGGTTCTGGGTTTGCATGCAGTGGTGCATGTCGAGCGCGTCTTCCTCGGAAACGTACTGCAGTTTTTCGAAGTCGCGGTCACGGATGGCTTTCGAACATTCCTTCATGCGGCGCGGCATCTGGCGCACGCGCTCGGCGAAGTGCGGGCTGGTGGCCGCGCCGGCGTGGCCTTCGGTGGAGCCCACCTTCTTCTCCGCGGTGCTCGGCACCAGAATCACGTCGTGCAGGAGCCAATGCGCATCGTCGGCGATCTGCTCGGCGTAGGCGGCGTCGATGTCGTCGCCCTCGCCCGCGCGGATGGCCACGTACCCGTCGTACGCGCCGCGGCAGGCCGAGCCGGAGCCCAGCCGGGCCAGCACGCTGATCTGCCTGCGGTCGAGTTCGCGCTTGTCTTTGATCAAACCCGCCGTCGCCTCGGCCAAGCAACTGAACACCGCTGCCGACGAGGCGATGCCGATGCTGGGCGGGATGGCGGACTTGATGACGACGGAGAGCGATTTGGGGATCGCGTTGCCGAGACCCATTTCGCCAAGGTAGCGCTGGTAGCTGGCCATCACGGCGTCGTAGCGCTTGAGAGACGTCTCGCTCTGTACCTTTTCATTGCCGTCCATGTCATACGACTTGAGCGAAAACTGCTCCGCATGGTCCACCGTGATTTCGACGCTCGGCGTGTCCAGCGCCATCGACAGGGAATCGGCCACCGGAAGACGGTACGCCTCGTGGCGGTTGCCCCAGTATTTGATGAGCGCGATGTTGGGAGTCGAAATCGCCGTGGACGGCATGTTTATGCGTTGGATCGAGACTAGAGGATAGAGCCAGTTCGCAGTCCGCTCAACCTGCGCTATTCTGCGCGCCGATGACGCCCCCAAGCATCAAGCACTGCATCCTGGACGCCGACGGCGTGCTGTGGGACGTGGAGAAGCCTCGCCCTGGCATCGCCGAGTTCATCGGCACGCTGCGCGAGCTTGGCATCGGCTTCACGGTCGCCACGAACATCGCCCGCTACGACGGCAAGCACTTCGTCGACAAGTTCAAGCGCTTCGGAGTGGACGTATCGCCGGAGGAGATCATCACCTCGCCGCAGGCCACCGCGTCGTACCTCAAGCGCACGGCGCCGGACGCGCGCGTGTTCATCGTCGGCGAGCAGGGGCTGCGCACCGAATTGGAATCCATGGGTCTGCAGGTCATTAACGACGAATGGAAGGGCGGCGCGTGGACGAATCCGCCCACGCACGTGGTCGCCGGCATGGACACCACGCTGACGTACATGGACAAACTGGCGCCCGCGACCACCGCGATCAAAGATCATGGCGCGGTGCTCATCGCCACGAATCCCGACCGGCTCAGCAAGCATTCTTCCGGCGCCAGTTACCCCGGCGGCGGATCGGTGTCGGCCTTGCTGCAGTACTGCACCGGCGTCGCGCCCATCGTCATCGGCAAGCCCGAGCCGACCATGTTCGAGGAAGCCATGCGCCGCATGGGCGCCGACCCCAAGACCACCGCGGTGGTGGGGGACAACTTGGAAACGGAAATCCTTGCCGGCCAGAAGCTGGGCATGCCGACGTGGCTGGTGTTCAGCGGCATCACGTCCAAGGCCGAAGCCGCCGCGGCGAAAAAGAAGCCCGACCGCATGTTCGAGGACATCCGCGAGATCACGGCGTATTTGCGCGGATAGAAAGCGGACGGTACAGTGCGCGGCCCTTATGTCGAACGCCCTGCCATCGTCGGTGATCTTGGACGGGGACGGCGTGCTCTGGCATGAAAAGCAGGTCGATCCCGGACTTGCCGAGTTCATGGCCACACTCACTGCGCTGGATATCCGGTGGATCTTGGCCACCAACAACGCGCGTTTCCGCCCCGGCTACCACGCCGAGACCCTGCGCCGCTTCGGGGCCGACTGCGACGAGAGCCACGTCATCACCTCGCCCGAGGTAGCGGCCGACTTGATTTGCCGCGATACCGCCGGGCAGGTGCGCGTGTGCATGATCGGCGAGGACGGACTTGAGCATGCGCTTAGGAGCCGCGGCGCGAGGATCATCAACGACCAGTGGAAAGCCGAACACGGCTGGGCCGAGCCGCCCACGCACGTGGTGACCGGCTTCACCATGGACATGGCGTACCAGCACCTGGCCGCCGCCCACAGCGGCATCGTGGACCACGGCGCGCAATTCCTGGTCACGAACCCCGACCGCAAGGCGCGCAACGCCCAAGGCGTCTCGTTTCCCGCCAATGGCGGGACAATGGCGTTCCTGAGGCACAGCACGGGCCGCGATCCCATCGTGTGCGGCAAGCCCGAGCCGGCCATGTTCGAGGAAGCCATGCGCCGCATGGGCGCGGATCCCCGCGGCACCGTGGTGATCGGCGACACGCCCGAGACCGAGATTTTGGGCGGCAACCGGATGGGCTTGGAAACCTGGATGGTGATGGGCGGCAGCACGCCCACACTGGAAGGCATCCCGCCGGAGGCGTATCCGAAAAAGCAGTTCGCCGACATCTCCGCCATCACCGCGTACCTCCGGAAGATCGCGGGCTGATCAGTCCTTCTTCTTATCCTTGTCCGGCAGCACGTAGTCCGGCTCGGGTTCGATGAGCTTGTGGATTTCGTCGGGTTTGTCGTGAACGGCCAGCACCATGCCGCCGCCGCCCGTCCGTCCGCCGGCGCCGATCACCTTTGCCGCGCCGCCCAGTTTCTCGATCGCCGCGATGAATCCGGCCACGTGCGGCGGGACCACGCCCAGCATCACCTGTGCGCGGTGGTGGTCGCGGATGACCTCCTTCACGCTTTCGCCTTTGGCCAGCCGCTCGGTGCATGTGCCGATCAATTCGATGGCCTCGGCGTTTTCCTTCTCGCGCGAGCGGATCCACTTCACCAGTTCGGGCGTGGTTTCGTTGGGCGCGCCGGTATCCACCAGGATGGCGTTTTGCAGCACTTCGCCCGGCAGCCCGATCGGCACCGCCCCGCGGTCTTTTTGGAAATACACCGGCTGGCGCTCCCAGATGACGGCGAAATCCATGCCGCTGTTCCCCGGATTCACCTCGTTCTCGATCTTCAGTGCTTCCTCGCGGCAGTCATCGCCCAGCACGGCCTTGCACGTCGCGATGAGCAGCGCGGTGGACGAGCCCATGCCTTTGCCGAGCGGGATGTGGTTTTCCACCTTCAGCGTGCCCGGCGCGTTGCAGCGCTTGGCGATCTCCTGCAGGTACGTGCGCCACAGGTCTTTCTCCGGTACTTCCGGCCAGTCGATGTCGAGGCCGCGCTTGCGGTCGCGTTTCCACGTGACGCCGATCCAATGTTCGGACGGGAACGCGATGCCGGGCTTGCCGAACAGCATGGCGTACTCGCCGCTGACGATGATCTTGCCGGTCGCGTAGGCGGAACGTGCGCTCATGGTCTCCGTGCCATACTATGCACCTATGCCGCAGAGCGCCACACCCTTCGATGTTTTCGCTGCCGCCAATCTTGCGGGGGTGGAAGCGGCGCTGGACCGCTTCAGCGCGGTTCCCGGCGACGCCGGCCTGACCGAGGCCATGCGCTACAGCCTGCTCATGCCGGGCAAGCGCGTCCGCCCGCTGCTGACGCTCATGGCCGCCGACGCGTGCGGCGGAACGACCGCCGACGCCATGCCGGCCGCGTGCGC
>CAYSWB010000006.1:7370-80015 GCA_964434575.1 uncultured Candidatus Peribacteria bacterium | reverse complement strand
CAGGGTAGCTATGTTCGGAAGGGATAACCGCTGAAAGCATCTAAGTGGGAAGCCCATCTCAAGATTAATTTTCCCCATAAGCCCCCAGGAAGATTACCTGGTAGATAGGTCACAAGTGTACGTGCGGCAACGCATTTAGCTGAGTGATACTAACGGGCGATTGAACATGTAGTATCGCTTGTGCCTTCACGGCATGAGCGCCTCTCTTTCCGCTACGCGGTCAGCTGAGGTTGGTTGTCTGTGCTGTTCATGTTTCATGAGCGGGCAGTACGTGGGCATGACAAATGCCTTCGTCTGCAGGAATCTTGATTCTTCGTAGAAAGTTCTTTTTCCAGCATTGCGTCTTGGTGCCTATGGCCCCGGGGAAACACCCGTTCCCATTCCGAACACGGCAGTTAAGCCCGGGCGCGCCAATGGTAGTAAGCTGCTACGGCTTGCGAGAGTAGGTCGGCGCCAAGACACAGTGCTGGAGAGAGTCAGATCGAGGTCCTAGAATGCGGTATAGCCGCATTTCCAGGGCCAGTTCGGTCATAGACTCATTCGGCCGTTGCCAGACGATTCCAGGCCCATTTCCGGGGCTTTTTTGACGTATTCGACGATCTGGGCAACAATACGGGCCTTTCTTCACGCATCCCATGGTACTGACCCCCTCCTTGCTCCAAATGTTCGCCCGCGACGTCGTTCAGGCCGAACATCCGGATGCCGCCAAGAATCTCGTGCTTGCCGGCGCGGCCGAACACCGCGAACAACTGCTCGCGCTTACCGGACAAGGCGTGGTGCCTGGCACCTCCGCTCCGCCCGAATTCCACGTGAAGCGGCGGGTGTATGTCACCAAGGCGCAACGCGCCATCGCGGGAACATCGAAGGATGCCGTGCAGGGTTCGCCGGCTGATGAGCCGGGGACGGATGTTCTACAGTCCTGACACGAAGTCTAGTTTTCTTACACCGGGGGAATCGGCATCTGGCGTCTGCTGTTTTGCCTTATAAATTCAATCCCGTATTCAAAATGACAGCGTAATACCACATAGGTGCATCGGCGTATCATCATTGTAAAATATGTAATTTTATTGTAGAATGGGAATAACAGACATACCCCCATCGCCATGCCGAAGTCCCGTGTCGTTCTGCCGATCAAGCGCCTTGTCTTGGGTGCGTTCGTGTTCGTTGGGGTGGCGGCAACCATCTACACCACCGGACAGGCGCCGTTCCAGGCGCAGCTGGTGAGTGAGGAGAACATGAGCGTGCGGGTGGATTCCCCGTACCCCGCGACACCGATCCCCGTTCCCGCCGCCGGCCAGTTCGTCTGCAGCATGCCGGCTAGCGCCGCAGACTTGAGCAGGAAGATGACCGAGTGCCAGGTCCAGACGTGCGACGGTGTGCCGGTTTCCGAATCCTTGAGCGGTGTCACCGACGACGGCACCCAGTGGGTGCTGTTCCATTGTCGCTAGCAACCATCCGGAAGGCCGCGTCTTTTCGGCGTGTGCGTGTACAATCGCCCCGTGCAAGAACGCATCCAGAAGATTTTGTCGGCTCGCGGCGTCTGTTCCAGGCGCAAGGCGGAGGAGTACATCGTCGCCGGCTTGGTGAAGGTCAACGGCGTGGTCGCCACACTGGGTCAAAAAGCGGATCCGGACACCGACACCATCGAGTGCGCCGGTAAAGTGGTCCAGGATCGCGCAGAAATGCTCTATTACGTGATGAACAAGCCCGAAGGGGTGGAAACCACCAACGTGCCCCATAAACGCCCGGGAGAGGCCCCCTCGGTTCGAGATTTGCTTCCAGCCCATCTGCAAGGGAAAATCTCGCCCGTCGGCCGCCTGGACAAGGATTCCACCGGCCTGCTCCTGTTCACCAACGATGGGGTGCTGGCCTACCGACTCACCCACCCGAAATTCCACCACGAGAAGGAATATGACGTAACCCTCGATCGCGAGATCAGCCCTTTCGACTGCAAAAAACTCGAAGGCGGATTCGAGATGGACGGCAGCATGACCAAGCCCCTCCAGGTGAAGAAAATCCGCCATAACGTCATCCGCATCGTCCTCACGGAGGGCAAGAACCGCCAGATCCGGCGCATGTGCCAGTATGTCGGCTACACCGTGAAAGAGCTGCGGCGCGTACGGGTGGCGACGCTGGAAGATTCCCGACTGCCCATCGGATCGCTTCGAGCCCTTACCAAAGAGGAAAAGGCGGGACTTTTGGGCTCGATTGGTGTACAATGAAATGATGGGCTCGGAGACCCTGCGTTGACCAGCGAATAAAAGCCTGAAAACGCAATACCACATTCCGCGTCCGCGCCTCACCATCACACCCATGCCAAACATCACGTTTACGTCCCACGGAGCCGCCCGCGAAGTCACCGGCACGTGCCATGAATTGAACGTCGGGGGAAAGCGTATTCTGCTGGACTGCGGCATGTTCCAGGGCAAGCGCAAGGAAGCCGCCGAGAAGAACGTCCAATTCACGTTCGATCCGTCGAAGGACATCGACGCCATGATTTTGAGCCATGCTCACATGGACCACACCGGGCGCATTCCGCTGTTGTACAAGAAGGGCTACCAGGGCGCGATCTTCTGCACCTACGCCACCCAGGATCTGACGGCGGTCATGCTGCAGGACGCGGCGTATATCCAGGAGAAAGACGAGGAGTATTTCCGCAAGCACTTGCGCGGAACCATGATGAGCGTCAGCGGCCCGCTGTACACGCAACAGGACGCCGCAGAGGTCATGAAGCTGTTCGTCGGCAAGAATTATCACGAGCGTTTCCAGGTGATTCCCGGCGTGTACTGCACGTTCATGGAAGCCGGCCACATTCTGGGCGCGGCGATGTTGCTGATCGAAGTGGAATCCAAGGGCAAGACGGTCCGCATAGGCTTCTCCGGCGACCTCGGCCGCTCGTCGCTTCCGATCATCCGCGACCCCGAGCAGATGCCCGACGTGGATTACCTGATCTGCGAGAGCACGTACGGCGACCGTGGCCATGACGACATCTCGACCGCCCGCGACAAGCTGCGCGACGTCATCATCAAGACCAGTGACCGCGGCGGAAAGGTGTTGATTCCGGCGTTCTCGCTGGAGCGCACGCAGGAGATCGTCTACGACCTGCATATCCTGTGGGACGCCAAGGAAATCCCGGCCGTGCCCATCATCATCGATTCACCGCTGGCGTCCAAAGTCACCGAGATCTTCCGCCGGCATCCCGAGTGCTACGACCAAGACATGTTCGACCGGTTCCTCAGCAAGGCGCACAACCCGTTCCAGTTCTCGCTCGTGAATTACACCGAGAGCGTGGACGAAAGCAAAGAGCTCAACGGCGCGCGAGGCCCCATGATCATCATGGCGGGCTCTGGCATGTGCGAGGCCGGCCGCATTCGCCATCACCTGAAAAACGAACTTGAAGACGCCCGAAACACCGTTTTGGCCGTGGGTTACATGGCCGAGAACACGCTCGGCCGCCGCATCATCGACAAGGAATTCACCGACGTCACGATCTTCGACGAAGTCATCCAGAAGAAGGCGCAGATCGAGTACATCAACGCCTATTCCGGCCACGCCGACTGCAACGACCTGGACGCGTACATCGCCAAGATCCCGGGCGTGAAGAAGGCGTTCTTCGTGCACGGCGAAGAGAAGAGCATGTACGCGCTGGCGAAGCGCACCGTCGCCGCCAAGCCGGGCGTGCAAATCGAGATGCCCGAGCGCGAGCGCGTGTACGAGCTGGAGTAAGATAGTGCTGAAAGCGGCTTAGAATGCTTTTTTAGGCGGCAAAAAAGGCTGCATCCCGGCAGCCCGGCGCAGCGCTTTAAGAAAGCGCGTTTTTGTGCTATAATACTTGGATTTATCGGCCTCCCGAATGTCGGACACCAATACCAACAAAAACACAGCGCCCGAAACCAAAGTCGCCCCGGACAGTGCCGAGGCGAAGAAAGTAGCCGCGCGTGCCGGCCAGATTTCGGAAATCATCCTGGCCCAGCTGCGCCAGAATTTCCCGGTGCCAGCCGCCGCCGAGGCGCGGCTGAACCGCAGCGAGGCCGAGGAGCTGGCGTTCCGCATGGCACGCCGCGAAGCCGACCTGGAGCGCACCAAGCAAGTCCGCGCGTCACTGTTGCACACCGCACCGGAAAATTCCGACGTGTTGCGCACGGCCAAGGACGAGTACCACCTTGCGCGCCAGCGCTACGAGGCGCAGGCCGAGACCATCGCCCGCCGCACGGGTATCGACCAAAGCATCTTCTTCGACACGCTGGATACCATCAGCGATACGGTGAAGCAGGGCGCCGCCGTGGTGCGCCGCAACGCCGTACCCATCACCGCCGTCGCCGGAACGGCAGCCTACGTCACCGGCACCGCCATCGGCGGCCAGGGTTTGGCGGCACTCGGAACCAAGATTGCCGCCGCGGTGGGTGGAGCAAGCACGCTGTCATGGTTTGTGAACGGCGGCATCGTCACGGCCGCCGCAGCCGCCGGCTACGGTGTCGGTAAATTCGCCGGCCGCGGCATCGACGCGCTGACCAAGCGCTGGCTCGGATACGGCATCGGCGCGGAGAAAATCGGCAAATACGTCGGCATGGTCGGCGGAGGCATCGGCAGCGCCGCCGGACTCGGTCTGACCGCGACCTCGTTCGGATTGTCGGTGGGTATTCCCGCCGCCGTTTGGGGAAGCTGGAAGCTGGGCAAGAGCCTGTACCACTACGTCCGCCGCCCCCGCAAATTCGATCTCCAGGCCGCAACAACCGCCATGGAGCGCAACCGCGAAGGCGCTGCGATCGTTCGCGCCATCGATCGTATCCGCAAAACCTACATGGACGTCGGCGGCAGCGCCACCAACTCGCTGGTCGTGCGTCTCGATACCCTGCGCGGCCTGGCCGACGGTCTGGCTCGGGTGCCGAATGCAGAGCAGTCGTTGGCCGAAGTACAGGCCGAGTGGGACAAGCTGCGCCCGGAAGCCGAAGAGGCCATCAAGAAGGCGCAGGCCCGCACCGCCGAGCGTGCCCCGGATGTCCGTGCCGCCCAGGTATTTGGCGCGCAAATCACGGCGTTGCGCACCCGCTGGGCCGC
The DNA here is from genome assembly GCA_964434575.1 of uncultured Candidatus Peribacteria bacterium. Taxonomy (GTDB): domain Bacteria; phylum Patescibacteriota; class Gracilibacteria; order Peribacterales; family Peribacteraceae; genus DAORHV01. Next base: position 74,957 of record CAYSWB010000006.1, on the reverse strand, counting down.
ATTGGCTCCCATCGGCGGAGGAGGTGCTCCCGCCATTCCGGCAGATCTGGAGGCCAGTCTGGCCGGCGTGACCACCATGGTCACCGATTTCACCGGACCGAATGCGCGGCACACGCTCAAGGCAATCGAAGACGCCTACAAGGCCGCGGAAGATCAGTTCAACAAAGCATGGGACAAACAGACGGAGCGCCGCGACAGCATCCGCAAGATCAATATGTATACCGGCCAGTGCGCCGAACTCCGCAACCGCTGGGCGACCGCCTTGCCCGTTCCGGCACCCCGTCCGGCACTCCCCGGCGACGTGGATGGAGCGCTTACCGGCATCGCCGCGATGGTCACGAACTTCGCTTCGGCCACGCCCACCTACACCGCCAAGCAGGTCGAGGATGCCTTCGATGAGGCCAAGGGCAAATTCAACAAGGCTTGGGATCGCGCCGTCGAGCGCTCGGACAACGTCCGCAAGGCCGGCGTCTACACCGTACGTCTCACCGAAATGCGCACCCGCTGGGCCGCGCTTACTCCTCCGGTCCCCATGCCCGGCGTGGTCGATGCCGCGATCAACGAGGCGAACGTGACGATCGCCGACTTCACCGGCGCCACTCCTCGCTTCACCATGGCCGACGTGGAAGAGGACTTCAAGCACGCGAACACGTTGTTCCGTGCCGCCTGGGAGAAAGCACTGGACCGCACCGACCAGGAAATTCCCGAGTTGCGCGCCCTCGGCGGCCGCATCACCGCGGATTCCGACGGCGTGTATGCGTCGTTCAACCCGGCCAACGCCAACCATCCGGCAGCGCATCAGGCCTACGCGGCGGCAACCGCCGCACACACGGCCCTCAGGCTGGCCAATACGCGTCTGCAGGCGGCTCGCACCGTGGAGGAGGCGAAGAAGTTCTTCGGCATCATCCAGGCCCAGCAGGAAGTCTTGTCGGTGAAGATCCCCGAGGCGCGTGCCATCCTGCAGCGTTCGGATACCGTCGCGCGTCAGGCCATCGCCGCGGTGCGCAACATGCTGCCCGCCGACGTGGCCGTTGTTCGCGACCTGCCGCGCCGCTTCCAGGACCTGAAGCGCTACACCGACGGTCACCAGCGCGAGGTCGATGCCGCCAAGCTGCGCAACGCCACCAGTACGGAATTGGAAACGATCTGGAACACCAACCGCCCCGACATCGCCCGCGCCCGCGACGGCGTGAGCACCCAGCTCGACACGCTGCTGGCATCGGGCAGCTGGCCCCGCCCGGACATCGACGCGCTGCGCACGGATTTCAACGCCGCCATCGACGGCGGTGCCAACCCCCAGTACCGCCCGGTGAATCTCAAGGCCGTCCTGGAAGGCGCCGATGCGCGCCTGACCCGCAGCACGCAGGATGCCTCGAGCCAAGTCGTCGGTGACCTCACCGCCTTGCGCTCGGTGGCGGGAGACGGCGTCAACGCCATCGATCGCCTGATCCAGCAGTACTCGAACGTCGCCACGCTGCCCGTTCCGGCCGATGCCGAGCGCGTGCTGAGCCTGTATTTGGCCGCCTGATAGCGTCTCTGTTGCAGCCCAAGCCGCAAACATGCGTGTGGCGTTGTTTTTTTTGACAGCGTCATGCCAAGCCGTAGTGTGGATGCCACTATGAAGAATGTCCTGCAAGGCTACGTCGGCGCGCCCGAGCGCGCGCGTGATCCGCGTCATTTTGCCGATATGCTCGGCATCGCCGGCGCCAATTTGCGCGGCAAGGTCGTCTCCGTCATGTCGGCCGGCGATTGGTCCGAACATGCGGCCCAATGCGCGTTGGCTTTGCGCGATGAAGAAGCGCGCAACGGCGCCAAGTTATCGCCCGAGCAGGAGTTGGGCCGGGTACGCGTGGAGAGCACCGCTTTCGTGGTGCAACGCGTGGTGCGCGTCATGCTCGACAAGCTGGGCATCCGGGATATGGACATGTTGGCACTGGAAGGCGACGACGCGCTGGAACTGGGAGCCGGATACACGCTCCGCCGCCGCAGCGGCAGCACGGGCATGACGTTTCACAACCACGTTCCGCACAGCGGCTTCCCGGTGGACTTGGCGGTGCAGGCGGGCGATGACCGCTTGATGATGATCGATACGACCGGTTCCTGGGAATCGCACCACGGCAACATCGATACCGATGGCGAGCGCCTGCAGGAGGCGCGCAGACTCATTCAAGCGCAGTCCGGAAAGGGTCCGGCGTTCGATCTGCACGTGGTCGACGTGCTCGTGAACGACGGCGAACGGCAGCGCGTCGACAGGGTCCACAAGCAGCGCCCCGCCGTGCATACCGCCGCCATCCCGCTGCGCACCGAGGCGTATGACATCGCCGCGCGCACGCTGAAGAAAGTCGGCTAGTCCTGGATGCCCCAGGCCTCCTTGGTTTCGTCGATGGGCTGGGGGACTTGGTCTAGGTGGAAGCCCTGCTCGTACCGGTAGCCCACCGCCGCGGTTTGCCAGCGGCGGATACCCTCGACGGCCGCGGCTTGGCCCATGGCCACCACGATTTCCATCATGTCATTCAGTACGTACAGCGTATGGGGGCTGTGGCGCGGGTGCGGCAGCCTTGTGATGCGCTTGTAGTACGGACCCATGACGAACGCGATCAGGCTGCGGACGCTGTCGTGCATCAGCTCCAATTGCCCGGGGCCTTCGGTGACGAACTTGTGGCGCAGTACCTCGCGCCCGATTTCCGTGCGCAGCCATGCCAGGCCTTCGGCTTCCTTCGTCGCCTGTCGTGCATGCATATCGCGAAGGATGCCCGCCAACGTGCTGTCCGCGGTACCCCCCAGCATCTCGGCGATGGCCTTTCGGTTGCTGATGCAGCAGGCCTGGAACGTCCACTCGTTCAGCTGGTAAGCCTGTTCCCGGCCTTCCTGAAACGTGGCGGCGTCGTGGTCGGGCAACACGATGAGCGTGCCCGACTCGCTGGCCGCGAAGTGCCGCAGGTCTTGGGCGTAGCGCTCCAGGTCGTCGTTTTCGCCCGAGGCCGGACCGGGGCAATACAGGATGTTCTTCTGCTTTGCGTCCTGCGACCCGAAGCTGCAGCCCAGGCGTCCGGCTACGATCAGCTCGTGGACCGTATCGCGCCGCTGCTCAAACGAAGGAGGCATGGCCGCGCAGTCTAGCGCCCGCTTTTCCCGTGTCCAAGAATTACGATGCGTACAGCCGCATGCTCATGCGCCGGCGCCACGCCAGGATTTCATCCTTCAGCCTGCGCAGGCGTTGGAATGTCTCGATCGCCTGCGGCGGCAGGCGCTGGATGGCGAATTCGATTTCCTCCGGGGTCGCGCCGGCGAACTGGTGACGCAGCGCGTCCGGGAACGGCGCACGGTCTTCCATGCGCGCGACGGGACCGATTCTTTCCGGCGCCGCGTTCATAGTCCAAGTTCGGCTGCCAGCGGCTTCATGGCGTCCAGCGTGATTTGCACGAACTCGTCGAGCGGGATGCCCAGCAGCGGCTCGCACTGCTTCATCTGCTCGCGGTCCACCTGCGCGGCGAAGCCTTTGTCCTTCATCTTCTTCGTCACGCTTTTCACCTCCACGTCGGCGATCTTCTTGCTGGGACGGACTTTGGTCACGGCGATGATGAAGCCCGTCAGCTCGTCCACGCAGTACAGCGCTTTGCGCAGCGTGGTGTTCAGCGGGTACTCGGCGCCGTACTTGTGCGCGTAGTGCGCGCGGATATCGCCCAGCAGTTCGGCCGGCGCCTTGATGCTTGCCAGCATCTCTTCCAGCGTCTGGCCGCAGTGCTTCTCGGCGTCTTTGTCCAGCTTGTCCCAGTCTAAGTCGTGCAGCATGCCCGCCACTTTCCAGGTGGCCGGATCGCCGCCCAACTTCTTGGCCAGTGCTTCCATGGCCGCGCCGGTGGCGATCAAATGCGCCTTGGTCTGATCCGTGTGCGCTTCGATCAATCCGTGGGCGCCCTGCAGCAAGTGGCCGTACTTGGCGTGTTCCAGCAGGTGGTGGCCGTCGGGGGCGGGGAGTTCCGCCAATGCGGGCAGCGGAAGCGCGCTCGGCTTTGCCGTGTGCGGCATGGGCGTTTTGGCCGGGATGTTCGCGGGCACGTGGACCTCGGGTTTCATGATGGGGAACAGCACCACCTCGCGCACGTTCTCCTGGCACGTCAGCAGCGCCACGATGCGGTCGATGCCCATCCCCCAACCCGAACACGGCGGGCAGCCGTGCTCCAGCGCGGTCACGTAGTCGTCGTCCTTGCCGTGGGCCTCGGCGTCGCCGCCGGACTTGGCCTTGGCCTGGTCCTCGAACCGGCCGGCCTGGTCGATGGGGTCGACCAGCTCGCTGTACGCGTTCACGATTTCCCAGCCGCCCACCACCAGCTGGAAGCGGTCGGTGACATCCGGGTTCTCGTCGTTGCGACGGGCCAGCGGAGACAAATCGATGGGGTGCTGGGTGATGAACGTCGGCGCGGTGATTTTGGGCCGGCTGACTTTCTTGTACAGCTGGTCGATCAGGTTTCCGCGACCCATCTTGGAGACGTCCACTTCCAGCTTGATCCCCGCCTTCGCCATGGCGGCGCGCAGGCTGTCGGCGGTCTTGTGCTCGTTGAAGTCGATGCCCGAGTCACGCTTGATAAGATCGCGGATGGACAGCACGGGCCAGTTGCCGCCGAAGTCCACGTCGATGGGCTTGCCATCGCGGCCGAGGATCGTGGCCTTGGTGGTGCCGCGCGTTTTCTGAAGAATCGTCTTCAGCATCGTTTCGGTGAAACGCATGTTGTCTTCGTAGTCCCAGTACGACGCGTAGTGCTCGCACATGGTGAACTCCTGCAGGTGGCTGGGGTCCATGCCTTCGTTGCGGAAGACTGCGCCCAGGCTGAAGGTGCGGTCGTAGCCGCCGACCAGGCATTCCTTCTGGTGCGTCTCCAGCGCGATGCGCAGATACACGTCTAGGTCTAGTGCGTTGTGGTGGGTGGCGAACGGCGTGGCCAGCGCGCCGGACGGCGCGTTCACCAACACCGGGATGTCCACTTCCACGAAGCCGTTCTCCCAGTAGAACTCGCGCATGGCGCGAATGAAGTTCGACCGAAACAGCATGCGTTCCATCGTCTCGCGGTTGCTGGTCAGGTCCAGGTAGCGCTGGCGCTGGGCCGTCTCGCGGTCGGACAACCCGTGCCATTTCTCGGGCAGGGGACGCAGCGTTTTGCTGAGCATCGTCCACTTCTTCACCGCGATGGTCGGCTCGCCTTTCTTGGTGGTGAAACGGGTCCCCTCCACGCCGATGTGGTCGCCCAGGTCGATCATCTTCATGGCCAGCGCGTACTCGTCGGCGCCAATCTCTTCTTTATTCAGCGCGATCTGCATGCGGCCGGTCTGGTCCTGCAGCGTGGCGAACGTCAGCTTTCCCATGTCGCGGAACAGCATCACGCGGCCGGCCATGCGGACGGACTCTCCTTCTCTCAGGCCGGCGCCGGCTCCCAGCGTGTGGGTCCGGTCGAACTTGGGCGCGTACGGATTGCGGCCCATCGTGCGGAGTTGTGCGACTTTATCGCGGCGGAAATCTTCCATGCGGGCCGATCATAGCGGCGCGCACGCGTTTGCGGAATACGGTTCAGGGCTTAGTAGATCTTCACGTACATGGTCTCCACGATCATCGGGAAGAGCCAGAGGCCGGTGAGGAAGAACTGCGCCGCAAGGTTGAATCCGGCGGTGGCCCAGATCAGCTTCGGGTTGGTCTTGGTGGTCTTGGACAACATGGGAAAAGGGGAAGTATCTGATCAGTATAGCATAAAACGCGTTTTCAGACTTGTATCCGTCCCATGCTGCGAGCAAAAAGCAACCCCCCGGACGGTCGCTGAACACCAAATGGAGACGATTCGTGTTGACTCGATGTTTTCACGTCTGTACATTGCGTCGGCTTTCGGGTTTTCCGACAGCACCTTACGTTCCAGTCCGAGGCTGCGCCCCAAGCGCTTCCACACGGACATGATGGAACCTCCAAGGTACTCTCCGCATTCTTTGTTCCGATGCCTCTCGGTGTTATCGCGCGCAAGATCGGCATGTCCCGCATGTTCCTCCCGACGGGAGAGCAGGTCGCTGTGACCTACTTGAAAGTGCAGGACAACACCATCGTGCGCACCAAGTCCAAGGACAAGGACGGCTATGACGCCGTCGTTCTCGGTATCGACGAAGATGTCATGAAGACCCGCAAGGGCAAGGAGCAGAAGACCATGCGCAACCAAAAAGAATTCCACGTTGAGAAGCTCGACAACCTCGCCAAGGGCGGTTCCGTCGATGTTTCGTCCGTTCCGGAGGGAAGCCTGGTGACCGTCACCGGCGTCGGCAAGGGTAAGGGTTTCCAGGGTGTCATGAAGCGCTGGCACTTCGCCGGTGGACCGGCCACGCACGGCTCCCACTTCAAGCGCGAGCCCGGTTCCGTGGGTATGCGCACCTGGCCCGGCCGTATCCATGCCGGCAAGAAAATGGCAGGACGCATGGGAGGAGCCACCGTCACCATCAAGAACCGCCCGGTGGTCGTTTCCGATTCCAAAGAGAAGGTGTTGGGTATCAAGGGCGCCGTGCCCGGCCCCAACGGCGCGCTCGTCTACGTCACCGTCCAGGCCGGCCACACGGGTGTGAACCCGCTGAAGGTCGTTGCCGCCGCCAAAGCTCCCGCTAAGAAGAAATAACCATGAACATCGATATTTTCACCGCCACCGGCACGAAGAAGGGTTCCATGGCCCTGCCCGAGTCCATCTTCGGTGCTCCGATCCGCCAGGGTCTCATGCACTTGGCCCTCGTGCGCCAGCTCAGCAACCGCCGCACGCCCGTCGCCCACGTCAAGCACCGCGGCGAGATCGTCGGTTCCACCAAGAAGGTCTACCAGCAGAAGGGAACGGGCCGCGCCCGCCGCGGTCCCATCCGCAGCCCGCTCATGCGTGGCGGTGGAAAGTCCTTCGGTCCGCGCAGCGAAGCCAACTTCGAGAAGAACATGCCGCGCGAAATGCGCCGCGCCGCTCTCCTGTCCTGCCTGTCGTGGGCAGCCAAGAAGGGTTCCGTTGTCGCTCTGGAGAGCTACCCGGACGAAGTGAAGACCAAGAAGCTCGCGACTCTCTTGGGCAAGATGCCCGTCGAGGCCGGCCGCAAGGTCCTGGTCGTGCTCCCCGCTCACCACCGCGGTCTGGAGCTGTCCGCCCGCAACATGCCGAAAGTGAAGACCCTGCTCGCTCCGTACCTGAACCCGGAAGACGTCCTTGGCTCCAAGCTGGTGGTCTTCCTGGTCGATGCCATCAAAGTCGCCGAGGAAACGTTCGGCGCCCGCAAGGACCGCAAGGTTTCCGAGCGCAAGACCGCCGTGAAGGAGGCTCCGGCCGCCGAGAAGCCCAAGAAGAAGGCAGCCGCCAAGCCCAAGGCCGCCAAGAAGCCGGCTGCCGAGAAGGATGCTGACGCCAAGCCCGCCAAGAAAGCCCCGGCCAAGAAGAAGGCCGCTTCCGCCGACTCCAAGTAATCATGGAACTCTCCAAAGTCATCCTCGGCCCCGTCGTCACCGAAAAGGCTGAACGCCAGAAGGCCCAGAACACCTACACGCTCCGCGTGTCCGGTCAGGCCACCAAGATCGACGTCAAGAACGCCCTCCGCAAGTACTACGATGTCGACGTCGAGTCCGTCCGCGCCCTGCGCACCGTCGCCAAGACCCGCGTGATCGGCCCCGGCAAGACCATGGAGAAGCGCCACAGCCACAAGCACATGATCGTCCGCCTGACCAAGAAGAGCAAAAACCTCGACCTTGCCGCCTTCAAGACTTCCTAAGCACCCATGCCCGTTATCCAGCAGAAACCAACGACGCCCGGACGACGACAGATGTCGATCGCGGACTTCTCCATGCTCACCAAGAAGCGTCCGGAGAAGCGCCTGGTCGTGGGCAAGCAGCGCACGAACGGCCGCAACAACCTGGGCCGCGTGACCGTCCGCCACCGCGGCGGAGGACACAAGCGCCTCCTGCGCACCGTCGACTTCCGCCAGAACGACAAGCAGAACATCGTCGGCCGCGTGGCCGCCCTTGAGTACGATCCCGGACGTTCCGCGTACATCGCCCTCGTGCACTACGTGGACGGCGAGAAGCGCTACATCCTGGCTCCGGACGGCTTGAAGCCGGGTGACGAAGTGGTCTGCGCAGAGCGCACCAAGGTGAAGCCGGGCAACCGCATGCGCCTCGAGCACGTGCCGGTGGGCTACAAGATCTACAACGTCGAACTCCAGATCGGCAAGGGCGGACAGATCGTCCGTTCGGCCGGCGCCAGCGCCGTGCTGGTGGGTCTGGACGGCCCGCACGCCATCGTGCAGCTGCCCAGCGGAGAAATGCGCAAGATCCGCACGGAGTGCTACGCCTCCATCGGAACCGTCAGCAACCCCGACCACCACCTCATCTCCATCGGTAAGGCCGGCCGCAACCGCTGGCTCGGCAAGAAGCCGGAGGTGCTCGGTAAGTCCATGAACGCCGTGGACCACCCGCACGGAGGTGGAGAAGGACACTCGCCGATCGGTCTGAAGATGCGCAAGACGCCGTGGGGCAAGCCCGCCATGGGCGTGAAGACCCGCAAGAAGCACCGCCACGGAGCCGATCTCATCATCCGCCGCCGCGCCAAGAAACGCCGTAAGTAATATCTCTTTCCTTCAACGCATGCTGTTCACGCGATCTTCCCGTTCCTCCTCCCGCGTCTACCAGATCATCATCCCGCTTATCGCCATCGCCGTGGTGCTCACCACCACCGCTCTGTAATCCTTCTATCCCATGACACGCTCCCTCAAGAAAGGCCCCTACGTCGACCAGCGTCTCCTGCAGAAGGTGATGAAGATGGTTGCGAAGCAGGAAAAGAAGATCATCAAGACGTGGGCTCGCGACTGCGACATTCCGCCGGAGTTCGTGGGATTCACGTTCGCCGTCCACAACGGCAAGGAGTTCCTGCCCGTGTACGTCACGGAACAGATGGTGGGTCACAAGCTGGGTGAGTTCTCCTGGACGACCAAGTTCAAGGTCCACGGCGGCAAGATGACGAAGGCCGCCGATGCCGCCGGAGCCGCCAAGGGCGCCGCCATGGCAGCCGCCGTACAAGCTCCCGCCAAGTAATCCTTCAGTAACTTACGATCATGCAAGCTCACCTCCGCTCCACCCGGCTCGCTCCCAAAAAGGCCAACCTCATGGCCCAAATGGTCCGCGGTATGTCTGTGCCCGACGCCATGGAGCTCCTGCGCAACACCAGCAAGAAGAGCGCCCGCCTGTTCGAACAGCTGTTGCGCTCGGCCATCGCCAACGCCCAGCATAACTACAAGCAGGACGCCCAGACCATGGTCCTCAAGACCGTCATGGTCAACAAGGGCATGTACTACCGCCGCGGCACCCCGATGGCCCGCGGTCGCGTCCGCCCGCTGAAGAAGTTCCTCTCCCACATCACCATCGAACTCGGATACCCCGAGGTTCCCGGTGCCAAGAAGCAAGCCAAGAAGGCCGAGAAAACTTCTTCCAAACCCGCCAAGAATGCTGTACAAGAGTCCGCGCCCAAGGCAGCGGCTCCGAAGGCCGCAAAGCCCGCCGCCAAGAAAACCACGAAATCCGCTTCCTCCGCTTCCAAAGCTTCCTAATTATGGGACAGAAAGTTAACCCCAACGGCTTCCGAATCGGCATGACGCACAGCTGGCCGAGCACCTGGTTCGCCACCAAGGCGAAGTTCCGCTCCCAGTTCCTGGACGACACCCGCATTCGCCGCCACCTGAACAAGAAGTTCCAGGAGGCCGGCGTGAGCTCCATCGAAATCGAGCGCGGTAAGAAGGTCTCCGTGCTGATCAACACCAGCAAGCCCGGCGTGATCATCGGTAAGCAGGGCGCCGCCATCGAGGATCTCCGCAAGGAGCTGGAGAAGAAGTTCGGCGGATCGTTCGAAGTCAACGTCCACGAAGTCCGCAACGCCGACGCCGACGCCATGTGCATCGCCGAGAGCATCCAGGGCCAGATCCAGCGCCGCATGCCGTATCGCCGCGCATGCAAGATGGCCATCGAGAAGGCCATGCAGGCCGGCGCCATCGGTATCAAGATCGGCGTCTCCGGCCGTCTGAACGGCGCCGAAATCGCCCGCATCGACAGCTTTAAGGAAGGCAACGTGCCGCTGCAGACCCTCCGTGCCAACATCCAGTTCGCCACCCGCCACGCCGTCACCACCTACGGAACCATCGGTGTCCAGGTGTGGGTCTACAAGGGAATGGTGTTCAAGAAAGTCCGCGACGTGAAGTCGCCCGCCCTGACCTCGCTCCCTCCCAACGCTTAAATCCCTGACCCATGCTGCAACCAGCTCGCACCAAATACCGGAAGATGCATCGCGGCCGCGGACAGTTCGCCGGCAAGGCGACCCGCTGCGCGACCCTCGCCTTCGGCTCCTACGGCCTGAAGTCGCAGGAGGCCGGTGAAATCACCGCCCGCCAGCTGGAGGCCGCCCGCCGCGCCATGACCCACGAGGTCGCCCGCGGAGGCAAGATCTGGATCCGCATCTTCCCGCACAAGGCCATCACCCGGAAGTCGCCTGAGGTGCCCATGGGAGCCGGTAAGGGCGCCGTGGAGTTCTACGCCGCCGTGGTGAAGCCGGGCACGATCCTGTTCGAGATGGACGGCCTGCCCGAAGCCGTCGCCAAAGAAGCCTTCCGCCTTGCCGCTCACAAGTTGCCGGTCGCTACCAAGTTTATCCAGAGCCATAAGAAACACGCCGCATGAAGACCTCCCTCGTCATCAAAGAGCTTGAGCGCATGTCCCCCGACGAACTCGGACGGGAGCTCCGCCTGAAGCGCGCAGAGGCCGCCGGCCAGCGCATGGACCTGGAGATGGGCAAGGGCAAGAACAGCGCCAAGTACAAGGCGCTCCGCAAGGACATCGCCCGCATGACCATGGTGCTCGGCTCCATGGGCAAGAATGCCAAGCCGGCAGCGAAGATCGCCGACAAAACCGCTTCCAAAGTTGAGAAGAATCCTGTACAAGATTCCGGCTCCGCGCCGAAGAAGGCCACCAAGGCCCCCGCAGCCAAGAAGAAAGCCGCTTAATTCCCTTCTAGTTCCCTCTTTTCACCCGTGCGTACCAAGACCGGACTCATCACCTCGGCCAAGATGCAGAACACCGTCGTCGTGACCGTGCACCGCTACGTGATGCACGCCAAGTACGGCAAGCGCTACCGCGTGAGCAAGAAGTTCATGGCCGACACGAACGGCCACGCAGGACTGGCCGTGGGTGACGAAGTGGTGATCACGGAGTGCCGCCCGCTGTCGAAGAACAAGTGCTTCAAGGTCACCGAGATCAAGAAGAAGGCCATCGTCACCGCATCCATCAAGGAAGAGGACGTGGAGAAGAACGTGAAGCGCGACCACCGTGACTCCCTGGCCGAGAAGAAGGCCGATTCCGCCGTTACCGCCTAACCATGATCCAAGCGCAGACCATCCTCAACGTGGCAGATAACACCGGCGCCAAGTCGTGCATGTGCATCAAGGTGCTCGGTGGATCCCGCCGCCGTTACGCCGCCATCGGCGACATCATCGTCGTGGCCATCAAGACCGCCGCTTCCCGCGGAACGGTGAAGAAGAAGGCCGTCGAGCGCGCTGTCATCGTCCGCACCAAGTTCACGCACAAGCGCAAGGACGGCAGCGCCATCCGCTTCGATGACAACGCCTGCGTCATCATCGACGCCAACAAGGAACCCAAAGGCACCCGCGTCTTCGGCCCCGTCGCCCGCGAACTCCGCGCCGCCGGCTACCAGAAGATCATCTCCCAAGCTCCCGACGTTCTCTAAGCTCCCATGAAACTCTCCCAGGGCGACACCGTCCACGTCATCGCAGGCAAAGACAAAGGAAAGCGCGGCACCATCATGCGCGTCCTCAAGGACCAGAACCGCGTCATCGTGTCCGGCGTGAACATGGTCACCAAGCACGTGAAGAAGACCCAGAACGAGGCCGGCAAGAAGCTGACCTACGAGGGTTCCATCTCCGCCAGCAACGTGATGATCGTCGATCCGAAGACGAACAAGCCCACCCGCGTCGGCTACGCCGTCGATGCCAAGGGCGTGAAGGCCCGCATCGCCAAGGGCAGCAAGACCGTCATCGGCCGCACCAAGGTGGAAGTGCCGAAGGCCAAGCAGGCTCCCGCCAGCACCTCCAAGGCTCCGTCCAAGGAGAAGGAGGCCGCCCCGGCCGGCAAGAAGGCTCCGTTCTGGAAGAAAATCGGCTTCGGCAACGAAGCGATGGGCGCAGACGCCGGTTCCGCCGGCAAGGCCGAGTCCGGCCCCGCAACTTCGACTCCCGGTCACACCCGTTCCGCAGGCCGCGGCTCCTAATCACCTCTCATGGCTACCGCCAAGACTTTCGTCCCCCTCCAGCAACGGCTCAAGACCGACATCGCCAAGTCCCTCATGGCGGAGCTCGGCATCAAGAACGTCAACGCCCTTCCGAAAATCACCAAGGTCGTCCTGAACGTTGGTCTCAGCCAGAAGAAGTACTCGGCCAAGGACATCCAGGCCTTCATCGCCGACCAGCTCGCGATCATCGCCTGCCAGCGCCCCTCCGTCCGCCGCTCGCGCTTGTCCATCAGCAACTTCAACATCCGCGAGAACATGATCGTCGGCATGTCCGTGACCTTGCGCGGCAAGTCCATGTACAACTTCCTCGATCGCCTCATCAACTACGCCTTCCCCCGCATCCGCGACTTCCGCGGACTGAACCCGAAGCTCGACGGACGCGGCAACTTCGCCGTCGGTATCACCGACCAGTCGATCTTCCCGGAATTGCCCGCTCCCGAAGCCAACAAGATCTTCGGCATGCAGATTCAGATCACCACCAACGCCGGCGACGACAAGAAGGGCATGGCCCTCCTCAAGCTCATCGGATTGCCGTTCCGCCGCCCGGCTCGCGGAGCAGGCAGCATTGAAAACGCCAAGTAACTCCTGCATACTCCCAAGCCCTTCCCCAACTCCCTCGAGATTTCACTCCCATGACCCGCCTCGCACTCGTCAACAGCCAGAAGAAGAAGCAAGCCGCCTACATGAAGGCGAAGGCTGCCGGCAAGAAGCCCAAGTTCCCGACGCGGATCTACAACCGCTGCCAGCTGTGCGATCGTCGCCACGGATACATGCGCTTCTTCGGCGTCTGCCGCATCTGCTTCCGCGAGTTGGCCTGCGACGGCCACATCCCGGGCATTAAGAAATCTTCCTGGTAATCCCCACCCATGTCTTTCACTGATCCCATCGCCGATCTCCTCACGCGCATCCGCAATGCGCAGCACGGCCGCCGTCCGGACTGCAAGCTCCGGTACTCCAAGCTGAAGGAGGCTATCTGCAACCTTCTCAAGGACCGCAAGTTCCTGTCCTCGGTCGAAGTCGTGGGTGAGGGTTACCGCCGCGAGCTCGTCCTGACCTTCAACCCGGACAAGCCGTTCGCCTCCATCAACCGCGTTTCCACCCCGGGTGGACGCCGCTACGTCGGCGCCGACGGCATCCGCAAGGTGCTCTACGGCCACAGCTACGCCATCATCTCCACCAGCCAGGGCCTCATGACCGACAAGGAAGCCCGCAAGCGCAAGATCGGCGGTGAAGTCCTCTGCACGTTCTCCTAAGCCCCCCAACTCCCATGTCTCGCATTGGTGCCAAAACCATCGATATCCCGTCCGGCGTCACCGTCGAGCTGAAGTCTGGCGTGGTCCACGTCAAGAACAGCAAGGGCGGCCTGCAGTACACGCTGCAGCCCCTCGTGACGATCGACGTGAAGGACAACAAAGTCTGGGTGAAGCGCACCGACGACTCCGCCGAGGCCAAGGCCTACCACGGCCTGACCCGCGCGTTGCTTGCCAACATGATCAAGGGCGCCGCCACCGGCCACGAGCGCAAGCTCGAGATCGTGGGCGTCGGTTACAAGGTCCAGCCCAAGGGCAAGACGCTCGTGCTGAGCCTGGGTTTCTCCCACACCGTCGATTTCCCCCTCCCGGAAGGCATCGAGGCCGTCCAGGACGAGAAGAACAAGGCCCTCTTGACCATCAAGGGCATGGACAAGCAGCTCGTCGGCCAGGTGGCCGCCAATCTGCGCTCCCTGCGCCCGCCGGAGCCGTACAAGGGCAAGGGCATCCGTTACACCGACGAACACGTTCGCCGCAAGCCCGGTAAGGCCGCCGTCACCAAGGCCGCCGCCGCGTAATTCCCACCTCACCCGTGAAAGCCACCAAGTACACCCGCCGGCAAGCTCGCAAGAACCGCATCCGCGCCCGCATCATGGGCACGGCCGCCCGCCCGCGCCTCACCGTCTTCTGCTCGCTCACTGCGGTCTATGCCCAGCTGATCGACGATACGGCCGGCAAGACCCTCGCTTCCGCATCCTCCAAGGAAGGCAAGTCCACGGCCAAGAACATCGCCGCCGCGACCAAGGTCGGCGAGGCGATCGGCAAGAAGGCCAAGGACGCCAAAATCACCACCGTCGTCTTCGACCGCAACGGCCGCAAGTACCATGGCCGCGTGAAGGCCCTCGCCGAAGCCGCCCGCAAGAGCGGACTCACGTTCTAATCTCCCCCTGATCTAGCACCCATGCCCGCTCCCACGAAATCCAACTCCGGCCGCCCCTCCGATCGCGGTGGCAAGCGCAATGACCGCGGCGGTCGCCGTGGACAGCGCGAGCCGTCCGAGTTCGAAGACGCCACGCTGTCGATCGACCGCGTGACGCGTGTCGTGAAGGGTGGACGCCGCATGCGCTTCCGCGCCGTGGTCGTCTTGGGTAACAAGAAGGGCAAGGTGGGTCTCGGCACCGGCAAGGCCACCGAGGTCCAGGCTTCGGTCCAGAAGGCACAGCGTGCCGCTCGCCGCGCCATGATCATGGTTCCGATGAACGGTGACACCATCACCCACCAGGTCGACGTGAAGCACAAGGCCGCCAAACTGCGCCTGATGCCCGCTTCGAAGGGTACCGGTATCATCGCCGGAGGCCCGCTGCGCGTGATCCTCGATCTCGCCGGCGTGAAGGACGTTTTGGCCAAGCGCTTCGGCACCGGCAACAAGCTGGTCCAGGCCCAGGCCGCCATGCTCGCTCTCAAGAAGCTCCGCCCGGGCCGCGGCGCCAAGCCCGCCGACGTGGCGGCAGGCGCGCCGGCACCGTCCGCCGGAGGCATCTCCGGACTGTCCAACAAGGATCTCGGCCTGAAGGACACGCCCGAAGAGAACCTGAAGGTGAAGACCGTCGCCAAGAGCGAGGTCGACGCCAAGGAGGCCGCCCGCAAGAAGATCGGCAGCGTCGAGGCGTAGTCCACCAACGCATTCCAGACCCAAGGGCCCGAAAGGGCCCTTTTTCGTGGCATAAGGAAGCCAAATGGCCGTTTTTCTGCTATACTTATCCGATATGTCCGAACGTCCTATACCATCTTCTGAAGAGAGCCTGCCGGAGCGTCAGAACATTCCCTTGCCGGTGCTTTCGGACAATTGGGAGAGGCGGGCTCGCATCGCGGACCTTTTCCAATCTGGGGAGCAGCAGGAATACACAGCCGATGTTGTTGAAGGCTGGAAAAGGGGTGCAGAGGCATACGCCGGCTATGCCAGAGATTTCACGATGATGGATGGTCCGAAATCGTGGAGTAGGAATGCCGCTGGCAGGGTATTTGCCCGTACTGAACTCTATCTCTTCCTCCGCGAAAAGCCTGCAATGCTTCAGTCAGGAGTCCGCTCTGACCAAGAAGTCGCATTGTTGGCCAAATACGGCATACAGTGCGCAGGCAGGTATGCGTATGTGCCGGATCTGGTTGAGGCCGTTTTGCGGAAGCACCCCGATGTATTTGCGGGTTTTCCGGATTCGGCCGACGGATGCATGAATATGCTTGCCGCCAACAGACTTCAGGACATGACTCTCCAGCGCGGATTGCTGTTGGGGTACCCGGAACAAAGCTGTCGTGATTTTCTGGCAAGGGAAGCGATCGTCGAACGGCCGCAAAAGCTGGCTGCGGACGTATTTCGCCTTGTTCCCGAGCAGGATCCTGACCATCGCCTCATTGAAGGAGTCTTCGGCGCCCCTGTTCCCGGCCCCGATGCACTGGCTGCATTGCAGCGTCAGCTTCTAATACATGCGTCTTCGCTTGGCATTACCTCAGATGACATCACACAGATTACCGATGTCTTGCGAGCCCGTATGCAATCTCGCACCGTTCAATTTCCCGGCGATTACGCTTGGGTTGACGTCGTTCCAAATGCCGAAAGCGATCTTCTGCAGAGGCGTATCGCAGCCGCACTTCGCACAAGCGGCATTCTGGAGATCGATGCCGCCATGCGTCCTCCCGATCTGCCCCGCTCCGCATTGCCCGCATAACCGGATTGCATCAGCTACACTCTGCTCATGAAAACAGCGCTCGTCGTCATCGCACGCCAGGGATACCAAGACGTGGAACTCGACGGCCTCCTGAAAGCGCTGAAGGCCCAGGGCTTCTCCGTTCAGCTCTGCAGCACGGTCGCCGGTCCCTGCACGGGTAAATTCGGCGGTGCCAAGCAGGCCGAAATCGCACTGAAAGACGCCGATGTCAGCGCCTACGACCGCGTGGCGTTCGTCGGCGGGCCCGGTGCTTTGGCGTTGGTCGAGAACGCCGATGCCCTCCGAGTCGCCCGCGATGCCACCAAGGCGGGGATCGTCTTGGGCGCCATCTGCATTGCACCCCTTATTTTGGCAAAAGCAGGCGTTCTGAAGGGTAAGCAGGCGACGGTGTGGACGGATGCCAAAAAGGACCAGATCGCCCTCCTGGAGGCCGCCGGAGCGCGTTACACGGGCAATACCGTGACGGTGGACGGCATGCTGGTCACCGGCAACGGCCCGAACGCGGCCGACGAGTTCGGCCGCACGTTCTCCACGCTGGCCGCCGCGCAATAAAAAAGCGCGCCACTCTCCGGGGACGCGCTTTCTTGGTTTGATGATCTCGATTAGCGGGCCATCGCCAGGGCCGGCATGCTGGCCGGGCCTGCTTTGCTGAAGATTTCCATGGCCTTCTCCACCTGATCCACCGACACGTAGACCGTGGCTTCCTTGCCGCTCGTCGTGGAGTAGATCTCCGCGATGTTCAGCTGGGCGCCGGCGCAGAGACGGGCGACCTGGGCGATGGCGCCGGGCTTGTTCTTGAGCCTGAACGCCAGCAACGTCGTGGTGGTCACGTCCCCCAGCGGCTGCAGCATGATCTTGGCCGTCTCGGTGTCATCCACAACCAAGTGCAGCACCGAATGATCGGTTCCCTCGGTGCAGAAGAGCGCCTCGATGTTCACGTCCGCGGAGCGGAGCAGGTCGCACAACTTCGCGAGCATGCCCGGACCGTTGGGCAGCGTGACGTTGATCTGTGTCGCGGTGTTCATACGAGTGTGGGGAAGTGGGGAGAGTGAGGAGAAAGGTTTTTGCAGAAGGCACCCCGGCGCCGTAATGGTCGGGGCGGTTGGGTTGGTGCGAGAGTTCACTATGCGCCAACGCCGCCCGATCCCTTCATGACGAGGGAGTGGAGGCAGGTGGCCGAAATAAACGTGGTAGTGAACATGTACTGCGTTCATTATCAGGATTTTCATGTATTTGGCAAGAGCAAACGCAGATGTCGCATACGGCGCTTGTTGCAGCCAAATGTCACAAGCTGAAGCGGTCATATGTCGGCCCGCCTCGTCGTCGAACATCCCTGACATGGGGATGATGCCTCTACACTGGAACTTTCCCCTTTACGCGGGCGGATCTTCTCCCTATCCTACATGCCCGTTGGATGCGCGAACGTGCGTTCGCATGCTTCGCTCCCGGGTTTACCCTGTCTTTTCCTTCTCGATATGTTGCACACCATCAAGCCCTACCAGGGTGCTAAGAACACGTTCAAGCGCGTCGCGCGCGGCAACGGTTCCGGCAAAGGCACCACCGCCGGTCGCGGAACGAAAGGCCAGCAGTCCCGCGTGGGCAAAGGCCGCCGTCCCGGTTTCGAAGGAGGTCAGACCCCGCTTATCCGCCGCCAGCCCAAGCTCGGCGGTTTCACGAACCCGTCCCGCGTGCACTACGAGGTCCTGAACGTGGATGCCCTGGAGAAGCTGCCCGCCGGCACGTACGACGTGTCCGCCCTGCGCGCCGCCAAGGTGCTCAAGACCTCCCGCCCGGTGAAGTTGCTGGGCCGCGGAGCCGTCACCAAGAAGTACGCCGTCACCGTCAACGCCGCCTCCAAGAGCGCCAAGACCCTGCTCGAGAAGGCCGGCGGATCCCTGACCATCGTCCGCTAATCCACCGTGTTCACCTACCTCAAACAGCTCTGGCGCTCCCCCGATCTGCGCAAGCGTATCGTCTTTACCATCCTGATGCTGGTCGCCTACCGCGCCGCCGCGCACATCGCGGTGCCCGGCGCGAACCAGACGCTGCTCGCCGACTTCCTCGCGAGGGGAGGGGCGGGTAGCGCGCTCGGCATCTTCGCCGCGCTCACCGGTGGCTCGCTCGAGAGTTTCTCGGTGGTGATGCTCGGACTGTCGCCGTACATCAACGCGTCCATCATCCTGCAGCTGTGCACCGTCATCTTCCCCAAGCTCGAGGAACTGTCCAAGGAGGGCGTGCAGGGCCAGCAGAAGATCAACACGTACACCCGCTGGCTGTCCATCGTGCTGGCATTCGTCCAGAGCTACGGCTTCCTGATCCTGCTCAACCAGGGCGGAAGCGGCGAGATCGTGCCGCTGTCCTTCCCGCAGGTTTTGGTCCCCATGCTCATGGTCTCGGCCGGTTCCGTCTTCGTCATGTGGATCGGTGAGCTGATCACCGAGAAGGGCATCGGTAACGGTATCTCGCTCTTGATCTTCACCGGCATCGTCGCCGCCATGCCGAGCACCGTTTCCACCATGTACTTTGCCGGACAGGAGAAGCTGGCCGCGTTCTACTTCTTCCTCGTCGTCTCGCTGGCCACGCTCGTGGCCGTGGTGCTGTTTACGGACGCCCACCGCGCCATCCCGCTGACCTACGCCAACCAGGGCGCCGGACGCGGCGTGAAGGGCAACCTGCCCATCCGCCTGAACCAGGCGGGCATGATCCCCATCATCTTCGCCGTTTCGCTCATCACGTTCCCGGGCATCATCGCCCAGTTCCTGCAGACCGCCCCCCGCTTCGCGGGCGTGGTGGACTTCATCCGCGTGCACCTGAGCGCCGAAACGCCGTCGTGGACCTACATCAGCCTGTACTTCCTGCTCGTCATCGCCTTCACGTACTTCTACGTCTCCGTGACGTTCAAGCCCGACGACGTGGCCGAGAACATCCAGAAGCGCGGCGGCTTCATCCCGGGCGTGCGTCCGGGCAAGCAGACCGCCGAGATGCTGGCCCGCACCAGCAACCGCCTGAACCTGTGGGGCGGCATCTTCCTGGGTCTGGTCGCCATCATCCCGCTGGTCTTCACCAAGTACTCCACCCTCAGCTCGCGCGACCTCATCGTGTCGGGTTCGGGTCTCATCATCATCGTCGGTGTCATTCTGGAGCTTATCCGCCAGATCAACGCCCAGATGTTGGCCCACGACTACGACAAGCTGGTGTAAAGGCCGATTGGTTCCGAATGCCACCGAGGTTTGGTAGCGTTTGCCTCCCTTCCCTCCCGCTTCCGCATGGACCTCGTTTTCTTCGGCATCCAAGGCTCCGGTAAAGGCACCCAGGCGAAGAAGCTGGCCGCGGAGTTCGGCTACGACATCTTCGAGGCCGGCGGCGAGCTGCGGAAGATCGTGGCCTCGGGTTCCGAACTGGGCAAGACGGTGCAGTCGTACATCGACAAGGGGCACCTGGTGCCCCACGAGATCATCATGCAGGAGGTGAAAGAGGCGGTCGCCAAGCGCCCCAAGGGCCAGAAGATCCTGTTCGACGGCATCCCGCGCGACGAAGACCAGCAGCGCGACTTCGACGCGGTCATGAAGGACGCCGGCCGCGAGTTCCGCTGCGTGGAGTTCCTGCTGGACCCCGAGGAGGCCACCAAGCGCATCCTGGGGCGTGCCAAGGAGCAGGGCCGTGCAGACGACGCCGATACCGCCGTCATCGCCCGCCGGATGGCCACGTTCGCCGAAAAGACGCGTCCGGTCATCCGGAAGTACGACCAGGCCGGAAAGATGGCTTCCATTCCAGCAGATAAAGGGGTGGACGAAGTCTATGTACAGTTGAGTAAGCTTGTACAGCGGGGGTAAAAAATCCTTGTCTCGAATTGCGTAAGTCAACTTGCTGTCGTATCTTCTGCCCGACATCGATTTATTGACTTATTAATTTTTTTGTTTTCTAATACTCTATGGGTATTACCAAGCCTGAAATCGTTATCCCGGATGCCGCGACGGTCGCGGAACTGAATGGTACTGCTAAATTCTTGCCTCGTATGCTTACCGCGGCGGGCCGACCCGGTGCAGGAAAGGACACCAATGCCAACCCCGTCGCCGAGGCACTGGGCTACGGCATGATCCGCACGAGCGCTTTGCTGAAGAAGCACGCCGAGCAATTTCCGGATGATGAGCACACCGAGGCCATTTTGAAGGCCATGGCGGTAGGAGGCATGGCTCCGGACGAGCCAACCGCCCAGGCGGTGACCCCGCAGCTCGTCGAGAAGCTGCAGCTGGGAGAAAAAGTATTCGCGAACGGCTTTCCCCGCACCAAGATCCAGTACCTGATCGCCCGCGGAAAGCTGGATGCGCAGGGCATCGATGATGACTACTGTTTGTTCTTCGATATTACCGAGGACCTGGCCACGCAGCGCATCCTTGCCGGAGCCCGCGGCCGCGAAGACGACAAGCCGGAGGTCATCGCCAAGCGCATGCGCGTTTACAACGAAGAGACCCGGCCCGTGATCGATGCGTACGGCGATGCCGGCCGCCTCATCACCATCGCCATCGACGATCCGAACGAGAAGCCCGAGCAGGTGCAGGCCCGCGTCCGCGCCGCGATCATCGGAGTGGCTTTCGAGCGCGCCCGCGTCTTGGGAGGCGGAGGAGATGAGGGTGGAAGGCCCATCAAAGCTGTCCCTGTCGGCGTCCCCGCCGGCACCGTCTTGCGCCAGGAGGCCTAATACTGGATGCTTGAGTCATGACCTTCGACGAACGATTCCAACTCCTGAAGCCGAAGCAAATCGCGTCTCTCCGAACGGGTGGCGCGATTTTGCAGGACTGCCTGAAACACGTTGCCGCCCATGTGAAGCCGGGCATCACGACCATGGAGCTGGACCGTATCGCCGAAGACTTTATCCGCAAGGCCGGCGGCAAGCCCGCATTCAAGGGGTATCACGGCTTTCCCGGCTCGCTGTGCACGTCGGTGAACGACGTGGTGGTGCACGGTATTCCCGGCCCGCTGGTCGTCAAGGAGGGCGACATCGTGTCGCTGGATGGCGGCGTGGTCTACGACAAGCTCTACACCGATGCCTGCGTGACTGTCGCGGCCGGACACATCGATGCGCACAAACAGACGTTCCTGGACGTGGTGTCCGCCGCCTTGGAGGACGTCATCAAACAGGTCGTGAAGCCGGGCGCCCGGGTGGGGGACATTTCGTCGTTCGTGCAGCGCCGCATCGAGGCCGCCGGGTACACGGTGGTCAGCCAGCTGACCGGCCACGGCCTGGGCTCCAGCCTGCACCAGTTCCCGGACGTGCCGAACTGGGGCACGGC
This sequence comes from uncultured Candidatus Peribacteria bacterium, assembly GCA_964434575.1. Taxonomy (GTDB): domain Bacteria; phylum Patescibacteriota; class Gracilibacteria; order Peribacterales; family Peribacteraceae; genus DAORHV01. The sequence continues at coordinate 53,358 of CAYSWB010000006.1, read as the reverse complement.
GGGGGAGGGTCCGGTGTTGCCCAAGAATACGCTCATCGCCATCGAGCCCATCGCCTGCCTGGGAAGCCCGCACATCATCACCGACGACGACCAGTGGACCATCCGCACCGCGGACGGGTCCTGGGCCTGCCATTTCGAGCACAGCGTGCTGCTCACGGAGGAGGGCTGCGAGATCATCGCCTAGCCGCTTGAAGGCGCGACGCCGCGTCGCGCCTGCGGTGCATTGCTTTGGCATGTTGATGGACAAAACAAAGGCCGGTTTCCCGGCCTTTGGTAGGTTCCGATGATGGATATCCTCTTTATCGCGGACGCGGGCGGGGCGGCAGTGCCGGGATGGTGATCGTCATCGTCTTGCCTGCGACGTTCACCTCGTACGTTCCCGTGGAACGCTCGCCGGCGCGGATGGTGACGTTGTCGGTGCCCGGTTCGCGGGTGAAGATCGGGAAGTCGGGGTTGGCGCTGTTGGTGTTGCCCGGGATGGTCATCACGCTGATGCCCTTGGTGACCGTGATGTCCTGGAAGCGGTTGATGGTGCGCGTGGCGGTGGCCGTGCGGTTGGCCAGGCGGACGGGGCCTTCGGTGTCGATTTTGGTGACGGTGTCCACGCGGGCGGCATCCACGCCGTCCTGCTGGGTCTTCAGTACGCCTTCCTGGGTTTTGAGAGCCGTCTCAATGTCCTTCAGGCGGGTCTCCACGTCGGTGCGGTCGTTGGCCGTGATGACGTTGTTACCCGGAATGGTGGTGAGCGTCTGGAGGTGTGCCTGCTCGTTGGTCAGCGCGGTGATGTAGCGCTGGACGGCGTCGCGGCGGTTGGTCCAAGCCGGCAAGTTCGCTGCTTCCGGAGCGGCGGGGGTCAGGGCGGCTTCGGCTCGCTTCTGGGCGTTCTCGCTCTCGCCGCCGAGCTTGGTCTGCTCCTGCTCGAACGCGCTGAGGGAGTTCAGTTCGCCTTCCTTCGTGTCCAACTCGGTGATGGTGTCCTGGACGACCTTGAGGCGGGCGGCATAGTCCGGGCGCGCGGTGGCCGGAGGCGGCATTTCGGCGGGCAGAGACACGGCGCCTTCCAGATGGCCGCGCTCGGCCATGAGGGCCGTGCGGTAGACGTTCAGCGTGGAGAGCTTCTGGTCGGCCGGCATGTCGTCGGTCACCAGAACGCCTTCCCACGGGATTTTGCCGCCATCCGAAGCTGCGTTCAGCGGGTTCCAGTCGTCTTCGAACTTGTCGTTCGTGGCGGTGATCAGGCCGCGCTCGGCGTCGCCAAGCTTCGTGGTGTTGTTCATGCCCTCGCCGGTGAGGTACATGAAGCGGTTGTACACGGTCTCGGTCTCGGTCGGGGTCGCGACGGCGAAACCCGGGCGGGTGACAAAGGAAGCCATATGCAGGCCTTCGTCCAGCACGAGAGCGTTGTAGGTTTCCACGGCGGTCTTGTAGGCGGTCCAGCCGTCCACGTCGCCGCGGGCGGTCGGTACGGCCGGAAGGGCGGATGTCGTTTCGGTCGCGTTGTACTTCGGCTCCCATTCGGCCTCGTAGACGACGAGGTCGGCGAGCTGTTCGGCGGTGATCTCCAGGTTCGGAATGTCTTCGTTGAGCGTGTTGACGCGTGCGTAGTAGGTGCCCAGGCGCTCGTCAGCCGGATCGTGGATTTCGGCGTTCAGAGTGCCGAGGAAATTGTTTTCGTTGCGCAGGGCGCTGATCGCCGTGCTCAGGGCGCTCAGGCGGGCGGTGGGATCGCTACCGTCCGTCAGCGTGGCCTCGTAGGCCAGCTGGGCTCCTTCCGCATTCGTCTTCAGGTCGGTCCAGTCCGCCTCGAACTTGTTGCATTCGGCTTTGTTGCGCTCTTCCTGCAGGCGCGGCATCTCGGTGTCCTGCATGCCCTGCAGAGCGGCGTCCACGTCGGCCAGGCGCTGGCGGATACCGCTGGCCTGGTTCTCGGTCGAACCCGTCTCGGCATCGCTGCCGGCGTACGTGTCCAAGTGAGCCTTCTCGCCGGTGAGGCGGCCGATGTAGTCTTCGGTCTGGGCGATTTTCGCCTCCCAGCCGGCCTGATCGGTCGGATCGGTCGGGTCCTCGGGGATGTTGCCGAACGAGGCCTCGGTTTCGCCTTCGTACGTATCGGCATTGTTCAGGAAGTCGCGAGTGGCCTCGAACTGGCGCAGCTTCTCCTGCATGTCGGTCTGGATAGCCGGCAGCTCGTTGAAGCGAGCGGCCCACTCGGCGGGGCGCGTGTCGCCCGGCTTGGTGTCCGGCACGCCTCCGTAGACGGCCAGGTGGCTGGTCTCGGCCACAAGCGCGTCGACGTGAGCACTGAGCAGACTGATCTTCGAATCCATGTCCTCCGGGTCGCCGTCCTCCCACGAAGCGGTGCTCGTGGTCTCGGCGTTCAAGCGGCGCCACTCCGCGTCATACACCTGGCGATCGGCTTCGTTCTTGCCTTCCTGTGCCTCGGCGATGAGAGCCTGGGCCTCCGGGATGTTGAAGTCCACGTCGGCCAAGCGGTCGGTGACGGCCTTCTGGTGTGCCTCGGTCGCCGCAGGCTGGCCGGTGCTGCCCTCGAAGCCCTGCAGGTGACCCTGCTCGAGCACGAGTGCGGCCTGCCAAGCGTTGCCTGCTTCGATGCGAGCCTGCCAACCGGCCACGTCATTCTCGGCGGGCAGCGGCTGGTCGTATACGGCTTTCAGAGTGTCGCTGGACGTCTGGTAGTCCTCGGCGATGGCCTGGAATGCCTGCAGATCCACGAGCTGGGTCATGAGTCCCTCCATCTCGGTTTGCGCGGCGATCGTCTCGCCGGCGCGGGTTTCCCACGTCGCCGCACGGTCGTCCGACGGATCGGTGCTGGCCGGCACGGAGCCGCGCAATTCCAGGTGACTCTTTTCCGCGATGATGGCGTCGATGTAGCCCCGCAAAGCGGAGATGGTCTCGCTCACGTTTTCGCGATCGGCGTTGCCGAACGCCATGGAAGCACCCGTGGTGTCGCGATTGAGCTCCAGCCACTTGTCGTGGAACTCCTGGCGCTTGGCTTCATCCAGGCCTTCGCGGGCCTCGGCAAGAGCCTTGTCGTTGTTCGCGATTTCGTCGGGCATGCCCTGCGAGCGGTTGTCGATCGCGGTCTGCTGGGCGCCGGTCGCGCCGGCATTGGCGCCGTTGTAGAAGTCGCCAAGGTGCTCGTTCAGCGCGGTCAACTTGCCCTGCACGGCCTCCAGCGCGGCGATGCGCGTCTCCCAACCCTGCACGTCGTTGCCAGCCGGCAGATCCGTCGGCACGGCGGCAAGCGCGATGCTCAGCTCGCCGTCCAGACGGGCAAGCGTGTCGGCGTAGGCAAGATATTCGCGGATGTCCTTCACCTCCTGCTCGCGGGCCGGCAACTCCTCGGTGAGGGTGGCGCGGCGGTTGGCGTGCGATGCCGGGCGAGGATCGCCATCCGGCCAAGCCAGCGGCTCTCCGTTCAGATGGGCGTTCTCCGTGCCGAGCAGCTTCACGTAGGCTTCGAGAGCCACGAGGTACGCGTCCGGGTTCGCCTCGCGGTCGATTTCCTGCAGGGCCTTCAGGGCGTTCTCGGAGTTCTCCCTGTTCGCCTCGAAGGTCTTCTGGTACTCGTCGCGGGTGGCCTCCAAGCGCTTCTCGACTTGTTCGGGCGTCTCGATGGGGATCACCGGCTCTTCACCAGGACCGGTACCCGGGCCGTCGACGGTCGTGCCGTCCGGACGGACCATGGCGGCGTACTCGAGACGGATGAGCGTGTTGCCCACGTTCGGGTTCTCGTTGATCGGGCCGTCGGCGCGGACCGTGGCGGTCGTCGTGCCTTCGACACGGTTGCCGATACCGCGCACCGTGACCGGGATGGTCAGGTTGCCGCGGGCCAGCGCCGTGGCGGCGGCGGGCTTGATGCGCAGATACTGGATGCCGTTCGACATGCCACCCTCGATACTGTAGTTGCCGGCCATGATGCGGGCGACCTCGGCGTTGGCGCCGAAGTTGAATTCGAAGTTGGCGGGGATGCGCAGCAGCGAGTACGTCGACGTCTCGGACATGCTCTCCGGCGTGAACGGCACGGTGTAGGTGCGGACGTCCACGGAACCGGTGCCTTCACCGGCCAGCGCGGCGCGGGTGCGCTCGGCGCGCACGCGGTCGGCGTAGCGGGTCAGCGGGGGAGGCAGCACGCCGCCCGGCGAGTTCGCGGCCACGGCGTCTTCCAGGCCGGCGATGATGCCTTCGATCTGGCCGTAGGCGGCTTCGATCTGGTTCACGCGGGCGTAGAGTCCGTTGCGGTACTCCTGGCGGTTGCCGCTGGAGTCCGTGTATTCGCGGCGGTAGACGTTCTGCAGGTCTTCGATGAGCGTGCTGACGTTCCTGCGGGTTCCCTCGGTGCTCGTTTGCAGATTTCCGCCGGCCTTGGTGATGGCATCGGTGAGGCTGCTGACCTCCTTGCGGTAGGCCTCCTGGCGCTTCGTCATCCGGTCGTACACGTTGTTGTACGTGCGCTCGGCCGTGTTGCCGTTGGATTCAGCGCCCTGGTGGAGGCGGTTGAAGTCCGGCAGGTTCTCCGCGCGCGGGGGCGGCGGGGGGTTGGCCTCCGGATTTGCCTCCGCAAAGATCATGCGGTGCTCACGCTCGGACGGGGAGAACCCGTTGGCGTTGAGGATGGTGAAGCGCTGTTCCATAGTCTGTGAGGGAATGTGTATGTGTGCTGAGGAGGTTGATGTGTGTTATGCGGCGTCGATCTGTGCATCGAGCTTGGCCGCGGCGGAGGAGCGCTCTTCCTCCTGGATGGCGTTTTTGATCTTGGGCCACTCCTTCTTGTAGATGGCTTTGGTTTCCTTCTCGACCTTGTCCTGGATCTCATCCATTTCCTGCACGTTCTTCCCGATCGTGTCATTCTGCGTTTTGACTGCAGCAAGCGCTTCGAGGCGCTGTGCATCGGTCATCTTGGGGGCCAACGCGATGAGCTGGTCGGACTGCAAGGGGAGCAGCCACGTCAGCTTCTTGATAGCGTCGACGAACGCTGTAGCGGTCATAGAAGAAATTGGAAATTGGTATGAGTTTTTTGTCTTTTACCCTCGTATTATAGCACGAATGTTAAGTTTACACAACATAGTTCGTAGTCCTGTCCAGGATGTGCATTGCGGTTGCCACCCTCTTGCGTTCAGATTGCTCGCAGAACTCTGGAAATGCAGTTAAACGCATTTTTGACAAGTTTATTTTGTATTTCTACAACATATACAAGAATTATCAAGCGTATTTCACTTTCCCCGGCGATTTTCCCTATCCTGTGTCTTGCGCAAGCAGAAGCCGCTCTGTAGGATCGATCGGCTCTCGTTCGTTTTTTGCCCCTTCTCTTTCGTTGTCTAAAGACGTAATCGAACTCGTAGGCGTTGTGGAGGAATCCTATCCCAATACCACATTCCGCGTTCGTATTACCTCGCAGGAGGCGCTCGATCACGAACTCCTTTGTCACCTCGCCGGACGGATGCGCGTCCATAAGGTTCGCATTCTCCCCGGTGATCGCGTCAAAGTGGAGATGACCCCGTACGACTTAAGCAAGGGCCGCATCGTCTATCGCTTCCGCCCCGGTGACATCATCTCTCCGACCGGAGCGGTCGTCACTCCGCCTCCTCCCCCAGCCGCGTAAAACCCCACTCCCATGAAAGTCCGTCCCTCCATCCGCCCTCGTTGCAAAGACTGCCGTGTGATCGTGCGCAAGCGCGTCCGCCGCGTGGTCTGCAAGAACCCCCGTCACAAGCAGCGCCAGGGTTAATTCCTCTCCTACCTATCTCATGGTTCGTATCGCAGGTGTCGTCCTCCCCGGTCACAAGAACATCGAAATCGCCCTTACGGCGATCAAAGGCGTCGGACGCTCGTCCGCCCAGCGTCTGCTGAAGGAAGCCAAGATCGACTTTACGGTGAAGGCCGAGAAGCTGACCGAGACCCAGGAAGGTCTGCTGCGTTCTCTGGTGGAGAAGATGGTCACGGAAGGTGACCTCGTCCGCAAAGTTTCCCTCGACATCAAGCGCCTGCAGGACATCGGAACCTGGCGCGGCATGCGTCACAAGAAAAAGCTCCCCGTCCGCGGACAGACGTCCCGCCGCAACGCCCGCACCCGCCGCGGCAAGCGCAAGACCGGTCTGTCGGGCCGCGTTACCCTTACCAAGACCTAATCCCTCTTCCTTCTTATGGCCGATATCAAGCCCGCATCACCGTCGTCCGCAGCCGCTCCCGAGGAGAAGAAGCTCTCCGTGCAGCAGTTGCTCGACCTTGCCGAAAAGAAAGAGAAGGAGGCCGCCGCTGCCGCCGCCAAGCCGGAGACCGGCGCCGGCAAGAAGAAGGTCCGCAAGCAGAAGCGCACCGTTCTCAAGGCCCGCGCGTGCATCCACGCCGGCGACAACAACACCATCGTCACCATCACCGACCTGGACGGAAAGGTTCTGGGTTGGGCCAGCAGCGGTTCGTCCGGTTTCAAGGGCAGCCGCAAGTCCACCCCGTACTCCGCCAAGGTCGCGGCCGAGAAGGCCATGGGCTTGGTTGCCCAGTTCGGTATCCAGTCGCTCCAGATCGAAGTGAAGGGTATCGGTCCCGGACGCGAACAGGCCATCCGCGGCCTGCAGGTCGCCGGCGTCAACTTCGACGCCATCATCGACCAGACCCCCATTTCCCACGGCGGTTGCCGCGCTCCGAAGCCGCGCCGCGTCTAATCCGAATTCTCCTCCTCTCTACCTCTCTCGCATGCGTTACACTGGTCCCAAAGCTCGCAAGTGCCGCCGTCAGGGCATGAACCTGTTCGGTTCCGACAAGTACGACAAGATCTTGCAGCGCCGTCCCACCGCTCCCGGCAAAGTGCCGAAGGAGAAGGGCAAAGGCGGAGGTCGCGGCAAGCTCTCCGAGTACGGCCGCCAGCTGCTCGAGAAGCAGAAGGCCTGCCTGATGTTCGGCGTGCACGACAAGCGCCTGCGCGCCATCTACAGCGAAGCCAGCCGCACCGTCGGTCAGACCGACACCATGATGCGCGTCCTTCTGGAGCGCCGCCTGGACAACGTGCTGTTCCGCGCCGGTTTCGCCACCACCCGCATCCAGGCCCGCCAGTTCGTTTCGCACGGCCTGTTCACGGTCAACGGCGTCCGCGTCACCATCCCCTCGTACCAGGTGAAGCCGGGCGACAAGATCGCCGTCCGCGAGAACAAGAAGTCTTCGCCGGTGTTCGCCCCGATCATCGAGGCTCACCAGCGCTACACCCCCCCGACCTGGCTGAAGGCCGACATGAGCAAGATCAGTGCCGAAGTCGTCCAGCTGCCCAGCGAGGATGCTCATCTCGACCAGTCGGTCGACATGCGCAAGGTGATCGGTTTCTACTCCCGTTAATTTCAAACCGGGTGCGCTGACGCACCCATCTCCCACATATCCCTTCTTTACACTTCTATGCACATCATCCAGGAAGAGATCGGTCTGCCGAAGGTCACTCACACCTTGGTGAAGAAGGGCGACAACACGCACGCCGTCTTTTCGGTCGGACCCCTGCCCCCGGGGTACGGCATGACGCTTGGAAACTCGCTTCGCCGCGTGCTGCTCAGCAGCTTGCCGGGCGCAGCCGTCAGCTCCATGCGCGTCGCCGGCGCCAACCACGAGTACACCTCGCTCAAGGGCGTCCGCGAGTCCGTCCTGGACATCGGCCTCAACCTCAAGCAGGTCCGCCTCCGCAAGCACCACAAGGATTCCGAGGTCGTCACGCTGGAAGGCAAGGGCCCCAAGGCTCTCACCGCCGGTGACATCAAGGCCAGCTCGGACATCGAGATCCTGAACCCCGACCACGTCATCCTCCACCTGGAGAAGGGCGCGTCCATCAAGCTCGACCTCACCGTCGAGAAGGGCGTGGGTTACCAGCCGGCCGCCGAGCGCAACAAGAAGCACAACGAGCCGGGATTGGTCCACTTGGACGTCATCTTCAGCCCGGTCGTCAAAGTCCGCTTCGAGGTGGAGTCCACCCGTGTCGGCCAGCGCACCAACCTCGAGAAGCTCGTCTTGGAAGTCGTTACGAACGGCTCCTTGTCCGCCGACGAGGCCGTCCGCTTCGGCTCCCAGCTGCTGCACAACTACTTCAACTTCTTCAGCCTGGACCAGGAAACGGTGGAGAAGGAGTTCATGGCCGACTTCACGCGCACCAGCCAGGTTGCTCCGGAGACGGACCGCGCCGTGGCCAAGGAGAGCTACACCCCGATCGAGATCCTCAACTTGTCGCCCCGCACCCTCAACTCGCTCATCAACGCCGGCGTCGGCTCCATCGAGCAGCTGGTGAAGTGCTCCCCGGCCACGCTCAGCAACTTCCGCGGTTTCGGCACCAAGGCCCTCGAGGAAGTGAAGCAGACTCTGGCCACCCGCGGCTTGAAGCTGACTGACGATTGATTTTTTCTTCTTTTCTGCCACACTCGCGTTCCCCGCGATTTCTCCCCTAGTCCGTGCGTCACCGTAACCATACCCAGCGGCTCTCCCAGAAACCCAAGCATGCGGACATGATGCTGCGCAACATGCTGACCTCGCTCGTCCTGTACGAGCGCATCCGCACGACCAAGAAGCGCGCCCAGGTCCTGAAGCCGATGGTCGACAAGCTGATCACCACCGCCAAGACCCAGCGCCCCGACGTGGCCATCCGCCGCATGAACACGGTGGTCCACGACGAGAACGCCTGCAAGAAGGTCATGGAGGTCCTCCTGAAGCGCTACTCCTCCCGTCCGTCCGGTTTCACCACCGTGAAGCCCGTGGGCATGCGCAAGGGCGATGGCGCCCTGCTGGTGGACATGATGCTCGTCGACGCCGACCTGGATGCCGTCGCAGCCGCCGCCGAGAAGCCCGCCAAGGCGGAGAAGCCGGCCAAAGCAGCCAAGACCGCCAAGCCCAAAACTTCCGCCGCCAAGGCCTAACTCCCGCCTCCCATGAAGACCTCCTTCCCCAAGCCGGCCGAGAAACCCACCTGGTACGTCGTGGACGCCGCAGAGCAGACCCTGGGCCGCCTGTGCAGCCGCATCGCCATCGTGATGCGCGGCAAGCACCGCCCGCAGTTCGTCGCCCACTGGGCCACGGGCGACCACGTCATCGTGCTGAACGCCGACAAGATCGCCGTCTCCGGTAACAAGATGGAGCAGAAGATCTACTACAAGCACACCGGCTTCTTCGGTAACCGCCGCGAGACGACCATGGCCAAGCAGATGGAGAAGGATGCCACCAAAGTCATCAAGATGGCCGTGAAGGGCATGCTGCCCAAGAACGCCGCCCGCGAGCGCGTCCTCAAGAACCTGCACATCTACGCCGGCGCCGAGCACAAGCACGCCGCCAACACTCCCGTTCCGCTCCCGCTCTAATCCTATGGCTACCCAGCGTCCTTACTTCTACGGCCTCGGCAAGCGCAAGAACGCCATCGCCCGCGTGCGCCTGTTCCAGGAGGGAGAGGGCAAGATGACGGTGAACGACATGCCGATGAAGGAGTACCTGTTCGAGCCCCTGATCGAGAACGCCCTGGCCCCGCTGGGCCTGACGGACCTGCTCAAGAAGGTCGATATCGTCGCTTTCGTGGAAGGCGGCGGCAAGGTCGGCCAGAGCGACGCCATCCGCCTCGGCATCAGCCGCGCGCTGGTGCTCATCGACCCCGCATACCGCCCTACGCTCAAGTCCGCCGGATTCCTCCGCCGCGACAGCCGCAAGAAGGAGCGCAAGAAGCCGGGTTTGCATCGCGCTCGTCGCGCCCCGCAGTTCGCCAAGCGTTAAGAAAACGCGCGAAAAACAGCCCCTGCTTTGTCAGGTTCGCTCGGCATTCGTTCAGCGTATGTCGCGATACGCTTCACGAAATGCCGGCTCCCTTCCTCGCAGGGATCAGTTTTTGGACGCGTTTCTTTGCCGTCTGTCGGCTTCCCACTACGCGCTGACTCCCACCTCCTCCTTCGGCATGGTGAGCTTCATGTAGTAGATGGCCGTGCCTTCGTCGGTATCGGCGATGAAGCGCGCATCGATGGACGACAGCTGCAGGATCGTCTGGCACATCTTCAGCATCATTTCCGGGGGCAGGGCAACGCCGGCGCGCAGGCAGGTGATGCACAGGCCGGCCGGGTCTTTGGCCTTCAGGTAGGGCTCGCCAAGGCTCTTTACGGTGCGCACCAAATCGTTCTGCAGGTTGCGAATGTAGGTGTCGATGTGCTCTTCCAGCTGTTCCATCGGCAGGTCATACACCTCGGGCAATGCCTCGATGATGTCCAAATCCTTGTGGATCGCGTGAGCGATGCATGCCTCGATGGTCATGGTAGATGTGTGTGAGTGGTTGATATTGGTGTTGATCGTTTGTCCTTTGGCGAACGAATCTCACCAGTATAACAGAAAACGCCCCGCCGGACGAGGGCAAACTCCTTGCCCGGGCGGAGCGTTGGTGGTGTCGATTACGTTACGGAGTTCCTGACTACTTCTTCTCCATATACTTGGTGATGCTCTCCAGCGCGCGCAGGGCTTCCACGGGCACCATCCAGACCGTCGTGTTGGACTGATCCGAGCTGATGTCGTTGATGCTCTGCAGCGTGCGCAGGTGCAAGGCGCCCGGCGTGTTGGCAAGCGTCTGGGCGGCCTGGGCGATGTTCGATGCTGCGGCCAGCTCTCCTTCCGAGTTGATGATGACGGCCTGCTTCTCGCGGTCGGCCTCTGCCACCTTGGCGATGGTGCGCTTCAGCGTGTCCGGCAGCACGATGTCTTTAAGCTCCACGGACTGCACGTCGATGCCCCAGGCATCTGAAATCTTGTCCACCACGGCCTTGATGCCGTCGCTGATCTCCTTCTTCTTGGACAGCAGGTCGGCCAAGGTCACCTCGCCCACCGAATTGCGCATGGTGGTCTGGGCCAGCTGGCTGACGGCATAGAAGAAGTTCTCCACTTCCAGCACCGCCTTGGACGCGTCGCTGACCTTGAAGTAGATGACGGCGTTGATCTTGATGGGAATGTTGTCGCGGGTGATGGCTTCCTGGTCCGGTACGTCCACTGCCTTCACGCGCACGTCCACTTTGATGAGCCGCTGGAAGATGGGAATAAGGATGTGCCAGCCGGGCGCCCACATCTTGCTGTACTTACCCATGGTGAGCACGATGCCGCGCTCGTATTGGTCCACCTGCTTGATGAACGATAACAAAAGGATGATGGCCGGAATGGCCAGGCCGACGAGTCCGAACAGGGGAGCGAAGACGGGCATGGAAAAGGGGGAACGCCCGTATTGTAGGCCGATCCGCCTGCGAGGCAATCGGTCCCCGCACTCGTCGCCGTCATGAACATATGCTATACTGTTTCGATATGGCCAAAGATCCCAACAAAGGCGGCAAAGGAGAAAACCTCCCGCAGATGGAACCGATTCCCGGAGTTCCTGAGACGCCCGCCGAAACGCCGAAGACCCGTACGCTTCGCCAGCGCTTCGGTTCGCTGTTTCGCCGCGCCGTCGAGGCCGTGCACCCTGCGGCGGGTCCGTTTGTGGAAGAACTGGGCGGCTACTGCCGCATCAACGGCGTGAACCTGGCCCACGGTACGAACATCACGCTGCGCGGCGAAACCGACTGGCAGATCGTGCGCCGTCAGGAGAGCGGCAAGATCCAGGTCTTGCGTTGCGTCCCGGGCAAGGAAGACACCATCTTGATGAACGTCAGGGAGGACGAGATCGTACGGTCCAACCCGCAGCTCTTCAAAGCGGTTTAGCCGAGTTGGAGTTCCAGACGCGTCTGTTCGCCGTAGGCGTTCAGGCCTTTGAGGTTGCCGATGGCGATGCCCGCCGGCGCCGCCGGCACAGAACCGTCGGTCCACATGGTCAGGCGCACCGGGGTGCCTTGCAGCACGTTGTCTATGTGGAAACGCACCCGGTGGACGCCCTGCTCCGGCGTGTCTCCCACGGGGTCCAGCGCCGGATACCAGAACGGACCGGCCGCCGGATTGTTCTGCGCGACCAACTGCTGCCAGGGCGTCATGCCCTTCTCGATCATGCGGTCGAAGATGTCGTCCGTCAGGCCTTGTGCCGCGTACTTGGTACAGGCGTACTGGCGCAGCTCGGCGGTCACGATCGCCTTGAACGCCTCCACGTCGCCCACGCCTTGGGGCGTGAACTGCGGGCGGAAGGTCCCGTTGAAGATGAGATCGTAGAAGAACTGGTCGCTGACGTGCGGGTATTGGGTCGAAATCCACGTCTTCAGCTCGCCTTTGAACAGGTCGATCTGCTTTTCTTCACCCAGAATGACCTCGCCGGCATGGGCGCGCTCTTGCAGGGAGCCCTGTAGGACGTGCGGGACGCGGCCGCCGGTGTCCAAGGCCACGAACACGTCTCCGACCTGCGTAATGTCGAATTCCGCGGTTTTTTCGCCCACCATGGCGATGTCCGCCACGGCCAGGTAGCCCGTGGGCGCGAATTGGCGGTCCTCCATCAGCACCCTGCGGGCCCGCTCCTTGTCGTCGATCAGGCCGCGCGGATCCGCCTCCATGCAGGCGAGCAACAGCTCGCCGCTGAGATGCCGGATGAGTTCGATGCCGCGGACTTCCAGCGATTCCGACGTGCTGACCGAGCGGCGGGCCGTGGATGCTCCCACTTCGCCGCCATTCAGCGGGGTGGCGTGATCCAAGCCTCTGGCCAGCGAGGAAAAGTGATGCTTCCACGGTTTTCCCGGCACGACTGCGAAATCACCAAGCGCCATGCGGTAGCCATCGTTGTGGCTGAATTCCGCATGCCAGTCCAGCATGCGCCGCTGCGCCGCTTCGGCGTCGCCGCCGGCCGACTCGATTTGCCTGTCGCTTGCGCGGACGAATGTCTCAATCTTCATAGTTTATGCATTATTCGTATTTATCAGCGAATGTCAATAATAAGGAAAGAGGACATTGGGAATGATTTTATCCGTTAATCAGATCTTTTTTCCATTCCAGGAGCCGCTTGCCGGGTACACCCCGGGTATTTTCTCGCTCCCGTTCGGCGGCTGCATACAATTGAGCCATGCCCGAGGGACTTCCTTCCGCGGCGACGAGCAAAAAAACCATGACTCCGGTCGAGCTCGACTATCGCCGCGTGGAGGCGCGCGTGCCGGTGGATGAATTCGGCGATCGCGTGCAAGCGTTTCTGATGCACGGCCGTGACTCGCGGGTGAACGGCCCGACCGCCGCGGAGGTGATCGAGGAACTTCCCATCGATGCAGACCTGCGGCAAGACGCGATCGTCGCGCTGGAAACGCTCGGCCGCCTGCGCGATATTTTCGCCGCCGACGTGAGTGAGCGAGGCGAGGCGACGCCGGAGCAGCAGCGGCGCGAAGCCCGCCGGCAGCCCGGCCTGGACCCGCGCCACGGCGCCGGCCGTCGCGGCACGACGCGGCGCAGGAGCGTGAGCGACGACTACATCCGCCGCATGGCCGAAGCCGACCTGCCCGGCGCCGACGACCTGGACGGCGAGAGCTTCGATGCCTACCTGCACCGCATGGCCAACATGGAGGGTGACGCTTCCGATGAGGACGTGGCCGCGAGCGCGCACGCCGAACTGCCGGAGTACGACGACGGCCCCGCCGCTTCGCCGGAGGAAGCGTTCCGCAAGGAGGTCCGCATATTGTGCGAAGGCGTGTGCTCGGGCTGCGGCGAACGCGCCAGACGCCTGATCGAGGCCGGCGTGACGACCGAAAAACTCATCGGCGAGATGACGGCGTTCATCCGCCAAAAAGCCGAACGGCTGAAGCCGGCCGGAGGCGCATTGCAGCAATAAACGGCCCGTAACGGGGCTCCAACCCCGGGATTGCCGAAAAGGGCATTTGTATGCTAAAATAGACATAGTCTTCATCAAACCAATACCCATCAAGAAACGTCAGATTCCGGCTTCGAAGAAGCGCCGTGCCCGCGGCTGGCATGACCTGCACATCGGTCATCGCTTGTCGGTGCTCGGATGCTTCCTGCTCATGTCCGGCGGCATGCTCGCCGCGCTGCTGAGCACGCAGGCCCAGAGCACGGTCGGTTTGGTGGTCGTGGGTTCCACGAGCATCAACGTCATCGCCATCCCCGAGAAGCGCATTCCCGGCACCGGCAACAACTCGACCCTGCTGACGGTGGAAGTGCGCAGCATCGGGTCCACCACGCCGCTCACCAGCACCACCGTGAACACCGGTTCCGGCGGCACGTACAGCGGCATCACGCTCATGCTGACGCCCGGTACGTACGACATCACCGCCAAGGGTTTCTCGCACCTGCGCCGCCTGAAGAGCAGCGTGGCGATCGCCAACAACACCACCGTCGACTTCTCCGACGGCGGCACGTTCAAACTCCTGTCCGGCGACGTGAACAGCACCGACGGCGACAACAAAGTGAACGGCATCGACCTGTCCCTCATCGTGGCCGGACTGCTTGGAGGAAGCGCCCGCCTGGACTTGAACCGCGACAGCATCGTCAACGGCATCGACCTCACAAACGCCGTAACCAATCTCAACGTCACCGGTGACTCCTAAGCGCTCTTCCGCATCGGCAAAGCGTCGCTCCGCCGCCAAGGCCGGGGCTTCCGGCATGACCGCGATGCGCAAGATGACGCTGTGGGGAGGCACCCTGGCCATCATGCTGATCATCGGCGCGGCCAGCTTCTCGGGTGAAATCCGTCTGGCCAACGCCGCGGCCGGACAGATCCTGAAGATCGTGACCTCCGACGGCGGCTCCACGTTCTACGTCGGCCGCTGTTTCCGCACCGATTTCCGCGTGCAGACGGACGGCCTGGACGCCAACTCGATCGACGTCATCATCCCGTACAACCCCACCTACCTCGCTCCCTACACGGGTTCGGGCTGCACCACGTCGGCAACGTCCGTTCAGACGCACCCGATTTTCCCGTCGTACCCGTCCAACACCATCTCGGGAAATCAGGTCGTTCTGACCGGTTACGACCCGTCCGGCACCTCTCCGGTGAACACCGGCGCCGCACCGGCGGACCGCACGTTCGGCAAGCTGTACTGGAAAGTGCTGGCCGCCAGCGGCTCGTACAACATGCGCTACACCTTCACGCTCGGCAGCACCATCGACACCAACATGGCCGAGAACGGCGGCAACGGTTCGGACGTCTTGGACGCCGTGGAAAACCTGACCCTGAACCTGTCCGACGACAGCACCGATCCGACCTTCACCAGCTTGAGCCCGGCCAACGCCGCCACCAACGTGTCGGTCACGACCGGGATCACGTATACCTTCAACGACGCCGGCGCGGGCATTAACTCGGGCTCGCTGACCACCGGATTGTCCGGCACCAGCAAGCCGCTGACGTTCTCGAGCTGCGTCCGCACCAACAGCAACCGCATCGCTTCCTGCAACGTCACCGTCGGCAGCGTGGGCACGCTGTCGTACAACACGCTCTACACCGTCACCGCTTCGGGCAGCGATGCAGCCAGCCCCACGCCCAACGACGCATCCACCTTCTGGCAGTTCACCACCGAAGATGACGATGACGCTCCGTACGTGGACGGCCGCGTTCCGGCCAGCGGCGCGACCGGGGTGGCCGTGAACAGCAACATCGTGTTCCACATCAAGGATTACAAGAACCAGGCCGGCGTCACGCCGGGCTTGGGCGTGGACATCAACAGCGTCACCGTCGCCGTCACCCCGGCCGGCGGTTCGACCATCACCTACGACGCCTCCGACCCCGAATTCAGCTATACCGGCACCTCCGCCGACTACACCGTCACCATCAACCCGGCGGCCAACTTCGATCAGAACAAGGTCATTTCGGTCGTCATCAACGGCCAGGACCTGCACAGCCCGGCCAACGTCATGAGCGCGGTGTCCTATTCGTTCACCACCGTGGACAGCGACGCGCCGACCTTCAGCACGTTTGTTCCTGCCCAGAGCGCGACCAACGTCGCCGCAGACACGAACATTTCATTCCACATCTTGGACAGCAGCGGCGGTGCGGGCGTGGACATCAACAACACCAGCGTGACCGTCGAGGGCGTCACCTACACCAGCGCCAGCCCGCAATTCGGCTATACCGGCACCTCCGCCGACTACACCGTCACCATCAACCCCACGTCCAACTTCTCCGGCGGGCAGGTGGTGGACGTGTCCATTTCCACGCAGGACCTGGCGTCCACGCCGAATACCGCCAGCACCTCGTATACCTTCACCATCGCCAGCACCTGCTCCACGTGTTTCGTGGACAGCGAGAACCCCTCGCGTTTCGCCACCAACGCCTCGCTCGGCACCACCATCACGTTCCGCGTGAAGGACACCGGCGACGGCATCAACCCCAACAGCATCACCGTGACCCTCATCGGCACCGGAGCCGCGTTCCCGGTCAGCCCGCTCACCATGACCGGCGCCCACTCGCAGATGGACGTCACCGGCAGCGCCGCCAACTATCTGGTCACCATCACCTTGCCCGCCTCCACCCAGGTGAACATCCCGTATTCGGTGTACATCACCGCAAATAACGTCAACGGCCTGGCGATGGCTCCGGTGGGCTACACGGTCTCCACCATCGCCGGCAGCGGCACCGTCGTCGTGACGGTCCAGTCGTCCTGCCCGGCGGTCGAGGAATGCACCGTCGTCCAGGAACAGACGAACGGCGGCAACAACCGCGGCAACGGCAACACCGTCCGCAACATCGATCCCGACGACGTGCCCACCATCATCGCCCGCCGCCAGCTGCCGGATGACAACTTCACCGAGCGCGAGCTGACGCCCGACGAGATCGGCACGGTGGACCGCTGCTACGTGGACGAGAACGACCTGCTGCACGGCGCGGCCCCGCTGACGCCGTACACCGACGTTGATCCCGGCATCTGGTACGAGGATGCCGTGAGGTCCTTCCTGGACTTGGGCATCCTGGATCCCTCGCAGAAGCGCTTCCGCGGCAACGAGTCGGCCATCCGCGCCGAGTTCGCCAAGGTGCTTGCCAAGCTGGGCAAGGATGAGGACGTGACGCTGCCGTCCGTGCCGACCTTCGACGACGTGAAGACCTCCGATTGGTTCTTCCCGTTCATCGAGATCGTCGCCGACAAGGGCATCATGAAGGGCTACGGCGAGTGCATCGGCACCCATCCGTGCGACACCATGCCGGCCGCGATCATCTCGCGCGCCGAGGCCGCCGCCATGATCGTGCGCTTCTATGGACTCGAGTCCACTCTGGACGCTCCGACGTTCGGCGACGTGCCCAACGACGCCTGGTACGCGGGAGTCATCCAGGCCGCCGCGGACCGCTGCATCATCCAGGGCCAGTACAACAACGCCCTGGCCCGCCCGGCCGACCCGATCAACCGCGCCGAAATGATCGTGATGCTCCAGCGCGCCATGAAGAACCTGAACTACCGCGCCGACTGCCCGTGGGGCGAGAACATCCGCTTCCAGGCTCCCGCCGCTTCCAGCAGCGCCGAAGCGTCGTCTTCCGCCGCCGTCAGTTCCGTCTCCGTCTCCAGCGCAGCCGCCGTGTCGTCCGCCGCTTCGGTGGCCGCCCAGTCCAGCGCCGCTTCCAGCAGTCTCGCCCCGGTCCACCAGGCCGCCGCGCTGCCCGACAACCCGCTGTTCCCGATCGTGATGCTCGGCACCATCATCGGCATCCTGGGTGTGGGCGCCCGCATCTTCATCCGCTAGCTCCATGCGCCGCGCAGCCCGCTTCCTTGCCGGCTTCGTCGCCGCACTCGCCGTCGCCGGGGTGCTGTTCGCCGCGAACGCTTCGTTGCCGGGAGACATGCTCTACGGCATGAAGACGTCCGTGAACGAGCCGGCGTTCTCGTTCGCCGCGTTCACGTTGCCCGCCCGTACCAACGCCGCCGTGGCCCAGGCCCAGGAGCGCCTGCGTGAAGCGGCTTCCTTGGCCTCGACGAGGCGCCTGGACGTGACGTCCGCCTCCACGCTGGCCAAGGCATTCATGGACCGCTCCAACGAGGCGGTTGCCGGCATCGATAAGCTCGCGCTGGAACACGCCGAAGCGGGCGCCGTCGCCGCGTCGGTGTATGCCTCCGGACTCAACGCCTACGCCGCCATGTTCCAGCGCTTGCCCGCCGAAACGTCCGCGCCCCTGTTGGCCGGCATCGCCAAGGCGCAGGAGCAGCTGGGCACGGTCTCCGTTCGCGCCACCCGCGCGCTGATCGGCGGACGTGCCGGAGCCGATCTGCAAGCCGCGGCCGAACGCGCCATGACCGCCGCAGCGGTGGCGATTCGCGATGCACAAGACACCGTGGATTCGCGACTGCACGGTGCCGCCGGAGACCTTCGGCTTTCGGTTGCCGAAGACGCGCTGGCCGCCGCCAACGCCAACGCGAAGGACGGCAAGCATGCCGACGCGTTCGAGCTCGCTTTGCGCGCCCGCGCCCAGGCGCACGCCGTCATCGTTACCTCCGGCCGCTAGTCGCCGGAGAATAGGTGGACGAAGACCCGGTAGTAATAGGAGTTGGCCGCTTCTTCGGGCTCCACGTCGGTAGTGGCCACTTCCGGAATGAGCACATGCACTTCGGCTGCGATACCGCCGCGCATGCGCTTGCCGACGTCGCGGATGGAGACGAAATCCATGATCTGCTCGGGCTTTGGCAACCGGAAGAACCGGATGACCCCGCCGATGCGGGCTCGGATCATCTGCGCGCCGCCGAGCACGTTGTGCAGGATGACCTGGTGCATGTTCTCCGAGAAGCCCGGGCGATTGCCGAGTTCGGGCACCATGATCTGGCCGGGAAATTCGCCGAATTCGGGCGGCATGAGGGCACGACTCTAATCAAATCGTCGCGGAATGCACGAAAATTCCAAGCGTGCGCGAGGGCCGCGTGTTGTTGTCGATGGAAAAATGGAGCCGACGACCGGAATTGAACCGGTGACCCACGGTTTACGATACCGTTGCTCTACCAACTGAGCTACGTCGGCTTACTCTCACGAAAGCGAAACCTTCGGTTTCTCTCTCGTGGTCTCTCTCTTCCGAAAGCGGTGCGGCTCCAGGCAAGAGGAGCTTGCCGTCGCCGGTTTCTACGGAATACGAGGTTCCACGAGGTCAAAGAACAATCGGAGCCCGCTTATTCTGTTGATAAACCTGCATTTTGGCAATACTTCCGCGCCGCCCGTTTTCCTGGCTCCGATCGTGGCTCTGGCTGTGAATTTTTACGGCGTTCTGGTAGAATGGGAAGATTCTATGCCGCAGGAGGAACCGGTACCCGTCAGGCCCAAAAACGACGAGCGCGAAGCGAAGGAAAAGCGCGACGGCGCCGATGTGCCGTCCGGGCAACCCGATGAAACGAATGCGTTCCGGACGAAGATCGATGAGGCGCAAAAAAAACTGGATGCAATGGGCGCCGATCAGCTCCAAGAGGTGCGCAAGAGGGCCGGGAGCCGCCAATCTCCGGAGGATGCAAATGACATCTCCCGGTGGACTGACGAAGAGGTCCTGACGCATTTCCGGCCAATGGCTGTATCGCGCAACGCTGACAAGGCATATGTGTGTTTCAACGCGGCCGCCAGGATCATGGATTGCCAGGGCGGAGTCGGTCTGATGGCCGCTCTCGCGGAGCAATTCCCCGAACTTGCCTTTGAGCGCTATTTTTCATTCCGGTCGTCACCCCATGCCTTTCGACTGCTTGAAACAGCCGCATACGGCCTGGCCGACAGGGGCAAAGCCGATGCGCTCATCGGAAGGTTCCCGCCCGGAGTGCTGAGTCCCGAACGACGCGACCGGTTGCTGACCATGGCGGAGCGCAAACAAAAGAACGCCAAGTGGGCCAAAGTATTGATCACCGAGTCCATGTCCAACACGTCGTCCGCGGACATGCCGGCGAGCGTCGACGCGCTGTTGGCGGACCCTGCCCTGCGCGACGTGGATGACGTGAAGGAAGAATGGATCGACTGGTCCAAGCTTCCCTTGCCGCCCAAGGCGGCCGGGCAGGAAGCCCGCTGGAAGATCCAAGTGCGCTGCATCGTGGCCCGCAACCTGTTTTTTGCCGGCCAGCAAGCCGATGAACGCACGGTGCGCGAGCAGGTTCTTAGGCTGGTCGCCACGCGCGAAAAGTACAAGGGTATTGCGATTTTTGCCGGAAGGAACGTGGTGCATGCCGTGCACGTGGAGCGCATCAGAGATACCAGGGGCGAAAACGGCAAACCGTATGAGAACGCATACTACGCATCCTGGGAGTCGGAAGCGGGAAGCGTATACAGGTACGGAAAGGAGGCCACGCAGGAAGCGATCCGGCTGCAGCAGCAGGGCAACGGCTCGTATGAGTTCTTGCGGCCGGAAAACACCGCGGAAGGACTCGCTCAAGCGAAATCCCGTTTCCTGGACCGTATCCGTACGTCCGCGCCGCCGTCGACGTTCCTTTTTGAGGGTCACGGCGGTCCTGATGCTCTGTATTTTTCCGAGGGAACGCTTGCCAACGGGGTGGTTGCCGACAGCGGCGCCATCAAGGTCACTTTGCAGGAAATGATTGATGCGTTCCGCGAGCGTGCGGGGAAATTCCCGCAACTTGGCAGCGGCGATGACCCCGCAAAAAAAGATATCCTTCTTCTGAGCTCGTGTTACAACGCGGACTTCATCCGAGGGCTGTATACCGGACTTGGATCGGATCCCAAGCCCATTGCCCTTGGCAAATCCGAGTACGGCCAAGTCGGCTGGTCCAGACTGAATGCCAAGCATTCCGGCGATTTCCTGTCCGATGTCCTGCAGCTCAAACGAAGCGTTCCGGTGCGGGTGGATGCCATGCAGCCGTCGCGCGCGGCGGTGATGGTTCGCGGCGTTCCCGCGAAGCCCACGACGTTCGGAGACGTGTTTGATTACGAATTCGACAGCAAATCCAATCCATCGCTGTATATCCCGGACGGAACGGGAACCATGCAGTTGACGCGCGATGACGCGGCCGGACCGGACCGAACGTGACGGCCGGTTTCACCGCGGGACGGAACCGGCTTTCAGCCCTTTTGGCGGCCATCGCCGGCCATCTGCCGCCACAAGACGCTCCGAGCCGCCGCTTTCACCGTATACTGGCCGCATGCAGGTCGACACCATGCTCCGCTGGTCGTGGATGAACGTGCTCACCAAGAAGCGCTGGGACGCTCTCGTGGAGCGCTACGGTTCGTTGGATGCCGCCATGGACAACGTGTCGCCGGAGCTCCTGAAGGAACTGGGCTGCCGCGAAGACACCATCCTCGGCGCACTGACCCGGCTGGAGGAATTCGATCCGCAGGCGTACCTGCAGGAACTGGAGAAGCGCGGCGTTTCCATGCTCGACATCGACGACGAGGACTACCCGGCCGCGCTGCGGACCATCGAAGACCCGCCGGTATTCCTGTACTGGCGGGGCGATCTTTCCATCCTGAACCAGCCGTGTCTGGGTATGGTGGGCGCTCGTGAGATGACCGAGTATGGCAGGCGTGTAACGGCCGACTTCGTGCCGTCGGTCGTGGCTGCCGGCATGGTCACGGTCAGCGGATTGGCAAACGGCATCGATGCCGAGGTGGCTCAAGAAACGCTCTTGGCCGGCGGGAAGACCGTGGCTGTTTTGGGTCACGGATTGGCGCTGATTTCCTCCCGAGGCTCACGCGAGTTGGCCGATCGCATCGTTCAAGCCGGAGGATTGGTGCTGTCCGAATATCCGCTGGATGGCCCTGCGGATACATTCACCTTTCCGGCCCGCAACCGCATCATCGCCGGCTTGTGCACGGGCACGGTCGTGTTGCAGGCGGCCGAGGACAGCGGCTCGCTCATCACCGCCGAACTGGCGCTGGAGTACAACCGCGACGTGTTCGCGGTGCCGGGACAGATCTTCGACCCGGCCTACGCCGGCTGCCACCGCATCATCGCCGCCGGGCATGCCAAGCTCGTGACGTCCGCGGCCGGGGTGCTTACGGAACTCGGCATCGTGGCCGGCGCGGCGAAAAAGTCAGCCGCCTTCACCCCGGACACGCCCGAAGAAGCCGCCATCGTGTCGGCGCTGACGACCATGCCGCAGCCGGTGGACGACCTTGTCGTTCGCGCCAAGCTGGATGCGGCAGTGCTGAACGCCACCCTCACCATGCTCGAAATCAAGGGTGCGGCGAAAAACGTCGGAGGAGGGAGGTGGGTCCGCGCGTGATTATTTCGGGTTGGACATCGCCTTCACCGCGTTGACGTCCAGCGACCAGCCCATGCCGATGCCGTGCTTCACACGCGTGCCTTTTACCATTTCCAGCGCGTAGCTGCCCATGGCCGGGGCCGAGTAACGCGGGCAGGGTTCCTGCACGCACGGCTGCATTTCCATGCCGCCGATGAACTTGCCGTCCTTGTCGAAGAACGCGATATCCAGCGGGATCTTGGTGTCCTTCATCCAAAACACCAGCATCTGCGGTTCGGGGAAGACGAACAGCATGCCGTGGTCGGCCGCCATCTCGGTGCGGTTCATGAGGCCTTGGTTGCGCGCTTCGGGCGTATCGGCGATCTCCACCTGCAGCGTCAGCTGCTTGGAGCCGTCCTCGGACTTGAGGGTGAGGGGCTGTGGACCGCAGGACGCGAGCATCAGCAGGGAAAAGGAAGCGGCGGTAAGTGTGGCGAAGCGCATGCCGCGCAGGGTACGCCTGCGGGCTCAGCCCCGCAATGCGGCGATGGCCTTGGCGCGGTCTTTGGCCTTGAACACGGCGGTGCCAGCCACGAAGTTGTTGGCGCCGGCCTCACGGCAGAGCGCGGCGGTTTCCTCGTTGATGCCGCCATCCATCTGAATCATCATGTTCGGATATTTCTTGCGCAGCGTCCTGACCTTTTCCAGCACCTCCGGCATGAACGACTGGCCGCCGAAACCCGCGTTGATGGACATGATGAGGACCATGTCGATGTCGTCCACGACGTCATCGATTTCACTCAGCGGCGTGGCCTGATTCAGCGCGATGCCGGCCGTGCAGCCGGTTGCCCGGATGGCGGCGATGAGGGCCTTGCGGTCTTCCCCCTTGCAGACTTCGGCGTGGAACGTGATGTTCTTGGCGCCCGCTTTCACGAATTCGTCGATGCGGTCGGCGGGGTTCGTGACCATGAGGTGCACGTCGATGAGGAGCTTGGTCTTCAGGCATTTCACCACCGGCGCGCCGAAGCTCAGATTCGGCACGTAGTGGCCGTCCATGACGTCCATTTGCACCCAGTCGGCGCTGGCGATGGAGTCCATTTCGGCCTGCAGCTTGCCGAAATCGGCGGCCAGGATGGAGGGGGCGATATAGATTTTTGGCGCCATATCAGGAGCGGAAATCGGGAAATTGCTCGATGCGTTTCTGGTGGCGGCCGCCCTCGAACTCCGTCTTCAGGAACAGGTCCACCATCTCGCACGCGAGCTTGGGCTCCGTCACGCGTCCGCCCAAACTCATGACCTGCGCATTGTTGTGTTTGCGTCCCATTTCGGCATCCCACAGGCTGACGCAGCGCGCGCAGCGGATGCCAGGAACCTTGTTGGCCACCATCGCCTCGCCGTTGCCGCTGCCGCCGAAGATGATGCCGGGGCAGCCGTATTCCAGCACCGCGGCGCAGGCCTGCTGCATGATCGGCGGATAGTCGCAGCTCTCTTCCGAGAACGTCCCGCAGTCCACGACGTCGATGCCAAGGCCGATCAGGTGGGCTTTTACGGCCTCTTTCAGCACGTAACCGGCATGGTCGGTGCCGAGGACGACGCGGGCGGGTTTCTTCATGGGTCCGAGCATAGCAACATGCCTGCGAATTGAGAATGTCGCGCGGATGGTGCAGAATCCATCCAATGCCGCGCCGCCCGTTCATCGCCGGAAACTGGAAGATGAACCCCGTGCCCGCCGGCGCGCTCGATGCACGTTCGCCATTCATGCCCCGCGCCGACGTGGACGTGGCCGTCTTTCCGACGTTGCTGGACCTGCAGACCTGCGTGAAGGCCGGGCTGCAATCCGGCTCGCAGTACGGTCATCCGGCCGAATCAGGCGCGTTTACCGGCGACGTCTGCATGGCCATGATCGCCAAGACGGGCGCGAAGTACGTGCTGTGCGGCCACTCCGAACGCCGCGAGCATCATCATGAGAGCAATGCATCCGTGGCCAAGCAGGTCGCCGCCGCCCTGGCCTGCGGCCTGACCCCCGTGCTGTGCGTGGGCGAGACCGCCGACCAGCGCGAGATGGACGAGACCCAGGAGATCATCGAAGCCCAGCTGAAGGCCGTCATGCTCGATCCCAGGGTCATCGTGGCCTACGAGCCCGTGTGGGCCATCGGCAGCGGAAAGACGGCCACCCCGGCCGACGCCCAGGCCGTGCACCAGTTCATCCGCAACCTGCTGCCCAAGCCGAGCGACATGCGCATCGTGTACGGCGGTTCCATGAACGCGCGCAACGCCAAGGAGCTGCTGAAGCAGCCCGACATCGACGGCGGACTGATCGGCGGCGCGTCGCTGAAACCCGACGACTTCCGCGAGATCGTGGAAGCGGCGGCGTCCGTGAAGAAGTAAGCGCGCCTACTTCTTGAAGTACGCCTTCAGGTTCTTTTCGATGCGCCCGGTCACGTGAGGACTGGACGGGAAAACGAAGTCCAGGCCGGTCATGCGCTGGTACAGATCGATATACTTTCCTGCCAGCATGGTGCGTACGTCATCGGTGATTTCAGGCTTTGGCTTGCCATAATCGAAGCCATGCTCCTTCAGCCACAGACGGAAGAATTCCTTGTCCAGGCTCTCAGGCTCCTGTTTGGCGGCGAAGCGCTGTTCGTAGGTGCTCGCTACCCAGTACCGCGATGAGTCCGGCGTGTGCACTTCGTCGGCCAGCGTGATGACGCCGTTTTCGTCGATACCCATTTCATACTTGGTATCCACCAAAATCAGGCCGCGCTTGGCTGCGATTTCCTGGCCGCGCTTGAACACCGCCATTGCTTTGTCGTGAATCTCTTCCCACTGCTTCTTGGTGGCGAGCTTGCGCTCGATGATGCCGGCCGGATCGATGAGCTCGTCTGCCTCACCCTTGGTGGTGGGCGTGATGATCGGCTTGTCGAACTTCTGGCTCTTCACCATGCCGTCGGGCAGCGTGTTGCCGCAGAAATTGCGCATACCCTTGCTGTAGTTCACCCAGGCGGAAGTGCCCGTGGAGCCAGTCAAATAGGCTCGGACGACGATTTCAACTTTCAGCATGTCCAGCTTTTTCACCACGGCGGCGTTCTCATCGGGCACAGCAATGATGTGCGTGGCCATGATGTCCTTGATCTGCTCGAACCACCATGCGCTCAGCTGGTTGAGCGTCTGCCCCTTCAGCGGGATGGTGCACCAGTTCACGTCGAACGCCGACTGGCGGTCGGTGGCGATGAGCACGCTCTGTTTGCCCATGTCGTAGACGTCGCGCACTTTGCCGACGTACCTTTTCCCCAGGAACCCAAAGTCGGTCGTGTCCAAGGTCGTGGTCAAAAACGGCACGACGTGCTTGGTGTCGACGGGGGAGATGGTGGGCATGCTGGGAGCATACCAAACACTTGCTCGGTGTTAGTAGTTGTCGTTGGCGGTGATGATGACCGTGGCGCGATAGGTGCCCGACGGCTGGGCCGAAGCCGAGCCGATGTAGGCCTTGAACTGGATCAATTCCGTGTCGCCGGCCGTTTCGGTGGTGCGCTTCACCAGGCTCACCTGGGCGCCCGTACCGACGTTCAGCCACGTTTCGGACGATCCGTCCGTGCCCCAGTTCTTACCGGCGCCGCCGGTGGTGGTGCTGGCCGACTTCACGCGGGCCGCCCAGCGGGACGTGGTGTTCGGGTTGGCGGTGTTCGGGGCGGCGAAGGTCTCGGGCGTGCCGGCGCTGGCCGGCTTGTAGGCCAGGATCTTGTCCGGCTGACCGCCGGTGACGTTCATGCTGTTGAGGTGTCCGGTGCCGTAGCCGCCGGAACCGGTCGTAATCACCCAGCGCAAGGTGTAACCCTGCGAGTTGCTCGTGACCACGGTGCACTTGGCGTACGTGCCGCCGGTGCCGTGGTACTGGCCGGTCGTCGCACCCGTGGAGGTGGTGATCGACACAGACGAGGAGCAGCTGATGGACGTGGTGCTCACCACCGTCAGGTTGACCACCGTGGAACCCGTGGCGGAGGCGGCGCGAGCCAGGAATCCGCTTACCGGTTCGGCGAGCAGCGCGAGGGCCAAGTACAGGGTGGCCGCGGCGGCGATGCCGATGGTCACTACCTTGAGCTGGCGTTCGGCGGAGAGCAGGTGGTCGGTCATTTGTGTGTGTATATGGAGACAAACGTTTCCTATCAGTATACCAGAAAACGCCGGTTTCAAGAAGGCTACTTTCGGCTTTCGCTTACAAAAAACCCCTCCGTTCGGAAGGGGTTTTCCATGGCGGAGGGAAACGGCCTACGGGTTGTCGTTGGCGGTGATGTACACCGTGGCGCGATAGGTGCCCGACGGCTGGGCCGAAGCCGAGCCGA
The DNA here is from genome assembly GCA_964434575.1 of uncultured Candidatus Peribacteria bacterium. Classification (GTDB taxonomy): domain Bacteria; phylum Patescibacteriota; class Gracilibacteria; order Peribacterales; family Peribacteraceae; genus DAORHV01. The sequence goes on along the minus strand of CAYSWB010000006.1, from coordinate 27,032 downwards.
TGTAGGCCTTGAATTGGATCAGTTCGATGTCGCCGGGGGCGGTGGTGACGGAGTTCCTGGATACCAGGCTCACCTGGGCGCCCGTGCCGACGTTCAGCCATGTCTCGCTGGTGTTGTCGGTGCCCCAGTTCTTGCCGGCGCCGCCGGCGGTGGTGGAAGACGACTTGATGCGCGCGGCCCAGCGTGACGTGGTGTTCGGGTTGGCGGCGTTCGGCGCGGCGAAGGTCTCGGGCACGCCGGCAGAAGCGGGCTTGTAGGCAAGGATGCGGTCGGGCTGGCCGCCGGTGGTGCTCATGTTATTCAAGTGTCCGGTGCCGTAGCCGCCGGAGCCGGTCGTGATCACCCAGCGCAGCGTGTAGCCGGCGGAGTTGGATGTGGTCACCAGACAGCGGGCATACGTGCCGCCGGTGCCGTGGTACTGGCCGGCGGTTGCGCCGGTGGACGTGGTGATGGAGACGGAGTCGGAGCAGGCGATGGACGTGGTGCCCACGACGCGCAGCTGCACGACGGTGGAACCCGTGGCGGAAGCGGCGCGCGCCAGGAAGCCGCTGACCGGTTCGGCCAGCAGGGCCAGACCGAGGTACAGCGAGATTGCGGCGGTCAGACCGACCGTCAGGACTTTGAACTGCCTGTCGGTCGAAAGGGTATACGCGTGGATCATGAATGAGTGTGGATGTACTGTATATATTATACGATATTTAAAGATATTTAGCAATCATGATCCTACGAAAAACCCCTCCGCCAGGAGGGGCTTTCGTTCGCTTGTGGAAGCGGAATTAGTAGTTGTCGTTGGCGGTGATGACCACCGTGGCGCGGTACGTTCCCGACGGCTGGGCCGAGGAGGAGCCGATGTAGGCCTTGAACTGGATGAGCTCGGTGTCGCCGCTCGTTTCGGTGGCGCGGGAGACCAGGCTCACCTGAGCACCGGTACCAACGTTGAGCCAGTTTTCCGAGGAGCCGTCCGTGCCCCAGTTCTTACCGGCGCCGCCGGTGGTGGTGCTGGCCGACTTCACGCGGGCCGCCCAGCGGGACGTGGTGTTCGGGTTGGCGGTGTTCGGGGCGGCGAAGGTCTCGGGCGTGCCGGCGCTGGCCGGCTTGTAGGCCAGGATCTTGTCCGGCTGACCGCCGGTGACGTTCATGCTGTTGAGGTGTCCGGTGCCGTAGCCGCCGGAACCGGTCGTAATCACCCAGCGCAAGGTGTAACCCTGCGAGTTGCTCGTGACCACGGTGCACTTGGCGTACGTGCCGCCGGTGCCGTGGTACTGGCCGGTCGTCGCACCCGTGGAGGTGGTGATCGACACAGACGAGGAGCAGCTGATGGACGTGGTGCTCACCACCGTCAGGTTGACCACCGTGGAACCCGTGGCGGAGGCGGCGCGAGCCAGGAATCCGCTTACCGGTTCGGCGAGCAGCGCGAGGGCCAAGTACAGGGTGGCCGCGGCGGCGATGCCGATGGTCACTACCTTGAGCTGGCGCTCGGAGGAGAGTGTGTAGTCCATAGAAATGGGGGTGAATATTTGTCTGATTTGTTCATATTATATACAAATTCATCAAAAATTGCAAATGTCATATCCAGGATAGTTTGGAGTCACCCCTCTAGGCCTGGGCGCAAAAGCCGCCTAACCCTTCTTGCGGATTTCGAACCGGTTGAAGAAGACCTGGACTACCAGCGAAACGATGAAGATTGCCAGCAGCACCAGGGCAACCGGCAGGGCGGGGATCACCCAGAAGCTGGTCGACAGGGTTTCCGTGTCGTGGTTGGCGTTGGCGTTCACGCTGAGGGTGGCCTTGTAGTAGCCCAGCGCGAAACCTGGGTGCCAGCTGATCTGGCGGCCGCGCGTGGAGTTGCGCAGCACGTACCAGTCCTTCACTGGGATTTCATCGACCAAGATGCCGAACACGTTGCGGATCTCCACCGTGCCGGTGGGGATCAGGTGCACCGTTCCGGTGTTCTTATACCGCATCGAGAGGGTGGCGGGCAGGCTCCAATACAGCGGGGAATCGCTGCCAAAGCCCTGCAAACCGCCTTCGCGGATCACTTGTCCCTTGACCGTAATAAGGAGCAGCACGCCCACGCGCGCCACGATGTTGAAGCCCGGCTGCACGCCCTTGGGGTCGCGCTGGAACAACACGGTGGAGTAGTGGTCGCCGATGGCCGCGTTGGCCGGAACTTTCACGGTCACCGGAATGGTGGCGCGTTCGCCGTGCTTCAGGTTCACCTTGTTCAGGAACGGCTGCACCCACGAGCGGGAAGAGAAGGGGCCGTCTTTGCCGCCGTACATGGCGATGTCGTTTCCGGATTCGTCGCTGGAAAAGTCCTCCACCGACAGGGAATAGGTGTACTCATCTCCGCCACGGCTGAGGATTTCGATCTTGATGGTGCGCTCCTCGCCCGGGGACAACTCCATGACGAAGCGCGTGGGTCCGACCTGGAAGTCGTTGCGGACCGGAATGTCGCTCTGTTGCGAGATGCTCACCGGCTGGGCGGCGGCGGAAGAGGACGAGCTTGCGGTTTGCGCAAGCGCGACCGGAAGCGACAAAACGCCGCTCATCAACACCGCGAGGGTGGCGGCGGACAGGCGGACGGAACAGCGCAGCGATGCAGACATCGGCGACAACGGTACGCGATTTTCCGCGCAAAGGGAAGGCGGACTGCTGGATGCTGCCGCCTGACATGCTAGGATCGCGGAGCCATGAAAACACCCGCATACCTCATCGGCGCAATCGTCATCGTCCTGCTCATCTGGCTGGTGCCCGCGACGCTTTCCTTCCAGGGACACGTATCCAGCCTGCATGCCGCCGCAGACGCGGTTGCGGACCAATACACCGTGATCGGCGAGGCCCACGCGAAAGGGCTGGCCGATGCCGCGGCTGGTACGTCGCGCGCCGACGAGGCGCAGACGCTGGTCGCCGCGTTCGCGGCGATCGGACGCGCGGGTCCCACGCACGAAAAACTCATCGCGGTCGACGCCCTGCAGCGCAGGCTCGGCGCGTTCTTCGCCGACGCCAACCGCCCGGCCGAACTCGTGGCGGATGCCCATTTCATCGCGTTGAACCAAGAGCTCACAGGCCGCGGCAAATCCAGCATGCCGGTGTTCGAGTACAACAAGGCCGCATCCGTGGTGCGCGAGGATATGAAAGGTTTTCCGGGCGGCGCGCTCGGCATGATGATGTTGGGCGGCGAGCCGCCGCTGCTGTTCCTCGACGGAGTGCCGAAGGACATCAAAGTCATGCTCTAATTTCCGCGCTTGCATCCGCGCGTTTTGCCGCTGTGGTGACGCGCCGAATTTGCTAGCATGGTCGCCATGCAGTTGCTGGGGATTCTCATCGTCGTCGCGGTCCTTGCGACGGCCCTCAGGCGCCGGTGGGTTCCGCTCGTGCGGCCGATGTTCAACAAGACGCTGCTGATCACGTTCGCGATCATGATCCTGCTCGTCGCCGCGGGCGGTTTGCTGTGGTACTGGTGGACGCTTCCCAGCGAGGAGTTCTACGGGGTGAAATGGGAGGACATCACGGTGGAGGAGGACATGGCCGCGCTGGAGCGGCTGAATGCCATCGTGCCCGGCACCATCGAATCGTCTGGTCTCATGGGCATGGGCGGCTCGGAAGTCACCGCGTCGTCGTCGCGGCCTGGCCAGCCGCAGTCTCCCGCGCAGCCCGTAGCCGAATTGCCGCCGTTGCCGACCGTGCTCGAAACCGTCACCGGCGCCGACGTGCTGCCGGCCGTGCCGTACTGGAAGCACTTGAGCATCGCGCCCGAAGTCGTCATTCCGTCGCAGCCCATCGTCCAGGCGGCCGCCAACGACCAGCAGATCGAAGTGAGCATCGTCGGCGGCGACGAAACCGTCGTGCTCCCCGCCGAGTACTTGAGCCGCACGCCGGACGGCCAGCTGCTTGTCACGCTCGAGCCGCCGCGGAATTTCCGCGCCGGAAAATATACGCTCCAGGTCCGCGCCGCCGCAGCGGGCGGACGCCTGAGCCAAAGCAGCGTGCTCTACGTGCAGGACTTCACCTGGGGCGTGCTCGCGTTCAATCCCGACAGCGACGTGTACGCACCGGGCGAGACCGGCAAGTTGCAGGTGGGCGTGCTGGATGACGAAGGCGTGACCTTGTGTGACGCCTCGCTGGTCGTGCGCGTCACCGCGCCGTCCGGCGGCGTGGAGGTGCTGTCCACCGCCAACGGGAAAATCCGCCGCAACCCCGACTGCCGCGACAAAGCCGTGACGGATATTCCCGACTACGCCGGAGAAACGACCTTCGCCGAACGCGGCACCTACATTTTCACCATCACGGCCGAAACCCCGAACGGACAGCGCGTGATGACCGAGCGCATCAACGTGGTGGGGCGCGCGCTGCCGAACATCGTCCGCAAGGCCGTGACGCGTATTTACCCGCTGGCCGAGTACACCATGCGCGTGGAGTTCACGCCGTCGCACGACTTCGAGGGCGCCGTGACCGAGCACGTGCCGTCGTCGTTCAAGGTCCGCGACACCGTGCCCCAGGCGTCCGTGGCGCCCACGGGTGACGACACCATCGCCATCACGTGGACGCAGCGCTGGAACGCGGGCCAGACGTACCAGCTGCAATACACCTACGACGCGCCGGATATTTCGCCGGAGTTCTATCTGCTGGGCCCCGTCACCGTCGACGGCGACATGGTCGAAGAGTCCGTCCTGCAGCCGTAAACCATGCAGCGTACCCATGTCCCCGACGGCCCGGTCCGCAAACTCCACCGCGCGTGGGGCGCGTTCAAGGTCGGCACCCGCAAGCATCGCCTGTGGCTGATGATGCTGACCATCGGTGTGCTGTGGGCGATCTTCGCGCTGCACGTTCTCGGCATCGTGACGCTCGGCGCGGGTTCGGGTTTCCTCATCTCGGTCATCGGCAAGCAGTATCCGGCCGCTCGGCCGTTCATCACGGCGTTCGCCGGATTGATCGCGCTGTTCCTGCTCATCGAGTGGCGCGGGATCATGAACGCATTCACGTCGCACCACGCGCCCCTCCACAAGATCGAGCGGCGCCAGCTGTACATCACGCAGCGCCACCAAGCCGTCACGACCGTCCTGCTGACCCTCACGCTGCTGTTGTTCATGCTCCAGATGGCGGCCAGCCGGGCCGCATCGTCCGAGATCGCGTTGCAGCCGTTCCAGCCCGTGCCCCAGGCCGAACTCGCCACCAGCCGCGTATTGGCCCGTCCGCGCGGCGGCACGCAGCCCCGCGTCGAGCGCCTGCCGTCCACGCTCCGGCGCAAGATCACGCGCTACACCTACGTGGAACATCGCCAGTGGCAGATCGCCGCCGACCCCCCGCCGTCCGGCTCGTTCAGCCTGTCGGGCATCGCGTACGCCGGCGTTGGCGTGTCGCCGTTCGGTGCTGGAACGACCATCGCCTTGTCGCACAACGGCGGCACCGTGGGAACCGTGGTCACCGGCGCGGGCGGACAGTTCACGTTCAGCAACATCCACATGACCGGCGGCACCATCCTCACGCTGTTCATCGATGGCGCGGCCCAGAAGGCCGTGACCGTCACGCTGGCGTCGGGCGGGTCCATGACCGGCGTGCACTTGTTCCAGGATTACCTCATCGTCCGCTCGGACTCGGGCTCCGTGGCGCTGACCAACAACCATCTGCGGCTGGCGTCCACGCAGGCCGATACCGATTTCACCACGATCTTCACGGTGAACTCCGGCGTGCTGAACGTGAAGAGCGGCCGCTCGCTGATGGTCTGGAACGACAAGCCGTTCACGCCCGGCGGCAACGTGAACGTGGGCGGCAACGTGCGCGTCTCGGGCACGTTCGCGGCCGAGGCCAATACCGTCACGCTGTCCGGCGCGTGGATCAAGACCGACGGGGGAGGGTTCCTGGCAGGCACGTCCATGGTGCGCATGGACGGCATCAGCCAGTCGTTGTCGGGCTCCACTGCCTTCTATGACTTCATGAAGACCGTCTCCGTGCCCGCGCTGCTTACCTTCAACGCCGGCACGACCCAGCAATTCAACGGCACCATGACGCTCAACGGCATCGGCGGCGGTCGCCTGATGCTGCGGTCCACCGCGACGGGCAGTCAGGCGTTCATCCGGCCGGTGAATCCGCCGACGGTGAGCTACTTGGACGTGAAGGACAACCGCAACCTGGATGCCGACGCCATCCCGTGTCTTACCGGCTGTATCGACAGCGGAAACAACATCCAGTGGCTGTTCAGCGGCGGTCCGGGCGGCGGCGGTGAACAGACCGGAGACGGCGGAGCCCTCTCGCCGTTGCTTTCCAACGACTACAAACTCCGGCCCGACGTGGTCGACAGCGGCGGCGCGGACTGGTCCAAATCGAACAACTACCGGCTTAGCGACAGCATCGGAGAGGCCGTCATCGGCCACGGCGCGGCCAGCGAGTACACGCTGAACAGCGGCTACAGGCAGCCTTCTGCTGCAGACATCATCTCGTTGTCGTGCAGTTCGGCCGTGCCGCTCGGCACCGTCGTCGGCAACGGCCAGCGCACCGGCAGCGGCACATGCATCGTGCTGACCGACGCGTTCAACGGCTACCAGCTGTCGTGGCGCGTGCGTGCGGGAAGCGGCGGCGCGCTGACGGGTTACCTGATCAGTCAGAACGAAGACTTTATCGGTCCGTTCACGCCCACGGTCGCCAACGTCCCCGCCACGTGGTCCGTGGCCGGCTCGGACGCCGAGTGGGGCGGACGCGTGCGTTCCAGCAGCACCGACACCGCGGCCGAGTGGGGAGTGGACGGCGTCAGCGACAAATGGCTGAACGTCGGCACAGGCAGCACGCGCGTCATTTCGTCCCGGTCCAGCGCCACGCCGGTGTCCGGCTCGGTACAGATCATCCAGTTCCGTTCCGAGATCGGCGGGTCCCATTTCCAGACCAACGGCGACTACCAGGCCACGGTCACGTTTACCGTAATCGGTTTGTAGCGATGGTGCGCTACAGCCCGCAACACCCATAAAACACCGTTTTGTCGCTACATCTTAAGAATATTAATAAAACATAATTTGCAATATTTGTAAAAATGTTTTATAGTATGAACAAACACCGGTGTTGCGAGACGCAGCGAAACGACGCGACACAGGCAAAAACCCACATCGAATGCACCCGACTCAATTCAATATCACCACGCTGAAGTCGTTGCTTGCGCAGAGCGAGCAGATGCCGCCCGAGGTCGGCCAACGTTTGCAGTGGTTCATCCACTTCTCCGAGTGCGGTTCCGTCAGTCAGACGTGCCGGATGTTCGGCATCGCGCGCACCACCTTCTACCGGTGGATGAAGCGCTTCAACCAGAGTGACCTTACCTCGTTGCAGGACGCCGCTTACGTCATGCCCATGCAGACGGCGCATGTCGCCGTGCAGCCGGTTGCCGCGCCGCAGCCGGTGCTCCAGCCGCAAGCGCACGTCCATGCGCACGTGCCCGTCACGCAGGTGTGCACGGGAGGCGACGACTGCCCCCTCTGCCGCTTCAAGGCCTTCAACTGGTCTTCGTTCCGTTCGGCCGCCTTCGTCACCAGCATCGTCTTCAACCTGGCCCTGGCTTCACTGATCGTCTTCACCGCCATGCTCGAAGGCCAGTCCACCGACGCCAAGGCTCTCCCGCCGCACCCCCACGACGTCGTCCTGCCCGCCGAGGAAACCTCGTTCATCCACCGGCTGCTCGGCATCGAGATCGCCTCCGCCGCCACCGGCATCTACCGCCCCATCAACTACCAGGGCAAGCTGACGAACTCCGGCGGCGTGGCCATTGCCAACGGCACCTACGACCTGCGCTTCCGCCTCTACGACGCTGCCTCCGGCGGCGTTCCGCTGTGGAGCGAGACGTGGAGCTCCACGACCCAGAAGGTCACCTCCACCGGAGGCCTCTTCTCCATCGCCCTCGGCACGCACACCGCCATGACCGGCAGCGTGAACTTCAACTCCGACAACCTGTTCCTCCAGGTCGAGTTCGATCCCGGCGCCGACGGCGTCTTCGAGGAAGTCTTCACCCCGCGCCGCCGCTTCGCTTCCGTCCCGTACGCCCACAACGCCGACACCTTGGACGGCCTGGACTCCACCAAGTTCATCCGCACCGACATCTCCCAGACGGCTTCCGGCACGCTGACCATCTCCCCGCGTGACGCCTCCAAGACCGCCTTGGACCTGCTTTCCACCGCCGGCAACGTGGCCGCCCTCAAGATCTCCACCCAGGGCGCCAACCACATCGTCTTCGGCACCGGTGCTTCCAACTACGACGTCAACCTCTACCGCAGCGCCGCCAACGTCCTGAAGACCGACGACAGCTTCATCGCCGTCGGCACCATCTCGGGCAGCTCGCTCGTGGTCTCCGGCAACGCCTCCGTCTCCGGCTCGCTGGTCGTCCGCCGCTCCATCTCCGGCGCCACGCTGGAAGTGCTCGGCACCGCCTCGGGCCTCAACCTCTTCGCCACCCAGTCCGTCTCCGGCACCCACCTCTACGCCGCCACCACCTTCGGCGGCGCGGGTCTGGCCGATTGTGACACCGCCGCCAGCTCCAAGCTCCTCTGGGACAGCGCCACCAAGCGCTTCTCCTGCGGTGCGGATAACCTGGGCGGTCAGGCCGGCACCAGCTCCTTCTCCGGCGCAGTGCTGCGCCTGGGCGACGCCCGCTACGTCCGCAAGGCCGGCGACACCATGACCGGCGCCCTGGTCATCGACCTCACCTCGGGCTTCCTCGGCCTGCGCGTCATCGAGACCGCCTCCGGCAACATCATCCACGCCGAGAAGGACCTGACTTCCTCCGGAACGCTGAAAGTCGTGAACACCGCACGCTTCAGCTCCGGCGCGTTCTTCGACAGCAACACGCTCACGATCGACGCCAACGCCAACCGCGTGGGCATCGGTACCACCACGCCCAAAGCCACCCTCGACGTCGTCGGCACCATCTCCGGACGCACGCTCACCGTCTCCGGCAACGGTTCGTTCTCCGGCTCTCTCCGCGTTGCCCGTGCCATCTCCGGCGCCACGCTGGAGATCCTCGGCACCGCTTCCGGCCTGAACCTCTTCGCCACCCAGTCCGTCTCCGGCACCCACCTCTACGCCGCCACCACCTTCGGCGGCGCGGGTCTGGCCGATTGTGACACCGCCGCCAGCTCCAAGCTCCTCTGGGACAGCGCCACCAAGCGCTTCTCCTGCGGTGCGGATAACCTGGGCGGTCAGGCCGGCACCAGCTCCTTCTCCGGCGCAGTGCTGCGGCTGGGCGATGCCCGCTACGTCCGCAAGGCCGGCGACACCATGACCGGCGCCCTCGTGATCAACGTCACCGGCGGCAACAACTCCACCATCGGCCTGAACGTCCTGAACACCATCTCCGGCGCCATCATTCGCGCGAGCAAGCAGCTCGTATCGTCCGGCACGCTCACCGTGATCGGCAACGGCACCGTGAAGGGCATCCTGTCGGGCTCCGTCCTCTACACGTCGAATTACCTTGATGTCGCGACGACCGTCGCCAATCCCACGCATCAGGAAGGACGCGTGTTCTACGATGCCACGAACAAGACCATTTCGTATTACAACGATGTCTCCGGCGTCACCGTCAACCTTGGCCAGGAAGAACTTGTGCGTGTGCGAAACACCTATGGCAGCACCATCACCAACGGTCAGGCCGTGTACATCAACGGTCATCATTCCAGCGGCTTCCCGACCGTGGCCCCCGCCAAAGCCAACAACGAGTATTCCGCCGGTGTGATCGGTATCGCCACCCACGACATCACCAACAACTCTTTCGGCTACATCACATCGATCGGCGTTGTGCACACCATCAATACCTCGGCTTACAGCACGGGCAGCACCTTGTACCTGTCCGCCACGACGTCCGGCGCGCTGACGGTGACCAAACCCAGCGAGCCCAACTTCGGCGTGGTGGTCGGTTACGTGACCAAGGTGAATGCCAGCAACGGCGCGATCTACGTGAATCCCAAGGGCATCCGCGAAGGCAAGTTCGTCGCCGGCTCCATCGCCTTCGCCGACAGCACAGGCAATCATCTGAATGAAGACACGACGAGCCTGGTCTGGAACGACACCCTCAACCGCCTTGGCATCGGCACCGATACGCCGCAGGCAACACTGGAAGTGCAGGGAACCATCTCGGGCTCCACGCTCCATGTTCTCGGCACCGCCTCGGGCCAGAATCTCTTCGCCACCCAGGCCATCACCGGCACCCACCTCTACGTCGCCACCACCTTCTACGGCGCGGGTCTGGCCGATTGTGACACCGCCGCCAGCTCCAAGCTCCTCTGGGACAGCGCCACCAAGCGCTTCTCCTGCGGTGCGGATAACCTGGGCGGTCAGGCCGGCACCAGCTCCTTCTCCGGCGCAGTGCTGCGCCTGGGCGACGCCCGCTACGTCCGCAAGGCCGGCGACACCATGACCGGCGCGTTGGTCATCAACGTCACTGGAGGCAGCAACACGACGCTGGGCCTGAATGTTTTGAACACCATCTCTGGCGCCATCGTTCGCGCCAGCAAGCAGATCACGTCCTCGGGCACGCTCGTCACCGAATCCGGCGCCACCTTCGATGGAGGCACGTTGTTCGTGGACGCGGTGAACAACCGCGTTGGCGTCGGTACCGCCGCACCCATGGATGCGCTGCACGTCGTGGGCGGAGGCATCCTGCTGGAGAACACCCAAGCCGTCAGCTTCAGGGATAACGGCGGCACAGCACGCATTTCTCTGTCGTATGACTCCGGAAACAACCTTGTGCTGCGCAACAATGCCAACGCCAACACGTACATTGGCGTGAACGCAGTGGGCACGGGTGATCTGTATTTCCAGACGCAAGGCCAGAATAGGGTCTTCATTGATCAGGATGGTCTCATGGGCGTGGGTACAACCTCGCCCAAGGCACTGCTGGATGTCGCAGGCACGATCTCGGGTAAGACTCTCGTCATCTCCGGCAACGGCTCGTTCTCGGGCTCCCTCCGCGTCGCCCGTGCCATCTCCGGCTCCACGCTGGAGATCCTCGGCACCGCCTCGGGCCAGAATCTCTTCGCCACCCAGGCCATCACCGGCACCCACCTCTACGTCGCCACCACCTTCTACGGCGCGGGTCTGGCCGATTGTGACACCGCCGCCAGCTCCAAGCTCCTCTGGGACAGCGCCACCAAGCGCTTCTCCTGCGGTGCGGATAACCTGGGCGGTCAGGCCGGCACCAGCTCCTTCTCCGGCGCAGTGCTGCGGCTGGGCGATGCCCGCTACGTCCGCAAGGCCGGCGACACCATGACCGGCGCCCTCGTGATCGATGTGACGTCCGGCAACGGCAACACCTTGGGCTTGCGCGTCATCAACACCGCTTCGGGCCGCCACCTGCATGCCGAACAGGTCCTCACCTCGTCCGGAACCATCGTCACCGAATCCGGCGCCAACATCGACACCGGCACCTTCTACGTGAACGCCACGAACAACCGCGTAGGCATCGGCACTACAGGCCCCAAGGCCACCTTGGATGTCTTTGGAACCATCTCGGGCCAGACGCTCACTGTGTCCGGCAACGGCTCGTTCTCCGGCTCTCTCCGCGTCGCCCGCGCCATCTCCGGCGCCACGCTGGAGATCCTCGGCACGGCTTCCGGCCTGAACCTCTTCGCCACCCAGTCCGTCTCCGGCACCCACCTGTACGCCACCACCACCTTCAACGGCGCGGGCCTGGCCGACTGTGACACCGGCCTCACCAGCAAACTCCTCTGGGACGTCGCCACCAAGCGCTTCTCCTGCGGCACCGACCAGACCGGTGGCCCGAGCGTGAACTCCGGCGGCGTGCTGCAGCTCGGAGACGCCCGCTACGTCCGCAAGTCCGGCGACACCATGACCGGCGCGCTGACGATCAACCTGACGTCGGGAACCATCGGACTTCGTGTACTGGGCGGCATGTCCGGCAACACACTCACCGTTTCCAAGGGTCTGCATGCGGCAGGCTCCGGCGTGTATATCAGCTCCAGCGGGCAGACCGTCTTCAATGCGCTGAACCGCAATACGGACTTCACCATCCGCGGCCAAACCGACAGCAACCTCTTCCGCGTGGACGCCTCTGCCGACCGCGTGGGTATCGGCACCTCTTTGCCCAAGGCGACATTGGACGTCGCGGGAACCCTGTCGGGCCGCAACTTGGTCATCAGCAACGCCGCCGCCTTCTCCGGCACGGTGCTGCTCGGTAGTTCTTCCTCCGACGTGGTCACGTTCAAGAGCGTGGTGTCCGGCAGCATCCTTCCGGCCGTCACGAACCGCTACAGCTTGGGCTCGGACACCGCCCGCTGGCGCGATGTATTCGCCTCCGGAAGCCTGAACATCGGCGCGCAGGGCGACGCCGGAGCCATCCGCTATGACACCGTCGGCGACCGCATCACGTTCGATGCCGACAACGACGGCGACATGGACTTCCGCATGGCCGACATCGGCAGCTTCGACCTGGCCGACGTCGGTTCCGACGCGCCGGTTTCCGCCGGCTACGCGCGCATCTTCTCGCGTGCGTCCACCGGCACCGCAGGCAACGACGACGACACGACGTTGCTCATGCACATGAACAACAACCTGAACAACGACGCCATGGCCAAGACCAACGCGAATAACTTCTTCGGCAGCTGCCAGAGCACGTTCAGCTCGTCTCCGGTCAAATTCGGTTCGCATGCGTGGACCAGCGGTTGCGGCGGCTACGAGCTATACCGCTACGGCAACTTCGATGACGACTACTACGTCTCCGGCGACTTCACCGTCGATTTGTGGGTCTACGAGGATGCCAACACCGGCACGCGCCGCTGGCTGATCAGCAACGACGCCTACAACGATTACCAGTGGGGCATCGTCATCAACTCCAGCAACCAGCTTCAGGCGCAGATCAAGAAGTCCGGAGGATCCGTCGAAACCCTGAACGCCGCCACCACGTTCCCGACCGGACAGTGGGTGCACGTGGCGCTGGAACGCGACGGCGACGACTTCAACCTCTACCAAGACGGTACCGAGGTCGACACCGTGAACAGCCCGGGAAACCTCTGGTCCCTGTCGTACTACTACCTGATGCTGGGTCACTTCTACCCGTACAACAATCCCGGCGACGAGAACTTCACCGGACAGATGGATGAAATCCGCATCTCCGAGGTCTCCCGCTACAACGGCACCAGCTTCACGCCCGAGACCACCGCATACGACGACGACACCGGCGGCCTGTTCGTGCGCCTGAGCGACGGCACCTTGCATGAGCTGACCGGCAATGGAGGCACCGGCGGCGGCAGCGGCGGCGACAGCGTCTGGACCGTCAACGGCGACAACAGCATCTTCTACTCCATCGGCGAAGTGGGTGTCGGCACCAACGAGCCGGATGCCCAATTCGAAGTCCAGCAAGACATCTACTCCGGTTGCGGAGCACTGCTCGTGGACCAGAACGTGGCAACCGGCACGGGTATTTACGTCGCCTCCGAGGCCGATGGCGCGCCCGGCATCGCCATTTCCATGAGCGGCTCGGCGACCCGCAACAATCCGCACCTGCTCTTCGGATACAACAACATCTTCGATACCCGGTTGTACCGCTCCGAGGCCAACGTGCTTACCGTGAACGCCTCGCTGTTGCCCGAGACCACGAATGCCTACGATCTGGGCTCCGGCGCACTCCGCTGGCGCGATCTCTACTTGTCCGGCGGCACCATCGCCATGGGCCAGAACGGCGACGAGGGCACCATCAAGTACAACACCACCACCGACGCGTTCAACATCAACGCCGGTGCCGACACGAACATCGAACTGACCATCCAGGCCAACGGTTACGTGGGTATCGGAACCGCCACTCCCAAGGCCACGTTGGACGTCGCCGGCACCATCTCCGGACGCACGCTCACCATCTCCGGCAACGGCTCGTTCTCCGGCTCTCTCCGCGTCGCCCGCGCCATCTCCGGCGCCACGCTGGAAATCCTCGGCACCGCCTCGGGCCAGAATCTCTTCGCCACCCAGGCCATCACCGGCACCCACCTCTACGTCGCCACCACCTTCTACGGCGCGGGTCTGGCCGATTGTGACACCGCCGCCAGCTCCAAGCTCCTCTGGGACAGCGCCACCAAGCGCTTCTCCTGCGGTGCGGATAACCTGGGCGGTCAGGCCGGCACCAGCTCCTTCTCCGGCGCAGTGCTGCGGCTGGGTGACGCCCGCTACGTGAAGAAGAGCGGCGACACCATGACCGGCGCGTTGGTCATCGACCTCACATCCGGCTTCCTGGGCCTGCGCGTCATCGAGACCGCCTCCGGCAACATCATCCACGCCGAGAAGGACCTCACGTCGTCCGGCACCTTGAAGGTCGTGAACACCGCACGCTTCAGCTCCGGCGCATACTTCGACACCAACACGCTCACGGTCAGCGCAAACCTGAACCGCGTCGGCGTTGGCACGCTTGCACCCAAGGCCACGCTCGACGTGTTCGGTACGATCTCCGGTTCCAGGCTGACAATTTCCGGCAACGGTTCGTTCACCGGCTCGCTGGTCGTCGCCAGGGGCATCTCCGGCGCCACGCTGGAAATCCTCGGCACCGCCTCTGGCCAGAACCTCTTCGCCACCCAGTCCGTCTCCGGCACCCACCTCTACGCCGCCACCACCTTCGGCGGCGCGGGTCTGGCCGATTGTGACACCGCCGCCAGCTCCAAGCTCCTCTGGGACAGCGCCACCAAGCGCTTCTCCTGCGGCACCGACCAGACCGGCGGCACCGGCGTGGCCGGCACCAGCTCCTTCTCCGGCGCAGTGCTGCGCCTGGGCGATGCCCGCTACGTCCGCAAAGCCGGCGACACCATGACCGGTGCGCTGACGATCAACGTGACCGGCGGCTCCGCCGACACCATCGGCCTGCGCGTCTACAACACCATCTCGGGCGCCATCCTGCATGCCGCGTCGCAGCTGCGTTCGAGCGGCACGTTGGTGGTGGAGGGCGCCGCCACCGTGCAGTCCACGCTCGGCGTCACTGGCAACGCGACCTTCGACACCAGCACCATGTTCGTGGATGCCTCCGCCAACCGCGTGGGCATCGGCACCACCGCTCCGCAGGCCGACTTGGAAGTCCAGGGCACCATCTCCGGCGCCACCCTGCACATCCTGGGCACCGCCTCCGGCCAGAACCTGTTCGCCACGCGCTCCATTTCGGGAACCCACCTCTACGCAGCTACCACCTTCGGCGGCGCAGGACTGGCTTCCTGCAGTAACGGTACGACCAGCAAGCTTCTGTACAACAGCGCCACCAAGCAGTTCTCCTGCGGCACGGATCAGACCGGCAGCGCCACCGCCCCGGAAGTCGGCACCAGCTCGTTCTCCGGCGCCACGCTCCGTTTGGCCGATGCCCGCTACGTTCGCAAGGCCGGCGACACCATGACCGGCGCGTTGGTCATCGACCTCACCTCGGGCTTCCTCGGCCTGCGCGTCATCGAGACCGCCTCCGGCAACATCATCCACGCAGAGAAGGATCTCACGTCGTCCGGCACCTTGAAGGTCGTCTCCACCGCCCGCTTCTCTTCGGGCGCCATCTTCGACACGAGCACCCTCTATGTCGACGCCAACGCCAACCGCGTGGGCATCGGCACCACCACGCCCAAAGCCACCCTCGACGTTGTCGGTACCATCTCCGGCCGCACGCTCACCATCTCCGGCAACGGCTCGTTCTCGGGCTCCCTCCGCGTCGCCCGCGCCATCTCCGGCGCCACGCTGGAAATCCTCGGCACCGCCTCGGGCCAGAATCTCTTCGCCACCCAGGCCATCACCGGCACCCACCTCTACGTCGCCACCACCTTCTACGGCGCGGGTCTGGCCGATTGTGACACCGCCGCCAGCTCCAAGCTCCTCTGGGACAGCGCCACCAAGCGCTTCTCCTGCGGTGCGGATAACCTGGGCGGTCAGGCCGGCACCAGCTCCTTCTCCGGCGCAGTGCTGCGGCTGGGCGATGCCCGCTACGTCCGCAAGGCCGGCGACACCATGACCGGCGCCCTCGTGATCGATGTGACGTCCGGCAACGGCAACACCTTGGGCTTGCGCGTCATCAACACCGCTTCGGGCCGCCACCTGCATGCCGAGCAGGCGCTCACCAGCTCGGGAAGGCTCATTGTCACCGGCAATGCCGTGTTCGACACGAACACCATGTTCATCAATGCCGCCAACAACCGTGTCGGTTTCGGCACGGAAAGCCCCCTGACCGGAGTGCACATTGAGGACAACAACCTGGAAATCTTCGGCATCAGCGGCACACAGGAGCGCATCCTGCTCGCGGGAAACAGTGCAACTCCATATCTTGAATTGTTCAGCGCAGGAAGCACCGCCGTGCAAATCCACAGCAACGGTACCTCGTACCTGAACGGCGGAGATGTCGGTATCGGCACAACCGGTGCCAAGGCCAAGTTGGACGTCGTCGGTACCATCTCCGGACGCACGCTCACCGTCTCCGGCAACGGCTCGTTCTCGGGCTCGCTACGCGTGGCGCGCAATATCTCCGGCGCCGCGCTGGAAATCCTGGGCACCGCTTCGGGCCAGAATCTCTTCGCCACCCGCGGCATCACCGGCGCCCACCTGTACGTCGCCACGACGTTCTATGGTGCAGGATTGGCAGATTGTGATGCTTCCGGACAGACGTTGAACTGGGACGCCACCACCAAGCGCTTCACTTGCGGCACCGATGAATCCGCCGGAACCGGTTTGGACCTGGCTACCGCCGACGCCCGCTACGTGAACACCTCCGGTGACACCATGACCGGCGCGCTCATCATCAACATCACCGGCGGCAGCCGCGACACGCTGGGATTGCGCATCCTCAACACGCTTTCCGGCGCGCACATCCACGCCGAGCAGCTGCTGACCTCGTCCGGAACCATCGTCACCGAATCCGGCGCCAACATCGACACCGGCACCTTCTATGTGAACGCCACGAACAACCGCGTGGGCATCGGCACCACCGGTCCCAAGGCCACGCTGGATGTCGTCGGCACCATCTCCGGACGCACGCTGACCATCTCCGGCAACGGTTCCTTCTCCGGCTCCTTGCGCGTCGCCCGCGCCATCTCCGGCGCCACGCTGGAGATTCTCGGCACGGCTTCCGGCCTGAACTTGTTCGCCACCCAGGCCATCACCGGCACCCACCTCTACGCCGCGACCACGTTCTACGGCGCCGGCCTGGTGGATTGCGACACCTCCGGCTCCAGCAAGCTCCTCTGGGATGCCGCCACCAAGCGCTTCTCCTGCGGCACGGATCAGACCGGCAGCAGCGCCCCCGAAGTGGGTACGGGCTCGTTCTCAGGCGCCGTGTTGCGCCTGGGCGATCCGCGCTACGTCAACGTGGCAGGCGACACCATGACGGGATCCCTGCGCATCATCAACGACGGCACGATCGCCATCGGCGGTGTCACTGCCCAGGCCTACAACATCATCTCCGATTCCGGCACGCAGAGCCGCGGCGTCGTCGGCAGCGACAACGACCTGTTCATCGAAGGCGCTTTGGAAGTGGACGGCGCGGTCTACTTCGATAACGCCATGACGGTGTCTTCGGCCGCCACACTCGAAAGCACGCTGAGCGTTTCCTCCGCAGCAAACTTCAATTCCACCATCGCCGTGGGCGGAGTCAGCACCCAGAGCTACAACATCTTCTCGGATGCCACGACGGCAACGCACACCGGAGGCATGGAGATTACTTCCGACGATGACGTCTTCATCGCCGGCAACATGGAAGTGGACGGCACCGTCTTCTTCGACGGCGAGCTTGTCGGCACCACGGTGTCGGGCATGGGCCTGACCAGCTGCACGGGTTCCTCCAACAAGCTCACGTACAACTCCGGTACCAAGCAGTTCGGTTGCGAAACCGACCAGACCGGAGGCGGCGGCATGACGTCCTTCAGCATTTTCGATGGCAGCACCACCGAAACGATCAACGACGGCAATACGATTACGTTCAGCGACGGAACGGATATCAACGTCTCCGTCAGCGCGACGGATACGGTGAGCTTCAACTTCACCAACGCCAGCGGCTATATCAGCTCCGCGACCGCCGACAGCAACTACGTGAACGTCTCCGGCGACACGATGGGCGGCACGCTGATCATCAGTGCCACCACGCCCTTGCAGCTGAGCAGCGGTACGTATAACAACTGCCAAGTCCTTGCCACCGATGCTTCCGGATACGTGACCTGCAGTTCCGTCAGCAGCTCCCCGTGGACCGACGGCGGCAGCTACCTGTACCCCACCAGCACCGAATCCATCAACGTCGGCGGTGTCACGGGCTACAACTACAACATCTTCAGCAACAGCGCCACCACGAACCACGGTCTGTCCACGGTGAGCGACGTTATGATCGCCGGCAACTTCGAGGTCGACGGCACCGTCTACTTCGACGGCGAGCTGATCGGCACCACGCTCACGGGCTTCGGCCTCAGCGATTGTGACGCATCGAGCAGCAAGCTGCTGTGGGACGCGACATCCAAGACGTTCTCGTGTGGCACGGACCAGGGCGGAGGCGCGGCCGAAGTCGGCACGGCTTCCTTCTCCGGCGGCGTGCTGCGCTTGTCCGACAGCCGCTACGTCAACGTGGCCGGCGACACCATGACCGGCGCGCTGACCATCAACGTCACCAGCGGCAACACCAACACCATCGGTCTGCGCGTGTACAACACCGTGTCCGGCGCCATCCTGCATGCCGCCAGCCAGCTGCGCTCTTCCGGCGCCTTGCTGGTTGAGTCCGGCGCCACGTTCGACACCAACACCCTCTATGTCGACGCCAACGCCAACCGCGTGGGCATCGGCACCACCACGCCGCGCGCCGTGCTCGAAGTCATCGGCACGATCTCCGGCAAGACCCTCGTCATCGGCGGCAACGGCTCGTTCTCGGGCTCCATCAACGTCCGCCGCAACATCTCCGGCGCCGCGCTGGAAGTGCTCGGTACGGCTTCCGGCCTGAACCTCTTCGCCACCCAGGCCATCACCGGCACCCACCTGTATGCCGCGACCACGTTCTACGGCGCAGGCCTGGCCGACTGTGACACCGCCGGTTCCAGCAAGCTGCTGTGGGATGCCGCCACCAAGCGCTTCTCCTGCGGCACCGACCAGACCGGCGGCACCGGCGGAAGCGCCCCCGAAGTCGGCACCAGCTCGTTCTCCGGCGCCACGCTGCGCCTGGGCGACGCCCGCTACGTGAAGAAGAGCGGCGACACCATGACCGGCGCGTTGATCATCGACATCACCGGAGGCAACGGCAACACGCTGGGCCTGCGCGTCATCAACACCGCTTCCGGCCGCCACCTGCATGCAGAGCAGATGCTGACTTCTTCCGGCGGATTGGTCTGGGAAGGATTGGGCTCCGGCCGTTCGTTGAATGTCGCCGGCGGCAGCATTGCGATGTCGAACTCCGGTGCAGCGGTCTTCAACGACGTTGGCACCAACGTCGACTTCCGCATCGAAGGCGACAACAACGCCAACCTCTTCTACCTGGACGCTTCCACCGACAGCGTCGGTATCGGCAAGAACACCCTCAAAGCCACCTTCGACGTCGTCGGCACCATGTCCGGTAACGCGCTCACGGTCTCCAGGGGAGCGGTGTTCGCCATGTCGGGCGTCATCATCACCAACACCGGAACCACCGTCTTCAACGAGCAGAGCCGCAACGTCGACTTCCGCATCGAAGGCGACAACAACGCCAACCTCTTCTACCTGGAC
>CAYSWB010000006.1:0-7270 GCA_964434575.1 uncultured Candidatus Peribacteria bacterium | reverse complement strand
GCTTCCACCGACAGCGTCGGTATCGGCAAGAACACGATCAAAGCCACGCTCGATGTCCTGGGCACCCTGTCCGGCAGGACGCTGGTTATCTCCGGAAACGGCTCGTTCTCGGGCTCGCTGGTGGTCCGCCGCGGCCTCTCGGGCTCCGTCATCGAGGCCAGCATCATGTCCGGCGTGACGATGATCGCTTCCGGCACCGGCACCAAGCCGCTGCTGTTCGCCTCCTCGCCGTGGGCTGCGGTCGGCATCGGCACCAACACGCCCACGCAGCGTCTCACCGTCTCCGGCGGCAGCATCCTCAACGTGGCCGGCGGCACGGTAAAGACCCTGTCCGGCGTGAACATCGCCTCGCAGGTCAACGACGCCGTCGTCGTGGGACGGTACGCGTACGTCGCGGGCCAGTCCGGCATTTCCAGCTTCCGCGTCGTGGACGTGTCGAACACGCTCAGCCCGCGAGTCGTGTCCAGTCTGAACGTTGGCGCGAACGTGAACGCGCTGGCCGTGGCGGGCAAGTATGCCTACCTGGCGACGTCCGACACCAGCCGCGCGGTGAAGGTGGTGGATATCAGCAACCCCAACGCCCCTGTGGTTATCGCGAACATGGATATCGGCGGTTCCGTAGCAGCGCAGGCCGTTGCGGTCGCCGGCAAGTACCTGTACGTCGGCCGCGGCCAGACGTTTAGCGGCAATGAATTCTACGTCGTGGACGTCAGCAACCCGTACGAGCCGGAGATCGTGTCCTCGCTCGACATGGGCAGCACCAACATCGGCGTGTACGCCATCGCCGTCAGCGGCCGCTACGCCTACGTGGGCGTGGATGACGACGGGTTCTCCGGCAATGAATTCCGCATCGTGGATGTCCTGAACCCGAACAGGCCTGTCGACCGCGGCGGCTTGAGCCTGAGCGCCGACGTCTTGTCCGTCGCCGTCGCCGGACGCCACGCGTACCTCGGCTTGGCGACCGTCACCGGCAACGATTTCCGCATTGTGGAAATCTCCAACCCGGCTTCGCCCACGACGGTCGGCGGCATCGACATGTCCACCTCCGTACTGTCCGTGGACGTCGCCGGCCGCTACGCCTACGTCGGCCTGACCAGCGCCGCGGGCAACGACTTCCGCGTCATCAACGTCAGCAACCCGGCCCTGCCTGCGGTCACCGGCGGCGCCGACCTGGGCGCCGATGGCCGCGACGTCACCGTCGCCGGCAAATTCGCCTACGTCGGCATGTCCATCCTGACCGGTAGCGACTGGGCCATCTACGACATCAACGGCATCGATGCGCCGTCCGCGACCATCGGCACGCTGGGCGTGGAACTGCTCTACGTCGGCCGCGACGCTACCGTCGCCAACACCCTTTCGGTGCTGAATTCCATCAACGTCGGTGTCGGCGGCATCAAGTCCGACGGCATGCTCAGCATCACGGTCGGTTCCGGTGCGACCATCTCCGGCATGACCGGCGCCGTCATCGTCAACCGCGGCCTGTCCGGCACCGTGCTCGCGCTCGACAGCTGGGCCGGCAACACCATGTCCTCCGGCGCCTTCATCGGCAGCGGCAAGTACGTGCCGCACCTGTTGTTCGGTTACCGCGGCAGCTACGACACCAGCCTGTTCCGCTCCGGCACCGGCCAGCTGACCACCTCCGGCACGCTCGTGATCAACGACATGCGCTCGCGCAACGCGTTCAAGATCGAGTCCGGCGTGAACTCTTCCGTCGAGAACGTCATGGAGGTCTACACCAAGTCCACCTCGACGTACCCGGAGAGCGGCGCGCGCAACTTCGTCTGGCGCATGGAGGGTGACGGCGAGGTCTACGCCGACGGCTCCTACAACGCCACCGGCGCCGACTACGCCGAGTGGTTCCATGCATCCACTGCCGATCTGAAGCCCGGCGAGGCCGTCTGTTTGGATACTTCCAAGGAACTCACCGTGAAGCGTTGCGACCGCTCCGGCGACCCGAACGTCATGGGCATCATCTCCACCAACCCGGCTTTCGTGGGTAACCGCTTCGGCGCCACCGCCTCCGGCAAGCCCAAGGACGCCGCCCTGGTCGGTCTCATCGGTCAGCTGCCGGCCAAGGCCATGGTCGAAGACGGCCAGGCCATCGCCGTCGGCGACGCCGTCGCCCCGGCCTCCAAGCCCGGCTTCATCCGCAAGGCCAAGGCCGGCGAGTCCACCGTGGGTGTCGCGCTGAAGGCGCTCGCATCCGGCGAGGGAGAAATCGAAGTGCTCATCACGCGCCGCAACCAGTCCGACTTGGTCGAGAAGATCGAGAACGAAGTGACGCAGAGCATCGCCGACATGCACATCGAGGACGACGTCCGCGCCATGGTGCAGACCGCAATGAACGGCGCCAACATCAACGGAGCCGTGGCCGCCGCCGTGAACATGCAGGTCCAGAACCTGAACCTGGCCGCCCAGATCAACGCCATCCTGGATCAGCGCCTGGCCGACGGCAGCCTGGATCTCGGCGCCGCCGGTTCGCTGGCCGCCGACGTGTACGCCGCGCTGCAGACCCAGTCCGGTTCGTCCGCCGTGCAGAGCGTCGTCGCGGCGCGCCTCGGCCTGTCGCGCACCGGCACTGCCGCACTGCTGACGCAGGGCGACCTGAACGTTGGCGGAGCCCTTGTGGTAGCCAAAGACTTGGACGTAGGCGGCACGCTCCATGCCGCCGCCATCCAGGGCCCGGTGCGCTTCGACGGACCGATCCTGCCCGGCGCGAACTTCGCCGTCGGCGCCATCAGCCTCACGGGTTCGTCGGTCCGCATCGGCAGCATCACGCAGAGCGGCGCGCTGGAGGTGCTGGGCAACGTCACGATCGACGGTCTGGCCACCTTCCTCGGCGTCGTGGAGGTCCAGGGCGAGCTCATCGTCTCGGCAAACCAGGCCGGCTTCGCCGTCATCCCGGCGCGCGCCAAGTCCGTCACCGTCACCTTCGGTACCGGCTTCATCTCCACGCCGGTGGTCAACGCCACCCCGAACGGACGCGTGGGCTCCGAGTGGTGGGTCGACTGGCAGTCGCAGACCGGCTTCACCATCCGTACCGACAAGTCCGTGTCCGCCGATGTGCGCTTCTCCTGGACCGCGCTCGGTGTGCGCGACGCGCGCACCGCGGCCGGCGCAGTCTCCAACCAGCCGATGACGCCGTTCCACGTGGACGCGCAGGGCAGGCCGTTCTCGACCGTGGACAACGTGTGGAACGCCTGCATCCAAAACCCGTACGCGTTGGATGCCTGCAACGGCTACCACCAGGGCTCCATGTGGTTCGCGCACCCCGACATCGCCCAGGCGAATATGGAGGTCTTCAGCTTCACGTATGACCCGGCCATCGGCCCGTCCAGCCTCGTCCTGCCGGACAGCTATGAGGCCGTCGTCGTCGAAACGCCGGCCTCCTCATTGAGTTCGGTGAGCAGCAGTGAGGAATCTTCCTCCTCGGTCTCCAGCTCCGAGTCGTCGGTGAGTTCCAGCGAGTCCAGCTCCGCGTCGTCCGAAGAAAGCTCCGCTTCCAGCGCGTCCAGCGAGGAATCGTCGAGTTCCTCCAGCAGCGCCTCCAGCGAGTCCGGCAGCGCTCCCGCTTCGTCCGAGAGCTCGTCGTCCAGCAGCTCCGCGGAGCCGCAGCCGTAAGGCTGAAAGTTCAGGAGCCTTCCGGCGTCACCAACGAGGGTCTACACTGTGGGCCTTCTTTGCATGAAGCTTTCCATCGTCATACCGGCATACAACGAGGAGCCGCGTCTGGGCAAAACTCTGGCGCACATCGCCGATGCCTGGGCGGGCGCCAAGATGCCGGGCGTCACGCTGCATGAAGTCGTGGTCGCCGACGACGGTTCCATGGACCGCACGTTCGACATCGCCCGCGAATGGTCGGCCAAACTGCCCATGGCATGCGTTCGGCTGGATATCAACAAGGGGAAAGGCGCGGCCATGCGCGCCGGCGTGGCCGAAGCGACGGGGGAGTACGTGCTGATGTACGACGCCGACGGCGCCACGCCCATCACCGAGGTGCTCAAGCTGTTTGCCGCGCTGGAGAAAGACGGCAGCGACGTCGCCATCGGCTCGCGCGTCATGGAGCGCCGCGCCGGACTGGTCACCATGCAATGGCACCGGAAAATCGTCGGCCGCACGTATCACGCGCTGTGTTCGTTGCTCGTGCCCGGCATCCACGACACCGCTTGCGGCTGCAAATTATTCAAGGCGGCCGTGGCCAAGAAGCTTTTCGCCGAGCAACGCATCGACCGCTTCGCCTTCGACGTGGAGGTGCTGGCGCTGGCCATGCGTCACGGCCACAAGATCAGCGAGGTGCCGCTGCAATGGTCGGCCGTGCCGGAATCCAAAGTGAACGTGGTGCGCGACGGGTTGCAGATGTTCTGGTGCGTGCTGTCGCTGTACGCGCGGCGGCTCGTCTCGCGCTAGTCCGCCGGGCACCCCGGATGGTCGGTGCGCAGGATGATCATTCCCAGTTCGTTTTCGTGGACCATGCGGTACTGGCTCTTCCAGCGTTCCGCCGTTTCGGCTGGCACCGTGCGCCGCATGCTGTTGTCGAGCAAGATGGTGCATGCGGACCGCTCGGCTTTGTCGATGTCTTCCGCCGACACGCCGTCGTGGATCGGCGGACGGAACAGCTCCTCGTAGAATCCAAGCACGGGCAGTCGGTCGGAGTCCGCGGCGTACAGCCCCTGCGCGATCAGCACGGGTTCGGGCTGCGCCGACAGCGACGCGATGAACTCTTCGTACGGCTGCAAGATCAGCGGTCTCCAGCCGAGCAACAGCGACGGCACGGTCATACTCGTTTGCCATGCGACCAGCATGCCGCACAGGACCAGCGTGGCGGTCTCCGCCGTTTTTTTCGGCAACAACGAGAGGCTTTCGCGGATCAGCAGCACGCTGACCGCAGCCCCCAGCGCCAGGGCTGGTCCGGCCAGCGACACGTAGTGCGGGAAGTAGTTCGCCGACAGGAAAACACATGATGCGAATACCGCCAGCATGCCGCCGCAGATGGCTCGCAGGCGCGGGAAGCTCAGCATGCCGAGAGCCAGCGAGGTGCAGGCCAGCGCGATGAACAGGAAGTCCACCTTGCCTGCGATGCTTACGATCCGTTCCCAGCGCGGCACCGGCTCGCGGTGCATCTGGTCGGCCACCACCTGCTGCAGCGCGCCGTCCATGAGCAGCAGGTACGTTGCCGCCGCCGCGACCGCCCAGCCCAGCATCGTCACCAGTTCACGCAGCAACCCATCGCGCTTGTCGCGAGGCGACGACAGCACGATGGCCACGCCCGCCGCCGCGATGTTCAGCAACGACGGCAGGAACAGCATCCCCGAGGCTACGGTGCAGAGCAGTTGCACCCAGCGGCGCCAGCGCCACTTCGGCGCGCAGACTCCGCACCACAGGAACACGATGAAGAGCACGTTGGCGGACTGCCGGATGGCCAGCATCCGGAAGTCGTGCGCCATCATCTCGTAGAAGGTGAGGTAGAACGCGATGCCGAACAAGGCGGCCAGCCGGTCGCCCGTGGCTTTGCGGATGACGAAGAAGAGTGGAAACACCGCCAGACAGTTGATCGTCAGGTAGATGAGCCGCAGCGGGTACAGGCCGCCCATCAGTTTTTGTCCGACTCCCAGGAGAAAGGGGAGCAGCGGCATGTGGTACATCGGGAAGTCCGCATGCGGCACGTACCCGCGCATCATCAGCTTGCCGATGAGCGAATACACGCCCTCGTCGGTGATGGGTTTGAAGGCCGTGTGCAGGTACAAAGCCTGCAGCGCGAACGCCGCCGTGACCATCAACACGACCGCCATGATGTCCATATCCGAAGCCAGCCGCGGGCGCTTCATTCGCATGCGGTCACCAGCGTACACCAATCACGCGCAAAGGAACTGGTCGTTGAACAAATACTGCTTCGGCTGTAGAATGAGGCGCGTTTCTCCCATTTCCCAACTCCATGGACCAAACCACCCCTCACACCGCCTCCGGATCCGGCATGCGCGGCGTTCTCATCATTGTCGTCATCATCGCCCTCGGCGTCTTGGCGTTCATGAACTACCAGCAGCGCGTGGCGCTGGAAGACCAGCTCAGCAAGGCCACCTTGCAGGACGGCAACGTCGGCAGCCAGCAGAACGTCGAGGCCGCCAAGCGCATCGTCGAGCGCGTGAAGCAGCACTACGCCATCCCGGGTGACGTGGATCCGACCGTCGCGACCATCGTCGACGTCGACACGCTCAAGGCCCGCAACGACTTCTACAAGGCCGCGAAGAACGGCGACCACCTGATCATCACCCCGACCCGCGCCATCCTGTACGCTCCGGACCGCGACATCATCGTCGATGTGGTTCCGGTCCAGCTGACCCCGCAGGCGCCCGCCGCCTCGTCGGCTTCCAGCGCCCCGGCAGCCCAGTAAGCGCTCAGGACATCTTCCGTCATCCTTACCGCCCGCCAGCTTCTTCAAGCCGGCGGTACCCCACCCGTCCGTATGCCAGCAGCAGGATCCCTTCCGCCGCGCCGACGCCAGAACCAGGTTTTCACCGTGGTGCTCGTGGCGTTCCTGATCCTCAGCTCGCTGTACTACATCACGGCTCCGCAGCGCACCGAGGACGAGAAGTACGCCACCGCCAAGCAGGTGTCGCTCAGCGAAGTCACGCACGCGTACGCCGGGCGCGATCTGGAGAGCATCCTCATCCGCGGCAACAACGTGTTCGCCAAGATGAACTCCGGCTCGTACATCCAGGCATATAAGGAGACCGCCGACACCATCACGCGTTTGAACTGGAACGATCCGGCAAACCCGACCAAGGTCGAAATCGAGAACATCGAGCTGAAGAACTTTTTCAAGGCGCACATCGGCGACCTGATCTTCTTCCTGCTCATCATCGGCGGCGCCATGTGGGTGTTCCGCTCCATCGCCCGCAGCCAGAGCACCGCGCTGTCGTTCGGCAAGTCGCGCGCCCGCGTGGCCGACATGAAGGACGTGAAGACCACGTTCAAGGACGTCGCCGGTTGCGACGAGGCCAAGGAAGACCTGCAGGAGATCGTCGATTTCCTGAAGAACCCCCGCAAGTACACCAACATCGGCGCCAAAATCCCGCGCGGAGCGCTGCTTGTCGGCGCCCCGGGTACGGGTAAGACGTTGCTTGCCCGCGCCGTCGCCGGCGAGGCGGGCGTGCCGTTCTTCTCGATCTCGGGTTCCGAATTCGTGGAGATGTTCGTGGGCGTGGGCGCGTCCCGCGTGCGCGACCTGTTCATGAAGGCCAAGCGCAACTCGCCGTGCATCATCTTCATCGAT
>CAYSWB010000005.1:0-85812 GCA_964434575.1 uncultured Candidatus Peribacteria bacterium | reverse complement strand
TGTTCTCCAGCAGCGTGGATTTGCCCATACCCGTCTTTCCGATGACGTACATGTGGCGTCGGCGGTCATCGGGCCTGATGCCGAACTGCGTGCGGCGGCCGCGGAACACCGCCTCGCCGAGCACGGTGAGCACGTTCGCATCCTCGGTTTCGGCGATGGGCAGGTCCACCGGCGGCTGCAGCTTCTTGCTCATCACCCAGTCGATGTTCGGAGTGCGCACCAGCAGGCTCGGCGGGTGCCACAGCGACGCGATCTCTTCCACGGAGAACAGGTACGGGTCCACCTTGAAGCCGGTCGGGAACGTCTGCGACATCTGCACGCCGTGCTCCTTGAAACCGTTGAGGTGCGGTAAGGAGAACTGGCGCAGGCTGGACTGGATCTCGTGCAGCTTGGCCTCGGCCTGATCCTTGAGCGCGGTCTTGGTGATGACGCTGATGCGGATGTTGCCGACGAACAGCAGGTGATTCACCTTGTCGGCGATCGCGCCGACGATGGTCTCGCTGTCGTGGTTGCGCTTGGTGGTGTACTCCTGGGTGTAGTCGTCCCCCTCCGCCGCCGCGGCAGCCGCTCCGCCGTCCTCGGACAACATGATGTCGCCCAGCGACGGCACGAACGAGAACCACGCGCGGAAACCTCCCATCAGGATGTTCAGCGGCAGGTACGCCCACCATCGCCAACCGCGCGCCAGGTGCACCTTGCAGAAGAATTTGCCGTACCAGTCCCACTTGGCCGAAAAGCCCTTCGAAAGGAGTGGCAGGAATTTGAGCGTGCGGTTGCGGAACGACCTCCGGGCGTTGTCGTACGGCTTGAACACCAGCTGGATGTGCCCGCGCATCGCCAGGTCCGGGTACCGGAGCAGGATGCTCGTCATGCTGGCGATGGGGTCGATGGTCTGGCGCGACAGCAGGTCGTCGAACTGCGGGTGGCGCTTGATGGGGTACACCTCCGGATCGGTGAACACCACGTCGGTGTACACGACCGACTCGCCTTTCTTCGGTTCGAAGATGTCCTGCGGCACCTCGTCGATGTCGATGTCGGGGTACTGCGCGTAGAGCTGGCTCTCGATCAGGCCGGCCGATGCGCGTGTGCAACGGGCGAAGAAGCAGACCTTACCTTCGTGGAATCCGATCTCCAGGCCGACCATGTCCTGGCCTTTCTTCAGGTAATGCATCGCCGAAATGGCGGGCTCCATCAAAATGGGGCCGCGGTTGCCGGCTTTGTCTTCGGGATCCGGCAACGCGGGGCGGATGCGCAGCAGGACGGTGTCGGAGGCGGGATTCGGGGGCATGAGGGCGGGAACGGGGGTCTGGTCTTACGCGTCGCGGAGCATGCTGGCCACCATGTCGAGCGCCACGGTGTTGTAGGCGTAGTCCATGCGGACGGGCCCCAGGATGCCGACCACTCCCCACTGGTCGCGCACACGGTAGCGCGTGACCATCAGGGCGCAGCTTTCGATCTTCGAGGACAGGTGCTTCTCGCCGATGCAATACGTGACCTTGTCGCCCACCTCCACTTTGGAAAGCAAGTCGGTCAGGCCCTGTTCCAGCACTTCCACCACGCCGCTCATCAGTTTGGCATCCTGCTGGAATTCGGGCTGGCGCAGCGCGTTGCTCAAGCCCATGTAGTACACGCGGTCGCGGTGCGGCACGGTGGCGAAGCTGACGTTCTGGATCATGTGCGCCAGCAGCGCGACGGCCTCGTACACGCGCTCGCGGTCTTTGTTGCGGAAATACTGCTCGCGCAGATTTTCGAACTTGGAACGCACCGCGCGTTCGGCGGTGTCGGGCTTCATGAATTCCTGCACGTACAAGCGGTAACCCTTCACCGTCGGGATGCGTCCGGCGGACACGTGCGGCTGGGCCAAAAAGCCTTCGGTTTCCAGGAACGACATCTCGGCGCGGATGGTCGCCGAGGACACGGGAAATTCGCTGCTCTCCAGCAGCCGCTTGGACCCCACCGGCAAGGCGGTCTGGATGAATTGGTCGATGATGGCCTGCAAGAGCTTGGCCTGCCTGCTGTTCATACGAAAAAGTATACCAGAAAAGAGCCCTTCTTCGCGAACCGACGCGAAGTCCTTAGGCGGCCTTCTTCTTCACCTTCGGTCCAACCGGCTTGGCCTTGCGGGCCTCTTCGATGGCGGCGACCTGGGCCTGCTTGACCTTGGTGGCCTCCTGCACCTTGCGGAAGCGATCCACGCGTCCCGACGTCATGATACCGCGGTACTCGCCGGTGTAGACCGGGTGGCAGTTGCTGCACACTTCGACCTGCTGGTCCTTCACGGTGCTCGGGATGGCATACACGGCGCTGCACGACATGCAGGTCGTCTTGGCATCCTTGTGAATCTTGGGGTGGAAATCCTTCTTCATAGCCGGTGCATTGTAAAGCTTCCTTGGAAAGATGCAACCCGAACTGTCGTGTCCGTCCCCTACGCGGCCAGATGCTCGTTTCCGCGGCCCAGCATGCGCCAGAACATGCCGGTGCTGTAGATGATCTTATCGAGCTTGGCGTTGATGTTCTGAATCTGCCGCTGCCGCGCGTGATACATGGTCCGGCGGCTGTCGTACAGGCGCTGGGACGTCTTCTCTTCGTCGCTGTAGCTGGTGAACCAGCGGTGATTGCCGAATTTGAATTCCCACCGCTTCTCTTCGCTCCTGAACAAGAGCTTCATCTCGGCGCGAATGGCGGACGCCTCGCTGGGCGTGCACGAGAACGCCGACTTTTCCAGCGTGGCGTACGCGGCATTGATCTCGCGCTCGAGCGCGCTGTCGAACTTCGGCAACGGCTTGCTCTCCAAGAGCAGGTCTTCGCGCGCCTTCAGTCCCTTGAGCCTCTCGACGGCCGTGGTCAGTTCCACCGAGCGCAACGGCAGGTACAGCTGCAATTGGGCTTTCACCGCCGCGATGGCCTCGCGGCGCTTGGGGTTGTGACTGGCGTTGCTCTCCTCGAACAGATCCAGGTGGTCCAATTGGTCGGCAATCGCGCGCGTCTGGGTGACGTCGGTCTGGCCGAGCACGGTCGCGCCGAGCCTGTCGAACATCGCGTCGAGGTCGGCGGAGACGGCCGGCGACGTGTGCTCGTCCCGCTGCTTACTTTCGATCTGCACGAGAAGGTGCCTCAGCTGATCCAGCGTCTTGGGACCTTCCACCGCCAACGGAATCGGCGCGAGTTCCTCGACCGGCGGAGGGACGGCATCGGTGCGGTCCGTGCGCCGGCCTGTCCGGCGGCCGCGGGACACGCGTCCTTCCAGCTGCTCGACGCGGTCACGGAGTTCGTCGATCTCGCGGCGGCTTTCACCCGGCCTGCCGCCTCCTTGGCGGTTCAACCGTTCGCGGCGGCCGCTTCCGCGCCTGCGGAACGGCAATACGTCGCCATCACGCGGCGCGTTTTCTGCATCTTCGGCGGGTGCACTGCCTCTGCGCATACTGGGGGTTTTTGTTCATTATTATTATACCAAAATAGTATATTTTAGTCAAAGTAGCGCCTACGCCGAAGAACGGCTTGTACAAGCCGTTCCTGGGCTGAAATCGGGTGTTATTTCTTCTTCGGCTTGGCCTTGGGCTTCTCTTTAGTCTCGGCTTTGGGCTTGGCAGCCTTCTTGTCTTCCTTGGCCGGATTCTCTTCTTCGGTCTCGAACAACGCGGCCTCCGGCTCCTCGCCCTCGGCGCCCGCCACTTCGGCCAGCGCGTTGGGGTCGTCCATGATCACGCTCATGGAAGCGACCTTGTCGCCGCTGTCCAGGCGCATGACGATCACGCCCTGCGTGGCGCGTCCGCGCGACGGGATGTCCGACAGCTTCATGCGGATGGTCTGGCCCTGCTTGGAGATACAGATGAGGTCGCCGTTGTCGCCTTCGGTCAGGATGGCGCCGCCGACGATGTCACCGGTCTTGCCCGTCAGCTGTGCGGCCTTCACGCCCGTGCCGCCGCGGCCCTGGAAGCGGTACAGCGTCACCGGGGTGGACTTGCCGAGACCGTTTTCCATGACGACCAGCAGCTGGCTCTTGTCGGGATTACCGAACGCGGCCGCCTCCACCACCTTGTCGCCGGCACCCAGGCGGATACCGCGCACGCCGGCTGCGGCGCGGCCCATGGCACGGACATCGGCCTCCGGGAAGCGGATCGACTTCCCTTTCTTGCTGAGGATGAAGATCTCGTCCTTGCCCGTGGTGGCCACCACCCACTTCAACTCGTCGCCGTCATTGATCTTCTGGGCGATAAGACCGGAGCGGCGGATGTTCTCGAACTCGGCCAACTCGGTGCGCTTCACGGTGCCCTGCAGGGTGGTCATGAACAAGTGTGTCTTGCCCTCGAGCTTGGCCTTGAGCATGGCGGCGACCTTCTCGCCCGGCTGCAGCTGGAGCAGGTTCACGATCGCCTGGCCCTTGGCCACGCGGCTGGCCTGCGGCAGCTCGTACACCGGGAGCTTGAACACGCGGCCGGTGTTCGTGAAGTACAGGATGTCGTCGTGGTTGTGGGCGTTGATCATGCCCAAAATCTCGTCCTCATCCTTGGTGGTCATGCCCTTGATGCCCTTGCCGCCGCGGTGCTGCGCGCGGAACTGGGCCGGGCTCAGGCGCTTCACGTAACCGTGCGCGGTGAGCGCGACGATCATCGGCGCGTTCGGGATGGTGTCCTTGGCCGAGAACTCGCCGACGGCGTGCGGCACGATCACCGTGCGGCGCTCGTCGCCGTACTTGGCGCGCTCGTCGGTCAGCTCCTTGACCATGATGGCGTCGACGCGCTTGCGGTCCTTCAGGATCGCCTCGCATTCCTTGATGAACGCCAGCGTCTCCTTCAGTTCCTGCTCGATCTTCTTGCGCTCCAGTCCGGCCAGGCGCTGCAGCTGCATCTGGAGAATGGCCTCGGCCTGGATCTCGCTGAGCTTGAACTTCTTCACGAGGTTCTGCTTGGCGTCGTCGCGGGTTTCGGATTTCTTGATGGTCTCGATCACCTCGTCGATGTTGTCGAGCGCGATGGTCAGACCCTCCAGGATGTGCGCGCGTTCCTTGGCGCGGTCGCGGTCGAACGTCACGCGGCGCGTGATGATGACGCGGCGGTGATCGATGAAGATCTGGAGGCACTCCTTCAGGTTCAGCAGACGCGGCTGGATGCCGTCGGCAAGCGCGATGCAGTTATAGCCGAAGCTGGTCTGGAGATCGGTGTGCTTGTAGATCTGGTTGAGGATCTTCTGCGGGTAGCTGTCCTTCTTGAGCTCGATGATGACGCGGATGCCGTCGCGGTCGGACTCGTCGCGCAGGTCGGAGATGCCGACGATGACCTTGTCGGTGACCAGCTGCGCGATGCGCTCGATGAGCACCGCCTTGTTCACCTGGTACGGCAGCTCGCTGATGCGGATGATCTGGCGGTTGCCGGTCCCCTCTTCGATCTCGGCCTTGCCACGGACGACCACGGAACCGCGGCCGGTGAGGTAGGCCTGCTTCAGCGCCTCCTTGTCGTACACCATGCCGGCGGTCGGGAAGTCCGGACCCTTCACGAACTGCAGGAGGTCCTCCACGGAAGCGTCATCGTTCTCGGTAAGGTGCAGGATGGCGTCCACCAGCTCGCCTAAGTTGTGCGGCGGGATGTTGGTGGCCATACCGACGGCGATGCCGACGGTGCCGTTTAAGAGCAGGTTCGGGACCTTGCTCGGAAGCACGCTCGGCTCCTTGCGGCTGCCGTCGTAGTTCGGGCGGAACTCCACAGTGTTCTTGTCGATGTCCTGCAGCATCTCGTCCGTGATCGGGAACATCTTGCACTCCGTGTAACGCATGGCGGCCGCGTTGTCGCCGTCGATGGAACCGAAGTTTCCCTGGCCGTTGATCAGCGGGTAGCGCATCGCGAAGTCCTGGGCCATGCGGACCATGGCCTCGTACACCGGGCTGTCGCCGTGGGGGTGGAACTTACCCAGCACGTCACCGACCACGAGGGCGGACTTGCGGTACTTGGCTCCGGCGCGCAGGCCGAGCTCGTTCATGGCGTACAGGATGCGGCGGTGCACCGGCTTCAAACCGTCGCGGGCGTCCGGAAGGGCGCGGGCGACGATGACGGACATCGCGTAGCTCAAGTAGCTCTCCTCCATTTCGGTGACGATCGCGCGGGGCAAAATATTGCCCATATTCTTTTTGGGCTCCGGAATGAGCTGCTGATCGGCGGGATTCGGCTTATCGGCCATACAAAAAGGAGGGGGAGGTCTCTAGCGCCAAAGAGACTACCAGAAATCCGGGTGAAGAAAAGCACTCGGGAAAACCGCTCCGGAAGCCATTTCTTCGCATCAAAACACTATACTTTATACAAGCTGTCAATTATCCCCCTATTAAAGAGGAAGAGGAACGGTACACTCCCCTCGCTTGCTGTCCATCGTCTCCACGCCCATCGGCAATCTGAAAGACGTCACGCTCCGCGCGCTGGACACGCTGAAGGCGTGTTCGGTCATCGCGTGCGAGGACACCCGCGTCACCGGCCACCTGTTGCAACTGCTGGAGCTGCCCAAGAAGGAATTGGTATCCATCCACTCGTACAGCGACGTCACGCGCGTGGACGCGCTCATCGACCGCATCCGCCGCGGCGAGCATGTCTGCCTGGTGTCGGACGCCGGCACGCCGTGCATCTCGGATCCGGGCTACCTCTTGGTGAGCAAAGCGCGTGCCGCGAATATCAAGATCGAAGTGGTGCCGGGCGCTTCGGCGTTCCTGGCCGCGCTGTCTGTGAGCGGACTGCCGATCAACGCGTTCCGGTACCTGGGATTCCTGCCGCTGAAGAAAGGAAGGCAGACGATGTTGCAGTCGTTCCTTGAAGAGGAAGACACCGTCGTGTTCTACGAGTCACCGCACCGCATTCTCAAAACGCTCTCCGAATTGGCGACGACGCTGGCCGCGCAGCCGGAGCGCAAGATCACCATCGCGCGCGAACTGACCAAGCTGCACGAGGAAAGCATCTCGGCCACCGTCGGCGAACTGGAGAACGTGGCGAAGACGCTCAAAGTGAAAGGAGAGTTCGTGATCGTGCTCGACGGCAACCGCGCGTAACTACGGGAGGAACGCCTGCGGATTGACGTGCGCACCGTTTTCCATGAGTTCGACGTGCAGGTGCGCGCCGGTGGTCATGGGACCCGCGCCGACGGTGCCGGGCATGCCGCCCGACGCGCCGATGATGGTGGAGTAATCCACCAGGTCGCCGGCTTTCACGTAGACCTGCGACAAGTGACCGTACAGCGACGCGTAGCCGTTGCGATGTCCGATGAGCACGTACGTGTAGCCCGTGGCGCCGCCCAGCCGGACGGCGAACACCACGCCCTCGGCCACGGCCTTCACCGGCGTGCCCTGCGGCACGGCGACGTCGATGGCTTTGTGCGGGACGCCGAACACCACCTGGTAATCCGAATCGTAGAAACCTGCCGTGATCACGCCGCGCACCGGCCACTGGAAAATCGGCGGCAGTCCGTCGAGGCCGCTTTCGCGGTTCACGGTGTCGATCTTGGCCGAGACTTCGCTGGACTTGGCGACCACCGCGGCGACCTGCGAGTTCATCGCCTCCAACTGGGAAAGTACGGTGGCGCGGTCGGCCTTCGCTTTCTTGGCGGCGGCCCTGGCGGAGATGTACGCGTCGGCGGACTCCTCCGGAATGCCGTCCTCCATGTACGACAGCTTCTCCTCCAGGTACGGAATGGTGCCTTCCAAAATCTTCGACTCGGCCGCCAACGCGCGCGGGTCCGGCGCGGCGACGGTGGCGTCGTTGTA
The DNA here is from genome assembly GCA_964434575.1 of uncultured Candidatus Peribacteria bacterium. Classification (GTDB taxonomy): domain Bacteria; phylum Patescibacteriota; class Gracilibacteria; order Peribacterales; family Peribacteraceae; genus DAORHV01. The sequence continues at coordinate 78,077 of CAYSWB010000005.1, read as the reverse complement.
CTTGGGCGCCGGAGCGGTGCCGTCCAGGATCGCGTCGATTTCCTTCTTGCGGTCGCGCTTCTGCTGGATGAGCCGCTCGACTTCATCGACCTTCTGGTACTGGCGCTTGTCGGAATTGCGCGCGTCCTGCGCGGCCTTCCACGCCTTCAGTTCGCCGTCGATGATGTCGCCGTACAAGTCCGCCTTGCTCTCCAGTGAACGGCGCTGCTTCTGCAGCTCCTCGTGTTTGGCCTCCACCTCGGCGAGCTCGTCCTTCAGCGCGTTGAGCTTGCTCTCCTTCAGCTGCTGGTTGATGCGTACCAGGCTCTGCTGCATCTCGATGACCTTGGCGGTGACGCCGGCCGTTTCCTCCTGCACGCGCTCCAGCTCCTGCTGGCTCAGCGACAGCGTGCGCCAGCCGTCGTCGATGCTCGCGGTGCGTTCGTCCATGCTCTGGCCGAGCGACTTGTTCTTCTTCTCCAGCGCGAGCATGCCGACGTCCAGCTCGTACGCGACCGCATGGAGGCGCGTCTGGACGGCGTCGGTTTCGTAGGCCATTTGGATCAGCTGCCCGATGAGCTTCTCGCGGGCCCGGGCGACGGCCACCACGCCCAGCTCGGCGTCGATGTTGTCGGAGAGCGTGCCGCGCAACATCTTGCGCACCACCGCGCCGCCGGCCACCGGACCGGTTTCGGTGACGACCATTTCCTGCACCGCCGCAAAGCGGACGTAGGCGACGATGCGCTCGCGCTCCGCGTGCGCCAGCGCCATGTAGCGCGCCTTGGACTCCGCGACCTGGGCACGCTGGGCGGCGAGCGCGTCGATGAGCGCGCGCTGCTCGGCGATCTGCCGGCGGATGTCGCCGCGGGCGGCGGCGAGGTTTTCCAAATCGATCTTCGCCTTCTCCACGTTCGTCTGCGCCATCTTGATGCTGGTTTGCAATTCGGCCTGGCGCTTGGTCGCCTGCGACGCCGATTCCCACACCTGCTCGAAGGCCTGTTTGGCCTCGGTGAATTCGTCCTCGGTCGGCGCCTCCTGGGCGTATCCGGTTCCCACCGAACCCGCCACGACGGCGAGGCACGTCACGACCCCGAGGATTTGTGTGTGTTTGAACCGGGACATATTCTGTTTATTCTACCACAAAAACGCATTTCACAGAAGGCGTTTCCGGCCCATGGAAGCCGAAATCAGCCCCGGAACCAAGCTCTGGAAATGTAAAGGGAGTTCAGCGGTGGACTCAGCGGATATTTGCTACTATCCCGGCATGCTGTATTCCCTGACTGGTATCGTCCGCCGCGTGGGAACATCCCAAGTCACGGTGGACGTGCAGGGAGTGGGCTATTTGGTGACGGTGCCGAACCCGGTGTGGCAGGGCATGATGGACGGCGCGAAGATGACGCTGCTGCTGCACACCTACGTCCGCGAGGACCGCTTCGACCTGTACGGCTTCCTCACCGAAGCCGACCGCGGGCTGTTCGTGGAATTGCTCGGATTCAGCGGTGTCGGACCCAAGACCGCGCTGGAGATGTGCTCGATCCCGAAGCAGATCATTTTGCAGGCCATCGCCGAAGAAGACGCTTCGATGTTGACCCAGATCAAAGGCATCGGTAAAAAGACGGCCGAAAAATTGCTGGTGGACCTGAAGTCGCTGAAGGAGCGCCGCCCGGAACAACTGGAAGGCGAAGCCGCCCCCGCACTCACGGGCAACGCGGACCAAGACGCGGTGTCCGCGCTCATCTCGCTGGGCTACGACCGCGCCACCGCACTGAAGGCCGTGAAGAACGTGCCCGCCAAGATCAAGCGCAGCGAAGACCGCGTCACCGCCGCGCTCCGCTCGCTCTAATCCCCTCCCCACATGCTCACCCTCGACATCAAAGGCACGCTGGCAAAGGTGATCACCCCGAGCATGGGCATCCCGGATTCGGAGTTCGCCGGCGTCCGCAGTTCCATGCGCCGCTACACCGAGGAATGGCTGAAGGAACGCGAACAGGGCGAGCACGGCTGGTCCATGAACCCGTACGACAAGGACCTCATCAAGCAGGTGACCGACGTGGTCGCCCGCGTGAAGACCGAGAACATCCAAACCGTGGTGTGGGTGGGCATCGGCGGCTCCGGCTTGGGCCCCAAGGTGCTGCAGGAAGTGTTCGAGTCGCCCAAGACCCCGGCGTTCATCGTCATCGACACCATCGACCCGGCCGTGCTGGGCATGCACCTGGAGCTCATCGACTGGAAGAGCACGTTGCTGGTGGTGGTCAGCAAGTCCGGCGGCACGCTGGAGACCATGTCGGCGTTCTTCGCCTGCTTCGAGCGGCTGAAGGACAACGTGAAGAGCCACCCCGGCAGCCGTGTCATCGCCATCACGGACCCGGAGGGCGGCGCGCTCCACACGTTCAGCAAAGAGAACCGCATCACGATGCTGCCGATTCCGCGCAACGTCGGCGGACGCTACAGCATCTTCACGCCCGTCGGCCTGCTGTCGCTGGGGCTCCTGAACGGCGACATCGGCGCGTTCTGCCGCGGCGCCAAGGAAATGGACACGCACTGCCAGGAAGCCACGCTCTCGCGCAACCCGGCCGCCTCGCTGGCCGCCGTGCAGTACCTGCTCGACACCCGCCGCGCGTATCCCATCCGCGTCATCATGCCGTACAGCGACCGCCTGATGTCGCTCGCGCGCTGGGAGCAGCAGCTACTGGCCGAGTCGCTGGGCAAGAACGAAGGTCATAACCCCATCCCCGTCGCCGCCATCGGCACGCAGGACCAGCACTCGCTCCTCCAGCAGTGGATGGCCGGCCCGCGCAAACAGTGGCACCTGTTCATCCGCGAGCTGGACAAGCCGCGTCTGGAAGTACCGAAGAACGTGCCGAGTTCGTTCGCATACATCGGCGGCAAGACGTTCGGCCAGCTCCTGGACGCGTGCTACGAAGGCACCAGCCAGGCACTGACGCAGGTGAAGCGCCCGCACGCGACCATCTCGCTGCAGCGCCTGGACGAATACCACATGGGACAGCTCTTCTTCCTGCTGATGGCCGAGGTGGTGTACTTAGGCAAGCTCTACCGCGTGGACCCGTACGGGCAGCCGGGCGTGGAGATCGGCAAGCAGATCACCAAGGGACTGCTGTCCAAAGGACAACAGTAAATCCCGCCGGAGCACTTGGTTTTCGGAATTGCCCGGGAGTATACTTTCGTTGTTTCCGCATTTCCCAACTACCGACCATGGCCAAACCCGTCACCGACCAAGATTTCGACACCGTCGTCATGAAGTCCAACCTGCCTGTCTTGGTGGACTTTTGGGCTCCGTGGTGCGGTCCGTGCAAGGTCATGCTCCCCGTCATGGAGGAGCTGGGCAAGGAGTACGAGGGCAAGCTGACCATCGTGAAGATGAACGTGGACGAGAACACCGAAATCCCTGCCAAGTACGGCGTCATGAGCATCCCGACTTTCCTCATCGTCAACAAAGGCGAGGTCGTGGACACGTTCGTCGGCTCCAAGCCGAAGGAAGACGTGGTTGCCAAACTGGCGGCCGTTCTCCCAAAATAAGCCCCATGAAATACGTCCTCGGACTTATCGGCATCATCATGGGTTGCTGTCTCATCATCTGGCGCCAGCGCGTCGGCGACGAGTTCGGCGAACAGGAATGGGCCTATCGCATCGGCGGCGTGTACAACGTGGTGATCATCGTGGGCATCTTCATGATCTTCTGGAGCATCGCGTACATGGTGGACACCATGGAGTTCTTCTTCTGGCCCATTCTCATGTTCCTGCCCATCCGCAAGCCGGGGGGAGACGGGGGGATACCGGTGGATGAGTTCAACATGCTGATGGAAAACGTGCAGGTGGCAGTCGCGTACTTGTTGATGTAAGCTGTGGTCAGTGGGGCTGTAGCTCAGTTGGTAGAGCGCCTGCTTTGCAAGCAGGATGTCAGGAGTTCGACTCTCCTCAGCTCCACCATTGAAAAACCTATTGCACCCTCAGTAAAAGCTCTACAATACCAAGCCTAATGCAATGGATTAAGGGCTTTATTAAGGGCATTGGCTGGCAGCAGGCTTTGTGCCTGCTGGTTTTCGTTACCCTTTCAGCGCTTTCAGGCAATCCATACGTCGAAAAAATCGCCATAGGACTAGGAATCGGCAGCGCCTTGCTTGTTGATGAGCCCAAGAAAAAGCATTTTGCCTTCTGGTGCATTTCGATCCTTATGATCTTGGTTTTCGTAGCCACTTGGGCTATTTCATTTCGAGAATCTCCTTATAAATACGAAGCAGGCAAGTTGATCCACCAGTCCTGCAAAGCCTATTTAGGCGAAGTTGGCGATGGATATGAGCCTATCGATGAGGACGGCGACGGCTTTTGGGCAGAATGCGAAAGACATGCAGGGGGTGACGACTCAGATGCAACCCGCATCCCAGATCTCGGAACAGGGAATATTCGCCCATCTTTTATTGACCAAAAAACGCGAGGCTGCACCCTGGCTGGAGATACAAAAAGCTTCCAGATCTTCCACGCTGGTATTCCTGGCCGCAGTGCTTCAGGCTATGTAATTTCCTTTAGCGGAGGCCGTCAGGAATGTGACATTAAACATGAAGATCGTAATCGACCTGATATGAGCTGTGCATTTGACCACATCGTAGCGAAGGCCTTCGAAGAACTCCCAGCCGGACAATTCCCTCTCAGCGCTGCAACCATCTTGGTTAAGGGCGGAACTGAGAACTTCCAGTTCAATTGCAAAAAGCTATGAGTCATCTTCGCCAAATTCTTGGCACCGTTCTTATACTACTGATTTTAGCAGTATCTTCTGCCATTTTTGATGTGGACAGAGATGGTTCCAGCTATTTAGGCGGCGATTGTCAGCCGTTCAATGTTGCACTAGGAACAGATGCAAAAGAGATTGCCTTTGATGGCATTGATCAAAATTGTGATGGGCGAGATTTTGAAAGTACTGATGAAGAGGATAGGGATGCCGACGGATTCAGTGTTCTTCGCGGAGATTGTGATGATGAAAAACATGCAATCAATCCTCAGGCAATTGAAATTTCTGACGACCTAGATAACGATTGCGATCTGTTAATAGACGAAAAAAACATTTCAATTGATCTAATTAAATCGCCAATAATTCCTGCCACAGGTTCGCGAAACGGACTTACGGGGCAGAGTTTTTTGACAGACATTTCAGCTACTCAATTGAAATTAATCGGAACAGGTAAAATTTATGAAGGCAAGCTTTTAATCGAAGCAACAACTAAATCTGCAACCTTTCCCAATGCAGCCTCAAAATGGACTGCTGTAAAAATTTATTTAGGTGCTGGTAACGCTCGTTCTTTTTGGCCTTTAGAAGAACGCTATCTTGATGCTACATGGAGAGGAAATGGTAGCAATAACCTAAAGATCCCAGACGATGCACTGGAAAGAGGAGGCATGTTCTATGCAGGCCAGAGCCGAAAAATGGAATTTAACCTCAGGGCAGTACCGGTTTCTGCAAAAAGTTTTAACAATAGCAAAAAGGAGGAGTTAGACCTGATTTCAATGTTAAGTAAACAAGGTGAAAATGGTTTAATTCTGGGTTTTTTCACAAGCACGCCTGGATTTGGAAAAATTAATTCGGCAAGTATTGTTTTAGAAGTCGACGAAGCTTTAATGGTTGAAGCAAAAAAACTATAAATAATATGGACCCCACCCTCCTCGCCGCCCAGCTCCGTTGCCCCTCCGGCGACGCCGGCCGCCAAGTCGGCGAACGTCTGGCGCAGTTCAACACCGGCACCAACGACTGGGCGCTCCAATTGTTGGACATCCAAGACAACGACGCGGTGCTGGAACTGGGCTTCGGACCGGGTGTGGCGCTGGAATCCGCCGCCAAGAAGACCACCGGCCTGGTGGCCGGCATCGAGCTTTCCGAGGTGATGCTCAAGATGGCGGAAGAGCGCAACGCCGACCCCATCGCGAAGCGCAAGATGGAACTGCACCAGGGCGACTCGCTGGAGATCCCCTACGATGACGAAACCTTCGACAAAGTCTTCGCCGTGAACACGGTGTACTTCTGGGTCGAACCCAAGAAGCAGATGGAGGAAATCCTGCGCGTGCTGAAAGACGACGGTTTCCTGGTACTGGTGTTCCTGGAGCCAGAGAGCTGGATGCCGGGTCTGAAGGAGTCCGGCTTGTTCCGCGCCTACAGCGCCGAAGACGCTGAGAAACTGGCCGAAGAAGCCGGCTTCACCGGCATCAGCATCCAGCGCAAACAGCTGCCGGACGCCAAGGCGCTGGCGTTGGTGGCGCTGAAGTAACTACCGCTTCTCCAGCATCATCGCGCGGATCCCCCAGCCGTTCACGCGCACGGAGCGGCGGCCGGTGCCGACGCGGTATTCGTCTTCCCTGGCGCGCGAGGATGGGACGGCATCGAACCGCACCTTTCCTTGTTCCACGGCGTCGAAAAACGCCTCGTCGTCGGAACCCGGGCGGCGGGCGCGCATGCGCTCCAGCTGGTAGTAAAAACCCAGGTCAATGACGGGCGCGATCACTTCATCCACGGCGATGCGCACGCCGCGGCGCGTTTCGGCCAGCCTGTACGCCTCCAGGAAGCCGGGGCTGCCGCTGAGCTTGCGGAGCCTTGCGGCGAGCGGCGTGTCGATCAGCCAGATATTGCCGTCCGGCGGCAGCGCGTGCAGCGCGGCCTCCAGCAGGACGGCGGTGTCGGCGTCCGGCAGGTAGCGGCCGATGTGCGATGCCATGAATGTTCCGGGTCGCGGCAGTTCCGCGGTCGCGCCCTCGAAGTCCAAATCCGCCACCCCCGAGCGCACATGCTCGGCGATGTCATGCAGGTCGCAACGGATCTGCGCGTCCACGCCCGGCTGCGGGCGCTCGGGCAGGTCGCGGTCCACGGCGACCACGCTCACTCCCCGCTCCTCCAGCGTGACCGGATCGAAGTCGTGCACGATGTGTCCTTCGCCCACCAGGTACAGGCCCGTGCCACGCGGCACCGACCGGGCCACGCGGTCGTTCAAGCCGGAAGCCAGATGCATACTCTGATGCAGGTACCCTCCCGCCGCGCTGGCACGGCGAATCCTCTCGGCATGCTGCTGCTGGCTGCCCAGAGCGGCCGAATTTCCCTCTTCCAAGCCTCCTGCCCTGTAATGCGGGGACAGCACAGCCATATGCCAATGACAAGATAACATAACTTTCTAATATGTCAATTTTCTGCCGCTCCGCCGGGGAGTACTGTCGGGACATGCAACGCCAGGTCGCCCCCTTCGCCGCAGTCGGAATGATCGGCGTCGTGGCCGCGTTCGTCGTGCTCGCGCGGTTGCCGGACGGCAGCGCGTTGAAGGGCGCCCTCACGGGAGAGACCCCGAAGTCGGAGGCCTCCACCGACGCGTGCGCGGTGGACGCGGTGGGACTGAAGTGCCGCTGCATCGTGCGCGACGAAGCCGAGTGCGGCGACATGGAAGGCACCTTCTACGCCCGCGCGGAAGGAGGCATCGAGGCATGTCAGAAGGCATGCATCGCTGAATGAAGACACATTGATACTCTCGGAGTCAGGGGATTTGTCATGCAAAAAATCCCCTGCTTCGCCTGACTCCCCTGTCTCACCTGTTTCCCACCGTCACGTCAGCACCTCCTCCAGCCTGCCTTCCGCAACCGCCCGCTGCAGTTCCATGCCGATGCGGTCGCCCACGCTCATGCTTTCGCCGTACAGGTAACCCGAGTACGGCGTGGCCGACACGCCCGGTGAACCGGGGATGCGCAGCGACACGTCGAAGATCACGATGTCCTCGCGGCCCTCTTCGGCGATCACCGCGCCCTGCAGCGCGAACGGGCCGATGATGCCTTTGCCGGACGGATCCAGCTCCTTGGGCAGATTCTTGGTCGCCTTCACGAACTTCTCGCCCAAATCGAACGCCTTCTCCAGGATCGACTCCTTCACCGTCACGGCGACGTGGCCGGTCTCGATCATCTTCAAATCGATGTGCTTGTGGACCTCGTCCTGCTGCCAGGCCGGCATGCGCAGGAAGCCGTCCAGGTTGGTCTGGCGGCGGGTGTCGGTACCGAGCAGCTCCAGCTCGCCGGTGAGGGGCGAGTAGAAGAAGTTGAAGTTCACCGCCGCGCCGACGACGAATTCCTCGATGGTCGCCTCGCGCCAGTTCTTGGCGATCTTGCCCTGGGCCTCCAGCTCGGCGCCGCGCTTCTCGTAATCCTCCGGGCCGCTGACCACGAAGAACCCGCGCTCATAGCCGCGCTTGGCCTCGGACGCCTTCACCAGTGCCGGACGGTCGATGTCCTTGGCGGACTTGAAGATCTTGGGGATGCGGATGCCGGCGTCGTTGAGCAGGTGGTACTGGTTGTACGGCTGGTCGCGCTCCTCGAGCTTCAGCAGCGTGCGCGAGCCGAAGATCGGCACGCGGAAGTCGTTCTCCACGCGGGAAAAGTCGTCGAAGTACACCCAGAAGTAGCGGTTGTGGACGAACACCGTGTTCATCTCGCGCAGCTTTTCCTGGTTGGCTTTGTCCAGCACGTCTTCGAACGCAGGGACGATCATGAGCTCGTCGATGCAGCCGCGCGGCTTGGCCTTGGTCTTGCCCTTGCCGCCGCCGCGCTTCAGGAAATGCGCGTACGTGCGGTGCCGCCCCTCCTGCGCCACGACCGCCGTGCGGAAGCCGTACTTGGCAGCGCCGTGCGCCACGTCCAAGCCGCTGTGGCCGCCGAGCGCGGCGACCGTCAGCTTCTTCAGGTTGTAGCCATCGAGCAATGAGGAGACGTCCATGCGGTTCAGTGTAGCGGATCAGCCCAAAATCTCCTCCAGCCTTCCTTCCTCGATCGCCTGCTTGATGTCGCGGGCCATGCGGCGTCCGGTGCTCATGGGCACGTCGTACTTCAGCGCGGTGTACGGCGAGCCTTCGATGTACGGGTTGGTGCCGGCGACGATGCGCGCGCTGATTTCGAACACGAAGATCTGCAGCTTGCGGGTGACGATGGTCTCCAGGCAGAACGGGCCGAACAGGCCTTTGCCGGCGCCGAGCTTCTTGCTCTCGTCCACTACGCGCTGACCCATGGCGAAGAACTCCGGAAGCATGGACTCGCGCACGACGATCGGCATGTTGCCGACGATGGTGTAGCTGGTGTGGATCTTGGTCGCCAGCTGGTCCTCCGCCTTGATGCGGCCGATGGAGTCGGCGTTGGATTCGTAGCGCTTGTCGAAGCTCATGATCTCCAGCTCGCCCGTGAGCGGCGAGTAGAAGTAGTGGATGTACAGCGGCACGCCGACGATGTACTCCTGGATGGTGAACTCGTTCTCCTCCGGGTACTTGCGGTTCTTCACCTCGTAGAACTGCTCGGGCGAGCGGACCACGAAGTACCCGAAACCGCCGCCTGCGCCGTGGAACTTCACGATGGCCGGACGGTCGATCTGGGTCGGCTCGTCGAACACGCGCGGCAGCAGCAACTTGGCTTTTTCGAGCCATTCGCGCTCCATGGTGCGGTTGCTCTCCCACTCCAGGATTTCCTTGGTGCCGTAGTACATCGTCTTCAGTTTCTTCACGCCGGCGTGGCCCATGTTGGACACGAACGACCCGTGCGGGATGATGATCGCATTCTTCTTGATGAGTTCGGGCTCGATGTCCTTCCACTCGCTCCAGTCGTTCACGGTGATGATCTCGTCGGCCACGCCGTAACTCTTGTACGGGTACTCGCTCCCCTTCTTGCAGATGACGATGTTCGGCACGCCCTCGTCGCGGGCGCCCTTCAAAATCTGCAGCGCGGAGTGGCTGCCGATGGTGGCGATCGCGTAATCGCGTGGATTACGTGAAGGGCCGCGCGCCGATGTAGACCGCTTGGTCGCCATAGGGATTTTTCGGACTCTACTCCGCGTCCCACCGGAGTGCAACGAGATTTTCCGGAAAAGCCCCGACGACTCCCCTGTCTCCGACTCTAGAGATTCTTTTCGGATATGCGTATACTTGTCCGGCTTCGGTGCCGTAGCCAAGCAGTAAGGCAGGGGACTGCAAATCCCCCATGCGCGGGTGCGATCCCCGCCGGCACCTCCATTTTATCGTGACTCCCCTTCCCTGGATGCCGCCGCTTCGAGCGCGGGATCGCAGAGAAAATATTGACCGCCGGTCGTCGCGAAGTACGCCAGGCCTTCTTCCAGGTTTTCTGGGCCATGTTGCAGCGCCCGGGCGCGGCGCGGGTCGCATCGCTGGTACCCCATGTTCTCGCAGATTTTCATCATCGCCGGATCCTGCGCTTCCACCAGTACGAGGCAGTTCGGATCCATCGCCCGGATTCTTGCGAACATCGCGTTGTGCAGCTTGGTGCCGATTCCCTGGCCCTCGTAGTCTTTGCGCACGCCGACGCGCCGTATTTCAAACACGCTCCTCCCGCTGGCCTTATCGACGCGGCGGAACTCAAACCCGACCATGCCCACCGTTTTGTCACCGTCCTTCGCAATGACGACCTGGCCGTTCTCTCGCAATCCTTTCATGTGTTCGATTGGGTAGAAGGCGCGGTCGACCTCGTGTATTCGCGCCCACTTCTCCTCATCCGGCAGAAGCAGTTCGTGGATGCGCTGCGCAGCTTCGTGCTGCAACAGACCGACGGCATCCTCTCGTTCGATCTTGTTGACACGGTTCGTCAGATGAATGAGCGCGCCGTCGTCCAGGCTACGCTTTGCTTCCTCCGCATCTTCGATGATTGTTATTTGTTTATCCGGAGGCATCCAGACAGTATACACCAAAGATTGCCCGTTATCGAACAGGCATCCGCACTCGCCTATTTTTTCTTCTCCTCGGTCGCCGCCTTGGCGGCCGGATCGGTGAACGACACGTTCTTTAGGATGAACTCCACCTGGGCGGCCTCCTTGTCTTCCACGCTCAGCGGGAACGAACCGGTGAACGTGTAACCCAAGCGCTCGCGGGCGGCGCCGATCTGGTAATAGCGGCGGATGGGCGCCTCAGCGGAGGGCCGGGCGCTGAAGACGTGCAGCGCGGATTCCACGGCGTCGATGTACACCACGGTCTTGTCGATGAGCCGGTAGTCGGGCAGCGCCGACACGGCCAGGATGTTGGAGTTGCTGTATTCGGTGGTGGTCATCTCGGCGGCCAGCGGCTCGCGGGTAACGGTGACAGTGTCGAACTGGCCGGCATGCGGGTCCTGGACCTGGAACGCGGCGATGGTCTCCTCCGGCACCCCGAGCGTCTTGAGCGTGTCCGACGAAAGCACCTTCCAGCCTTCCGGCAGACAGGTGGCGAACGTACCGTTCCAGAACTGCTGCTCGCAGACTACTTCGGCGTCCTTATCGCCGCTGCCGCCGCAGGAAACTAGCAGGAGAGTCATGCACGAGACGACCAGGGTTCGCTTCATGGAGCCGATTCTACCACCGCGCGCCCGGTGCGCTCCACGAGCGGGTTGACAACCGTTCAAACTGAATCCCAATGGTACCTTGGAGGATTGATGGCTGAGGCAAGCGGTGGTACAATGAAAAGATTATGAAAACGGCAAAAATCCACGCCGGCATTACGCTCCTGACCATTCTCGCGTGTCTCGTGCCCCAGCCGCTGTCCGCGGCCGGATGCAGCGTGACGGCGCTGGATACCGTGGCCGGCCTTGGAACCGAAGTGCAGGTCACCGGCTGCGCCGGCCAATCCGGAACCCAGCTGTCCGTGGACGGACCCGACGGAGCCCCGTTCGAACAGAACGTGACCCTCAACTCCTCCGGCGACGCCGTCGTGAACGTGCCGGGCAAGTACGTCGAAGCCGCCGGCACCTACACCGCGATCTTCGGCGCCACCCGCACGACCTTCACGGTCCTGGCCGACGCTCCGGATGACGCGCATTCCACGCTGTCCGCTTCCGCCCGCAGCGCGGAGCCGGGCGAGCAGATCACGGTGACCGCCGTGCTGCGCGACCGCTACGAGAACGCGCTGTCCGGACGCCCGGTCGCGCTGCTCAGCAACCGCTCCCGCGACATCATCTCCTCCCGCTCTTCGCAGACCGACGAACAGGGCCGCTTCACCTGGACGGTGGAGCCCGACGAGGACGGCATGATGACGCTCACCGCATACGACGTGCTCAGCTCCCGCCAGCTCAAGACCCGCTTGGACATCGCGGTCGGCGACGCCGGCTACGTTTCCACCGGCTCGCCGCTCGCCGCACAGATGACCGGCATGGGCCAGGGCAGCGAGACGGGCGTGATCGACCACTTCGAGGTCGCGCTCACGAAGGAAGGCAGCGTGAATGCCAACGAGCTGTTCAGCGTGGTCATCTACGCCGTGGACGCCACCGGCAACCGCCGCACCCAGAGCGAAGAGGAATTCCAGAATCACATCGTGCAGGGCTACGCCGACACGGTGATCATCCAGAGCAGCGACCCCGACGCCGAATTCCCGAAGAAAGGACAGAACCGCCAGCAGCCGCAGCTCGGCTCCGTGGACTTCCGTCCCATGGACCTGGGCGTGCGCAGCATCCCGCTCGGCTTCGTCTTCCGCGCCGGCGGCGAGCAGACCATCGAAGTCTACGACCAGAAGGACCCGTCCATCCGCGGCAAGCTGACGGTGCAGGTGAACAAGGCGCCCACCAGCGCCAGCGAGAAAATCACCATCGTGTCCCCCGCCAACAACTCCCTGATCGGCGTGCGCGAAGTGCGCGTGGTCGGCAAGGGCCCCGTGCTCATCAACATCAAGATCAAGGGCGGCGTGGAGCCGGTCTTCACCGAGACGAACGAAGACGGCACCTTCGAAGCCCAGGTAAAGCTGCCGGCCGAATACAACGAGGCCACGCTGTTCGCCTCCAAAGAAGACGGCACCAACGAGTCCGACCCGGTGCGCCTGCGCATCGACCAGACCGGACCCAAGATCGACTCCATCGAATTCAACCCGGCCGAGGGACGCACCACCGACCCGGCCGTCGTGACCGTGAAGTCCGAGCCCGGACTGACCGTGCTCAGCGCCAAGCTCAACCAGGAAGACATCCAGATGGTCGAGACGCTCAGCGGAACGTACGTCGGCAACATCGCCGCAGCGCCGGCCGAGGGCCAGCACGACTTCTCCATCGAGATGGCGGACGAAGTCGGCAATAAAGGAAGCAGCTCCGCCAAGTGGAACGTGAAACGCAAGACCCTCCCGATCGTGGAAGGCGTCACCGCCGAGGGCCAGGCCAACGGCGTTGCCATCAAGTGGAATCCCGTCACGGTCGGCAACGTCACCGAGTACCGCATTTACATCGCCCGCGAGGAGGAGCCCGAGAACTTCCTTGCCAGCGTGGAAACCAACGCGCCGGTCACCTCGGCCGTCATCAAGGATCTGGAAATCGGATACAACTACCTCTTCTCGCTCACGGCGCTGAACGCCGAGGGCCAGGAGAGCGCCGAGCGCAGCGAAGCCGCCTTGGGCGCCCCGCTGGGATTGCTGCTCACCGCACGCCCGGACGACCAGGCGCTGGTGCTGGAATGGAATCCCCCGTCGAGCATTCCCCTCGCCCACTACATGCTGGAGTACGGCACCGAGCCGGGGGTGTACACCGAGCGCCGCACCATCAACTCGCAGCTGCGTTCGTTCACCGTCCGTGATCTTCTGAACGACGTCACGTACGAAATGCGCCTGACACCCGTGGCCGTCACCGGCAAGTCGCTGATCGAGCTGGCCGCCGTCACGCGCGGCACGCCCAGCGGCGAAGCGGGCTACCGGCCGGGAGCCGGCGACCCGATCCCCGACGATCTGTATGGAGGCGCGGGCGATCCCCCGCCGGACTACACCGTGGACCCGCCGATCGACGACATCCCGTCCACCGTGGGCAGCGGACCGGCCACCACCATGGCCGTCGGAACGCTGGTGCTCGCTCTTCTGCTCGGCATCATCTGGCGCCAGCACCGCGCGCAGAAAAACATGACGCGTCAGTTCCTGGACATGATGAACCAGCGCTATCATTCTTAAGACCATGCCGTCCTCCAAGCCGCCGCGCACCCTGTCCATCGGCGGAGCAACGTACGACGTCTTCTTGAAGATGAACGAGGACGCCGAGGGCATGCTGAACGGCAAGAAAGTCGTGCAGTTCCCCGTCGGCCACAAAGTGAAGGTGAAGGAAGTGGTCGAAAGCTGCGGCGGCGGCGCCAACAACACCGCCGTCGGCTTGGCCCGTCTGGGCTGCGAAGCCGCGTTCTGCGGCGTGGTCGGCGACGACCAGTGGGGCCAGCGCATGCTGGAGAACTTCATCCGCGAAGGCGTGAACACGTCGTCGGTGACGGAAGTCGAAGGCGAGAACAGCAGCTTCTCCATCGTGCTGTCGCTGGCCAGCCGCGACCGCACCATCCTGTACACGCCGGGCGTGAACGAACACCTGCACGACGTCACGTTCGACCGTGAGGCCATGCACCGCTCCGACGCGGTCTTTTTGAACCACCTGTCCGAGACCGCCTGCGTCATCGAGGACGACATGATCACCGCGCTGCGCGGCGAGCCGCATATCCACCTGACGTGGAACCCCGGCGGCTGCCAGATCGACGCCGGCATGCGCAGCCGCGACAAGGCCGCCCTCCTGAAGCTCACCGACCTGCTGATCGTCAATAAGGAAGAAGCCGAGACGTTCACCAAGCAGAAAACCGTGAAGGACGCCCTGAAAGCGCTCTTGGACGCCGGCGTGAAGAACGTCTGCATCACGGACGGCGGCAACGGCACGTACGCGGCGGACAAGGACCACTGCTACTACTGCCCCACCCGCAAGGACGTGGAAGTCTTCGATTCCACCGGCGCCGGCGACGCATTCGGAACGGGCGCCACCTGGGCTCTGATCACCGGCCGCTCGTTGCCAACCGCGCTCGTTGCTGGTACACTGAATGCTGCAAGTGTCATACAAGTTTTGGGCGCGCAGGGAGGCCTGCTGAAGGAGTCGGAGATGCTTTCGCTGCTGAGCCAGCATCTGCTGACCGTCGAGCTCCTCGCCTGGTGACACCCGGACCGCAAACACCGCAGATATCCACCCCATCACCCTACCTACCATGTCCGACGACAAACTGCTCGCCATTCAGGAATTGATCGATTCCGCCATGTCTTCACTGAAGACAGCCAACAGCATGATGCGCGAGATGACGGGCGTGTCGGATTCCACGCGCGAGCGCTACTCGTCCAAGGCCAGCTCCATGGGCATGGGCGTCTACAACTCCGCCGCCAACAAGGTGGTGGAAGGCGTGTTCGACGGACAGAACATGGTCGACTCCAACGGCCAGACGTACCCGATCCCGGCCAACTACGCTTCCAAGAGCAAGCTGGTCGAGGGCGACGGCATGAAGCTGACCATCACCGAGGAAGGCAAATTCATCTACAAGCAGATCGCCCCCATCGACCGCCGCACGGTCGTGGGCGTGCTCATCCAGGAGGACGGCCAGTACAAGGTGCTCGCAGAGGGCAAGGCTTACCGCCTGCTGCTCGCCTCCGTCACGTTCTACCGCGCCGAGGTCGGCGACCAGGTCACGATCATCATCCCGAAGGGCGTCCAGGCCAACTGGGGCGCCGTGGAGGCCATCATCCCGAAGCATCTGGCAGAGGCCGCCGCCAAAGCCGCCGTCTCCACCATGAGCGTGGAGGATGCGCTGGACCCCGCGCCGAAGACCAAGTCCAAGGTCACCCGCAAGAAGAAGGCCGACGACGGGGAGATGAGCCCGGATCTGGATTAAAAAAGACTCAGGAGAGTCAGAGGAAGCAGGAGATACAGGGGATCCCCTGACTCCCCTGTTTCACCTGACTCTTTTCGTACTTAACTCAGCAATTCATCGGCCAGGTACTCATAGTACCGCTGCACCCCCTCCCCCCACTTCATGGAGGTCAGTCCCGGTTGCGGGTTTAGTTCAAAGAGCTTCCACTCACGGCCGTCGTGCAGGCCCATGTCCACCGAGTACACGCGCTTGCCGGCCTTGCCGATCTCGGCATCGATGCTCATCGCGATCGCCAATGCTTCCGGCGGAATCTTGTCGTCCGGCACCAGGATGATCTTGCCGCCCTGCGCCAGGTTGGCCACCGCGCTGCCGTCCGGCGGAGTGCGGACGTAGCAAAGCGCCAGCTTGCCGCCGACGATGAGGATGCGAAGATCATGCTTGCCGTCCACGATGCCCGGGATGCCTTTGGATGTGTCGATGAATTCCTGGATCAGCGCCGGATACCGCTCGACCTTCTGGTACGCCTCGCCGCGGTCCCCCACCCACACGCCGTGGCCGCCCCAGCCGTCGGTCGGCTTCACCACCAGCGTGTCGCCGGACAACGATCCGAGCGCGCCGTTCAGATCGGATACGGACGTCACCAGCTTGGACTTGGGGAAGAACGCCGGGAACTGCCCGATGGTGCGCTCCTTGTTCCGGCACAGCGCGTCCACGTGCGGATCGTTGACCATCGCGGTCTCTGCGTCGGCCTGGAACGCCTCGCCTTTGTTGTAGATCACGTCCAATTGCACCGGACCGTCGGTGGTGCGGAACACGCCGTACTCGTAGACCCAGCCGTGCGAGAACGCGCCGGCGCCCAGGAACGTCTCCGCGCCGCGCACGATGATGCATTGCCCGCCGCGCTTGGCGATGATCTCGGCCAAGTCGTGGTACGACTTCTTGTAGTCCGTGTTGTCGAACGGCGCGTCGTCGAAGCCGGGAGCCGAGAAGAAGATGCCGACCCGCTTGGCGGTCAGCGGTTCCGCGCCGGGCGTGCGGCGGGGCGTCATGCGGAGGCGGTGAGGAGAACGTCTGCCAGCGCCCCGTGGAACCGCTTGAAGCCGTCGCCGCGCGCGCAGGAAAAGAGCGCCGGACGGGAGTTGAGCTCGAAGAGTTTCCACTCCTTGCCCCGGTGCAACCCCAGGTCGATGGAATACACGCGGTCGGCGTAGCCGGACAGACGGGTGTCGACCAGGTTGAAGATGTCGATGGCGGAGGCGGGCACCTTGTCGAGGGGCACCTCATGGGTGCTGCCGCCCTGCGCCACGTTGGGAAGCAGTCCGCCCGGCGGCGGGGTGCGCACGAACGCCTGGATGAGCTTGCCGCGCACGCACAGCATGCGGAAATCGTGCGAGCCTTCGACGATGCCGGGAATGCCGGCGTCGGTATCGATGAAGTCCTGCAGCAGGTAGGGGAACTTCTTGATCGAAACACGGACTTCGTCCTTCGGTCCGATGAGCACGCCCTCCCCGCCTTCGCCGTCCACCGGCTTGGCGGCGATGCGCGGCGTGGAGAGTTCGGCCAGACGCGCATCCAGTTCTTCGGCAGACGCGGCGATGCACGTATGGGGCGAAATTTCCGGCAGCAGTTCCGCCGTGCGGCTCTTGTCCGTGCACAGCGCGTCCAGCTCGGGATCGTTGATGACCAGCGCCAGCCTGTCGGCGGACAAGTGCCCCTTGTTATAGATGACATCCGCGACGATGGGCTCCGGATGCGCGACCAGCTCCCCCGTCTCGCCGTATTCCCAGCCCGACGCGAACGTCGTGCCTCCTTTGTAGGCGTGCGGACCGCGCGTCACGAAGAAGCGCGCGCCTTTGCCCCGAAGCAGCAGGGCGAACTGGCGGTACGACTCCACGTACTCCTCGCTGGTGAAGGGGTATCCGTCTCGTGCCGGTGCGTCGAAGAACACGGCAACCGAGCGCATGGGGTTATGACGTAAGGTCACAGATATGCGGAGCGGGCCTTTTGGCGTGCCATTCGGCGAACTCGTCGACCATCTCCTGGAACTGGCGGTGCAGGCGCTCGATGGCGTCTTCATGGGGCGCGAGCGTGTTCTCGTCCATGTACAGCGAGCGGCAGATTTCGATCTGGATGCCCGGCACGCCGAGGCGGCTGCAATGCACGCCCACGGTGTAGCGGCCCATGTACGGCGTGTTGATCGCGACGGTGTAACCGAGTTTCTCGAACGCGTGGCGGAAGAACTGCGTGGTGTCGGCGTCGCACGTGGTGTAGTGGCGGTTGCCCAGCACGATGTCGGGGCGCAGCACGCCGGAGTCGGCCTTGGAGCGCGGTCCGATGGACCACATGGAATGACCGTCGATGAGGAACGACGCGTTCTTCATGGCCTCCGCCAGTTCGGCGTGGAACGGCGCATGGAAACGCTTCACCCACTCTTCCATGGTCTCCATGCTCGGGTCGGTCTTGAAGACGTCGTTTCCGTCGGTGAGCGACAGCAAAATGACGCCCTCCGAACGCTTGAGGCCAACGGTGTAGATCTCGTCGGGCGCGCGGTTGACGTCGGAGATGATGCGCGAATACTTCGCCTGCACGATGTTCACGCCCGCGGCGTTGTAGATGCGATCGGTATACAGGTCCGGGTCGTGCATCAGGGCCTTCTCATCCTGCTTGAGCAGCTTGCGGATGTCGTCCGGGATTTCCGTGGACGCATGCGGAATGCTCACGACGATGGGCTTCATCTTTGGCACGGCGGGCATGATAGCACGAACGGACGGTTTTTTCCGCCTCGCCTGTCCGCCGGACGGGAGACGATGTAGGATGTCCTCCGCATGCAGATTCCCCCGCGCGTCTATCTTCCGGCGGCACTGGCATTGGCGGTCGTGGCAGGCGTCGGAGCGCTGCTCATTTGGCAGATCCGCACGTCGGTGAACGTCATCGAAATGGCGTTCCAGGGAGTCCAGGGCGCCACGGAAGGCATCTTCAATCCCGGCACGTCCAACCAAGACCTGAATCCCCAGAACCAGTCCGAAGCGCTCATCCACCTGCGCCAAGGCGAGATTTTCGAGCGCAGGGGCGAATGGCGACAGGCCGAAGACGAATACATGCAAAGCGCCAACTCCGGCGGCGGCGCGCCCGCGCTCCGGAAACTCGTGCGCATCCAGCTCCAACGCCGCGAGTACGAAGCGGCCGGCGACAGCATCGACAAGCTCCGCAAAGAAACGCGCGACAGCGACGAAGTGATGCTGCTGTCGGGCCTCCTGCAGCTGCGCACCGGCAAAGTGGACGCCGCGCGCGCCACGTTCTCCGCCAAGCCCGAGACGCCGCAAGGGCAATATGGATTGGCGCTCGTCGCCATGGCCGGAGGCGACTACACCGCGGCCCAGGACCAGCTCCGCCTGGCCTCGCAGAACTCGGACACGACCATCCGCAGCTACGCCGCCACGCTCCTCGGCGCATTCAAGGAATTCTCGCTGTTCGCCGAGGGTCAGGACACGCACCTGTCCACGCTGCTGGGCCGCGCGCTGGCGCAGGTCGGCGAATGCGAAAGCGCGCTCACGCTGGTGAACGCCGTCACGCTGAAGCAGGACCGCTACCGCGACGCGTGGATCGTGAAGGGCTACTGCGAGTTCACCACCGAGCGCCTGCAAGAAGCGCTCGCGTCATTGGAGCGCGCGTACTCCATCGATCCGGAGAAACCCGAAACGCAGTACTTCCTGGCCCGCACCCACGCCGCGCTCGGCGACCCGCAGAACGCCGTGACGTTCCTGCAGTACGCCATCCTCAACGGCTTCACGCCGGCCAAGGACGCGCGCGAGCTGCTGGCCCAGTACGCGCTGGAGCTCGGCGACACCGACCTGGCGCTGGAACAGTACCGCGCCATGGCCGAGGAAACAGGCAGCGATTTCGCCGCCACGGAGAAGTACGTAAACCTGGCGCTGCAGCTGCCCAACCGCACCAACGAAGGCTACCAGGCCGCCAAGAACGCCCAGGCCAAGTGGCCCGACGAGCCGGGACCGCTGACGCTGCTTGGCCGTGCGGCCGCCGCCATGGGCGTGCGCGACGAAGCCGAGAAGTCGTTCCGCGAGGCGCTGCGCATCGACCCCAAGTTTGCCAAAGCGAGCGAGGAACTGAACAACCTTCTCTCCGGCAAATCGTCGAGTGCCGCGGCCGGAGTATCGAGTTCGGCGAAGTAAGGCCTCAGAACGCGCCCGCATCGACCTCCTGATCCCGCGGGATTCCGTTGCGCAACCGGTGGAGCAGCTCACGGTACTGGCGTTGATTGCGTTCGGCCCAAGCCCGCAACGTTTCGAGCGTGACGCCCGGTTCCAGATCGATGCCCTCCTCCCGCCAGCGCTCGATGACGGATAATGCGTGCGTGTCCGCGTTCACCTCGCCCTGCAATACGAACGTTTCGATATCCTGGATCGTGGTTGCGCCGCCGAAAGCATGCCCCATCTGGTAGGACAATTGGGCCAAACGAGCATTGTTCGCGCGTTCATAGGTGTATCCCGGCACGCTTGCGATGCGCAGCTGGTCATGGATATGGCCATCTTCGTGGAACACGATCTGCATCGAATGCGGCTGACTGAAGAACGGCAATACCATGCCCTTTTTGCGCACATGGCTATGCACGGCGATTATCCGGCGCTTCGAATCCGCGGCTCCTTCCAAATCCAATCCGACCCCCTCCTGCTCCAGCAATCTCCAACCCTCCGGCAGCAGGTCGTTTAACCGCCTGTGGATACCGCCTTGCACCACGGTCACCTCCAAATTGCGGAACGGGCCTTTCTGCACTGTCGTAAAAAATTGCCGCGGGGCGTCTTTCCCGCCCAGCACTTCTCCCCGTGCGAGAGCAATCTGCAAGTCCCCGCGCTGGAGTTGCTCCGAGACATTCATGTTTGTTACCCTAAAATATTATTTATATTTTGTCAATATTCTCACCATAAACAAAAAGACCGTTGCCGGCCTTTTTGTGTTTGTGTTCGCCCCCTGAGCTATCAATGGAGTTATATGAGGGTAACTTCCACTGAGCCTAGTAACGGAGGGTACACGTGGGTGAGGAGCCCCGGATTCTCTGCCTTGTTGCGGTCTCTTGTTTCTCCTCGTGACCAGACGAAGTCCCCGTACCGGTTCGCCACGCGATGCACAAAGGCTTCGGGGGAACACTGGGGAGAAAGGGGTCGCACCCCGGCAAGCTCGCTCGCAGAGCCGGGGCGACATTACAGAGCAGAGAGGATGACGGGCACGGCGCGCATGCCGGTTATCCTCTCCACGGATGTTGGGGTCTCTTCCTGACGTGTACGGCCCGTGTTGCGAAGGATCTTTTTGTGTGACTGGGCTCCGGAGCCTGGTCTCTTGTGTGTGGGTGTTCTTTGATCTCTCTGTTTTGGAGAAATCATGTCATTGTACTCACCCAACATGTTTACGCAAGAAGTTGTCCTGGTGTTTTCTAGGAAAGGTGATGCAACACAAAAAGTGTCTTCAGGGCTTAAAAGAGGGTAGGATCGTAGCGACATGGAGTCCGTCGCAAAAAACACCGTCAAAGGCATCGCCGTGGGCGTCATCGCGCTGGTGATGTGCGCCGTCACCGTGGTAATCGTGCAGCAGACCGCCGTGGTCCCGCAGCCGTCGCTGGCCGACCGGTTGCCGGCCGACAAGACGGTGGCGTTCGTGAAACTGCATTCCATGGAAGAGTGGGCGGCCGTCGAACACGCGCTTGGCCTGGAAGGCAGGCTCGGTACTCCCCTGCCCGCCATCGGCAGCGGATCATATGAGCTGGCCGTGCTGGATGCCGGAGGCTCCTGGCAGTGGGTGCTCCAGACATCCAGCAGGAACGATCACACCATCGAAGGTCCGGCCGCCGGCATGCTGGTGACCGGCGAAGACCGCTCCGGCGTACTGACCCGCGCGGCCTCGTTCCGCCGCATGTCGCGCCAGTCCGCACCCGCGGCATGGGCGCGAACCGCCGTGCTCCCGCTGGCCGAGAACCGCCCCGACACGCTGCTGCGCGCCATGCTTGCGCCGTACTCGCACGTGCAGCTGGCGTGGAATCCCACGACCGTCACGTTGCTGCGCACCGAGCGCGCTTCGCTGCCGTCCCGTCCGGCCGGCCCCGCCGGCGTCGCGGCCGACGGCATGTTCGACATCGTCGATCCGGCATTGTCGCTGCGCCTGGAAGCGGTGATGGCGGCCATGGACCGCGATGCGCCGCAACTGCGCGAGGGCGTGTCCGGCATCATCGCGCAGCGCTTGCGTGAGGAAGTGGGAACGGAGGCGGCAGGCCACGTCGCCGCCATGGCCAAGAACCTGTCGGGCATCCGCGTGGCGCGGGCCAGCAAAGGCGACGGCTCCGAAGTGCAAGTCGCGCTGTCGTTCCAGGGCGCCGATCCCAAGACCGTCGCGGCGCTGCTGGACGCCTACGCCGCGAACGTGCCGCAGTCGTCCGTGCGCGATGTGGACCTGCCCAAGAACCAGCGCACCGACATCACGGTGGACGAAGAGGCCGTGGAGCGCGGAGAAGAGACCATGGAGGGATGGACCCTGCAGTGGGTTCGCTCGCGTTCCGACGACCGGATCCTGGCGGCCGCGCGGCACGGCCAGCGGACCATCGTCAGCACCGACATCGGCATCGTGCGCGGCATGATCCAGGAAACCGCGGCCCCGCAAGGCGGCGCGGCGGCGTCGCCGCAGGCCGGAGGCGGGTCGCATGCGGACGTCACCGAGGAGTTCGCCGCCGGCACGCTGCCCGTCTTCGCGAAAGAGAGCGCTTCGCTGCTGTGGAAAGCGCTCGGCACGGACGTGCGATGGACGCTGTCGGCCCAGCCCGACGCGGACGTGATCACGGTGTCGCAAGAATAAGGAAGGAGCTCCGCGGAACCCGGGGTTGATCTGGACTGGCGCCGGGCCTGTTTTCGCATTACCCTACGTCCGCTATGAACTTTGACTTCCTGAAACCGGCGAAATACTTCTTCGTCCTGTCCACGGTCCTCACCGTGGCCGCCATCGTGCTGCTCTTCGTGCCGGGCCCGCGCCTGAGCATCGAGTTCACCGGAGGCACACGCATGGAGCTGGCCGCGGCCGGCAGCGGCATGACCGCCGACGCCATCTCCGCCGCTCTGAAGGAATTCCCGGGCGAACCCCTCACTCCCACCGTCAACAAGATCGGCAACGGCAACTTCGTCGTCCGCATCCGCGGCATCGACAACGAGACGCACGGCCGCCTGGTCAGCCACATGAACGCCAAGCTCGGCGACGTGGAGGAGGTGTCCTACACGACCATCGGCCCCACGGTCGGCGAAACGCTCAAGCAGCGCGCTGCCTTCGCGTTGCTGGCCGCGTCGGTCGGCATCATCATTTACCTGGCTCTCGCGTTCCGCAAAGTTCCGCGCCGCTACAGCCCGTGGAAGTTCGGCGTCGTCGCGGTGCTCACGCTGCTGCACGACGTGATGATCACGGTGGGTATCTTCGTCATCATCAGCCGCTTCACCGCCTTCGAGGTGGACACGCTGTTCGTCACCGCCCTGCTCACCATCCTGGGCTACTCGGTGAACGACACGATCATCGTCATGGACCGCATCCGCGACAACATCTTCATCCAGGAACGCAAAGAAGACTTCTCCGTCCTGGCGAACCGCTCCGTGAACCAGACCTGGGTCCGCTCCTGCTTCACCAGCGGCGGCGTGCTCATCATGCTTCTCGCCCTGTTCTTCATGGGCAGCGAGAGCATCAAGTGGTTCGTGCTGACGCTCATCGTCGGCATCCTGCTCGGCACCTACTCCAGCATCTTCGTCGCCACCCCGCTCCTGGTGTACTGGAACGAGCGCGACAAGAAGGTCTCTTAGTCCCCTTCCAGCTTTCACCATGCCGACCAAGATCGAGCGCCTGGCACAGGCCCGGGTCCGTTGCACCGTAGATGTTTCCGAGGACAAGCGCGTCTTGGCCGAAGAACGCGCGCTCAAGCGCCTTGGACAGCACATGAAAATGGATGGTTTCCGGGAGGGCCGCGCACCGTTGAACGTGGTGAAGGAAAAGGTGAAGCCGGAAATGCTGCTGGAGGAGACCGTGCGCATGATGGCGCCGGACCTCATCACCGACACCATGAAGGAGCACGACCTGAAGCCGATCATCTCGCCCAAGCTGACGGTGCTGAAGACGAGCCCGCTGCAGGTGGAGCTGATCTACGTCGAGCGCCCGGAGGTGAAACTGAGCAAGCCCGATTCGATCAAGCTGCCCAAAAAGGAGGCACCCGTCGCCGACGACAAGGAGGTGGACGATTTCCTGAAGAAGGTCCTGGCGCAGGACCGCATCGAGTCCCCCGTGGACCGCCCGTCGGAGAAGGGCGACATGGTTCGCATGATGTTCAAGGCCGCCAACAAGGACGGCACCCCGGCCACCGAACTCGATAACCTGCCCTACAGCACGACGGTCGGCGAGGAGGACCTGATCCCGGGACTGGACGACGCGCTGGTCGGCGTGAAGGTCGGCGACGTGAAGAAGCTGACCGTGGACTTCCCCAAGACGCACTCCATCCCCAACCTGCAGGGCAAGACCATCAAGTTGGAAGCGACGATCTCGTCCGTGGCCGCCGTGAAGCTGCCGGAACTGACGCAGGAGTTCATCAAGACCCGCATGGGCATGGACAAGTCGCCCGCGGAATTCAAGCAGGGCATCAAGGAGGCGCTGTCCGAGCAGGCCAAGTTCAAGTTCGCAAAGGACCGCGAGGAGGAGTTCTTCGACATGGTCCGCAAAGCCGCGAAGGTGGACCTGGCCCCGGAACTGCTCGATAACGAAGTGCAGAACATGCTGGCCGACTTAGACCAGAACCTGCGCCGCGACAACATGACGCTGGACCAGTGGCTGGAGCAGACCGGCAAGAACCCCAAGGACGTGCTCGACGAAATGCGCGGCATCGCCACGAGCCGCCTGAACCTGCGCTTCGGCCTGCAGGAGCTGGTGAAGCACAAGCAGGTGAAGGTGGACGATGCCGAGATGAAGAAGGGCATCGACGCAGCCAAGGCCATGACCGAACGCGACGGCGGCACGGTCTCCGACGCCGACCTCAAGCCGGGCGGAGACATCCACGCCCAGGTCGAATGGGAGCTGCAGGTCCGCGCCGTGATGAAGGAGGCGATGGGAGAGTAATCAGGATTTCAAAGACGACAACGAAGACAAGGATGATAACGATTCCTTGTCTTCTTTGACGTCCTGGTCGTCTTTGATTTCTTACTTTCCCCAACTGACCGAAATCTTCCTCTCGGGATTGGCGGCCTTCACCATGCGGCAGTCGTCTTTGTGCACCGAGATATCACCCGCGCGGGTGATGAAGCCCACGATGTGCTTGGGCCGAGGATCGGCCGTGTTCGGGCTGCAGCACTTGGCAAACCGGTACGGCATGTCGATGGAACGGTCGCCGATGGCCACCAGGTGAGCGGCCTCGGCCTTCACTTTCGCCGCGGGCTGCTTCTTCTTGGCCGGCACCTGGTCCAACGACAGATGTCCGAGCACCGTGGACACGCGGACCGTGCCCATGCCGATCTTCACCAGCAGGTCTTCGCGCTCCTTCAGGGACTGCGTCTGGCCGTCGAACATCTTGAGCGCGCTCAGCTCGCCGTCCAGGGCGGACAGGCGGCGGCTCTTGAACTCCGCATTGAGCATCTCGCGGCCGCGGGTGATGAACTGCGCGCGGTTGTGCGAGAAGAAGTACGCCTTCAGCTTGGACCGCGCCGACGGCGTGGCCAGCTCTTCCATCCAGTGCAGCGCCGGTCGCGGATGCTTGTGCGTGAGGATCTCCACCACGTCGCCGTTCTCCAGCTTGTGCGAAATGGGCACGATGCTGCCGTTCACGCGGGCGGACTTGAACTTCAGTCCCAGGTCGGTGTGCAGCGAGAACGCGAAATCCAGCGGCGTGCCGCCGTCCGGCAGCTCGATGATGTCGCCGTGCGGCGTGAGGACGTAAATATGGTCCACCAGCCGCAGGTCGGCCGTGTCGTTCTTCTCGCGCGCCACGGATTGTTGGCGCAGCAGCACGTCGTTGAGCTGCATGCGGCCCACCGACCGCTGGATGGCGCGCTCTTCCTTGTACATCCAGTGCGCGGCGATACCGTACTCGGCCTCGCGGTGCATGTCCGCGGTGCGGATCTGCACTTCGATCATGAGGTTGCCCGGCGCGCCGGGCAGGCCGATGACGGAGGTGTGGAGACTCTGGTAGCCGTTGGGCTTGGGGAACGAGATGTAGTCCTTGAAGCGGTGCGAAATGGGCGTGGCCAGGCGGTGCAGCAGGCCCAGCACCTGGTAACAGTCGGGCAACGTGGGCACCACCACGCGGATAGCGATGAGGTCGGTGACCTTCTCGATGTCGGTGATGCTTTTGCGCTGCATCTTCTGGAACAAACTGTACGAATGCTTCTCGCGCGCCATGACCTCGCACTTCAATCCTTCCTGCGACAGGAACTGCCGCAGGTGCGACACGGCCGCGTTCAGGAAGTTGCCATGGGACTTGTGCAGCAGCTCGATCTGCCGGTCGATGGCTCCGGAGTCCGTGGGGTACGCCACCGGGAAAGCCCGTTGCTCCAGGCGGTACTTGAGCGCGTAGATACCCAACCGTGCCGCCACCGGCGCGAACAGCTGCAGCGACTGACGGCAGTGGATGATGCGGCTCTGGGGCTTGAGCGCCTCCAGGTTCTCGATGAGATAGCACTGGATGCAGAGCTTCAAAATGAGCACGCGCGTGTCATCGGCCACCGAGACCAGCATGATCTTCAGGTCGTCCACCGAGCGGCGCCAGTCGGTGGTGCTCATGTGCGACAACAGGTGGATACGGCTGACGATATCGCGCACGTTCTTGCCGAACTCCTCTTCCAGCGTCTGGACGGGGTAATCGCATTTCAGCACGTGTTGCAGCAGACAAGCCGCCAGCGCGTCCTCGTCCGGGCAAAACTCGATGAAGATCTTCAGTACGCCTTGGGCATGGGAAAGCATCGTGACGCCCTCCATATGGTCCATCTGCCGGTTTTCGTAGGCCTGCGTCGCAACGTTCAGCGCTTTCTGCAATTTGTGCCCGCCCAGCGCGGGGTGCTTCTTGCGCAACTCCTCCAATGCGTGCCCCATGGCCGACCCGGTGCTCACACGCGCGCTTTCCATGTTCACGGTAGTGTAGCAGCCACGTGCCCTCCGTCGAGAAAAAGGCCGCCAAAAACGACGAAATGACCGCCAACGCCTTACAGCCCCGACGGAAAATGGTGTTGACACGCCCGCCCCTCCCGAGTACTCTGTGCGCAAGTCCGAAGACCGGAGGTACTAGGCCCCAGGCCGAACGTAAATCCTCCCGAGGAGTACAGCAGCGCTCACCCGGCCCCGGCTTGGTGAATCGTGCCGTGTTCCTCGCTGGTCTCCCGGACGGTTAACGGGAACCAGCTTTTTTTTAGCCTCCCGTCCGCGCAGTGCGGGTGCTTTTTCCGCGCCCGTCCCTCCCCTCTCCTACAACCCTCCCATGGCTCTCACCCGTGATCAGAAGGCCGCCCAGCTCACCGAGCTGAAGGACAAAATGAAATCCGCCAAGTCGGTGATGTTCGCGCACTACATCGGCCTGAAGGTCGCCGACATCAGCAAGCTCCGCGGCAAGCTCCGCGAGGGCAAAGCCGAGATGAAGGTCGCCAAGAAGTCGCTCATCCAGCTGGCCGCCAAGGAGCTGAACGCCCCCGAGATCGCCGACTCCGCCCTGCCGGGCCCCGTCGCCTGCATCTTCTCCAACGAGGATCCGGTCGCCGGTGCCAGCATCGCGTTCAAGTTCTCCAAGGAAAACGACAAGGTGAAGCTGATCGGAGGCATCTTCGACGGCAAGCTCCTCTCCACCGCGGAAGCTTCGGAGTTCGCCCAGATCCCCAGCCGCCAGCAGCTGCTCGGCATCTTCATCACGATGGTCAACACGCCGCTCACGCAGTTCGTGTCGGCCTGCAACGGTCCCCTCACGAGCTTCGCCCGCGCCCTGTCCGAGGTCGCCAAGAAGAAGCCCGCCGAAGCCGCTCCGGCTCCGGCCGCCGCGCCCGCAGCCCCGGCTGCCGAGGCCGCTCCCGCACCCGCAACCGAGCCCGCTGCTCCCGCAGCTTAGTTCCGAATCTCATTTCTTTTTCCCCATCCTTTTATGTCTGACGCAGCAACCACCCTCACCAAAGAGGAACAGGCTGTCATCGACGCGCTGGAGAAGCTGAACGTCATTCAGCTCAACAACGTCGTCAAATTCATGGAGAAGACCTACGGTATCTCCGCCGCCGCTCCCGTGGCCATGGCCGCCGCTCCCGCCGCTGGCGGTGGTGCAGCCGGCGCCGACGAGGAGAAGTCCAGCTTCGACGTCGAGCTGGCCGACTCCGGCGCTCAGAAGATCGCCATCATCAAGGTCGTCCGCGAAATCACCCAGCTCGGTTTGGGTGAGGCCAAGGACCTGGTCGACAAGACCCCGGCCATGCTGAAGAAGGGTGTGGCCAAGGCCGACGCCCAGGAAATGAAGAAGAAGATCGAGGCCGCCGGCGGCAAGGTCAACCTGAAGTAATCGACCCTCCCCACGAACTCCGAAAACCCGGCCTCACCGCCGGGTTTTTTTGTGCTGTTGCAATTCCAGCCCCTAGCCCAGACAATGCCCGCATGACCATCCTCCGCTCCTACCCGTTCCTGATCCCGCTGGTCGTCGCGCTGTTGTCGGAAATCGTGAAGATGACCGTGGAAGGCATGCGCACGGGAGCCTGGCACGCCGGCATCTTCCGTTCGGGCGGCATGCCCAGCAGCCATTCGGCGTTCGTCACGTCGCTGGTGATCGTGGTCGCCAAGAAGTCGGGGCTGCATTCCATCGAATTCGCCATCGCGTTCGTATTCGCCTGCATCATCTGGTACGACGCCACCAGCTCACGCCGGGCCATCGGCGAGCAGGCCAAGGTCCTGAACCGTCTGCAGCACTGGCAGCACCTGTCCGAGCGCCTGGGGCACTCGCTGCTGGAAGTGCTGTGCGGCATCGTTTTCGGCGCCGTGGTGACGATGCTGGGCATCTGGATCAGCTGAAAAGCCCCTACAGAAGCT
Organism: uncultured Candidatus Peribacteria bacterium; assembly: GCA_964434575.1. Classification (GTDB taxonomy): domain Bacteria; phylum Patescibacteriota; class Gracilibacteria; order Peribacterales; family Peribacteraceae; genus DAORHV01. The sequence goes on along the minus strand of CAYSWB010000005.1, from coordinate 49,414 downwards.
ACGGAAAGCCTCATTCATTGTTTACGGAGGTAACAATGAAGTTCTAAAACAACTTGCAAAAGCGCGAATGTACAGTACACTGTACCTGCAAACGCCTTCGTATCAGTATCTCGCGACTAGCCAGAACTAGAAAAGAAGGAACGTGCATCATTACTCTCTTTTTCTTTTTTTCTATCATGGCTGATCAACAGATCACCTGCCGCGACTGCGGTGCCGCTTTCACCTTCTCCGAGGGTGAGCAGGCTTTCTACCAGGAGCGCGGTCTCGCTGCTCCCCAGCGCTGCAAGGACTGCCGCAACAAGCGCAAGAACGAGCGCATGACGAACCGGCAGATGTACCCCGCCGTGTGCGCCAAGTGCGGCGCCCAGTGCGAGGTTCCGTTCAAGCCGCGCCCGGAGTCCGAAGGCGGACGCCCGGTCCTGTGTCTGAACTGCTTCAAGGCCGACAAGGCCGGAGCGCCGATGGACATGGCCGCGTAAGCGAACATTGACCATAAACCAAGAGGGGCCGAAAGGCCCCTTTTGCGTGGTGGAAAAACAATCATGGAGCCCCGAAACGCGGAGTGGTGTTTTTGGGCTTGGAGCAGCGTATAAACAGAGGTGAACGTTCGTGCCTGCGGCGCGTGACCGACGCCGTTTCTTGCTGTAGAATCCGCACGATGTCTTTCAGTATTCGGCCCATTCGCGATGATCGGAAAAACACTCCCTCATTCGCGAAGCGGGCGCTCACCGTCGCCAGCAACGTCCTCAAGCCCTTGGAAAACGTCTACGCGTTGTTGCGCCGCAAGCATGACATCGAGAAGGAGGAACACGAAAACCACGTCGGCGTGTTGAAGAAGGCCCTGGCGGTGCTCATCGCCGTGCTCTTTGCCGGACTGCTGATCATCGGCACCATGCGCGTGCTGCTGGCCATGAAAGTATTTTCGCTCGAGAGCCTCGTTTCGGTCGCCGGCGTGGAGCTTCCCACCGACGAACGCGGATTTACCAACCTGCTGCTGCTCGGCGAAGGCGGCAGCTTGCACGAAGGCGTGGATCTCACCGATACCATCATGCTCGCCAGCATCGACGCCAAGGGCAAGCAGGGCGTGGTACTCCTGTCGCTGCCGCGCGACCTGTGGCTGATCAAGACCGAGAAAATGGGCGACGGCCGCATCAACAGCCTGTACCGCAACTACAAGAATTATCTCGTGGCCCAGGGCACCGAACGCAGTCAGGCCGAAAGCGACGCGCTCAAGCAGCTCGGCGTGGAGATCGGCACGCTGATGGACCTGCCTGTGCACGGCGTGATGAAGATCAACTTCGACGGGTTCGTGCAGGCGGTGGATGCCATCGGCGGCATCGACGTGGTCGTGCCGCAGGACATCGTGGACACGGAGTACCCGGGCCCCAACTACACGTACGAAACGTTCTCGATCTCGGCCGGACCGCAGCACATGGACGGAACCACCGCCCTCAAGTACGCCCGCAGCCGCCACTCCACCAGCGACTTCTCACGTTCGGCCCGCCAGCAGCAAATCCTGTCGGCCGGGTTGGCCAAAGTCCGTGAGAGCGGCGTCATCGGCAACGTGGGGAAGATGACCGAATTGTTCGGCATCATCTCGACGAACTTCCGCTCCACGCTCTCCAGCCGCGAGCTTCTGGGCCTGGCATCGCTGGGCAAGGGAGTGGACGGCGGCAAGATCACCAGCCTGCAATTGCACGACCAGAACGGCCTCTACGGATCGCTCATCGAGCCGGGCGGCTTCCTCTATGCGCCTCCACGCGAGGAGTTCGACGGCGCTTCGGTGCTGTTGCCGGTCTCCATTCCCCCGTTCCCACTCACCTGGAAACAGCTGAAAGTGCTGACGGAAGTGTACGTCGGCCACCGCGAACTGTTCATGGACCCGCCGAGCATCGCGGTGCTGAACGCCGACGCCAAGGAAGGTGCGGCCCGCAAGCTGGGCGGCGAGCTGTACCGCTATATGTTCAACGTGACCGAGACCAAGAACTACCCCCGTGACGCGGAGCCCAAGCAGGCGGCGTCGTACATCGTGGTGCGTGCGGCTCCCACGGCGTCCGGCACGTCCTCCGCCGACAACCTGATGCTCAAGGACGCCGCCGCCAAGGCCGAGCGCGCCAAGAAGGCGGCAGCATACCTGTCGGCACTCCTACAGATCCCGATGCTGGAAAGCCCCGACACGGACGCGCTGGCCGACGGCAGCGACATCGCCATCGTGCTCACCGACAATTACACCTACCAACCCCTGCAAGACTTGGTTTCCGTCCCGTAACCGCCCGATGCTCGCTCCCCGCGAAATCATCGCCGAGGCCTGGCGGATCACCACCACCGAACGGCAACTGCGTGCATGGGGCTTCTTCCGCACAATCTTCGCCCTGCTGCTGGACTTGAAGCTGCTGAGCTACCAGCTGTACTTCCTGTACTCGTACGTCACCGGCCACGAGGTCGGCCTGCTCGATGACTGGATCATCCTCTACGAGCACGCGCCGATGTGGCTGTTCATCACGGTGCTGGTGCTGTTCCTGTTGCTGCTCCTGATCGAATTGTTCGTGCCCAGCTTGGGCGACGGCGCCATCATCGGCTTGGCTGCGAAGGCGTACAAGAAAGAAAAAGTCGAAGGCGGTTTCATCCTGGGCCTGTACAACTACTTCCCCATCCTCACGCTGCACGAAATCTTCGTGTTCTCGGGCGTGAGCATCTTCATCACCGCGTCGTCGCTCATCCTGCGCTACACCGAAGGGCTGAAATGGGGACTGCTGATCGTCGCGATCATCCTGTGGATCATCTCCAGTATCCTGCGCTTCTTCGCCAGCTTTGCCGAGGAAGGCGTGGTGATCCAGAAGCTTGGCGTGTTCGAGGCCGCCGGCCGCAGCATCAAGCTCACCGTCAGCTACATCGGCCACGTGGTATTCCTGTTCGCCCTCATGTGGGTGATCGGCATCCGCGTCGTGATGAATGCCGTGGTCATCATCCTTCTGCCGAGCATCCTGTTCGGCCTCGGCACGGTGCTCACGTGGTTCCTGGCCCCCAGCGTGGCTTGGACGATCATCGGCATCATCGGCACCATCCTGGTCTTCGTGCTCGCCTACGGACTGACCTACCTGAACGTCTTCCGCCAGACGGTGTGGACGATCACCTTCATCGAGATGAACAAGCAGCGCGATCTGGACGCCATCGGCTGACGCCATGCCCCGCATCCCCGCCCCGTCCTGGAAGCACGTCGAGCGCTTCTTTTTGGCGACGTTCGTGCTCGTGCACGCCGCGGCCCTGATCAAGCACTGGGGCGAAGTCACCGGCTACGACGCCCAATCGCATCTCGAAATGGTCCGGGTGTACGGATGGCACAATCTGCTGCCGGAGCTGCGCGGCCACTTCCACGCGTACCATCCGCCGCTGGGGTTCTGGATCGCCAAGGCGTTCGCCGCCGCCGGACTGCATGCCGTCCACGCCATCCAGCTGACCTCGTGGCTTGCATCGCTGGCGGGATTCCTGCTGCTGCGTGGCTCGCTGAAGCGGCTGGAAATCCTGCGCCATCCGCTCGGCATCCTGTTGCTCTACCTCTGCTATTCCGCATCGGTAGCCATCGTGCTGTCCCGCGCGCTGTCGCTGGACGGCATCGTCTGGGCGCTGGCTTCGGCGGCGCTGTATTGCTCGGTGTCGCTGGTGCTTGCGAAACGGAGGCGCGGCGCATGGGCGGCGGCGCTCGCGTGCGTGCTCTTCGCCGGCCTCATGACCAAGTTCAGCGGCCTGCTCACACTCGCGCTGCCGTTGTTGGTCATCCACGCCCTGACTCCCGGCGATAAACGCGGCTGGACGCTCTGCCTGTGCTCCGTGGGCGTGGCCCTGGCGGCGGCATTCCCCTACTACTACGCCCGCTACTACACGGCCGAAGGCACCTTGCTGCCGTCCAACGAGACATGGGAGCTTCCCGAACGCCTGGAAGAAGCGCGGCGGGAACGCGACCGCGACCGTGCCGAGTTCTTCCTGGAAATGCTCACGTTCGAGCACGGACGCGACCTGCTGACGGCATCTGGAGCGTTGCAGAAAGCCCCGTCACTCTACGAAACGTGGCATCAGTTATGGGCGGCTGACGGCGTGGGCATGAAACCGCGCCGCATCCTGCTGCGGTACGGTCTGCATCTCCTGGCTTTGGGATGCCTGGCGGCATTGTTTGCCGCGGCGGACGTGCGCAAGCGCTGGCACCGGCTGGGGAACATCTTCCTGCCGTTCGCCGCGGTACAGTGCGCTGCATTGATCGCGTACATCTACGCGTATCCGGCATCGCAGTACCATCCTGAAAAATTCGCCTACGTCATGCCCGTGCTCTGGGCCCTCTCCTACGCGTACGCCAGCCTCTGCGCACCGGCGTTCTGGCGCGGATGGCGAACCGCTCCGCCGCTGCTGTGCGTCTGGCTGTTCATGGTGGTCAGCCACCTGCTGCCGTAGGGATGATCCGGGAATATTGTTGACAGTGGACAATCGTTCACCTATCTTGGTGTACGTTCGTCCCGCTTCACCTTCACTCACCATGGCTCTCACTCCGCACCAGCGCACCGTCCTGAACTACATCACAGAGTTCCAGAGCAAGCGCGGCTACTCCCCGTCGCTGGCCGACCTGGCCATCGCGTTCGGCGTGCGCAGCAAGAACTCCATCGCCAAGGTCATCAACACGCTGGCCGCCGAGCGGCACATCGAGAAAGACCCGCGCGGACGCATCAAGATCATTGCCGGAGCCAATCAGAACGACGACGCGCCGGTGGCCATGGTGCTGCCGCTGTTCGGCCCCATCGCGGCCGGTTTCGCCGCGCCGGTGGAAGAACACGCGCAGGAGCAAATCTCGCTGGAGGGATACCTCATCAAAGACCGCGCATCCACGTTCCTGCTGCGCGTGAAGGGAGACAGCATGATCAACGCCGGCATCCACGAGGGCGACCTGGTGGTGGTGGACCGCTCGAAGGCGCCGAAAGTCGGCGACATCGTGGTGGGCATCTTGGACGGCGAATTCACGCTCAAGCGCCTGAAGAAAGACAAAGGCAAGTTCTACCTGCAGGCTGAAAACCCGGATTATCCGGATCTCCACGCGCTGGAGGAGCTGCAGGTCGCCGGCGTGGTCATGGGCGTGATCCGGCGCTACTAAACCGGCTTCCCATCATGGGTCTCATCAAGCTCTTCAGCGGCCGCGGCGCCGCGGACGGCCCTGACGTGTCTTCCGCGATCGCCCACATCGATGCCGACGCCTTCTTCGCGTCGGTGCTGGTGCGCAAAAACCCTCATTTGCGCGGCAAGCCCCTGCTCGCCATCGGCATGGGCGGCGGCTGCGTCATCGCGGCCACCTACGAAGCCAAGGCGAAGGGCATAAAGACCGGCATGCCGCTGTTCGAAGCGCGCAAACTGTGCCCCGGCGCCGTGGAGATGGCGTCGGACTTCGCCGAGACCGGACTGGCTTCGTCACAGATGAAAGAGATCTTCGAGAACGAATGTCCCATCGTCGAACAGATGTCCATCGACGAATGGTTCCTGGACCTGGCCACCATGCAGGGCGGCGCCCCGAAAGATGTCAGCCGCTGGGCGAAGGACATCCAGGCCGGCGTGCTGCGCAAGACCGCGCTGTCGGTCTCGGTGGGCGTCGCGCCCAGCAAGACACTGGCCAAGATGGCCAGCGAGTACCGCAAACCTGCGGGCGTGACGACGCTCTCCGCAGGCGACCTGAAGGCATTCTTGCAGGACCGTCCGGCCGCGGCGGTGCCCGGCATCGGGCGAAAGCGCACGGCGCACGCGGACCTGTACGGCTGGAAAACGGCGTGGGATTTCGTCCATGCCGACGCGGCGCTGGTGAAGGAGGTGTGCGGTCGTACCGGATTGGAGCTCCAGCGCGAACTCTCGGGTGAACGCGTGTACGAAATGGTGCATGCGGCCGCGCCGCCCAAGTCGATTTCACGCTGCCGGACGTTCAAGGCCACGCGCGACAAGGCCGTATTGCAGGCGCACATGATGCGCCACTTGGAATACGCCGTGCTGAAGATGCGACGTCAGGGACTGGCATGCGGCATCGTGTGCGTATGGCTGCGCGACCGGCAGTTTTACAGGAGCGGCCTGTGCAAACGCCTCCCTCAGCCGGCCTCCACCGAAGCCGGCGTCCTGACCGAGGCGTTGCGATGCCTGGACGCCGCGTTCGATGCCTCCAAAGCCTACAATCAGGTAAGCCTGGGACTGCATGACCTGGCGGCGGCGGGAGCGCTGCAATATTCGCTGTTCGATGATCCGCGCGCCGGCGAGCGCGACGAAAAACTGCAGCAGGCGCTGGATGAAGTCCACGAGCGCTTCGGCCGCAATGCCCTCACCCGTGCGGCGGCCATGGGCGTGAAGACGGGCACCAAGCCGGTGTTCTCGCTGCCGCTAGCCGACGTGCACTGAAAGCGGCCGGTGGCGCTTGCCGACCGGCCGCTTGGGTCTCCTTGGCGGGAACTGCTATTTCAGGCTGCTGAACGAAGCCGAAGCGCGGGTGGTATCGTTGGTCTTCAGACGGAAGATCATCTCGGCGGCCTCGCCGCGGGTGATCACCTGGTCGAAGCGGCTGATGGTCGGCGGGATGGCGTTCAGGTCATCCAGACGCTGCACGTACGGAACGTACCAATCCGCGGCCATCTCGTCCTGCTTGATGTCGAACGAGAAGACGTTGGCGGCGATCTTGGCGGCTTCCACGAAAGTCACGTACTCGTGCGGCTGGTAGCGGCCGTCCGGGTAACCGTTGACGAGCTTTTTGGTGGTGGCGACGCACACGGCGTCAGCGAACCAGTCGTCGGCATGCACGTCGGTGTAGAAGATCTTGGCATTCTCCTCTTCGGGCACGTTCTGGGGAATGCACGTTCCGGCGGCCACGCCGTCCAGGAAGAACGGATTGGTCAGCAGCACGGTGTACTCGGCGCGGCTAAGGCGGCGGTCGGTCTTGAAGGTGCCGTCCACGTAGCCGCGGATGATGTTATGTTCGCGGAGATACTCGATGGCGACGTAGTTTGCGTGGTTCACGGCGACGTCCGGGAACGGCTTGTCGCGGAACGGGAACTGTTCGGCCGACGCGGCGGCGGCGCTCAACAAGCTGACGCCGACCAGGGAGAGGGAAAGAAATCTCTTCATACAAGGGTGGGGTAAAGGAAAAGAAAAGGACTCACTGCCACTAGCTGACGCGGGTGGTCCTGTTTTCTTTCCGTCAAAGAATGATTTTCTCATCCGCCGGCAAGCACGGAAACGCTTCAGTCCAGCATTTTCAGGCTCTGCGCGATCTTCGCGAGCTTGTCCTGGGCATCGTGGAGTTTTGCGGTTTCGGCCTTGACCAATGCCGGCGGCGCCTTCTCCGTAAACTGCTTGTTCTCCAGCTTGGCCTTCAGGCCCTTCACGTAGCCTTCCAGGTTTTTCTGTTCTTTGAGCAGGCCGTCCTTGGCCTTGCCGGCATCCACCAGCCCGGCCAGCGGCAGGTGCACTTCCACGTCGGTGATGAACGCGCTGGCAACGTCCTGGTGCTTGGCGGGCTTGGCATCGATGGTCAGGTCCTCCAGCTTGGCCAGACGCAGGATATGCTCGCGCTGGGTTTCCAGCATGGCGGCGTGCTTGCGGCTGTGCAGGATGACCGACACCTTCTTCCCCGGCTCCACGTTCTGTTCGGTGCGCAGCTTGCGGATGGCGGTGACGACCTCGATGACGACTCCCAGCTGGTCGAACGCGTCTTTGTCGCGGCGGTCCTGCTTCATGGTCGGCCACTGCTCCTTGATGAGTTCGCCGGCCTTGGCGGGCTTCACGTGCGCCCACAGTTCCTCGGTGACGAACGGGCAATACGGATGCAGGAGCTTGAGGATGCGGCGCAGCGCGTGCACGAGCACGGCGTGGTTGGCGTTGCCTTTGGATAATTCCAAATACCAGTCGCAGAAGAAGTCCCACACGAAGCCGTACAGGCGCTCGCCGGTTTCGCTGAGGCGGTAGTCGGTCAGACCCGAACCCACGTCTTCGATCAGGAGCTCCAAACCGTGCAGCAGCGCGCGGTCGGCGACGGACAGCGAGGCGGCGTCCGGCAGCTTCTCGATATCGCACGGGTTGATCTTGGCGGCCTCGCACTGCATGAGCACGAAGCGCGACGCGTTCCAGAGCTTGTTGATGAAGTTGCGGTAACCGGCGATCTTCTCCTCGTACAAGCGGCTGTCGGCGCCCGGACTCTGGCCCACGATCATGGACAGGCGCAGCGCGTCGGCGCCGTACTTGGCGATCATGTCGAGCGGGTCGATCATGGTTTCCGGGTCGCTCTTGCTCATCTTCTTGCCGTCACGCGTGCGGATGAGGCCGTGCAGGTACACGGTCTCGAACGGGATCTGCCCGGTGGCGTAGGTGGTCATGAGGATCATGCGCGCCACCCAGAAGAAGAGGATGTCGTAGCCCGTCTCCATGACCTGTGTGGGATGGAATTTCTGGAAATCCGGGCTCATCTTCAGAATGTCCTTCAGGCTCAGCTCGTAGTTGTCGTGCAGCTTGGGGTCCACCAGCGTGCTCCACGTCCACAGCGCCGAGCTGAACCACGTGTCGAGCGTGTCGGTGTCCTGCTCCCAGCCCGCACCCTCCGGCGCCTTCACGCCCACGTACGTCTCCTCGCCCTTGTACCAGACCGGCACGCGGTGTCCCCACCAGATCTGACGGCTGATGCACCAATCGCGCAGGTTGTCGATCCAGTGGAAGTACGTCTTGTTGAAGCGCTCGGGGACGATGGTGATACTGCCGCCGTGCACGACCTCGTGCATGATCTCCTTTAGGCTCATCTTCTGCTTTTTCCACGTCACGGCCTTGCGGTTCACGTCGATGAACCACTGCAGGCGGATCTGCGGCTCGATGGTACCGCCGCCGCGGCTGTTGGTGGCCTTGTTGTGCACGTACTTCGGATCGGTCTTCACGAGCAGACCCTTCTTCTCCAGCTTCTCCAGGATGAGCGGGCGGGCTTTTTCGATGTGCATGCCCTCGAACTCGCCGGCGATGGGCAGCAACTTGCCGTTGAAGTCGATGACCTGCTCCTTCTCCAGGCCGTGGCGTTCGGCGATTTCGAAGTCGATCTGCGTGTGCCACGGGGTGATGGTCATGACGCCGGTTCCGAATTCCGGATCGACGGCCTTGTCCTTGATGATGGTGGCGCGGATGGGCCCGTTGATCCACTCCACATCGATGTTCTCGCCATGCTTGTACTTGGCGTAGCGCTTGTCGTCGGGGTGCATGACCACGTACTTGTCGCCGAATTTCGTCTCCGGGCGCACGGTACCGATCTGGAACGGGCCGTACTGGAACGTGTAGAACGGCGACGTCTCTTCCACCCAGCTGATTTCGTCGTCGGACACGGTGGTCTGCAGCTTGGGGTCCCAGTTCACGATGCGGTGGCCGCGGTAAATGAGACCGTCGGCGTGCATGCTCTTGAAGACCTCGTTCACGCAGCGGTTAAGCATGGGATCCATGGTGTAGCGCTCGCGCGACCAGTCGCACGAGGAACCCATTTTGCGGACCTGCGAACGGATGGTGCCCCGGCTCTGCTCCACGAATTCGGCGATCTTGCCCACGAGCTTCTCGCGGCCCAGCTCCTTGCGGGGATCCTTCATGCCCCCGTTCTTCAGCTGCTTGATGACGACGTTCTCGGTGGCGATGGCGGCATGGTCCGTACCGGGGACCCACAGCGCCTCGCGGCCCTGCATGCGGGCGAACCGCGTGAAGATATCCTCCAGCGCGAGCATGACGGCGTGGCCCAGATGCAGCTGGCCGGTCGCGTTGGGCGGCGGCATGCTGATGACGAACGGCTTCTTCTTGGTGTTCACGTCGGCCTTGAACGCGCCGCCGTCCTCCCACATCTTGTAGATGCGGTCTTCCACGGCCTGGGGGTCATACGCTTTTTCGAGCATGGCGGAAGTGTACCGAAGAGGGAGGAAAAAGACGAAGGGAATCCGAAGCCCGCCAAGCATGCGCGGACCATGGACCATAGCGGAAATCGGGCGGTGCATGATGTGCGAAAAAAGTAAGGATTTTCCTCGTTGCGCGTCATCACCGGAGTAGAATGTCCCTCGTACCCATGCGTATCAGCTTTTCCGCACCGGCATACGGCGAACATCGCCTCCTGCGCCGCAGTCTCGACGGCTGGAACGGCGCGCCGCGCGAAGGCCGCGATATGCGGCGCTCCGGCGTGCTGGCCCATACCCGCGGCGACCTGGGCGGATTGCTGCGCAACATCACCCGGCTGAATGTGATCGGCGCCGCCGGCAACGTGCTGCACGCGCCCATCAGCCTCGTCCGCGACGTGGGCGATGGCGTCGCGAACCGCATCGAACCCACCCCCAAACGCATCTGATGCTTTTCCTCCCGTCCGCACCGGCGTTCCGCGAAGCGCGGCCCCTCCACTTGTTCAAGAACGTGGGCTCGAACTTCAACACGTGGCGCAACGACGTGGCCGACACGCACATCAAGGGACCGGTGGAAGCGGGCAACTACCCCAAGGCGGCGGCCGGCAGCGTGCTGGCGGTCGGCAGCGCGTTCTTCGAGCTCGGCGATTACCTCATCGCCGGCGCCGTGGACAAAGACCTGGAAGCGCCGGGTGGCGGCGTGATGCCCCGAACGCGCCGGGACGTGAAGGCGCTGATCGGCGACGCGGTGAAGCTGAAGCCGCTGGCGACCGTGGCCAACGTGCTTCGCATCCCGGGCAGTTTGTTCATGGACGTGCCGGAAGGATTCCTGGGATTCGACCACCGCGCCAACGGCATCTCCAACCGTGTCCGCAGTCAGAGCGCCGACGTCCTGCGCAACTAAACCATGATGCACTTCGATTCCGCCTCCATCGGCGAACGGCGTTTGCTGCGCCTGAACACCCCGGGCGAAGGACTCGAGGCGGGCTTGGACCTGCTCCCCGACTCCGTGTCGTCGGCGGTGGCGGGCGTGAACTGGGGCAACGTCCTGCTGTACGGAGGAGCGGCGATTTTGATCATCGGCGGAGCGCGGTTCGCGATGCGCAAGATTTTCGGAAAGGGCTGAAAAGCCGCCTGGGGCGTCAAGAGATGAATTTTACAGCGCCATGCCATGGAACGCAGATACAATCGATTTGGTGAAAAAGCCCATCTGTGATAAGATGTTGTGATGTCCAAGGAGACCCTGACCCCGGATTGGACACCCGATTTTCAGCGAAAACGCACTCAGAGAAAGGCGTAAAGAATGGTATACTTATTCGATATGCCGATTCCGAACGTCCCTTCCGTCGCGCCAGTCCCCGTCACGGCGACGGAGGCACTTCCTCTTCCGAACGCCGCCTCGGGCACACCGGAATTGATGAATGCGTCGGCCTCGCGCGTGAACATGGTCGGCAACGCCATCGGCAACACCGCCAACGGCCTGTGGCCGGTGCTCGGCGGCGTGGCGATGCTGGGACTGACATGGATGGGCCTTAAGGCCATCGTGCTGGGAAAAAATCCGCTCAAATCCTAGGTTTGCGCTAGAATGCGCGCATGCCGACCTTTCATTTCGAGTGCGAACAGTGCAAGACCCAGTTCGAGATGCAGGCGCCCATGGGCTCCAAAGACCGTCCGCCGTGCATCAAGTGCAACTCGAAGCGCGTGCGGAAGTTGATCAAGCCGCCGATGGTGCACTTTAAAGGAACGGGCTTTTACAAGAACGACAGCCGGCCGTCTTCGGCGGCCCCGTCGCCAGCAAAGCCCGCGGAAACCAAGCCCGCCGCGACTCCCCCGCCGGCGGCTCCGGCTGCGAGCAAAAGCGACAAGAAGTAATTCTTGTTCGGGTCCAGAGATTTGCAGATATTTTTTTGCGTTTTTCAGTCCCTTTTTGTCCGAGCGACAAAAAGGAACCAAAAAGCGCGTGCGCAATGATCGCCCACGGCCGCTTCGCGTTATCGCTCCAGCGGCCAGACCGCCGACCCCCGCGGCATTGAGCGCCACCCTTTGGAGGCATGAGAACCTTCGTCACAGGTTTCCGTACTTCTTCGGAGGATGGACACGGAGGGAAGTAACACAAAACAAAAACGGCGACCGGAATGTCCGATCGCCGTCGTCTTGAGCGCTTCTTAGCGGCGGAATCCTCCACCTCCTCCGCGCGGCGGACCTCCGCGCGATCCTCCGCGGGAGAAACCTCCAGTGCGCGGCGGCGGCGGAACGTATCCGGCCGGCGGTGCGGTCATCTGCTTGAGCGACAGGCGCGTCTTGCCTTCGGCGGCATCGTACTCGACGCACTTCACCTTCACGAGATCGCCGACCTTCACGACGTCCTCGACTTTCTCGGTGCGGGTCCACGCCATTTCCGAGATGTGGATCATGCCGTCCTTGCCACGGGCGAATTCGGCGATGGCGCCGACGCCGTCGATGATGCGGACGATCTTGGCGTCGTAGACCTTGCCGACTTCCGGCTTCTCCACGATGCCCTGGATCCATTCCTTGGCCTTCTGCATCGACTCGCCGTTAAGGGCGGTGACGAAGACCAAACCGCTGTCCTCGATGTCGATCTCGACGTTGAGTTCCTTGGTGATCTTCTGGATGACCTCGCCGCCCTTGCCGATGACCAGGCGGATGTCGTCCGGGTTGATGGTGATGGTCTCGATGCGCGGGGCGTACGGGCTCAAATCGGCGCGCGGCTCCTTGATGGCCTTCAGCATGGACTCGAGGATCTGGGCGCGGCCGGTCTTGGAGCGCTCGATGGCCTCCTTGAACACGGAATCCGGCAGACCCTTGATCTTGATATCCATCTGGATGGCGGTGATGCCCTTGGCGGTACCGGCCAGCTTGAAGTCCATGTCGCCGCCGAAGTCCTCCTCGTCCTGGAGGTCGGACAGCACGACGTACTTGCCCTTCTCTTCATCGGACATCAGACCCAAAGCGATACCCGACACCGGAGCGGTGAGCGGGACGCCCGCGGCCATGAGGGCCAGCGTGGAGCCGCAGGTCGCCGCCATGGACGACGAGCCGTTGGACTCCAGGATCTCGGTGACGGTGCGGATGGTGTACGGGAACTTCTCGGCATCCGGCAGCACGGGCTCCAGCGCGCGCTGTGCCAGGTTGCCGTGACCGATCTCGCGGTTGCCGACGAAGAGACGGTTGCTCGTCTCGCCGACGGAGAACGGCGGGAAGTTGTAGTGGTGCATGTACCGCAGTTCGCGCTCGCCTTCCATGCCCTCGATGAGCTGGCGGTCGCCGGGCGATCCGAGCGTGCAAGTGGTGAGACCCTGGGTCTCGCCGCGCTGGAACAATCCGGAGCCGTGCACGCGCTTGGGCAGGATGTCGACGATGCATTCGATCGGGCGGATCTGGTCGATCTTGCGGCTGCTCATGCGGATGCCTTCCTCCAGGATGAGGCGGCGCACTTCGCCCTTGATGATCTTGTCCATACCGTCCTTGGCGTTCTTGTAGAGCGCCAGGAGCTCTTCGTTCTCGCCGGCCTTGCCGTGCTTCTCCTCCAGCTTCACTTTGGCCTGGTCCATGAGATCGTTGAAGATCTTGCGGCGAACCAGCTTGGGCAGCGGGTCCTTGATGGCCTTGTTGATGATGGGGAGCGCCCAGTCCTTGAGCATCTTGTAATCGGCGTCGGGCATGACGTACGGGGCGGGCAGCTCCATCTTGGGCTTGCCCACTTCCTTCTGGATCTCGGCGAAGAACTTGGCGATCTTCTGGGCCCACTTCTTGCCGAACTCGATGGCGCGCAGGATGTCGTCCTCGGACACCTGGTTGGCGCCGGCTTCGATCATGACCACGCGGTCCTGTGAAGCGGTGACGAACATGTCCAGGTCGGCCTTCTTGCGGGCTTCCATGGACGAGTTGAGCACCAGCTCGCCGCCGATCAGGCCGACGCGCACCGTGCCCAGCGGGCCGTCGCTCGGACAGTCTGACAGGGCGACCGCCAGGTTGGCGGCGTTGGCGCAGACGACGTCATGCTCGTTGTCGAAGTCGTAGCTCATGACGGTGGCGAACACCTGGATGTCGTTGCGGATGTGCTTGGCGATCATCGGGCGCAGGCCGCGGTCGATGACTCGGGCCAGCAGCACGTAGTCGTCGCCGGGACGGCCTTCGCGCTTGCGGAAGCGGGAACCGGCGATCTTGCCGCCGGCGTAGAACTTCTCCTGGTACACGACCTGGAGCGGGAGGAAATCGACGCCATCGCGCGCCTTGGCGGAGATGGTGCAGTTGCCGAGGCCGACGGTGTCGCCCATTTGGCAAATGACGGAGGCATTGGCCTGCGTCGCGAGCTGGCCGGTACGCAGAATCATCTTCTGCGAGCCCAGCTCGAGGGTATATTCCTTTAACATAGGAAGGATGGGGTAAGAAAACGCATCCTTCCGTCACTGAACGGTTTGCGCCGGGGACTTACACAGCAGATCCCTTCTTGAAAGGAGCTGGTACGTAAATCCGAGGGGCGAAACGTCGCGGTGGCGGAAGGAGCTTGTCAAAGCATACCAAAAAGCGCGTCAGGAAGCGAGGCGATTGCTTTGTTTATGCGTTGGCCACCCGTTCCCAGGTCCGCCTGACGATGTCGGCCACGCCGTCGTTGGCCGGCCCGACTTCGTCGGCCGCCAGATCGCAAGTCAGCCGGACGTGGAGCACACCGTCGCGGATTTCGCTTTCGAATGCGTCTTCGGCCAGCGGTACCGGCAGGGTGCGGCCCAGGGCGCGCGCGAACCGGCGGCGGAAGCGGCCGTGCAGCATCCGGATGCCATGCTCGAACAGCGCAGCCACCAAGCCGCCTTCGCCGGATTCCCCAAGCGCCTGAAGGTCCTCGTCGCGCAGGATGTCATCTGCGGGCGGGGTGTAACGGACGATGAAGGTGTGCTGCTGGCGGGAAAGCATGGATCAAAAAAAATCGGGCCGCGATGATGCCAGCCCGATCTTCGGTGTTCAAGGAAATACCCTCTACTTCTTGAGATCCAGGTTGTCGATGACCTTCTGGTAGCTCTCGGGCTTGTTCATGCGCAGGTAGTTCAGCAGCTTGCGGCGCTTGGCAACCTTGGCCAGCAGACCGCGGCGGGCGGAGTTGTCCTTCTTGTGATCCTTCAGGTGCTTGGTGACCTCGGCGATTTCCTTGGTGAGGATGGCGATCTGGACCGACGGGGAGCCGGTGTCCTTCGCGTGGGTGCGGTGCTTGCCGATCAGGTTCTTCTTGGCGGTGCGCTTGAGGGCCATGGGAGAAAAAGGAGGGAAGAGGAAACTGTCGCACGCGCAGGGAAAAGCGTGTTCGGGCCTCGCCGTGCGGAAAACGCATGGCAAAGCGCGACAGTGGACGAGATCCTACGCCCGTGGAAGCTCGAATGTCAACTTCCTTCGCTTTTCAGGGCGCGAGAAACATTTCGGGGCACGTGGAACCCCGGCCGCACGCAAGCGCGCGGCCGGAGGGGAAATCCCTGAGAGTTGTACCGGACGGGTCCGGCGGATTACTCCGCCAGGAAGAGGATCGACATGGTGTTCACCTGCTTCCACCGGAGCACGGTGTACTCGCGGTACTCGACCTGGAGGTGGAATTCACGACTCGCACCGGGAAGCAGTGGCAAGCGCCGGTGCCCCATCGCGGAGGTCGTGAATGCCTTGTCCGAGAGGTTCTCGACGCGGATCGTAACGCGCCCGTTGGCGCATTCGACCAGCCAGTCGTTGATGGCTGCGACGATGCAGTCACCGAACAACTCGGTTCCGTTCTGGAACACCGAGACCCTCACGATCGAGGACTGGAACAGGGGCATGACCGCGGCCCTCCTTGGGCCACTTCTGTGCGTAACGCCGGCTCACTCGTCTGTTCGTGACGCCGGTCCCCTGCCGACCGCGTGGATCGGGAGAAGACCGGCGCCAAATGCTCTCAAGGATCAATCCGGAGAACCGTTCTCCGGACGGCGCATGGTATCGAAGCGCGGCCCGAACGCAAGAAAGGAAGTACGTGGAACCCCGGCCGCGCGTGTACGCGCGGCCGGGAGTCCCTGAGCACTCCATCGACTCTCACTGGTCGCCGACCACCTCCACTTCGTCGATGTCCTCGACGCGGAAGTGCATCAGCACGCTGCGGTCCCCTGTCCACATGAGCATCTGGTCCACGTCCTCGGTGGGCGTGAAGCGGAACGTGTGGCTGCCGTTGACCGGGATGGCCACGCCCTCCACGTCGTAGTCCGCGTTGGTGACCATCGCGACCGTGGACGGCTCGGCCAAGCGGTTGAAGAACTCGACTTCGACTTCTTCGCCACGGACGCACGGCAGCGAGAAGGTGTAGCTCGTCGCGGCCAGATCGAGGATCTCGTAGCCGCCCTGGCGGACCGTGACGCGGGCGCTGGTGGACTCGAACAACATGGTCTTGGCTCCTCTAGCCCTGAGTACCTGCCGGCGGTTGGTTATCTCTCCAGTGAGTGACGCCGGCACCCTGGCGACTGCGGAGAATCGCAACGGTGCCGACGTCGATGGGTGTTCTCAAGGAACGATGTGGAAGCTGCTGCCTCCACGATATTGATTTTCATCAAAAATATGGTCGTTACAATATTCAAAATCACCGGATACAGGAAAAATAACCCTTGAGGCGAAAAAAATGGCTGAATCTGCCTGAAAATTGGTGGACACTCGTTCACCCGCCCGCGTACAGTCCGGCAGTCCCCCGTTGTGCTACCATCCTCTCCTATGACGCCCCTCTCCATTCTTGCAGGACTCGCCGGCATCGTCGTGATCGGACTCCTGGTGTACATCGCGATGCAGCAGAACAAGCGCCCGGCAGGGACGGCTGAACAGGATCCGGCGCTCCTGAAGGAGATTGCGGATTTGGAGAAGGACGTGGCCACCATGAAGAAGGACCTGGAAGCCGAGAAGGCAGAGAAGAACAAGCTGAGCGGCGCGAACAAGCAGATGTTCGCCGAGAACACGCGCTTGAAGGCCGAGATGGACGCCGTCGCCAAGGAGCGCGACACGCTGCAAAAGACGCTGACGAAGATGGAAACCACGCGCGAGCAGCAGGAACGCGAGCACCACAAGCTGATCGAAAAGCAGGAGGCGGCGCTTATCGCCCTGCAGGAGGAACGCAAGCGCGTGCTGGAAGACGAGGTGGCCGCCAAGCAGGAGGAAGAGGAAGAGCGCGACCGTCTGTGGAACGACCACGAGAACATGGTGATCGCCGGATTGGTGGAGCTGTGCAAGATGCCCCACCTGCAATTCCGCACGTTCTCGAACAACAACCTGCCCGACGACTTCGACGGCAGCCTGAAGCCGGACTTCCTGATCGACTTCATGGGCCAGTACGTGCTGTTCGACGCCAAGGTCAGCAAGGCCGAGAATCTGCAAACCTACATCGACGACCAGGTGAAGAAGACCACCGACAAGATCAAGAAGAATTCCAAGATCTACCCGCACGTGTTCCTGGTGGTGCCGACCGAAGCAATCGGGAAGCTCAAGAAACTGATGTACGCGAAGGACCAGTACTACTTCTACGTCGTGTCTCGCGAGGCGCTGGCTGCCATTCTGGCCATGCTCAAGCGCATCTCCACCTACGAACTGGCCGAGACGCTGGACCCCCAGAAGCGCGAGAACATCATCAATATGATCGCCGAACTGGCCACGCACATCAGCTACCGCAACGCGCACGAACTGATCCTCACCAAGATGGGGGCCGACACGCTCGACCGCGTGTCGCGCACGGACCCCGAACTGGCGAGCGAGGTGGAACTGAAGCGTCAGGAAAAAAAGTTCGCGTCGCTGCAGCTCTCCGAGATCAAGCGCATCGCCAGCTCGCTGACCGAGCAGAACGCCGAAGTGGAGAGTCTGGCCGCCCCGAAAGCATCCGTGAACAAGAAGGCGATCGAGACCGCCAAGAACTCGATGCTGCAGAATATGCTGTAAAGGTTGCCGCACGTTTCCCGCGCCCGGTCGTTGCGGTACGATCCGGTTCCATTCTCCGATGCTCGATAACGAAGCCATCTTCGGCCAGCTCAATCCCCTGCAGCGCCAAGCCGTGGAAACGCTGGAAGGACCTGTGCTGATTTTGGCCGGCGCGGGCTCGGGCAAGACGCGCGCGCTCACCCACCGCATCGCCAACCTGATGGCGCAGGGCGTGCCGCCGTGGAGCATTTTGGCGGTCACGTTCACCAACAAGGCCGCCAACGAGATGAAGGCGCGCATCCGCAAACTCCTGAAGATCGCGGACGAGCACGGCACCGACCCCACCCACCTGCCGCACATGGGCACGTTCCACTCCATCTGCGTGCGCATGCTGCGCCGCGACATCGAGAACATCGGACGCGACCGCAATTTCGTCATCTACGACTCCGATGACCAGGACAAGGTAATGGGCCTGGCGCTGAAGGAGCTCAAGATCGCCCCCGAGGAGATGAAGCCGCGCGCCGCGCTGGGCGCCATCGGCCGGTTCAAGTGCGAAGCCATTTCGCCGAGCGTGGTGAAGAGCCAGGCGACCACCTGGCAGACACAGCGGTTGTCCGAGATCTACGCCAAGTACCAGTCCATGCTGCGCGAATCCAACGCGCTGGACTTCGACGATCTGCTGAACGAAACGCTGCGCATGTTGCAGGAGTGCCCCGCGGTGCTGGAGCGCTACCAGAGCCAGTGGCAGTACCTGCACGTGGACGAGTACCAAGACACCAACCACGTCCAGTACCTGCTGGTGAACCTGCTGGCCGGCAAGAACCGCAACCTGTGCGTCATCGGCGATCCGGACCAGTCCATCTACGCGTTCCGGGGCGCCGACATCCGCAACATCCTGGAGTTCAAGAACGACTACAAAGACGCGGTGACCATCAAGCTGGAACAGAACTACCGTTCCACCCAGCTGATCCTGGACGCCGCCGACGGCGTGATCGCCGCCAATCCGGACCGCCCACCCAAGAAGATGTGGACCGAGCGCAAAACCGGCCCCAAAGTGGCGCTGGAGGAAGTGAGTGACGAGCGCATGGAGGCCGAGCGCGCCATCCGCACCGTGCAGGCCCGCCTGAAAGACGGCATTCCCCTTTCCGAGCAGGTCATCTTGTACCGCACCAATGCGCAGTCGCGCCTGTTCGAGGAAGCGTGCCTCCGCCTGGGCGTGCAGTACCGCATCGTCGGCGGCGTGAAGTTCTACGCCCGCCGCGAAGTGAAGGACGTGCTCGGGTACCTGTTTACAATCCTGAACCCCAGCGACACCATCTCGCTGCTGCGGGTCATCAACGTGCCGGCGCGCAAGATCGGCAACACCACGCTCGGCCGCCTGCAGCAGTACTGCAACGAGCGCTCGTTAAGCCTCTGGCAGGCCATCAAGCACATCGAGATGGTGGACGGCCTGAACGAACCGACCAAGCGCCGGCTGGGCGAGTTCGGCAACATCATCACCCGCCTGCAGGCCCGCGCCACCCAGATCCCGGTCAGCCAGCTGACGCAGGAGCTGCTGAAGGACGTCGGCATGGAGAAGTGGGTGCGCGACGGCACCGACGAAGGCGAGACGCGCTGGCAGAACGTGCTCGAACTCCAGTCGGTCATGCACAAGTACGACAATCTGGAGCCCGGCGTGTCGCTGACGAGCTTCCTGGAGGAAGCGGCGCTGATCTCCGAAGTGGACAAGCTGGACAACCAGACCGGCGACGCGCTGACGCTGATGACCCTGCACCTGTGCAAAGGACTGGAGTTCCGTTCGGTGATCATCGGCGGCTGCGAGGAGGGTGTGTTCCCGCACAGCATGTCGCACATGGACAAGGCGCAGCTGGAGGAAGAACGCCGCCTGATGTACGTGGGCATGACGCGCTCCAAGGAGCACCTGCTGCTGATGCACGCGCGCAGCCGCATGCTGTGGGGCGACATGCAGAGCAACGCACGCAGCCGCTTCTTAGACGACATCCCGAACACGGTGCTGGAAGTGAAGAGCGATGCGCTGGACAGCAAGTTCGGCTGGCTCAGCAGTGCGCGCTCGTCGTACAGCAACATCAAGACTTCTCACCGCAAACCGGCCGGCGACGACTTCAACCAGGACGTGTCGGACATCTTCGAGAACGATTCGCAGGACAGCCAGGACGTCCACGCGGTGGACTCCATCGGGGAAGGCACGCGCGTGCTCCACAAGGTGTTCGGCCTGGGCACCGTGCGCCGCCGTGCGGGCGATATCGTGGAGATTGCGTTCGACAGCGGCAACACGAAGAAGCTGGCGCTGAGCATCGCGCCGCTGACGGTGCTGGAAGGCGCCGAGGCATAACAAAAAAGACTCCAAGTTTCCTTGGAGTCTTGGAGTCACGGAATCCTTGGAGTCCTAGTATTTATAGAGCGTGCCGCTGGCGACCGCGCCGCCGTCGGTCGGCAACCAGCTGAAGCTGGTCGTGCCGTCGGTCCAGGTGACGGATCCGGCCGAGGAGACGTTGCCGCCTTCGTTCAGGGACAGGCGCAACGAAGCGTTGTTGGTTCCGGGCGGAATGGTGACGTCGGCGTAGACGTTGAACGTCTTGGCATCGTCGATGACGCCGATGTCGGCGAGCATGGCGCACGTGGCGGTCTCACCGGCCACGGAGCAGTTGTAGCGGGTGGAGTCGTTGGCCATGCCGATGCGCACGTTGCCAAGGCTCACACCGCCGGCCTGCTCGATGGTAAAGGCCAGGTCGGTCAGCTTCACCTGGGCGCTGCCGTCGTTCTTGCGCGCGGTGAACGTGAACGAGCCGACTTTGCGGTCGGTGCCGGAAAGCAGGAATTCCTGGGTCTGGCCGGCGTTCTTCACGGACGTGATGATGCCGCGGGCGGTCTGGAAGTCCACGAACGTCTCGGTGGACGCCTTGGTGTAGCTGCGATTGCTCCAGAAGCCGTTTCCCTCGAAGGTGACGTTGTGGATCTTGGTGACGAGACCGCTTTGGCCGCCGCCGTCCTTGGACATGAGGACGGGTCGCGCGTAGAAGTCCATCTCCTCTTTCTGCGGTACGGTCAGGGAGCCGTTGCGCATTTCCAGGCGGTACGTGCGCAGCGTCGGGGTGGATGCGGTGGACGTGGCGCGGCCCAGATACTTGCGGTTCTGGTCGTAGATCAGGAACGCATCGATGGCCTGTCCCGTGATGCTCGCGTTGATCTGGATGGCCGTGATGTTCAGCGGCTCCTCGTACAGGAACACCTTGAAGGCGCCCATGACGGGACCGGTTTCGCCCAACGCCAGGAACTGCGAGCGGATCGAAGCGTCGGTGATGGGGTCGGACGTGCCGGACACCGATGAACTGACGGACGACGAGCTGGAAGACGACACCGACGACGAGCGGCTGCTTACCGACGAGCTTTTGGACGAGCTGCGGGAAGAGCTGCGGCTGCTGGCCTGGGGCGGCAGGCAGCGGGGGGCACGGCCGCGCAGGAGCATGCGCTTGGCCAGGCGGATTTGGGCGTTGGTCGAGCAGACTTTGGCCGGGGAAACGGCCGCGGCGGCTGCGGTTCCGTCGCTGGACAGACCCGTTTGGACGGCCATGAAAGCCATGATTGCGATGATGGTCGCGGAAGCGAGGGAACGCATGGTGTGGAGGGGAAGATGGTGCGGCATACTGTGTGCATGCTCGCTGAGGAAGTTCGTCAGTTTCTGGCCGAGAACAAGATCTGGTTGAACACCGATCTTGGGCAGCACTTTCTGATCTCGGAAGAAGTGCTGGAGATCATCGTTGCCGCGGGCGACGTTGGTCCGGAGGACCGCGTGGTGGAAATCGGCCCGGGTATCGGCGTGCTGACGAGAGAGCTCTTGTCGCGTGCCGGGGAAATCATGGCAATCGAGATCGATGGGAAAATGATCGGGCTCGCCGAGGCGTTCATCGCCAAGGCGGGACTACAGAAGGATATACGTAGAAAGCTGACGTTCGTTACAGGAAATGCTTTACGAACCGACTTGCCAAAAAAGCCGTATAAGGTCGTTGCAAATATCCCGTACCACATCACGTCTCCCCTGCTGCGGCACGTATTCCTGGAGTCCCCGGTTCGCCCGACCTCGCTGACCCTGCTGATCCAGCGGGAGGTCGCCGAGAACATCTGCGGCGAAGGAACCGACGGCCTGCTGACGATTCTGGTGGGCATGTTCGGCAAACCGAGTCTGCTGGCCATCGTCCCGCCGGAAGCCTTCCTGCCGCCGCCCAAGGTGGATTCGGCGGTGTTGCAGATCGATTGCTACCCGGAACCCAAAGCCGACGCGGCGACGATAAACGAAGTCCTCAAGCTGGCCAAGCACGCGTTCAGCCAGAAGCGGAAAATGCTCAGCAACACCCTCGGCAAACTGCCGGGCGGACCCGAAGCCTTGGCCCGCTGCGGGGTGGAGATGAACCGCCGCCCCCAGACGCTGTCGGTGGATGAGTGGATAGCGGTCGCCAACGCCATGTCCAAGCCCTGATGCGCGTTTCACGGGTCAGTTACGGCTTACTTTCGTCGTTCCTCGGAACGCTGTTCGCCCTGCGCGGATGGCAACGCGCCGACTACCCGGCGGAACTGTGGATGGCACTCGCGGCGGGCATGGCGCTGTGTGCATGCACCGCGCTTGTCCGCCGGTTGCGCGAGCCGGCACTGGCTCTGGCGGCGATCGTGCTCGGAACCGCACTGGCGTTTTGCAGCGTCGCAAGAACGACGCATGTGACCACCATCCGAAGCGTAGAGACATACGCCAATGACCGATCGTACACCCTGCATGGTTTCGTAACGGAGGCGCCCGACAAGCGTCAGATGCAGACGAAGCTGGCGATACGCGCGGACACCCTGCGCACGGGCACCGGAATGACCGTTTCGGTGAACGGCATCGTGCTGGCCACCGATCGCAACGGCTGGCCGGAGGCGCGATACGGCGACGAAGTGCGCGTGACGGGCAGCCTGCGCAAGCCCGGCATGATCGAGGACTTCTCGTACGACGATTATTTGAGTTTGCGCGACATCTACGGCGTCATGCCGCGGGTGAACGTGGAGGTGGTGAAACGCTTCGCGGAACGTGCCGGCACGAACGTGGTCGAGAAACTGTTCGCCGGCATCTATGCCGTTCGCGACCGGTTCGAGCTGCAGATCGCGCGCATGCAGCCCGAACCGCATGCGTCGCTGCTGACGGGCCTGTTGACCGGCTCCAGGGGTGGCATGCCGCAAGACCTGTTGGATGCGTTCCGCGTGGCGGGTCTGAGCCACATCGTCGCCATCAGCGGCTACAACATCACGATCATCATCACGCTGGTGGGCGGCATGCTGTTCTGGGTTCCGCTGAAGCGCCGCTTCCCGCTGCTCGTGATCGGCATCGCGCTGTTTACGATCTTCGTAGGCGCCAGCGCGTCGGTGGTGCGCGCGGCGGTGATGGGTATCCTGGGTCTGTTCGCGCTGCAGACCAACCGCAAAGCCGACGTCCGGCTGCTGATCTTATGGTCGGCGTTCTTCATGCTGCTGCTGAATCCCAAGCAGCTGTGGTTCGACGCCGGATTCCAGCTGTCGTTCCTGGCGGTACTGGGCTTGGCCGAACTCTCCAGGCTGATGGGCAAGGTGCTCGGCTGGCTGCCCGAGACGCTGGCCATCCGCGAATCCATGACCGCCACCATGTCGGCGCAGATCGCCACGCTGCCGCTCTCCATGCTGGTGTTCAAACAACTCTCAATCATTGCCCCGCTGGCCAACCTGCTCGTGGCCCCGCTGATCCCGCTGGCGATGCTGTTTGGGTTCATCGGCACCGCGCTCGGCTTCGTCTGGGAGCCGCTCGGCATGCTTCCGTCCTACATGGCATGGGGCATCCTGAACATGATCATGACGCTGGCGCGGCTGAGCGCGGGCATTCCGTACGCGGCGGTCACCTGGTGAGTCTTACCAGTGGTACAGATACACCTTCTGGCGTCCCCAGAACGGGACATCGACCTGATCTTGGGCCACCGGCTCGCGGTCCGGCAACTTGAATGAGTGCGACACGATGCGCGTGCCCGGCCGCAGCTCCGCCTTGAATTTCTCCAGCAGCGTCTTCATGAAGGACGGCGACAGATACAGGAAGATGACGTCGGCGTCGCCGAGGTGCTTGCCCATGAAGCTTTTCAGTTTGATGTCCACGTCCGAGCGTTTGCAGAACTGGCGCCACTTGGCCAGCATCCACACGCCCAGCGCGATCTCGTAGCCGACTGCCTTGATGCCCGGGTACTTGCGCTTGGCCTCCATGAGCACGCGACCGTCGCCGCAACCCAAGTCGTAGACCAGGTCGCCGTCCTTGCACTTGGCCATATCGGCCATGCGTCCGGCAACCGAGACCGGTGTGGGCACGTACGGCATGTGCCACCAGGCGTTGGCTCCGATGGTGATGAGCAGCACCGAAACGAACGCGATCACGATCGCCAAAACCAGCCAAGCGAGGACTACCATCGGTACGAGGGGGAAACGTGCGCCAACCTTACAGGAGGATCAGTCCCAGGTAGGTGAAGATGGCGCCGACGGCGACCATCAGCAGTCCGGAGAACGTCTGCATGCCCTGCGTGGCGAACATACGCTCTTCGAAGCTGCCCTTCATGGTGGTGATCTGGTCCGGCCACCATGCCAGGAGCAAGCCTTTGGCCAGGGTGACCCAGGCCAGCACGACGATCAGGCCGTCCGCGTCCCAGGTGACCTGCCACTGGCGCTTGAGCGCGAGGACGGCAAGCACCGCGAACGTGGTGCCGAGGAAGCGCATGGATGTCTCGTCCTTCAGGAGCTTCTTGCGCCAGGAAACGAGGTCCTTATCGCCGAAGATCAGCGGGAAACCGAAGACGTAGGCAACGACGCCGATGATCAGAGCAAAGCTGGAAAGGGGCATGACAAGCGAGGAAAGTTGGCTCGAACTATAGCAACAGCCCCCGCCAATGTCACTTGCGGCAAAATGCCAAGCAACATAGTTTGCGCGGACGGTCCAATGGCTTATACTTGCGCCTGCCGATCTTTGCGGCCCCATCGTCTAATGGTTAGGACAGCGGGTTTTCAATCCGTTAACGGGGGTTCAATTCCCCCTGGGGCTGCCAATTCTACTTCTCCTCTATGGTCAAGATCGGAGCAACGGCCGTGGACAGGTACATCGAGGACGCGCGCCCGGAGGCGCAGGAGCATTTGAAGTTGCTGCGCTCCATTTTGAAAAGCGTCGCGCCCACGGCGACCGAGGGCATCAAATGGCGGTCACCGATCTTGGAAGGCAAGCGGATCCTGTTCGCGTACAACGCCCACAAAACGCACATGAACTTCATGCCGACGCGCGCATCGCTGAAGCCGTTTACAAAAGAACTGGAGGAGTACGTGACCGGGAAAGACACGATTCAATTCCCGTATGATCAACCCCTGCCGGAAGCGCTGATCAGGAAGATCGCCATGCACCGGTACAAAGATGTGGAAGAGAACGGCGCGCTGTGGATGGGATGACTGCTATGATCGGCGCATGTCGAAGACAGCCGTGAACCACTCGGTCGTGATCGCCGCCCCTTCCTCGCAAGTGTGGCGGATGTTCAACGACGCCGAATTCACCCGGCAGATGGGCGGCGAGTACGTGTCGGACTGGAAAGTCGGTTCGTCCATCGGCTGGATGGGACCCGACGGGGTGATGTTCACCGACGGGGTGATCCTGCAGATCCAGCCGGGCCTCCTGCTGCAGCACAGCCTGTTCCATCCGGATACCGACGAGCCGATGGCCACCGTCACCTATCGGCTGGATGAAAAGGACGGGAAAACGACCGTGAAGATCATCGAGCAATTCACCGAGCCCGTCACCGACGACGACCATGACGACGCGCTGGGAGGCTGGGAAGCGGCCTTGGACGCGGTGAAAGAGCTGCTGGAAAGCGGCGCCTGACCTACCGGCGGAGCCTGCGCCTGAGGATGGGCGCCAGGTAGATGCCCGCGACGGCCAGAGCCGTGCCGCCCAGGATGATGTCGCGCCATTTGGCATCCACCGCCGGCTTGCGTCCGGGCAGCACCGTCATCGGGAAGTTCGCCTCGGCGATGATGTTTTCGGGCACGGCCGAACGGTCCACGTAGCGGATGAGCAACGCGTATTCGCCGGGTTCCGCGAACGTGACGCCGGCGAACCCGAGAGCGGTGGTATGAAACGTCTTGGTGTACACGACGCGATCGCCGGATCGGATTTCGAAATCGATGTCGGTGTAGGGCGCGAAGTCCCAGCCGTCCACCCCGCCGTCGATGAGCGAAGAATGGAAATCAAAGAACTCCCCTGCCACGATGGTGTCTTCGTCGTAGCTGAACTCGGCCAGGTACGTGCCGATGGTCTGGCTGACGATATGCTCGTTGCCGTGCGCGGCGGCCAGGCACGGCAGCGACAACAGGCATCCGGCGATGAATGAATGCAAACGCATCGGACGCAGTATACTCTCCGCGCATGCGCCGCTGGTGGAACTCGTACGCCGACCTGACGCCGTTCACCGCGTTCTGCTGGCTGTGGGCGGCGGGCACGCTTTTCCACGCCACCGACCGCTTCGCGGTGGAATTCCTGGGCGACCAGGTGGCCGTGGCGCTGTTCGCGCTGCTCTTTTTCCTGACGCCGAACCTCCACGCGCTGGTGTTCATGCTGCTGACGCAAGCGTTCGTGGCCGCGCTGAAGTTTCCGATGATCGAAAACCACATGGTGCTGGTACTGGCCGTGGACGCGCTGCTGCTTTGCAAGCTGCTGCCGGCATTCCTGTGGAAGACGGACGTGCGTGAAGACGACGCGTGGCGCTCGGTCGTCCCGACGCTGCGGTGGCTTGCGATCCTGCTGTACGCATGCGCCCTCTTCCACAAACTCAACACCGGCTTCCTGGACCCCGTCTCCAGTTGCGCGGTCACGTTCTACAACGACGCGCGGACCGAGCAATTCTGGCTGCCGCTTCCCGCACTCGGCGACATGGGTGCGCGGGTGCTGATCGGCGCGACGCTGCTGGCCGAGGCGCTGATTCCCCTGCTGCTTCTGTGGCGGCGCGGCTGGTTCTGGGGCATCGCGCTCGGCGTGCTGTTCCACGTGTTCGCGTCGCAGGTCATGCGTGACTTCCCGCTGTTCGCGATGGCGCTGTACGTGGCGTTCATTCCGGAAGACGTGCTCAAAAAGACGTTCGTCCACCTGCGGCCGAAACCCTTCGCGATGGCGGCCGCCGCATGCGCGGTCATCGGCATCGCGGGATCACTCGTCCCAGGTTGGGAAGGGCTGCGGACGCTCAGCTTCCGTCTATGGAACATCGCGGTGTTGCTGACGTTCGCCTGGCTGTGCGTGTTCGTATTCCGCAACCGCCTCCACGCGGTGCCCGCCGAGCGGCGCGAAGCGCGTCCATGGCATGCGATCTTGCCCGTCCTCTTCGTCGTGAACTGCATGCTGCCGTACGCGGGCCTGAGGACCATCGGCACGCTGTCGATGTTCAGCAACCTGCGCACCGAAGCCGGCACCGAAAACCACCTGTTCATGCCGCGGATCGGTCCGGCGGCGTTCCAGGACGACCTGGTGGAGATCGTGGAAACGAACGATCCCATGCTGCGCAGCGACTATCCAAACGAATACCGGGCGGCGTGGAGCTCGCTGCGGCAGCATGCGCGCCATCGCGCCGAAAACAGGCAGCCGTTCTCGCTGACGTACGTGCGCGCCGGCGAAACCGTCACGCTGCCGGACGCGACCAAAGACGCCGCGCTCACGGCCGCCGGGTCATGGTGGGAGAAGTTCACGCTCGGGTTCCGCGCGGTGCCGCCGGGAGCGGCCGCGCCGTGCCAGTGGTGATCTAACGCCAGGCGAACGGCACTTTCATTTTCAGCCAGTTCATGATGTGGTGCTTGCGCGCGTCGATGACCAGGAAGCACACGAACATGGTCACGCCCATGAATGCCAAGCCCAAGGCGTAGTGGAACGGAACGGAGCCAAGATACGCGTACAGCACGGCACCCGGTGCGGTGGCCAGCGCGGTGACGAGCAGGAACTCGCAGCGCGTCACCGGCGTGAAAACGGCGAACGCGACGCTGATGAGGTCGTCGTGCACGAACATGCGCACCAGCAGGACTTGCGACAGGCCTTTTTTGGCCAACATCTTGCCGATGTTCTCGACGTGCTCGCGCGGCAGGAACTTCAGCACGTACGGTTGCGCGAAGGAGCGGGACAGCTCGAAGAGGATTTGCGAACCCGTCAGCCACGCCAAAAACGTGATCAGCGCCGTCGCCTGCCACCCGAGCAGCAGCACCGCCACCGGAACGAACGGCAAGACGCTGGTGAACGGGATGAGGACGGTAGCCAGCGCGATGCAGAAATAGATGAGGATGACGGCGTAGGGCGGCACGCTGGAGAGCAAGCCCAAGAAGTATTCGCCGTTGCTCTGCATGATCATCGAAGAACCCGCGAACAAGCATGCGACGAAGATCAGGGGCCAGATTTTCCGCAGGATGGAAATCATGCCGGGAGAGTATACCCCAAAGGACGACTCGCGAACGGGGTATGGCCGTGACTTCGGCGATCCGCATGGAAGGAGAAAAAGCGGCCGACATGCGGGCCCGCCTCGCGCGGACCCTTTATGATAGGCGCATGTTCAACGAACTCCTGGAACGCTGCCGCCCGATCACGCTGGAAGACAAAGCGCTGTTCGACAAGTATCTGCGGGCGTATCCGCAACGCATTTCTGAATACACGTTCACCGACATGTTCGCATGGGCGGAAATCCGCCACCACTTGTGGTGCGAGTACGACGGGCATTTGCTGGTGTCGCTGCGCGACGAGAAAGGAATGCTCAACTTGCTGCCGCCCATCGGACCGGACCCGGCGAGGATTCTTCGCGTGCCGCTGGAGGGCTGCAAAAAGATCCGCTGGTCGTACATCACGGAGCACCTGGCCCACACCGCCGGCATCGGCAAGCCGCACTACGAACGCAAGAACAGCGACTACGTGTACAACCTGCAGGATCTCCGCGAACTGAAGGGCAAGAAATACGACGGCAAACGCAACTTCATCAAGCGCATGGCCAAACTGGAACCGACGGTGCGCGCCATGACGGCCGCCGACGTGCCCGCGTGCCTGCGGATGGAAGAGCAATGGCTGGCCGCGCAGGCGAGTCCCAGCGCCAAAGACGAAGCGACCGCGATGGCGAAAGCACTGATGCACTTCGACGCGTTCGGGCTGCACGGAATCTGCGTGTTCGTCGGCGAGACGCTGGCGGGCTTCGCGGTGGGCGAACCGCTGAACGACACCATGTTCGTGGAACATTTTGAGAAGGGCCTGCCCGAGTTCACGGGCATCTACCCGTTTGTTTTGAACGAATTCGCCAAGTCGATCCCCGCACGGTACACCCACCTCAACCGCGAGCAGGACCTGGGTCTGGAGGGGTTGCGCAAATCCAAGCAGAGCTGGAACCCCGAGTACCTCATCCATACGTTCTCGCTGACCGTGCGCTGCCCGCATCAGCAGCATTCCTGACCGCGTGCCGGCGGCCTCCGGCTTCCATATACGGAGGCGGCCGGTTTTCGTATACTTCCGACGATGGCGATCCAGGACGATCCAGCGCACGTCGGCATTTCGATCATCATGCCGGCGTACCGCGAGCGCGAAGGCATCGCCCGCAGCGCATCGGAAGCGGCGGCCTGGCTGCAATCCAAGAATTGGCCGCACGAGGTGCTGGTGATCGACGACGGTAGCGACGACGGCACGGCCTCGGAAGCGGCCGCGGCCGCGTTGACGCACTCGGGCATCCGAGTCATCCGCCATGAACGAAACCGCGGCTACGGAGCGGCTCTGCGGACCGGCATCGCCGCCAGCCGTCACGGCCTGGTGCTGATGATGGACGCCGACGGACAGTGCATGGTGCAGGACCTGGAAGCCATGCTGCCGAAGCTCGACATGCACGACGCGGTGATCGGCGTGCGGGCCGAACGCGCGGATCCCCCGCTGCGCAAAGCGATGTCCGGCGCATACAACACCCTGCTCTGCCTGGTGTTCGGCCTGCCGAACCGCGACGCGAATTGCCCGCTGAAACTCTGGCGCCGCACGGATCTGCTGCGGCTGCCTTTGCGCTGCGACCGCTTTTTCGCGCCCGCAGAAATGCTGATGCTGGCCAGCGAAGCCGGACTGACGGTCACCGAACAACCGGTCCGGCACCGGCCGCGCTCATCCGGGCGCAGCTCGGTATCGGCGAGGGAAATCGGACTGATGTTCGGCGAGCTGCTGCGCCATCTCGTCTCGCCGGTCCGCGGAACGATGGTCGCGCCGACCAAGGAAACATTCGAGTGCTGGAACGAGCGCCATTCGCGCCAATGCGACCACGACGCGTATTTCAACAGCGAAAACCTTGCCATCCGCCTGGTGGGCCAAGGCCGCATGAGCGGCATCGTGAAAGCGCTGGACGTGCAAAGCGGCGACCGCGTGCTGGATATCGGATGCGGGGACGGAACCATGCTCGCAACCCTGCCTGACTGCGACAAAACCGGCATCGACATGTCCGGCGCCGCGCTGGAGCAATCGCGCGCCAGGCTGGGAGGAAAAGCGACCATACTGAAAATGAACATGGAAGCGATGACCTTCGCCGA
The DNA here is from genome assembly GCA_964434575.1 of uncultured Candidatus Peribacteria bacterium. Lineage (GTDB taxonomy): Bacteria > Patescibacteriota > Gracilibacteria > Peribacterales > Peribacteraceae > DAORHV01. Next base: position 18,980 of record CAYSWB010000005.1, on the reverse strand, counting down.
CGCGTCGTTCGACAAAATCTCCTGCTCGGAAGTACTGGAGCACGTGCTGCACCCCGACCGCGCCCTGGCCGAGATCGCACGCGTGCTGAAACCGGGCGGCACGGCCGCGGTAAGCATCCCAAACGAGGGCGCGATCAAATTCGCCAAGAAGTGGTGCACCCGTTTGGGTGGCGGACGGATGCTTTCGATGGGCAAGGGCCGCACGCTGATGCCGATCCAGAACCCGTGGCACCTGCACGACGCCAGCCTGAAGCTGCTGAAGTCCTGGCTGCCGCCGGAATTGAAGATCGTCGGCGTGAAGCGGATCCCGTTCGCGCCCCTGCCGCTGCACTACGTCGTGACGCTCCGTCATCGCTGACATGCGCCGTCTGCGCGACCGCATAGCGCGCCTGCTGCCGTACACGCCGGCGGCGCTGCCGATGGCAGCCGTCGCGTTGTTGATCCTGCGGTACGGCGTCACGCTGCCGACGGTGGAGCAATTCCAATACGTAAAGACCATGCGGTCGGTTTTCCTGGATGGAGACGCGACCTGGAGCCAGATGTTCTGGCAGCAGCCGTCCAGCGACCACATCGCGTTCTTCCCGTTGCTGGTCACTCTGGCGTGGGCGCGTATGACGCACTGGAACGTGGGGGCCGAGCTGCTGCTGTCGCCGCTGCTGTCGCTGGCCGTGCTGGCCATGCTGATGCGCCTGGGCAAGCGACTGGGCGGTTACGAAACGACATGGCGCAACGCCGCGCTGGCATTCGGACTCAGTCTTCTGCTCTTTTCTGCACGCCAATGGGAGACGTGGATATGGAGCATGAATTACTTATTCATATTCATTCCCGCGTGCTGCCTGCTGTCCTTGACGCTGCTGTCCAGGAAGAAGGCCGGCGCCGGCTCGTTCTGGCTCGCGGCAGGCGTGTGCGCGGTTGCCACGTTCTCCTTCGGCAGCGGCATCGTGACGTGGGTAGCCGCTCTGCCGCTGCTGCTGGCGGAAGCGCGCGACACACGGCGGCGCTGGAAGATCTTGGCGTGGACGCTTGCATGGATGGCATGTCTGGCGCTGTATGTGACGAGCTATGCCGTCCGCGCCTCTACGCCCCATCTGTCCCCGCTGGAATACGGCTCGTGGGTACGTTGGGGCCACTTCGCCTCCATGCTGTGGTCGCAGATGTTTTTGGCCGACCAAAGGTTCACCGTCACGGCCGGGCGCATCGTGATCGCGACGACGGCGCTGCTGCTTTTCATGACGCGCATCACGCCGCGTAACAAGGAGGCCGTACTCGCGCTGCGGGGATACTTCGGTTTCATGATCGCGTGTTCGCTGCTGATAGCGTACGGGCGGGCCGGCTTGGGGCTGGAACTGGCCGAAGAGTCGCGCTACACCACGCTCATGGCCACCGGCCTCGCGTTGCCGCTCGTGTTGTCGGTACGCATCGTCCGCCCGATCATCGTGGCGGCGCTGCTGTCGGCGATATCGATGGTGTGGATCACGCAATTCCCCGTGTACGCCGGGAAGATGCACAGCCGCTACGGCGTGTTCGCACAGGGCATCGCCTGTCTCCAGACATACGCCATCGCGTCGGACTCGTGCTTGGGCGTGCTCTATTTCCAGCACGGCTCGTACGTCCGCCGCCAGGCCCAGCAACTGGATCGACTCGGGTACCTCCCGCTGTTCACGCTGCCGGATGACTTTCGATGGGACGATGTGTCGGCGCCGCACGAAGGCAACGTGCGGCTTTGGCAGGAAAATCCGCGTGCGGAATGGCTGCTATACGGAACCGCGCGTCCGTTCGTTTGCGGCGGTGACGCACGCATCTTGCTGACGGTCGGCCCCGAGCGGCAGCTTCTCGGCATGACCGTCGGCATCCCGGAGCGCTACGTACTGACGACGGAAGGGGCGGGCTGCTCGCTCGCAAAGTGGCATTTGCCGTTGCCCAAAACCCGGACCGACGGACTACGCCCCGCGGACATCCAAGCGTGGATCCATGACGAACGCGGCAACAGAGCGGTGCGGCTGGAATGGGCAAAGTAAAGATTTGCACATGCAAAAAATTTGCATATACTGACGCCTCCCCTTAGGGTGCACCAAGACGGCAGACACACATAGGGGCGTTTGCAACTCCTCTGCCGTCTGCTTTTCTCCGCCATGAAGACCTCCGACGTCATCGGCACGATCTTGAGCAGGCACAAGCTGCGCGACACGCAGACGCGCCGCTCGGTGCTGCAGGCATTGCAATCGGCCAAGAAGCCGCTGTCCCCCGCCGATATCCGGCAGTGGATCGTACGCAAGGGCAACGCCATCAACGTCGTGACGGTGTACCGCATACTCGAAGTGCTCGTGAAGCTCGGCGCGGTGCACCGCCATCCTTACCAAAGCCTCTTCAGCCTGTGCACGCTGCCCGACACGCCCGGACACCACGGCTTCCTGCACTGCGACGACTGCGGCAAAACGGAGGAATTCCATGACGAGCGGTTGTGCCACATCGAAAACGCCATCGCCAAGAAATCCGGCTACGTTCCCAAGACCCACGTCAGCGAAATCCGCGGCGTGTGCTCCCATTGTTCCTAATCCCCTCCCCATGACGCTGTCCCAGTTCTCCCCCCACCTCCTCGCCATCGTTTCGGTAGTCGGCGTCAGCTTGCTTTCCATGGCGGGCGTGCTGCTGTTCCTGCTCGACGACCGGTTCATCAAGCGCGTCGTGCTGTACATCGTCAGCTTCTCGACCGGCGCGCTGCTCGGCGACGTGTTCATCCATATCCTGCCCGAGATGGCCGAAAGCGACCCGGAAGGCCTGCCGCGCGGCATGCTCGTGATCCTGGCCGGCATCCTGTTTTCGTTCGCCGTCGAGAAGCTCATCCACTGGCGCCACTGTCACATGTTCCCGGACGAGGCATGCTGCGGCGGCCATTCGCACCACGAGCACCATCACCATCCAATGGGCCTGATGAGCACCATCGGCGAGGCGCTGCACAACTTCATCGACGGCATCGTGATCGCGGCCGCGTTCCTGGCCAACGTGCAGGTGGGTATTTCGACCGCCCTGGCCGTGGTCTTCCACGAGATTCCGCACGAGATCGGCAACGTCGCGGTGCTGCTGCACAGCGGCTACTCCAAGAAACGCGCGCTGTGGCTGAACTTCCTTTCGGCATGCATGTGCCTGCTGGGCGGCGTCGGCGTACTGGTTCTCAGCAGTGCCATCGAGGGCCTGGCGGACGTCATGCTGCCGTTCGCGGCGGGCAACCTGCTCTACATCGCCGGTTCGGATCTGATCCCCGCCTTGCACAAGGAGACGCGCCTGAAACAGGGCATCCTGCAATTCCTGGCGATCGCCGCCGGCATGGCCGTGATGTATCTGCTCCTCAGCCTGGAATGATCATCGCCCGAATCGTCGCCGGGTTCGCGTTGCTGGCAACGTGTTCGGCCGCGCTCGCCGCCGGAACCGTGGCGGACACGGCGCAGGACTACGGCGTCGCGACGGTGGAAGCCGTCCTGGCCGAAACACGGGAGGAGACGGGCGGATTCGAGCATCTCACCCAGTCGCTGCGCATGCGGCATGCGGACGGGACGGTCTTCGAGATGGAAAACGCCGTCCTGGGCGGGAACGCGGACTTGCGCCTGTCGCCCGGACAGCAGGTAGTGGTGGAGCGAGCCGGCATGCCGGATGGGACGGTGGAATACCGCATGCGCGAACGGTACCGCCTGCCTGCGCTCCAATGGCTGTTGGCCGCGTTCGTGCTGCTGGGCGTGCTCTTCGGCGGCGTCACCGGTTTCATGTCCATTGTGGGACTGCTGGCGAGCGTGGCGGTGCTGATGCTGTTCGTCGTGCCGCGCATCGCGGAAGGCGCGGATCCGCTGCTGGTCAGTCTGACCGGCGCGTACGTCATCGCCTGCACGTCGCTGTTCCTCGCGCACGGCTTCAAGAAGCGCACCAGCGTCGCGCTGCTCAGCACCTGCGTGACCCTGGCAATCGCGGCGGCGGCGGCGGTGTTCTCGGTGAAGTTCGCCGCGTTGTTCGGCCTGGGCAGCGAGGAAGCAATGTTCCTCCAGACCGGCCCGTTGGCAGGCGTGAACCTGCGCGGACTGCTGATCGGCGGGTTCATCATCGGCGCACTGGGCGTGCTGGACGACGTGACCACCGCCCAAACTGCCGCCATCGACGAAATCAGCAAAGCCAACCCGTCGCTGACGTCCCGCCAGCTCTACAAGGCCGGGTTCTCGGTGGGCAAGGAGCACATCGCGTCGCTCATCAACACGCTTGCGCTGGCATACGTCGGAGCGTCGCTTCCGTTGTTGCTTCTGTTCCGACAGAGCACGGACGTTCCCGCGTGGATGGTGGTGAACGGCGAGTCCATCGCCGAAGAAATCGTGCGCACGCTGGTCGGCAGCACGGCGCTGCTGCTGGCCGTGCCCATCTCGACCTGGTTCGCGGCGTACCTGCTGAAAAACCGCACCGGACGCGTATTGCGCGGGAACCCGCACGGCCACCATCACCATCATCATTGATCCGCGTCAGCGGATGTCCTTGTGCTTCTTGGTTGCGGGCTTTTTCAGGATCGCCTCGGACAGGTAGTTGGCGGCATACGTGGCGCCGGTCTTGAAGAACCCCTCGGACTGCAGACGGCGGGCGGACGTGAACACGCGGAACTTGGGCGAGTACTTCACGGTGCCGATCTGGAACAGGCGGCGAGCGATGCTCGTGTCGTCGCCGTAGAAGGCGATGTCGGTGTCGAACGCGCTGGCCTTCTCCAGCGCCTTGCGCTTGGCCACGAAGTTTCCGCCCACCACCATGTAGCCCATCACCGAGGACGTCGGCACGGCGAACGCGTCCCACCAGAAACTGACCCACTTCTGCTGCCACTCGGGCAAGTCGTAAAAATCGTACGGGCCGCTGAGGCAGACCAAGTCCGCATCGCGCTTGAACTCACGGTTGATCATCTCGAACCAGCCCTTGGGAACCTTCGTGTCGGCGTCCAGGTATGCCAGCAGGTCGCCCTTGGCCTCCAGGAAGCCGCGGTGGCGCGCGGCGTTGGTGCCCTTCTTGGATTCGCGGACCACCCGCACGCCCGGGAATTTCTTGGCCACCTTCGCGGTCCCGTCCGTGCTCACGTTGTCGACGACGATGATCTCGATGAGGTTCTTCGGCTTCATCGCGATGATGCTTTTCAGGCATCCGCCGATGTACTTCTCCTCGTTGTGCGCGGGGATGACGATGCTGATGGAGAATGGGCGGCGGATCATCGGATATCGACGTACTGCTTGGTAACGGGCTTGTGGAGGATGGCCTCGGAGAAGAAGTTGGCGGCGTAGATGGCGGCGATCTTGAACAGGCCCTCCCCCTTCAGCCGGCGGGCCGAGGTGAAGATGCGGAAACGCTGCGAGAACCGCACCTTGCCCACCGCGTGCAGGCGGCGGGCGATGTTGGTGTCCTCGCCGTAGAACGCGATGCTGGTGTCGAAACCGCCGATCTTCACCAGCGCTTCGCGAAGCGCGGCGAAGTTGCCGCCCACCACCATGTACCCGGCGATCCAATACAACGGCATGGCCAGGATGGTCCACCAGACGTGCACGGCGAAGCGGTGAAAACCCGTCAGGTCGTAGTAGTCGTACGGACCGCTCAGGCACACCAGCTTGGGATTGGCGGCGAACTCTTTGTTGATGCGCGTGAACCAGCCCTTGGGCGCGCGGGTGTCCGCGTCGATGTACGCGATGATGTCGCCGGTAGCGGCGTTCAGTCCGGCCTCGCGGGCGCAGGTGAGGCCCTTCTTCTCCTCACGCACCACGCGCACGCCGGGAAACCCCTTGGCGATCTCGGCGGTGCGGTCGTTGCTGGCGTTGTCGATGACGATGATTTCCTTCAGGTTCTCCGGTTTGGACGCCATCACGGCCTCCAGACAGGGGCCGATATACTTCTCTTCGTTGTAGGCCGGAATGACGAGGCTGATGGTCTTCATGGGCGCGGGAAAACGGCGCTTACGCGTCGTTGGATGAGGAGGGGTCAGCGGGAGTCAGCGAGGTGATATAGGCGTGGTCCGATACGAAGATCTTCTTCGCCCACCACAGTACACCACCGGCCATGAACGGCACAGCGAAAACGTCGATGCTGTAGTGCGCGTGGCCCAGCAGTACGGACACGCCGAACAGCGCGGAAACCACCAGGAACGTCCACCGAAGCCGCGGTTGCTCCCAGAAGATCAGCGCGCAGACGAACGGGTACGCGGTATGCCCCGAGAAGAAGAAGTCGTTGGTGCTGTGGTCGTACACGAACATGCGCAACAGGCCGTCGTAACCCGGATCCACCACGTCGGGCCGCACCCCCAGCGGGGTGAGCACCATGAAACAGGCTCGTACGGCGAACGTCAGCGCGATGGTTTTCACCGTGAACGGGAGATACTGGGCGTTGCGCAGCAGCACCCACGTCAGGAACGCGGTGAACACCACCGGACCCCACACCACGAATCCGAACACATCGGTGGCGGGAAGGATGTCGACCAGGATGTCGCGCGCCGGCGGCTGCCCTGCGCCAAGGCGCGTGGCGATGCGCTGGCCGGCCATGCTCATCAGGCCGCAAACCACGATGACCGGCAGCGTGGTGAGCAGCAGTCTGCGATACGCTTGGTCGCGCACCATGGCATGGAGACTGCGTCGTGACATGTCTGCCATCCTACCGCCGGACGATGTTTTGAACTACCCTGGGAACCGTCCGTTCCCCCATCCGCGATGCAGCATGAAATCATCCTCCGCCCGTCGTACTCCGCCCTGAAGTGCACGCTCGCCAGGGGCGAAAAGCTGTGGACCGAAACCGGCGCCATGCTGGCCATGGATACGGGCGCGACCATGGAGGGCAAGATGCAGGGCGGCCTGCTGCAGGCGCTGAAGCGCACCATCCTCACCAGCGAAAGCTTCTTCGTCACGTCCATCACGGCCAAAGACGACGCGACGGAGGTATACCTGGCGCCGCGCGCGGTCGGTGACCTGGAGGCCATCGTGCTGAACAACGAAGAGTACGTGGTGCAAGGCGGCTCGTTCCTGGCGTCCACCGACGGCATCGCCACCGACGCCAAGTTCACCGGCTGGAAAGGCTTCGTCAGCGGCGAAGGCATCTTCATGATCAAAGCCAAGGGGACGGGCACCATGTTCGCCTCCAGCTTCGGCGGCATCCTGGCCAAGGACATCCCGGCCGGGAAGCAATTCATCGTGGACAACGGACACATCGTGGCATTCCCCTCCTCCATGCAGTACGAAGTCCGTTCGGCAGGCGGCGACATGTTCAACATGATCACCAGCGGCGAAGGCCTGGCCTGCGTGTTCACCGGCCCGGGCCGCGTGTACCTCCAGACCCGCAACCTGCGCACGTTCGCCGAAACGCTGAACCCGTTCCTGCCCAACAGGCAGCAGTCGCAGGGCAAAGGCATGCTGGGCCAGATCTTCGGCTAGACGACCTTCTCGCAGCGCGAGTTGATGACCTCCGCGAAGATGGAGGCCGCGATGATGAGGCCGCCGCCCAGGAAGAACAGGGCGTTTGCGTTGATGGTGTGGCGGAAGAAGAGCAGCTCGAACAGGAACGCGATGAACGGCGCCAGGTTGAGCATCATGAACGCCAGCAAGCCGTCGATGCGCTTGAACGCCTCGAACGTGAGCACCAGTCCCAGCAGCGTGATGACGCCGACGCCGATGTTCACGGCCCACTGCTCCGGCGTCAGGTTGAACGTGATGTCGAAGCCCATGAACGTGTTGCCGAACATGATCATCGCCAGCGTGACCACCGCGATCCACACGAAGTGGTGCGTGGCCAGCGAGATGGTGTTGGTCATCACCTTGCTGTATTTCACGTAGTGGATGTTGCTCATCATGAAGGCCACGTCCGAGAACGCGATCATCAGCGCGAACAGGTCTCCCAGCGCGCCCTGCGCGGTGGTCTGGAAGTCGTTATAGACCAGCATGGTGCCGCCCAGGGCCGACAGGCCGAACAGCATGAAGATCTGCTGGATGGTCTTGGGCGAGTTGAAGTACGAAATGCGCTTCCGCCAGACCAGGAACGCCAGCAGCAGAGCGAACACCGGCGCGTAGCTGAGCACCAGGTTCACGTTCGTGGCGGTGGTGAACAGCAGGCTCTTGTGCAGGAAGTAGTTGTACGAAAGGTTCGCGAACACGATCGTCCAGAAGTACCGGTTGTACGGCGTGTTGTAGGCCAGCTTCTCGCCGGGCTTGTAGAAGCGGTTCAGGATGAAGATGGCGATGAAGCCGGAGACCGCGCCGGCCACCGCCCAGATGTTCACGCGCAGCAGCGGGCTCAAGTTCTGGATGGACGTGTACCGGATAAGCACCGGCTCGATGCCCCAGATGAAGACCGCGCCGAACCGCAGGAAGTAGCCGGTAAGCTTCTGGCGCCTGGCCGACGCCGCGACCTTCACGGCCAGCGCGGGCGTCACCGCGGCGCCCTGGACCGCGCGCGAGGGCTCCAGCTCGAATAGCGTGCGCACGAAGCGATAGCCCAGGAACAGCATCGCGAACGTGAAGATGAACAGCACCATCAGCAGCGGCACCTGGCCGGTGAGCACGGGCAGCTTCCACATGACGAGGAGCACGCCGAACACGTTGAGCACGAAGCCCAGGCCGAAGAACCATTGCTCGCGGCGCATGCTCAGGACGTAGTGCTGCAACAGCGACAGGAAGTAGTAGTTGGCGCCCAGGATGGGGATGAGCGGCAGGACGTGGAGAAGGAACAGCGGCATCGACGGCACGCCGGCGAACGCGCGGTAGTACTGCGGCAACAACAGGACGTAGAGCATCAGTACGCCGAGCGCGATGCAGAAGGAGATCGTCAGGGCGGCGCGCTGGCGGATCGACAACATCGTCTGCACCTTGGAGATCCAGTCCTGTCGCTCCAGGATGTCGATGAAATCGGCGAAGTGCGGCCGGTCGGATGACGTGCCGGACAGGTAGATTTCGAACGTGTGCGTCGCGGCGTCGAAGCGGATGGTGGTGCCGGTGATGCTGACGTCGGCCTCCTGGATGAGCTGATTCAAGCGCACCTGCACGTCGCGCTGGCGGTCGGCCGTGCCCGATACGCACAGACGGAAGCTGTAACCGTTGCGCTGCAGGAGCCTGACGAACGGGAAGCGGCGATGCTCGGGGTACAGGTAGAACACCACGTCGCGGGCGCGCAGCACGCCCTCGCCGATCATGGTGATGACGTCCTCGAAGTCGCGGCGGCGGAAGTGGTCGGCGACATGCTGCTGCTTGGCCTTCGGCAGATCGCGCACGATGCCCTTCTTGTAGAAATCCAGCTCACGCTGCAGCAGCTGCATGCCCAACCGGACCTTCTCGGATTTGTCCCGCTGCTTCAGCACGTCCACGATCATGGAGCGGGCCAACTTGGTCTTCACGTACTTCAGCCAATCGAACGTGATGGTCTCATTCGGCGCCATGGTCACGTACACGTCGTCGTCGGGCTTGAGCGTGTGCGACATGGCCGCCGGCTGGCCGTCGATGCTGATCTGCTGCACGTTGCCGGCGCGTTCGCGGTACAGCGCGTACACGGCGTCCAGCGCGGTGGAGTCCTTGGGCACGGCGATGCGCTGGCGGTCCACGCTGACGGAGATCGTCTCGCGCAGGATGTCGGATTCGAGCGCGTCCCAGAACTCGCCGCTGTTCTCGCGGGTCTGGAGGTCGATCTCGGCCGAGCGCTGCAGCCACGAGAACTTGGGGCCGATGCCGGCGCCGCGGAACAGGAACGTCGTCACGCCGTACTGCGCCTGCTCGTGCATCTGCTCCGTGCGCAGGCGGATGTCGATGACCACGCCGTCGGGCATGGTGACGTGCGTGTGCAGGCTGCGGTAACCGGACTCGGCCGGCACCGCGATGTAGTCACGGAACTGCCCGCTGACCGGACGGTACAACGTATGGATGTGCTTCAGAAGACGGTAGCAGGCCTCTTCCGTCTTCACGACCAGCACGATGCTGTACGCGTCGCTGGCCGCGGGCTGCCACCTGCGCTCACCCATGCGCTCCAGGAATTTCAGCAGGTCGCGCGGCTGTATTTCCAACGCCAGCAGATCGCCGGATGCGTCTTCGCCGCGCAGCTGGCGCTCGATGGACGGGAACATCAGCTCGCCCTGCGCGCATACGCTGTCGCGCAGCTGTTTGGCCCGGGCGCCGTCATCGGATGAGTACGGAATGCAGAAATCTGCATACGCCTGGCGCACCTGGCGCATGCCTAAGTGCGTGGCCAGCTTGTAGTACACGCCCAGGGTCTCCAGCGCGAAGCGCTTGCGGCGCTCGGGGCTGGGCAGCAAATCAATGGTGTAGATGTTGTGCAGGCGGTCGGCCAGTTTGATGAGGGCCACGCGCACGTCGCGGCGCATGACGTCGAAGAGCTTGCGCAGCGTCTCGGTTTTGCGGTCCAGCGGCAGGTCATGATCCAGGTCTGCGTTCGTGAATTTGGTCACGCCGTCCACCAGCATGGCCACGTGGCGGCCGAAGCGGCGCGTGATCTCGTCCTTCTTCACCGGGGCATCCTCCAGCACGTCGTGCAGCAGCGCCGCGACGATGGTGTCGCGGTCGGCGTGCCACTGCCCCGCGATCTCAGCCACCTCGATGACGTGGTTCACGTACGGCGAACCGTCGTTGCGAAGTTGGCCGGCATGGGCCTCGCAAGCGAGTTTGTAGGCGTCGCGCACGTCGCCCAGCTGCGTCTCGGTCAGGTACCCGAGGATGCTTTCGAGCCGTGAGAAGTCGTGGACGGAGTGCACGGAGTGGGGGCGCAAGCAAAGTATACGTCGTTTCCCCCGCTTCGCTAGCGAACGCGTGGCCGTCCCCCGTTCCGGGCACGAAAAAAGGGCCCGAAGGCCCTCTCTTCTTTATTGACTGGCGGCAATTAAGCACCGCAGCCACAACCGGGTCCGACCATGGTAATGGGGTGGGAAAAAATAGGAACGAACCAATAATACTTTAGAACTAAAGTATTCGTCAAGAGTAAACTTGGGATTATCCTAGAACAGGGTTGATTCGGCTGTATAGGGCATTTTTAGGAGACAGGGAAACAGACGATTCAGGGGAAAGTCATTCCCTTGTCTCCCCTGTTTCATCTCACTCTCATAAAACTTTCAGCTTCCCCTTGGCGTCGGCGATGCTCTTGTATCCCTTCTTGTCCAAAATCGCCTGCAGCTCCTTTTCGATGCGCGCGAAGCAGCCCTCGCCTTCCTCGTAGAAGGCCGTGCCCACCTGCACCGCGTCGGCGCCGCACAGCAGGTACTCGAACGCGTCCATGCCGGTGCGGATGCCTCCCACGCCCACCACCGCCATCTTGTCACCAAGCAGCTGCGACATGGCGCGGACGTTGGCCAGCGCGACCGGCTTCACGAAGTCGCCGCCCAGTCCGCCGAAGCCGCCCTTGGGCTTGATGACGGGCCGCTCGGTCTCTCCGTCAATCACCAGCGTGTTGCCGACCGAATTGATGCAGCAGACGAAGGAAAGCGGATACTTCTTCAGCACCGCCACGATCTGCTCCGTGTGGATGGGATCGAAGTACGGCGGCAGCTTCACGCCCATCGGCTTCTTGCCGATCTTCATGATGCTTCCCAGGATCTCGTCGGTCTTCTGGAAATCGTAAGCGATCTGCGGCTTGCCCTTCACGTTCGGGCACGACAGGTTCACTTCGATAAGGTCCACCTCGCTCTCCTGGAACGCCTTCACCAGCGTCGGGTAGTCGTCCGGCGACAATCCGGCCAGGCTGGCCACGATGGGCTTCTTGGTTTCCTTTTTCAATCCGGCCGCGAACTTCACGTACTCCAGGTAGCCCAGGTTCGGCAGGCCCATGCTGTTGATGGACCCGTACGGCTGCTTGATGAAGGCATATCGCGGCTCCTCGTTGCCCTCGCGCGGCAACAGCGTGCAGGACTTCATGACGACCGCGGCGGCGCCCGAGTCGGCGATGATCTTCAGCTCATCCCATGTGACGTCCTTGGGTCCGGACGCGTTGAAAACGTACCCGGGGAGGGAAACGCCCCCGATGCTTGTGGTTGTGGTGGCCATGCGGGGCAAGTGTATGGGGACTGCGCAGGCTTTTCCAGTTTTTAGACTGGAAACAGGTGAAACAGGAGACTCAGGGGATGCACGGGAACGTCAAATCCCCTGTTTCACCTGTCTCCCTGAATCCCAATTATTATGCCCGCCTCACCGCTTCTTTCATCATGGCGGCGAACAGCGGATGCGGACGATGCGGGCGGCTCTTGAATTCGGGATGGAACTGGCTGCCGACCATGAACGGATGGTCCTTCACCTCCACGATTTCCATCAGCCCGGTCTTCGGCCACTCGCCGGAGAACACGAGACCCTTGTCTTCCAGCTGCTTGCGGAAGGCGTTGTTGAACTCGTAGCGGTGGCGGTGGCGCTCGCCGATCTCCGGCGTGCCGTAGGCTTTGGCGGCCTTGGTGCCCGGCTTGAGCTTGCAACGGTACTCACCCAAGCGGAGCGTGCCGCCTTTCTCACTGTCTTTGTGCTGGTTCGGCAGGAAGTGCACCACGTACTTGTCGCGGCCCAGCTTCTGCTCTTCGTCGAATTCTTCGCTGGTGAGCTTCGGATCCTTGAGCGCCGCGCGCGCGAACTCGATGGCCAACAGCTGCGCGCCCAGGCACAGGCCCAGGTACGGCACCTTCTTGGTGCGGGCGTAGTTGGCGGCCAGGATCTTGCCCTCGATGCCGCGCTTGCCGAAGCCGCCCGGCACAATGATGCCGGCGCACGCCTTCAGCTTGGCCCACGTCTCCGGGTCCTTCTTCTCCAGCTTCTCGCTGTCGATCCAGGAAATCTCGGCCTTGCGCTTGTGGAACACGGCGGCCGACTTGATGGATTCGATGACACTCAGGTACGCGTCGTCCAAGTGCGTGTACTTGCCGACCAGGCCGATGGTGATGGGCGTGAGGGCCGTTTCGTGGCGCTTGCGGCCTTGCTCCCACTCGGACATGTCCGGACGGACGCGGCCGAGCTTCAGTTTTTCGGCGATGATCTGCGCGATGGCGTACTGCTGGAAGTTCAGCGGCACGTCGTAGATGGAACTCACCGTCAGCGCCGGGATCACCGCCTCGCGGCGGACATCGCAGAAGCGGCTGATCTTGTCCAGGAGCTCGGTCGGGATCTTGTGGTCGGCGCGCGCCAGGATGAGATCCGGCTGCAGGCCGATGCGACGCAGCTCGCGCACGGACAGCTGCGTGGGCTTGGTCTTCAGCTCCTTGGAACCCTTCAGGTACGGCAGCAGGGTGAGGTGCACGTGGAAGACCTGCTCGGAACCCATCTCGGACTTCATCTGGCGGATGGCTTCCAGGAACGGCTCTCCTTCGATGTCTCCGACCGTGCCGCCGACTTCCACCATCATGATGTCGCACTTGCTCTCCTTGGCCGCGCCGACGATGGAGGCCTTGATGGCATTGGTGATATGCGGGACGACCTGGATGGTGCCGCCCAGGAAGTCTCCCTTGCGCTCGCGGCGCAGGACGTCGGTGTAGATTTTGCCGGTGGTCACGGTGGAAAGCTTGCTCATCGGTTCGTCGATGAAGCGTTCGTAGTGGCCCAGGTCCAGATCGGTCTCGGCGCCGTCGTCGGTGACGAACACCTCGCCGTGCTGGAACGGACTCATCGTTCCCGGATCGACGTTCAGGTACGGATCCAGCTTTTGGACGAAGACCTTGTAACCGCACGCCTTCATGATGGCGCCGATGCTGGCCGCGGCAATACCCTTGCCGAGCGAGCTGCAGACGCCGCCGGTCACGATGATGAACTTGGCTTTCGTCTTCGGTGATGTGGAGGCTTTCTTCATGGGATACAACGGAAAGAGGGCGATCCTTTCGGGGGAACCCTTCGGCTCATGTCTATTTCACGAGCCCGCCGTTCATTCTACGCAAAACGGACCGGCGCACAACTGGTTTTTCACGCGTGCGGCGGTCCGTCGTATGGAATCCCGGATTACTTGGATTTGGCGGCTCCTTTCTTGGCCTTCTGTTCCTTGATGAGGCGCTTGGCCTCCTTGCTGCCGAGCTTCACCATCTTCTCGACTTCCTTCTTGGACGTCTTGTAGTACTTCGCGGCGTACTTCTTGCCCTGGGCAAGGGTCTTTTCCCAGTCCTGGCTGTTCACGAAGGTCTTCACCTCCTTGGCGACCTGTCCGCCGTCGGACGAGAGATGCTTGCCGAGGATCTTGGCCGCCTCGCTGGCGTCCTTGGCATTGGTCAGTTCATTGCGGAGCTTCTTGTTGGAAAAGACGTATCCCGCCATCACGCCACCGAGCGAACCGAGAAGCAGAGAGAGTTTCTTCATAGAAAAGTGGGGAAGAATACGAAAAGCAGTCTACCAGTGTAGACGGATGAGCGACAGATTCTTACCGAAAAAGCCGCTTGCTAGTACGCGATCTGCATGCCGGATTCATCGGGCATGGCGGCGGGCATGGCGCAGTCATCCGGCGGCGGCAGACCTTTTTCCTGGGCGTAATCGCAGCATTGCCGGCCCGCGAACTTGTCCACGCAGCACACCTGGTAGTCTTCGCCGCGGATCTCGCCGGCGCAACGGTCCTGGCCTCCCCCTCCATTTTGCATGCACGCGGCGGGCAAGGGTTCCCCCTTGTCACGAGCAAGATCGCAGCATTGCTGGCCGGCGAACATGTCCACGCAGCACATCTTGTAATCTTCGGCACGGATGTCGCCCATGCAGCGCTCGGCGCAGGCCGGCGGAGGGGGCAACTGTTTTTCACGGGCGTAATCGCAGCACGCTTGGCCGACGAACATGTCCACGCAACACATCTGGTAATCCTCGCCGCGGATCTCGCCGGTGCAGCGCTCAGAAACGGGCAGGAGAGCGGACACGGCGGATTCTTCGGCGCGAAGCATCATCGGCGTATGCATCAGATCGCCGCGCAACGACGGGATGGCACCCGGAACGAAGACGAACGCCAACGCCAAGCCGGCGGCGATCGCGAGCGGGAACAGCAGACTCGAGCGGTGTTTCATGGATGTATGAAAAGGGATTGGGTACATCGTAGTCCTTCGGCGTGCGAAATCAATCGCGCGGCGGCAACAACGTTTCGCGCAGCGCCTTCAACTGCACGTCGTTCAGAATGGTCTTCAGTTCCTCGTCGCTCGCGGCACGCACGCCGTCGACCGAACCGAAGCGCTTGAGCAGCGCGACTTTCAGGAGCTGACCGACGCCCTCGATATCGTCCAACGCCGACGCGAACGTGGCTTTCGTCATGCGCCCCTTGCGTTTCTCGTTGGCGAACCGGTGGGACTCGTCGCGAATGCGCTGCACCAGGAACTGGGCCGGGTCGTCCTTGGGGATGGGCACCGGCTCCGGTGAAGCCGGCGTGAACAACAACTCCTCGCGTTTGGCGATGCTGGCAAGCGGCACGTCCAGTTTGAGCTCGCGCAGTACGGCATGCACCGCGCCCAGCTGACCTTTGCCGCCGTCGATCAGCAGGAGATCCGGCATGCTCGAGAACGACTCGTCGGGCTTTTCCTTCTTCACGTCGTAGGAAAGGATGATCCGCTTCGCGGTGTCCGGATGCTGCTCGGCCAGCTGCGTCACGTACTCGTTCAGCGCTTCATGTCCTTCCATGACGTACCGGAATCCGAGCCGGGCGAAGCTCTCTTCCAGCGCCGGGTCCACGGCCGTATACGCCTTCCCTTTCTCCAGTCCCGCGAGCAGCGTGCGGATGAGCACGGTGCCGATGAGCGGCTCGCGGCCCTCGGCAACCCAGACGTCGCGCAACAGCCGCACCGCCGGAGTGCAATCGAACAACCGCGCCATGCCGATGATCTCGCCCCCTTCGCGCGCGACGACGAACGTCTTGTAGTGGACCGCTTCGCCCTCCAGATGGTCCGGGTGGGCCGCGGCGAGTTCCTCGATCCGTTTCTGCTCGGGCTTGCGGGCCTTGCCGATCTCGATCCCCCGCTCCGCGAGCCGGGCCTGGTCGGACTTCAGGTCGAACGCCAGGTACTTCAGGCGGCGGCGCAGCACTTCGGCCAGCGACTGGTAATCGTCGACGTCGCCGGACTTCAGCGACTTGATGTTGAAGGAGCGGTAATGCTGCCGCTTGGGCTTGCCGTTCTCGAACACCACCATGCTGCCCACGGTGTCGCTGCCGCCCATGTGCGAGATGTCGTAGCCCTCCACGCGCTTGGGCGCCTCCGGCATGCCAAGCAGCTTCTGGAGCGACTCCACGGCATCCTCGGCCTTGCGCAGATCGGCCTCCCACGCCGCAAACTGCTGCTTCACCTTTTCGTCCGCGTTCTTCTCGGCGATCTCCAGGAGTTTGGATTTCTTGCCGCGCTCGGGCACCCAGATGCGCACGGCTTTGCCGCGCCGCTCCTTGAGCCAGGTCTCCAGCACCCCCGCCTCCGGCACCGGGTCGCGCACGATCACCAAGTCCGGGATGTCCTGCGTCTCGGAATAGTACTGGGGCAGGAACTGCGCCATCGCCTCGGCGGCGTTGTCGGCCTCGCCCTTCAGCGCGAAGTTCACCTGTTCGATGACTTTGCCGTCACGCTCGCGCAGGAGCACCACGTGGATTTTGGCGTGGCGGAACGCGATGCCGAACACGTCGGCGTTCTCGCCCGACGCGTCGGACACCACCTGGCGGCTCTCCAGCTCGGCGATGAACTTCAGGACGTCGCGCAGACGCGCCGCCCGCTCGAACTTCTTCTGCGAAGCGGCGGCGATCATCGCCTCCTCGGCTTTCTTCTTCACGGATTGGAAATTGCCGCGGAAGAACCGCTCGACTTCATGGATGCGGTCCATATATTCCTCGCGAGGCACCTGGCCGATGCACAGACCGCAGCACTTGCCGATCTGGTACTCCAGGCACGGCGCTCCGAGCGTCTTCGCCGAAGCCGGCGTGGGATGGTTCAGCGCGTCCAGCGACTTCTTGCAGGCGCGGTACTTCAGGATGTCATCGAGCATGTCCAAGCTGGCATTCGTCGCGTACGCGCCGAGGAACGGCCCGAAGTAGCGCGCGCCGTCTTCTTCCAGTCGCCGCACCACCGACACGCCGGGGTAGGAGTCCTGCGTGGCGACGCGCACGTACACGTATCCTTTGTCGTCCTTCAGCAGGATGTTGTACTTCGGCTTCAGTTCCTTGATGAGGTTCGATTCCAGGATGAACGCCTCCAGTTCGCTGCGCACCACCGTCACGTCCACATCGGCGATGTGCTTCACCATGATCGCCTTCCACGGGTCCAGCTTCGCCCCGGGCGCGACGTAACTGCGCAAGCGGTTGCGGATATTCTTGGCTTTGCCGACGTAGAGCACGTTGCCCTCCTTATCCAGCCAGCGGTACACGCCGGACTCGGTGGACGCCGACGCGATGCGCTTGCGCAGCTTGGCCAACGCGGGATTGGTTTCCGCCATGGCCGCATTCTACTACAGTGGAGGACATGGCCCGCCCATTGGTTTCCGCCATCGTCCTCAATTACCGCTCGCCGCGCGACACGCACGCCTGCGTGACCGCGCTGCTGGCCCAAACCATCGGCGACAAGCTGGAGGTGCTGATCGTGGACAACCATTCCGACGACGAATCCGTCGGATGGCTGCGCGCCCGCTGGAACGGCAAGCCGCGCGTGAAGATCATCGAGACCAACGCCAACATCGGCTACGGCCGCGGCAACAACGCCGCCTTCCGCCACGCCGAGGGCGAGTACGTGCTGATCGTGAATCCGGACAACACCCTGCCGCCCGATGCGCTGGAGAAGATGGTGGACGTCCAGAAGAAGGAGAAGGACGCCGGCATCGTCGGACCCGGGCTGGTCTACGCCGACGGATCGTTCCGCCCGTCCGCCCGGCGGTTCCCCAGCGTGCTGGACTTGTTCCGAAAGCGCATGAACGGCGCCAAGTGGCAAGCCGCGTACGATGCCGAGATGCTCGCCAAAAGGAAAGGCGTGCAGCCCGTGGACTGGCTGGTGGGCGCCTGCTTGCTCCTGAAACGCGATTTTTACGAGCAATTGCGCGGTTTCGACGACCGCTACTTCCTCTTCTTCGAGGACATCGACTTATGCCGGCGCTGCTGGGACGCGGGCAAGCGCGTGCTCTACTGCCCCGAAATCCAGGTGCTGGACCGCCGCCAGCGCCTGAGCGGCAACAACATGCTTTCCATCGTCACCCGCAAGACGACCCGGATCCACGCCGTCAGCGCGCTGAAGTACTTCCTGAAGTGGAACGGCGTCCCGCCGCCCCGCGCGGCCTGATCCCCCTCCGTCAAATCGCATTGACCGAGGCCGCCGGAATCCCTACCCTGTGCCAGCTATGAAGCAAAAGATCACTCTTGCCGTGAACAAGCGGCCCGCCGATGAAAACGTGAAGACCCTGCGCAAAGCGGGTGAAGTTCCGGGCGTGCTGTACGGCAGCAAGACCGAGAGCACCAGCATCAAGTGCAAGACCAAAGACCTGCACAACGTCTACATGAAGGCCGGCGAGAACACCCTCGTGGAGGTGGAGATGGAGGGCAAGAAGATCCCGACCCTGATCCATGCCCTGTCCTACGAGCCGGTCTCCGGCGCGTACGAGCACGTGGACCTGTATGCCGTGGACATGACCAAGAAGGTCACCACGCGCGTTCCGGTCGTCTTCGAAGGCGTCGCCCCGGCAGTCAAGGAGCTGGGCGGCATTTTGGTCACGGTGCACGGCGAAATCACGGTCCAGTGTCTGCCCGCCGACATCCCGGAGAAGTTCACCGTGGATCTCGCTCCGTTGGCCCAGTTCCGCGATTCCATCACCGTCGGTAAGGTCACCATGCCCCAGGGCGTGTCGGTCGTCGACAACGTCGAAACCGTCATCGTCACCGTGCAGGAACCG
Organism: uncultured Candidatus Peribacteria bacterium; assembly: GCA_964434575.1. Lineage (GTDB taxonomy): Bacteria > Patescibacteriota > Gracilibacteria > Peribacterales > Peribacteraceae > DAORHV01. The sequence goes on along the minus strand of CAYSWB010000005.1, from coordinate 165 downwards.
CGCAAGGAAGAGGTCGTCGAAGCCACTCCCGCCGCCGGCGCCGAAGGTGCCGCTCCGGCCGATGGAGCCGCTCCGGCAGCCGATGGCGCAGCTCCGGCAGCCGCCGGCGAGAAGAAGGAAAAGGACGCCAAGGCCGGCGCAGCCGACAAGGGCGCCAAGAAGTAG